>DITU01000134.1 GCA_002422905.1 Verrucomicrobia bacterium UBA6176
CCCTCCGCCAGAACCAACCGATACTCCGTCACCCGTTCGACCCGTCGGATCGGCAACCCACAATTGTGGGCAATGTCGGTCGCCTTGGACGCCCAGGGTGAAACGGTGCCCAACCGCGGCGCCACGATCAGGACGACACCGCCGCTGGTTGGTCCGACGTAGGGATCCCCATAGGTGAGCAATTCCGCCAACCGTCGTTCCTGTTCCGCCGGCAGCGACGCCGCGATCAACACGCCATGGAGATGGCGCGCATGGACGCCAACCATGGCCGGGTGGATCTCCCGCAGCGCATTCAGCAGGGCGGCGGATCGGAACGGCGAGAGGGCGTTGCCGCCTTCGAGATGGATCAATTGCATGAGATGAAAACGCCGTCCCGGGACTGGGGACGGCTCAGGACACCAAACCAAACGTGCCTCCCGGACGATTCAGGCCCAACACCGGGAAACCACGCAACTGATCAAGGAAGTCGCCCGATTCATGTTCAAGCAGAAAGTCGGTCGTTTCCCAGCCAACGGTGCAACCCAAACCAGGGAGCGGCGAGGGTCTCTCGCCGTGCTCGATCCATCGGCGACCGAACGTCGCCGCTCCGCGGACGTTGTTGTTCCCAAGGGTTTCGCGCGGAGCCGCAAGGAATGCGGAGCGGGTGGAGGGGGAGCCTGTCCCGTGTCTTATCCACTGACTTCCTTACGCGAAGGTTCATTGCTCCCTAGGCCCCCCGGAAATCCCGCCCGGGATCAGGGCGCGCGCCGGGTCCAGACATGCACCCGGGTCGGGGTGTTGGGCGGAAACTCGACGGCAAACTCCTTCTCGGTCGGATCGGCAGAGGTGTTGTCGATGACGTCATCGATCTCGATGGGATCCCTGTTCTCCGGATACAGGGTGATGCGGATGGGCACGACCGAGCGGAACAGTTGGGCGCGGATGCGGACCGGTTGGGTGGCGGAACTTCCACTGGGAAGAAAAACGCGAACCGTGCCGGGAGCGAGGGAATCGGGAATGTCCTGTCCGGCGACATGCACCACGCGCAGGACGGGTTCGACCGGGAGTTGGGCGATCAGGTTGGCGCCGGCGGAATAGTGGGCGCGATGATCGAAACCGAATCCGGCACGATTGAGGGAATCGATGCGCACCCGTCCAACGCCGCGGGCCCAACGGTCGGGGCTTTCAGCCCAGAGCCGGCCACCGCCCGTCACCGTGGGGGCGACCAATCGGATGGAACCGCCTGCTCCATTGTTGTCGTGGTTTTGACCTGCACCCACACCGCCGCGGGCCAGGATGGAGCCGGTGTGGGCGATGGAGACATCGGAGGCGACCAGGATGGCGCCACCGCCACCACCGCCACCCCGGTTTGCTGCGTTGACATTCACGGCGGCGCCGCCCGAACCACCGACCAGGGAGAGGAGCAGCGGATCGCCGTAGAGATTGGTGTGGACGTTGCCACCTGCGGTGGCGTGGGAGGCGGGTTCATTGACGTTGCTGCGTCCACCCCCGGGGCCCTGGCCCGGTTGCAATCGGGGAGTGGTGTTGCCGCCATCGAAGGCGCCCGGGCCACCGGCGCCTCCCTGACCCCAGATCTGCCCATCCGCACCGCTGATATCGATGGTGCCCTCGATCTGGACCGGACCGGTGGCGAGCAACCGGACGGGTGTGTTGGCTGCATTGCGGTTGAATCGCAGGGTCACACCGGTCGCGATGTCCACCGTGGTGCAGTGGAATACGCCGTCGGACGGCAGGTCCAGGACCGTGTTGCTGGTGACGTTGAGCGGACCAAAGGCTCCGCTCGAACCGGATCGGAACGGCACCGCTTCCTGGGCGGACACCGTTGCAGCCCACGCGGCAAGGCCAACACAACAGATCCGGCTGACCCACGTGGGAAGCGCGGCGAGGGACGGAAGGACAATCATGGTTTTCATGGGTTGCACTGGGGGAAATGGAGGAAGGGGGTTCATTGGGGTTCAACAATGACAATGGGCTTCGCGAAATCGGTTCCTGGATTCCACGGCGCACCCGCCGGTTGCCGGGCCAGCACCTCAACCACAGGACGGCCCTGGATAATGGCGTCGAACGTAACCACTGACCGAAGCACCTCGACGGTGTGGCGCGACCCGATGACATCCGCGGTGACCAGACCGGCAACCCGACGCAAAACCTCCACCGGCGCCTTCCCGATCACCATCGGTCGCGGCCGGGATCGGGCACTCAACGGATCCGAACCCGCGGTCACCTCCACCTCGTCATTGAATCCGTCGCCATCGGTGTCGGCCAGAATCGGACTCGTGCCAGCCAACGCCTCGCGCCGGTTCACCAACCGATCCCCATCCGGATCCTCGTCGCCATCCGGAATCCCGTTGCCATTGGAATCCGACGAAAACGGGTTGAGCCCATGAAACAATTCCCACGCATTGGCCAACCCATCGTTGTCGGCGTCCTCCATGCCATCGGGAACACCGTTCCCATTGGAATCGGCCTTCTGCGGATCAAACCCAAACTGCGCCTCGCGATCATCGGGAATCCCATCCTGATCCGTGTCGATGAAATCTCCGGCAAAGAAGGTCCATGTGTGGGGACCGGTCCACGGGTTCCCCACCCGATCCGTCAACCCGCCGTGCAACGAGGCACGCCAGATGCCAGCGGGCAACGGCCCGGACAACGCCAGAAAGACCGTCGCCGCAGCGTCGTTGTACTGGATCCCGCCCACCGGGTCGTGGAGGTCGTCTTCAGTCCCGAACACCCCATCCGCCCCGGCACCGTGCAGGGTGAACACCGCGAGTTGCACCGAGACCGGGTCGAGGGATTCAGAGAAGGCCACCCCCAGCGTCGTAACCGATCCCGCGATCCCGCCGCGTCCCGGCAGGACCCCTTCCACCACCGGCGGGACGGTTTCCGGGAGCAGGTCGAAGGTCAGCGTCTGCGACCAACGCGCATTGCCGCCGGTATCGACAGCCCGGGCCCGGACGGTGAACCGGGTACGGTTCGTGGTCAGATTGGGAACGACGATCCCATGGGTGAAGGGATAATTGCCATCCACCGCCACGCGCTCGCCATCGCGATAGAACTCAACGTGCCGCACCTGGACATCGTCGGTCGCCAGCGCCGTCAACCCGAGCAGGATTCCTTCTTCGACCGCAGTGACCCCGGCCCCGGCCGAGGTGGTGAGGGTGATGTTGGGGGCAACACCCTGGCGATCGAAGGCCAGGTAATTGACCAACTGCAACCCGCGCAGATCGTCGGCGACATAGGCCTGACCGCCGTAAAGCACGAGGGCGCGGGCAATGCCGGGCGTGGGAATCACCGTGAGGAACCGCGTGGTGTCCTCCGGATTGCCCACGTCATAAAGCCGGATGTCATGGGTGCCGTCATTGCGCGGATTGATCCCCACTGCTGCGATGCCCAGGCCGGATCCGTTCAGGACGATCTGCTTGAAGGAATTCGGTCCATTATCAATGGCCGAACCAATCCGACTCATGGATTCCGGTCGTGAAACATCATAAACCGAATAACCCGGGAACGAGGTGACGTGAGCCCGGTCACCCCCGACGAACAAACGACGCCGTCCAGTGATGCCTTCCGCCTGGATATCGTTGGCATCCACCTCGCCGAGGAATGCCGGAATGCCGCGACGCAGTGAATAGGCGAGCAGTCGGTTGGGCAGCAGGACGAAGAGGCGGTCGCCGTTGATGGCCAGGTCATGGATGCGGGCGCCGAGATTCGCCTGGAACAAAGACCAACCGGTGCCGAGGTCGACCACGGCCAACAAGCCGTTGTCACCTCCCGCATACGCGAGTCCGCCGGCGGCAACCACCGCACCCATGTCGCCCGGAAGCGTCACCGTCCGCGCCAACTGCGCATTGGCCGGGCGCCCGTCGGAATCATCGGTGACCTCCACGATCGCAAGCCCGCCCGGACCGTCCGCAGCAATGATGAACTGATCATCGATGGCCACGCTGCGGGCCTGACCCGCTGTATCCACCTGGGCAACCAACACCGGAGAACGGCCGGGATCCGCCAGGAACACCGCCACACCGGCGGAACCCATGGCCACCGCGACGAGTTCGTTGCGGGCATCGACATCGAGGGCCGGCCCCGGCAGTTCCGCATTGGCGACCACCCCCACTCCGGCCGGTGCGCCATCCAACGCGTTCAACCCGTTGTCCACCTCGAACCCGTCCGGCAATCCGTCCCCGTCCGTGTCTGCCACCAACGGATCCGTTCCCACAATCCGTTCCGCCTCGTCCGGAAGACCATCGCCGTCCGCGTCCGGCGCCAGATCACTCAAGGGCGTCAGTCGGAATCCGGAAAGCGAATGCTCAATCCCCGGAATCCGCCGGCGATAGGCGGTGCCGATCGAACGGGTCCGGGGATCGTAGAATTCGATGCGGTCGATGCGGTCGTCGCCGAAAATGTGCCCACAGGCGAGGGTGGCCAGCCAACCGCGTCGCAGGAACACCCGGTACTGCGCGTAAGGTTCCGTCTTGAAGAGCTGGACGTGGCGATTGGTGGTGGTGCCCGCCTGGGAACGGAAATCAGGGATCTCGCCGGGGACCAACGCCGGACCGCATTCGGTCCGGGTCCGTTCGTTTTCCACCCGGGCAAAGAGCGGGTAGGCGGGTTGATCGCCGCGATAGAGGTAGCCCGGGCCGCCGGACACCAGAAGACGGGCTTCAAGGCGCATCGCCTCCTCGGCGAACACCAACTCAGGATCGCGTCCAGCCTCGGCATCCAATGCATCCAATGCCGCATGAAAGGCATCTTCCTCCTCCGTGGTGAGGGAACCGCCCTGCTGGAAGATCGCCCGGACGGCGGCGTGGAGTTCGTAGTACTGCTCCATGAGCAACTGGGCCGGAGAAGGCAGATCGGCCGCGGGCGCCGCGGACCGGGTTCCCGTGGAATCCACCCCATCCGATCCCTCGCAGGACGTCTCGCATTGGGTCACACAGACCTGACGGCGACGCGGTGCAGCGGCGCGGCAGTATTCGTCGTTGGATTCGCAATAAAGGACATGACTCATCAACTGGACCCCGCGGAGACCCCGACCCTGCCGGAAACAACGGAACCAGTTCCGGCGACAGTTGAAGTTCTCGAATTCCTCCACCTCGACACACAACTGGCGACATTGGGTGACCGGAACACACGGTGGATCGGAGTCGGGAGGCGGCGGTGGGGGCGGGGGTGCCGGGGGATCATCCGGGGGCGGAACCTGTCGCCCATGCCAACCCGGCTGAAGGATCCCAACCCCAGGATCCGTATCCAGAAAGCGCCCATCCGCACTCACCGTCATCGGACCCACCGCTTCCCATCGGCCCGTGTCGTGGTTGAACGACATCAACGTCACCTTCTCGCCCGGCATCGGCGCGTACCCGCCAGGATCAGGCGTGTTGGGGAAACGGACCGGAACCGGCCGATCAAAATTGCTGGGGCCATCGGTCTGCACCGTGATGACCAAGGGCATGAACAAGCCATCGGGAAGCGGTTCGGGCAGACGATCCGGCGGCACGGGAGCGATGCCCACCTGCCCGCCCCGGGTGCCGTCATCGGCAAACAGGGACCCGGCCGGCACGGTGATCGACACTCCTTCCAGTTCTGGATTCCGGGCAAGGACCCCGGGCGGGAACGTGACCACGGTGTCCTGCATCGGGCTGACCGGTTGAAGGGTTCCGGCAATGATGAGCGGCAGGAAGATCTCGCCCGAGCCACCCGCGGCATTGGTCTGGCCCGCCACCGTTTCCCAAGCCTTGCCCACAAACGGGTAGTAATCGCCCGTCGGCCATTCACTGCCCGCCGCAGTCCGTCCGTCCACATGGACAAAGAAACGTCCAATGGGCGCCGGATGCAGGAGGAAACGCCCCTCGGCATCCGTCACCGCAAACAACTCTTCCTCACGCCCGTCCACCGTCACCCGCACACCCGCCAGCGGACGATTGGTGAAGGCTCCGGGTTGGGCCGGGTCCGGCACCGGATCCGAGGCGAAGACCCGACCCGTGATGGCCGTGCCGTTGAAACCGGCCGAGTTCTGCGTATCAAAATGGGTCACCGCCATCCCGCCGGGACGCCCGTCCATGTCGAAGTCCGGTTCAAGCCCGTTGCTGTCCCGCAGGCCTTCCGGCGACAGGACCACATGGATGCGCGTGTTGGATGGGAGCGGTTCGAGAGGAAAGAGGGAGGCCTTGCGACGATCCGAACTGACTTCCACCCGCGAAAGGATCCGGCGTCCGCCGAAGCCGGCATAGAAATTGGTCCGGGTCAGAGGGGTGTCCGGCGACAATGGTGCGGAGAAGTAGGCGATGGTTTCGCGGGTCACGGAGACCCCCTGTTCGCCGTTGAACGGGGAGAGGGAAGCGAGCCGGGCCGGGGTGACAGGTTGGGCGGAACGCAGGCGGAAAAACTCGGTCAACCCCGACGCCGGCAACAATCGGAGCACCGGCTCACCGACGGGGAATCCGCCCCCCACCACCGACCATCCGGCAGGGGCGATCTCAAGCGCGGATTCAATCAGGAATCCAGGAGGTTCATTGGTCCAGGAAAGCCCGATCCCGTCCGCTTCGCGGGTGACATGAATTTGGGGGGACTGTGCCCGATTGCTGCCGGGCCAGAGGAAAAGAAGGGCGGCCAACACCGGTAACAGTCGCAGGACACCGCCTGCGGAATGTCGGGAAGCACTCATGCCTGCCGCCCCTTGTAACGGCATCGCCATCCAACAATCACCGGATTTCTGACAAATCTTTTCAGGGTTCCCCATGGACCGGCTCGTGGAATCCATCCACCGGGTCATTGCCGAACCCCCTCCCCATCTGCGCAATCTGCGGCTGTCCCAATCCCCTCCGCGTCTCCGCGGGAGACCTCCCATCCCTGATCCCACGTTCACTCGCGGCGCGTGGCCCGTTCCTGCATCCACACCACATCCGGGTTGTTCGGCGACGGATAATCGTAGGGGATGACCTGGCCGGGCCGCACCACCGGCTTCGTCCGGGCATCGAGCCATCGATGCTGTTCCGAATGGCCGTCCGCGAAGGAAAATCCGCCCGAACCGGCATGGTAACTGGCCGGCAGATCGACGATCCGGAGGCTCTGGGGACGGTCGGGGTAACCGGTCATGTCCACCACGAACATGCCGTCATTGATGCTGTCCTCGCGTTCATCCAGGAAGACCAGGGTGTTGGCCGGCCCCGGATCCTGCATGTCCGAAAGCGTGCGGTAAACACGCCAACCCGGCCCGGACCAACCCATGGCCCGTCCTTCACCCCGGCCACCCACCCAGTTCACCATCGACATGCTGCGTACCCGGGGCCTCGCCTGTCCCTGGATCCTCACCACACTCCGATCTCCCGGACATTTCCATACACCGACGTTCCGGCCGAGCTGGGGCGCGAGGAGACTGGTGCGCAGATGCCGCTCGGCATCCCAGTTGTCGGCATTGTTCGGATTGAAATCGAGCCAGCCATCCACCCAGGCAAAAGGCCCGTGCTTCACGAAGGGCAACTGGTCCCGGTTGTCCTCCACGTACATCCGCCACGCCAACATCAGCTGCCGATGATTGTTCAGGCAGGCGATGCCCAGCGCCTTCTGCTTCGCCCGCCCCAACCCGGGCAGGAGCAATCCCGCGAGGATCGCGATGATGGCGATGACGACGAGCAATTCGATCAGGGTGAAGCCGCGCGGACACCGTGTCCGGGATGAAATGACTGAGCCGTTCATGGTCATGCCGTTGTCGTTTCAGTTCCGGTCAACGTACTGCGTCGCCAAACCTCACCCCACTTCCACCACCGGGCTTCCCAACACCTCCATCCGCGGCTTCACACCCAGGCCCGGTGCTGTGCCCGCCGACATGAACCCGTTCACCCGACGCGGCGCATCCTCGGCGATGCTGACCGTCACATAGCTGTTGAAGTCCGTGCTGGTGAACCGGAACTCCTCCGGCGTGCTGTGCGCCAGATGCGCGATCGCCGCCGTCGTGATGTCCCCTCCCCAACTGTCCTCCAGGGTCATCGCAATCCCCATGCTCACACACAGGTCCCGCACCTGGCGTGTCTTCGTGAGCCCACCCAGCTTGCTGATCTTCAGGTTCACCACGTCCATCGCCAGGTCTCCCCGCGCCCGCAACAACATGTCCAACCCATCCACATTCTCATCCAGGACGAACGGATGATCCGTGTGCCGCCGCACCGCCAGGCATTCCTCATAAGTCAGGCACGGTTGCTCGATATAGACATCCACATCCCGCACCGCCCGCACCACCCGCATCGCCTCGTGCTGCGTCCATCCCGTGTTCGCATCCGCCACCAACCGGTCGGTCGCACCCAACATCCCCCGGACCGCATGGATCCTTTCAATATCCGTGTCGGGATCACCACCGACCTTCAGCTGGAACCGGCTGTAACCATCGGCCCGATACCCGGCCACCTTGCGCGCCATGATCTCCGGATCCTCCTGCGAAATGGCGCGGTACAACCGCACCGCTTCACCAAAACGTCCCCCCATCAACACGCACACCGGCAGCCCACACGCCTGTCCGAGGATGTCCCAACACGCGATATCAATGCCGCTCTTCACATAGGGATGCCCCTTGAGCGCCGCGTCCATGCGCTGGTTCAACCGCCCCAACTCCCGCGGATCCCATCCCAGCAGATGCGGTCCCAATTCCCGTAGACCGGCCCGAACCCCCTCCGCATAGGCCGGCAGATAGAACGGGCCCAGCGGACACACCTCGCCATGTCCGACCAGTCCGACGTCCGTCTCCACCCGCACCACGGTGCTGTCAAAGACCGAAACCGACTTGCCACCGCTCCAGCGGTAACAGCCTTCCACCAACGGCAATTCAACCCGATAGGCCAGGATGCGTGTGATCTTCATGAAATGTGCGGAATACGGGGCTCGGTTTGGAAATGGGGTTCAACCTGAAAATGGTGCGTTCACTCCGCCTTCCCCCAGATCTTCTCCAGGAGGTCGTGCAACGTCGGATCATGTTCCTTCAATTCGGCACGCACGAAAGGATGAAAATCGTTCCTATAGAAATAGGCTTCTGTTCCTTCAGCAAAGTATTCCTTGGCATTGCTCAGGCCGTAATGCTTCACCCGTTCCCCGGTATAAAGCAGCACCCGTTCGTAAGTGCCGGAATCCCGCGCCTTCCCATACGCGGCCTCGATCTCCGCGTTCTCGAATCCCAACACCTGGTCGTGATAGGCATGGGCGAGTTCATGGAGGATGACCGCCGGATGCTTGAGCATCTGGCTTCGCGAAAGGAGATCTCGCGCCTGCGTGATGTGCACCATGCGCTCCAGTCGCGGGTCATGGCGGTTGGCCAAGAGCCAGCCCACACTTGGATGATACTGCATGGAGTTGAGCCGCGGATGATCGTGCTCCAGCCAGATTCCTACCTTCCGCAGTTTCTCGAGTGGCCCGGCCGGGACCAGGATCCGCACCCGTTGCAGATGGTTGGCCAGCATGGTGAGTGCCTCCGCTCCTTCAACGGCGTGGGGACCTTCCAACAGGACCGGATCGACATGCACCTTCCAGCCTTCCACCTCCCGGATCACCGGGTCGAACCGGACCGAGGCCCCGGCCAACACCCGTTTCATGCCGCGCCCCAGTGCGTCGCCCACCAGGAAACAGGTTTCCGCATTGCCGAACTCATGATGCCCATGGCCCGGGTTCGGCGATTCTTCCGGTGCCCGGACAAAGTCATGGGTCTCGACGAACACCACATTGCGACGGAATTCTTTCCTCTCCGCTGCTGCCGCCTGTGCCCGGCGCAACGCCGTCCATTCCGCCGGCGCCTCCACCCACGGCCCGGTCAGTTCACCAATCACCACCGGCAACTCCGGCGCCTCCAGTTCCCGTCGCACATCGTTGATCAGATGGACGAGATTCGACTCGTACTCGGGTACCGCCGTCTTCGGTTCAACCCCGTCGTTCCACCCGTGATACCACACGAACCCGGCCAACTCATATCCGGCGTCGGCATGCTCCGGGAACTCGTCCTTCAAGTCCGCCAACGCCGCGCGCACTTCGGCGATCATGAGTTTGAAGTATTTCCCAACCTCGCCACCCGCCGACGGGGGACGGAAGTCCTTGTACAGGCTCTTGCCACCCCACGCCGTCTTGATCAGCAACACCGGGTTCTCGAAATGATCCCCGAGCACATGACCGAACTGCAGTTCCGGTCCGAAATGATGGCGACCGTCATAAATGCTGAACCCGATGCCCAACGGCCCGTCCAACAACGGCTTGCCCTCACGTTGATATCGGACCCGGACATCCCCGCGTGTCACCCAATTGCCCGCGGCATCGCGCAGATGCCCCATCCGCGCTGCCTTTGCAGGATCCTTCAACAACTGCACCAGGGTCCCCTTGCCCCCGTTGTAATCCTTGCCTTCCAGATCCACGACGGCCTGGCCTTCCATGTTCGATTGACCGGCCAGGATGAACACCTGGATCGGCAATGCCGCACCCAACGCCACCGGCACCAGGCTACCCACCAACAGCAGCAACAACCGCCGCACCCACCTCAACCGCCCGATGGAAAGCCTTCGAGTGTCCATGCGGGCCAAACCCTGACCCGGGCCCCGCACCGATGCCAACCCTTGAACCCGGAAACCTGAGTCGAACCATCCCCCCACCCGAAGCAACGACGCTGGGTCGCCGCCCGACACTGGAACGGAAAAGGGACAGGGACAGGCTCCCCAACCGTCCTCCCCGTTCTGTGTCCTCCGCGTTCTTTGAGCCTCCGCGCAAAACTCCCTCCCTTCCCCGCCCCTTTCGTGCCCCTTCGTGTATTTCGTGGTTCACCTCCCCAAGAAACCCTTCCGACCACGAAACACACGAAACACACGAAAACCGAGGGACAGGCTCCCCAACCGTCCTCCGCGTTCTTGGCGCCTCCGCGCGAAACTCCCTCCCTTCCCACCCCCTTTCGTGCCCCTTCGTGTATTTCGTGGTTCACCTCCCCAAGAAATCCTTCCGACCACGAAACACACGAAACACACGAAAACCGAAAGTCACCTGAACACCGCGCTCTTCTCCCACCCGTTCTGTGTCCTCCGCGTTCTTTGCGCCTCCGCGCGAAACTCCCTCCCTTCCCCGCCCCCTTTCGTGCCCCTTCGTGTATTTCGTGGTTCATCTCCCACCCGTTTTGTGTCCTCCGCGTTTTTTGCGCCTCCGCGCGAGACCCGTTCCCTGCCCCACCCCCCTTCGTGCCCTTTCGTGGTCGCCCCTCCTCAACCGCTACAGCAAACGTCCGCCGTTGCCGCCCAGGTACTGGATCCCCAAGCGGCGATACGCCAGTTCCGTGGCCACCCGGCCCTGCGATGTCCGGTTCAGGTAACCTTCCATGATCAGATACGGTTCATAGACCTCTTCGATGGTGTCGGCTTCCTCGCCCACCGACACCGCCATGGAATTCACCCCGACCGGCCCCCCACCAAACTTCACCACCACCGTCTCCAGGATCCGCTTGTCCATCTCGTCCAAGCCGTGCTGGTCGATCTCCAGCATCGCCAACGCCCGATCGGCCAGCGCGGCATCGATCCGGCCATCGCCCCGCACCTGGGCGTAATCCCGCACCCGCCGCAGCAGGTTGTTGGCGATGCGCGGTGTCCCCCGACTGCGCCGTGCGATCTCCATTGAACCCGCATCATCGATGGCCACCTTCAACAACCCCGCGCTCCGCGTCACGATGGTCTGCAACTGTTCGGCCTTGTAGTAATCGAGACGTTCCCGGATCCCGAACCGGGTCAGCAACGGCGCACTCAACAACCCGCTCCGGGTCGTCGCACCCACCAGGGTGAACCGCGGAATCGTCAACTGCACCGACCGCGCGTTCGGCCCCTGATCGATGATGATGTCGATCCGGAAATCTTCCATGGCCGAGTACAGGTACTCCTCGACCGTCTTCTGCAACCGATGGATCTCATCGATGAAAAGGATGTCGCCCGCGGCGAGGTTGGTGAGGAGTCCGGCGAGGTCGGATGCCTTCTCGATGGTGGGTCCGCTGGTGGCCTTGAGATTGGTGCCCATGGCCCGGGCGAGGATGTTGGCAATCGTGGTCTTGCCCAGGCCGGGCGGCCCGCTGAGGAGCACATGATCCAACGCCTCCGACCGCTGGCACGCCGCCGTCACCGCGATCTCCAGGCGTTCCTTCACCTTCGCCTGACCGGTGAAGTCGGCGAACAGGCCCGGGCGCAGCGTCTGTTCCAGCACCACGTCCGGACGGTTCAAAGTATCAATCGGCCGGTCTCCCATGTGCGTGCCATCATGGTCGACGGTTTTTCCCACGCCAACCTTCTCCCCGGTCTCCGTTCAATTCAGTGAGACGCCCCGACGCAGGAAGGTCGGGATGTCGAGATCCTCGCCATGCAGGATGGTTGCCTCCGTCTTTTCAAAACGGCCGCGGCTCACCATCTCGAAGTTGAACGTGGTCTGGACCACCTTCTTCTTCTTGCCCAACCCCGGGCGCCCACCCATCCCCTGACGCTGTGCCGCCGTCAGTTCCGGCGCCGGAGGAACCAGCCCGCCTGACGACCGTCCCCCCGTCGTTCCTCCCGTCAGGTATTCCCCGCCCAGGATTTCAGGATCCAACCCGCCGCGTTCAAAACCTGCCGATTCCATTCCCTTGGCGGGAATCTCCACCTCCGGCAACGGAGCCGAGCCACCCACCGACGCCACCAACGTCACCACCATCCGGTCGCGCACCGCCGAATCCACGCTCGTGCCCACGACCACCTGCGCCTGACGACACTCGGCCTGGATCCGTTCCAACACCCCTTCGGTCTCGGCAAACGGGACATCCTCACCGGCGGTCACCGCGATCAGGACCGCATCCGCCACCGGCAGCACCGTGTCATTCGCCAGGAACGGACTCGCCAACAACCGGTCCACCACCTCGCGCGACCGGTTCTCCCCGGTGGCTTCCACACAGGCGAACGCGCTCTCCGAATGTCGTCCGCGCAACAACCGCTCCAGACTCGCAAAATCCAACTGGATCAATCCCGGGCGTGTCAGCAACTGCCACAATCCCCGCACTCCATCCACCAACAACCGGTTCGCCGCCTCGAACACCGCCGTCGCCGGTGTCGACCCGTCCAACGTCGCCAACACCCGCTGGTTCGGCACCGTGATCACCGCATCCGCCGCCCGTTTCATTCCCCGCAATCCAACCGTCGCATGCCCCGCCCGCAACGGTCCCTCGCACTGGAACGGCAAGGTCACCACCCCCAATACCAATGCCCCCGCCTCCCGCGCAATCCGGGCCAGCACCGGCGCTGCTCCCGTCCCCGTTCCCGCCCCCAGTCCCGTCACGATGAACACCATCCGCGCCCCCTCCATCCACCGGCGCAACTCCGCCGCATCCCGCTCCGCCGCGGCCTGGCCCACCGCCGGATCCCCTCCCGAACCCAGTCCCCTCAACGTCCCGCCGCCCAACCGATGCCGATGCGGCGCCGAAGACCGCGCCAGGGTCTGGGTGTCCGAATGCACGGCAATCACCTCCACGCCCGGCAACGCCCCGGGGCCACACAACTGCTCGACCGCGTGGATCCCCGCACGCCCCACCCCGAACACCCGGAAGTCCTGGAGCACAGGTCCATCCGCCGCCGTCTCCTGCGTCCCTTCCCCGGTTTGCATGTCTTCTGGATTCATCGCCGTGAATTCACCAACACCCCTTCATCGAAGAAACCATCGCCCCAACCGCGACCGCCAGGTCCGCTCCGGTCGCGCCGACAGACGCATCGCGCCAAATCGCGCCAGGCCGATCGCCGTGGCAAACTCCGGTTGCCCCAGCGATTCCACCGAACCCGACACGTCCTGGGTCCGACCGATGCTCACCGGCAACTGGAAAATGCGTTCGGCCAACGGAGCGATGTCCCGCATCCGCGCCCCGCCCCCGCACAGGAAAACCCCGGCCCGGGCCAACCCCAGCAACGGGCCGATGTCCCGGGCGATCAGTTCGAGGGTCTCCTCCGTCCGCAACGACTGGATCCGGCGCAGTTGTTCCCGGGTCACCGAACGTTCGGGCAGGCTGCTGTCCCCGTGGAGGGCGACCATCTCTCCGGCATCCTCCGGCACGACGATCGCGCTGCCGTGCTCGATCTTGAGGGCCTCGGCCCGGCCCAGTGGAACCTTCAATCCGATGGCAAGATCGTTCGAAAGATGATCCCCACCCACGGCCAGCACGCCGCTGTGGCGCAGGATGGAATTGGAATAGAGCGCGAACTCGGTGGCACCGGCGCCGAGATCGATGACCAGCGCTCCCATCTGCTTGTGATCCCGGTCCAGCACCGCCAATGCCGAAGCCAGGCCGTTGAACACCACGCCTTCGACCGTGAGTTGAAGCGATTGCACCGCCCGGATCCCGTTCTGGATGCGGTTGCCATGCCCATGGATGACATGGACCCGCGCCTCGACCTTGGCCCCGACCATCTTCACCGGGTTCTCCACGCCCTCCAGGTCGTCCACCTTGAAGTCCTGTCGCACCGTGTGGAGCACCGCATGGTCCTGCGGCAGGTTCACCGCCTTCGCATTCCGGATCGCGTCCTCGGCATCGTCCTGGGTGATCTCCCGATCCGCACTCACCACCGGATGGATGCCCCGGTTGTTGAACCCGCGCACATGGGCACCGGTGACGCCCAGGAACACCGATGACACCTCCCAATCCGCCATGTTCTCCGCCTCGGTCAGTGCCTGGCGGATGTCGTCGGACGCCTTCTGTGGATCGGTGATCTCTCCCTTGCGCACGCCGCGGGACCGGGCCTGGCCCAGGCCCAGCACGGTGAAACTGCCGTTGGCCGCCAGTTCCCCGATCGCCGCACAGATCTTGTGGGTGCCCGTCTCCAGGCCGACCACGATGTTTCCGGAATCAAACATTTCGACGCAGGGGTTTCCGCTTGGTCTTGACCGGACGCGGCCCTTCCGACGGAGCGGTTGCCGCATCCAGCCATCGGAGCGGAGCGTTGTTGGTCACCGAAAGATCCAGCACCCCGATCAGGCGCCCGCGACCGGCCGCATCCTGATGCACCGCCGCCCAGCGCAGCAGCGGCAGGACAAATCCGTCCTCCGCATCGCGCGCCGCGAACACCACCCGCGACCCCAGCACCGTCAGCACTTCAATCTCCTGCGGACGTCCCAGCTCCACACTCACAATCTCCGAAAGCCCCGCCATCGGGGATGCCTCGAAATCCGCCAGGAACCGCAACGCCGCCCGCACCTGCGGATCCGCCACCGCCCGACCCCGCACCAACGACATCGCCGGGGCACCCACCAGGATCGGCAACTGCGCCTCGATCTCCAGCACGTCCGCCGGCACCTGGGTCCGGGTGAAGGGCAACATCATGTGTCCCGCCTCATCCAGCAGGTAGCCGAAGTCGAACCCCTGCTGGCTCACCGCCTTCACCCGGGCCACCGGGAACCGTTCCTTCACCCGCAACCGGATGGTGTCCGGCAATTCGCGATCCACCTCGGCGTCGATCACCCGCGGATGCCGCAGCAGCTGTTCCCGCAGCTTCGGCAGGTCGAGCGCCAGGGTGTTCATGCCCCGCCTCAATCCCGCCTGCGCCAGAATCTCCGCCGACGACAACACGCCGTCCGTCGTCACCGGCATGTGGTGCAACGCCAGTGCGTCCACCTGATACAACCAGTAATGCCGGGCCAATGCCGAACCACCCACCACCGTCCCCACCACCAAACCCGCCAACCCCAGCCCGCCCAGCAGGCGGGTCCAGATCCGGCGGCGCCCACGCTGGGCCGCATCCGCACGGAGCTTCACCTCAAGCCGGAATCCCCGTTCCTGCCGCCGTTTCCCTTTGTTTTTGAAAAAGCCAAACATGGTGCACTCCCCCGTCAGCAGCGATGTCGCAACGCCAGTTCCAGCAACCGCTCGCAAAGCATCCCGAAATCCATCCCCGCCGCCGCCGCCGCCTTCGGCATCAGGCTCGTCTCCGTCATCCCCGGCAGCGTGTTCACCTCCAGCACCACCGGACTCCCATCCCCACGCACCATCACGTCCACCCGCGCATAATCCCGTCCGCCCACCGCCCGGAATGCGCCCAGTGCCGCCGCCTGGATTCCCTCCGTCACCGCCTCAGGAAAATCCGCCGGACAGAAGTACTCGGTCGCTCCCGCCGTGTACTTGTTCGCGTAGTCATAGCTCCCCCGCTTCGGCCGCACTTCCACCACCGGCAATGCCCGATCCTCCAGGATCCCCACCGTGGTCTCCCGTCCCACGATCCGTTCCTCCATCATCACCTCGCTTCCATGGCCCAGGGCCGATTCCAGCGCCGCCCCGAAATCCTCCGGGCCCTCCACAAACTGGAGTCCCACGCTGCTCCCCTGGCGCACCGGCTTCAACACCACCGGCCCCGTCCATCCCTCCGGCCAGGCGCACTGCGCCGGAATCATCACCGAACGCGCCACCGGCACCCCGGCTTCACGACAGCGGTCCTTGGTCAATCCCTTGTCGAATGCCACCCGCGACGCCTCCACCCCGCATCCGGTGTAACGCATCCCCAACGCCTCCAACCCGGCCTGCACCCCGCCGTCTTCCCCATACGTCCCGTGCAAGGCCAAAAACACCACCTCCGTCCCCGACGGAATCTCCAACCGACCCGGCACGGGATCGATCTCATGCACCCGATGTCCCCGCGCCCGGAGCGCCTGGGCCACCGCTGCACCGGATCTCAACGAGACCTCGCGTTCCGCCGAAGGGCCACCCATCAATACCGTCACCGTCATCGGTGTGTTCACTCCGCCACCTCGTCTTCCCCGACAATCTCCACCTCGGTCTCCAGCTCGATGCCGCGCGCTTCACGCACCCGTTGACGCACCTGCCCGATCAACTGGAGGACATCGCCCGCCGTGGCTTCACCCAGGTTCACAAAGAAATTCCCGTGGACCTCCGACACCATCGCCTTGCCCACCCGCATTCCCTTCAACCCCAGTTCATCGATGAGGCGACCCGCCGGCAGGTCGGGCGAAGGATTCTTGAAGGTGCAGCCCGCGCTCGGTTGCCGGGGTTGGCTCGACCACCGTTTCCGGTTCGAAACCGCCATCCGTTCCTGAATCGCCGCCCGATCCGCCGCATCCCCCCGCAGCAACGCCCCCAACGCCACCGACCGCACCAGCAATGGGCATCCCCGATACTGCGCCCCCGCCTCCACTCCCGGGATCTCCCGGACATTGCCCCCCGGCTCCAGGTATCGCAGCAACTCCACCCGATCAAAGATCCAGCCACCCATCGCGCCCGCATTCATCCGCAGGGCACCCCCGACGCTTCCCGGGATCCCTTCCATGAATTCCATCCCGCCCAGACCCGCGTCCCGCGCCGCATTCGACACCTGCCGCAACCCCGCTCCCGCTCCCGCCCACACCAAGCCATCCCTCACCTCGATCCGCGAAAACGCCGGATGCGCCAACGAAATCACCACACCCCGGATCCCACCGTCGCGGATCAACAGGTTTGAACCCCGCCCCAGCACGAACACCGGGACATCCAGCACCCGCGCCAGATCCACCACCGCCGTCAATTCCTCCTCCCCGGCCGGCTCCACATACAGGTCCGCCGGCCCGCCCACCCGCAACGTCGTCCTCCGGTTCAGCGGTTCATCCCGTCGCAACACCGTGTCCTTCGACAACGCCCGTTGGAGATCATGGTGCAGGTCCGCCACCCGCATCGCCCGGTCCGCCGCCATCGCCTCCGCCGTTCCCAACGGCTCGTCACTGAGTCGCAACACCTTCATCGGATCCACTCCGGTCGAGGTTGAGCCGGCACCCCACTTTCCCAGGGACGCGATGCAAACGGCCCCGACGCCGCTGCCAACAGGTGTTCAGCAATCCGTTCCGCGGCATCCGCCCGATGCAACCGGACGGCCGCCGCGCCCATCCGTTCGCGTTCCACCGCCGAATCCACCAACCCCGAAAGCGCATCGCACAGCAACCGCGGTTGGGCATCCCGCTGCGCCAGCATCCGGGCAGCACCCGCCTTCACAAAGGCCTCGGCATTCACCCGCTGATGATCATCCGTCGCCGCAGGAAACGGGACCAACACCGACGGCACCCCCATCGCCGCCAACTCGGCCAGGGTCGATGCCCCCGACCGCGCCAAGGCCGTCGTGGCCGCACCCAGCACCAGATCCATCCGATCCGAAAACGCACTCACCCGGGCATCCAATCCCAACCCCGCATAAGCCAGCGTCATCGCCGACACATCCCGCGCCCCGGTCAGGTGGATGTATTGCAGCGTCGGCCAATGCCGGGCCATCGCCGGCAATGCCGCCCGCACCGCCTCGTTCAATCCCGTCGCCCCCTGGCTCCCTCCCAGGATCACGAGGACCGGTCGCCCCGGATCCAATCCCAATTCAATCCGCGCCGCCGCGGCTTCCATCGGGCGGAAAATCTCCCGGACCGGAGTCCCGGTCACCACCACCCGCGCCCCACCCAGTCTCGGACCCGCTTCCGCAAACCCCACGAAACTGTTCCCCACCCAACGCGCCAGCATGCGGTTCGCCCGACCCGGGACGGTATTCGACTCATGCAACGCGGTGGCGGCCCCCGCCCAGCGCCCCGCCAACACCGGCGGAGCACCCGTGAAACCTCCCATCGCCAGCACCATCACCGGTGTCTCCCGCCGGAACAGCCGACGCGAGAGCCAGAAGGAACGCAGGAATCCCCAGCCAAACTTCGCATGGTTGCGCCCCTGCAATCCCACCGCCGGCAACGTCTCCACCCGCATCCCCGTCACGTCCCGGACCGCCGCCTGATCCACTTCCTTCGGTGAAACCAACAGGGTCACCAACGCCCCACGCATCATCAGGGCGCGCCCCACCGCCATCCCGGGAAACAGGTGTCCCCCGGTTCCCCCGCACGCCACCGCCACGGATACAGGCCGACTCAGGCTCATGCGGATTCGGGAAGTTCGGTTTCGTGGGAGAACGGGCTGCGCCGACGTTTCCCACCGGCGCGACCCGAGGGAACCGGGACCGTGGGTCCGGAGGCCTGACGCGCCACCGACACCAGCAACCCGACCATGGCCAGCAGCACCATGAGATTGGATCCGCCGCGACTCACGAAAGGCAGGGGCATGCCCTTGTTGGGGAACATCTCGGTGACCACCCCGATGTTCACGATGGCCTGGGTGGAGATGACCGAGGTGATGCCCGCGGCGAGCAGCATTCCGAACCGGTCCGGCGCCTTTGCCGCGATGGTGAAGCCACACATCAGGATCACCAGGTAGGCCCCCACCACTCCCAGGGTGAACGTGAGCCCCAGTTCCTCTCCCACCGCCGGCAGGATGAAATCCGTGTGCACCTCCGGGACGTTGTACTTGAGCGTTCCCCGACCCAGTCCCGCCCCCGCCACCCCGCCCTGGCCCAGGGCCATCAACCCCTTGTTCACCTGGTAACCGTCCCCTTCAATCCACCGCTCGATCCGGTTCCGCGCCATCGGATTGACCAGGATCATCACCGCCAGCACCGCCCCACCCACCAATGCCGGAACCCCCACGTGCAGCCATCGCACTCCCGCCAACATCAATACCGCCAACGTCACCGCCATCATCAGCGCCGCCGTGCCCCGATCAGGCTCCAGCAACACCAACGCGATCATCGGCGCCACGATCAACGCGCTCCGCCCCACCCCCACCCAGAACCCATCCATCCCGGACCAATACCGACTCCCGTACCACGCCAGCACCAATACCATCGTCAACTTCGCCAACTCCGCCGGTTGGATCCCCCACAACCAACGCCGCGCCCCCTTGATCTCCGGTGCGAACACCAGCACCAGCACCAGCAACCCCAGCGTCACCCCGTACAAGCCCCACACCCAACGACGACGTCCCCAACGCCGGTAATCCAGCCCCGCTCCCACCACCAGGGCCAGCAACCCCACCCCGCACGAGATCGCCTGGCTCTGCAACGATGCATCCGGATTCCGATCCAGCAACGTCGCACTCGACAACACCGTCAGGCTCAACGCCACCAACGACCCCACCGCCAGGATCAGGAGTGTGGTCAGCGTCGTCATGGGATCCGTGATGTCGTTGTAGCAATGCCCGGTCTGCCCAGACCGTTCACCGGCCCGGCAACGGTACCGCCGTCGGCGTCCCACCCGTCGTCCCACCTCCCGCCGCGCCCGCCTTGGCCGGGATCTTCAGCTTCTGGCCCGGCTTGATGACATCCGACTTCAATCCGTTCGCCGACCGGATCGATTTCCAGGTCACCCCATGCTTGCTCGCGATCCGCGTCCCGGTGTCGCCCGGCTTCACCGTGTAGCTCACCGACCCGTCCACGGCCGGACCCGCCACCGATGTCCCGCCGGAGGTCGATCCGGTGGTCGGAGCCGAAGGAGCCGGCACCACCAACACCTGCTTCAACTTGAGTCGGTTCCAGTCCACAGCCGGGTTGGCCGCCTTCAACGCCGAAAATGAAACCCCGTACTTGCGCGCCACCGACAACCCGGTGTCCCCCGAAATCACCGCGTGCTCGGTCACCGCGCCGCTCGGAATCGGTTCAGCCGTCAACCCACCGGCTGGCAACGGCGCCAGACTGCCCCCGCCCAGGGGCGGAAGCGGATCCGCCACCGGCCCGTCGGGATACGGCGCCGGCGCTCCGCCCGCCGGGGTCGAACCCGCCGGATACGCTCCCATGCCGATCGGCGGATTGGTCAACGGCGGCAGGTCGTAGTTGGCGGCAAAACCGGGATCCGCCAATCCACCGGGATTGCCGGACGGATCCGGGTTGGTGCCCGCGGCGGTCTGGTCATCCTTCTTGCAGCCGATCCAGAGGAGGCCGCACAGGGCGAACACGTGAAAGGCCCCGATGAAGCTGATGATCTGGACGGTCGACCGGCCACGACCGTGCTTCTCCAGCATGGAACCTTGCGGGGCGAGTGGGTTGGGATTGCTCATGGATGTTGTGGGCGCACGACGGCGCCGGAATTGGGAATTCGATTCAAAAAACTGGGGTGATAACTGCCGCGCGGGGTGGATGATTGCACCGGATTCCGGCTGGATCGGTGCGTCATCCCCGACCTGTTTTGTATCGGGGCACACCCGGGGGCGCAAGCAACCGGTGTCCCCAATGCAAGATCGTCGCTTATTCGATGTATTTCGGGGGTTTTCATCGGATCTTGACCGTGCTCAACGCCACCACCGCGCACAGGATCCCCACGATGTAGAATCGGGTGACCACCTTGGTCTCCGGCCAATCCATCTTCCGGAAGTGGGAATGCAGGGGTGCCATGCGAAAGATCCGCTGCCCTGTCCCCCGCCGGATCCGCGTGTATTTGAACCAGCCGATCTGGGTCATGACGCTCAATGCCTCCACCACGAACACCCCGCCCGCGATGAACAGGGTCAACGGTTGGTGGATCGCCACCGCGATCACTCCCAGCACCCCCCCGATCGCCAGGCTGCCCGTGTCCCCCATGAACACGCTGGCCGGATGACAGTTGTACCACCAGAAACCCAGGCTCGCCCCGATCAGGGCCGCACAGACCACCGTCAACTCCCCCGCCCCGGGCACCCGCGGCATCAACAGGTACTTCGACAGCTCCGCGTTGCCAGACACATACGAAAGGACCAGGAACACCGACGTGCACAGGATCGTGCAACCGATCGCCAGGCCGTCCATGCCATCCGTCAGGTTCACCGCATTGCTCGATCCCACGATCGTCAACACCGACAACACCAGCGCCCCCACCAGCGCCAATCCACCCGTCCATACCGCCGATTTCGCCGCCACAAACGGGAAGTTCACCTCCGTCACCAACGCGCTTCCCGATGGCAACCGCCACAGGTACGCCACCACCGCCATCGCCACCCCGAACTGCACCAACAGCTTGAACCCCGAGGAAACCCCATCCGCGTTCTGCTTCGAGACCTTCTTCCAGTCGTCGTAGAAGCCCAGCCCCGCAAAAACCAGCAACACCACCAACGCCAGGATCACCAGCGGATTCCATCGCGCCCACAACAACACCGACAGGTCCAGCGTCAGCACGATCAGGATCCCCCCCATCGTCGGTGTCCCCCGCTTCGCCTGGTCATCTGCCGCTCCCGTCGCATCCCCCGGCTTCTGGGCATCCTTCGGCCGGTAATCCTGCCGGAACTTGAGGTCCCGCAGCCACTCGATCACCCGCGGCCCCAACCACCACGAAAGCAACAGCGCCGTCACCAACGCCCCCCCTGCACGCACGGTCACGTACCGGAACAGCGACCACGGCGCGAACGGGAACAGTTCTGAAAGTTGGTACAGCATCTCAACGCGCCTCCTCCCTTCCCAACCGCTCCAGCAAGCCTTCCGTCACCCGCTCCAACCGCGCCGAACGCGACGCCTTCACCAGCACCACGTCCCCTTCCCGCACAAATCCACCCACCGCCTCCGTCAATGCCGCCACATCCTCGTGCACCGCCGTCACTCCCGCCCCCGCCCGGCGCGCCGCCGCAATCGTCCGATCCGCATGCCGTCCCTGCGCGAAGATCGCGTCCGCCACCTGCGCCGCCCTCGTCCCAATCTCCCCGTGTGCCGGTTCGCTCAGCGATCCCAGTTCATTCATATCGCCCAGCACCGCCACCCGGCGACCGGCACACGGGAGATCGTAAAGCGTTTCCAACGCCGCCAGCATCGAGTCGGCGTTGGCGTTGTAGCAGTCGTTCAAGACCCGCACTCCGCCCGCCTCGAACACCTCCAACCGCTGCTTCGGGGGTCGGAACCCGGCCAACACTTCACGCGCCGCCTCCGGTTCCACCCCCAACTCCGCCGCCAACGCCAGCACTCCCGCCGCATTGATCGCCATGTGCCGCCCCGGCACTCCCACCCACCACTCCCCACTCCAACCCGGCCGCTCCGTCTCCAGGCGGAACCGTTCACCGTCCCAGCCCGCCCGACTCGACATCACCCGCCAGTCATGGCCCGAACCGGCCCCGAACCGGATCACCCGCCCCCGACAACGCTCCGCCACCGCATCCGAGAAATCCGAATCCCCATTCATCACCAAAACCCCGTCCGTTCCCAATCCCTCCGCCAAAGCCCCCTCCTCCGCCGCCACACCCGTCAGGTCCCCGAAGAATTCCATGTGTTCCCGCCCGATCCCCGTCAGCAAGCCGAACCGCGGCCGGATCCATCCCAGCAACGGCGCCAGTTCACCCGGATGATTCGTTCCCGCTTCCAGCACCGCCGCCCAATGGCGCAACTCCAGTCGCATCAGCGTCAGCGGCACCCCGATGTCATTGTTGAAACTCGCTTCACTCCTCAACACCGGCCCGCGCGTTTCCAATACCGCCCCCAGCATCTCCTTGCTCGTCGTCTTGCCGTTCGATCCCGCCACCGCCACCACCGGCAACCCGAACTCCGACCGGTACACCGCCGCCATCCGACCCAACGCCTTCTTCGGGTCCCCCACCGTCACCACCGCACATCCGTCCGGCACCCGGGATTCCCATCCCGGCCCCACCACCACCGCTTTCACCCCCGCCTCCACCACCGCCCCCAGAAAGTCATGCCCGTCAAACCGGTCCCCACGCAACGCCACAAACACCTGCCCCGGCCCCGCCGCCCGACTGTCCGTCGTCACCCCACGCACCGTCCCCACCGGCCCGCCGGGTCGCAAGATTCCCAGGGTCGCCTGTTCCACCCATTGGATGTCCCGCTCTTCCATGCTCAATCTCCGAAATCCGTTCCCACATAACCCAACCGCCCCAGCACCATCCCCAGATGGAGCCGGTCATCCCACGGCACCCGCGCCACTCCGTTCATCTGCACCGGCGACAACGCCTTGCCCGCCGCCACCACCACATCCCCAGGCCGCGCCGCCGCACAGGCCCGATGCAATGCCCGATGCCGGTCTTCTTCCACCACCACCACCGCCCCGCCACCCGAAGCCGCCTCTCGGAATTCCGCCGCCAACATTCCGTACTCCGCCCCGGCCGCATTGTCCGGGGCCACCAGAACCACGTCCGCTCCCGCTCCCGCCGCCCGCGCCAACGCCGCCCGCTCCTCCCCCGATTGCGTCGGTCTCGGTCCGGTCACCACGATCAGGCGGCCCGATGCCAGCTCCCGCGCCGAACCCAACGTCGAACCCAGTTCCCGCCCTTCCCTCGCCGCATCCACGAAAACCCCGAACCCCTGCCCCGCCTCCACCGGCTCCATCCAGCCATGCGCCACTGAAAGCTCCGGCAACGCCCGGATCAGGCGTCCCACCGGAACCCCCGCCCCGGCCGCCAGTTCCAACGCCTGTCCCAGGGCCGCCAGTTGCCCACGCCCCCGCAATGCCGTGTACACCCGATGCTCCTCTCCGCGCCATCGCCAGCGGAACTGGCTTCCCCGCACCGACAGCCGCAGCGGCTCCAACCCGGCCGGCATCGGACCGTCCATCGCCTCCACACAGCTCCGGAATTCCATTCCCATGCACAGGCCCAGCTCCCGGATCCCCTCCGTCAATTCCACCACGCACGCCGCCCCACCCCGCTCGACATGACGCGCCAGCTCCCGTTGCAGATGCACCGCGTCCACCGATTCCATCCGCCACGGCTGGATGCGGTCCCCCGTCACACAGGCCTCCGGTGACCAGCGCGCACAGTCACGGCCCGTCGCCGAAAGCAGCGCCGCCAACACCCCCGCCAGTCGCGATCGCGCCCCGCTCTCCCCGCCAATCCCAAACAACGTGAGCCGGCGCGACGGATGATCCTGCAACGCCGACGCCGCATGCCCCAGCGCCTCCCGCACATCCTTCACCACGATCGACACCGCCCCCGGTGGAGCCGGCGTCGCCTCATCCCGGATCACCACCTCGGATCCCCGGTCCATCGCCGCATGCGCCTGATACGGATTCTTCCGCTGAAGTTCCGGCAACGACACGAAGACAATCCCCGGTCCCGACCCCCGCGGATTCGGCGTCACCCCCCGAAGATCCCGGTCCGCCAATGACCGCGGTCGCGTTCCTTCGATCCGCGCACCGGGCACCTCCTGGATGAGTTGTTCGAGCAACATGGTCAGCGCGCCCGGGCCACCGGAAGTTTGGGGTTTTCCGCCAGATGCGACGCCTGGTTCGTCCGGGTGGTCGGCGGGATCGCCAGGTAACTCGCCGTCTGTTGCGCAATGGTGCGGAACACCGGTCCGCAGGCACGCCCTCCGAAATGCGATCCACCACCCCGTTTGTCCGGCTCATCCGCCAGCACCAGGATGCAGATCTCGGGCTGGTCCGCCGGCAGGTATCCCACAAAGGTGGACGTGTATTTCTCGTTGCTCTGACGGCGCGTCGCCGGATCCACCTTGTGCGCCGTGCCCGTCTTCCCAGCCACCTCATAATCCTCCAATGCCACGATCTTCGCCGTGCCATCCGTCACCACCGCCCGCAATGCCCGCCGCATCTGCGCCGCCGTCCCGGGCCGGACCGCCGGTTCTGCCGATGCCGGCGTCGGATCAAACCGCATCACCACCCGCCCCTCACCCGTCTCCAACGAATGCACCAACAGCGGCTTCATCAACACCCCGTTGTTCGCAATCGCCGACGCCGCCATCACCGTCTGCAAGGGCGTCGCATACAATCCATAGCCGTAACTCATCCGTCCCTGACGCTCGATGTTCATCCGGTTCGGATCCGGAATTCCTCCCGGATGTTCCCCGCCCCAGTTTCCCCGGTTCGCATACATCACCCCCGACCGCTGCAGAAAACCCAGCCGTCGCATGTAGCCGATCATCTGCTCCGGACTCATCCGCAATCCCAACCGCGCCGCGCCCACATTGGATGACTTCGCAAACGCTTCCTCCAGGGACACCACCCCGAGTCCGTGCCCCGCAATGTCACGCACGGGCCGGCCCGACGGCGGTTGCCACACCCCATGTGCGCAATCCACCAGGTCATCTATGTCCGCCAACCCCAGATCGATCGCCGCCGCATAGGTCAGCAATTTGAAGGTCGATCCCGGCTCGCTCGGCACCGTGATCGCCCGGTTCATCCGATGATCCACCGGAGCCGTCCGCACCTGGTTCGGGTCGTAGGTCGGACGGTTCGCCATCGCCAGGATCTCTCCGGTCCGCGGACGCACCATCACACAGGTGATGGCCTTCGGGTGGATCGCTTCCACCGCATCGTCCAACGCCTGTTCAACGATGCTCTGCAGATGGCTGTCGATCGTCAGCCGCACGTTCAATCCGTCCCGTGCCGCCAGGTCGCGTCCCCGGAACTGCACCAGTTCCCGTCCCTTCACCCGGTGCGTCTCCAGCAACCCGCTCACCCCGCGCAACTCGGCATCAAACCGGTTCTCGATCCCCGTCGCCCCGATCAACCGGACCGGCACCCCGCGCGGCGGTCGCGCCACGTCGTTCGTCGTGTACCCCAACACATGCGCCGCCGCGTAGCCCTGCGGATACACCCGCTGCTCGACCGGCGACGCCGTCAAGCCGTTGATCCGGACCTCCGCCTGCTGCTGTCGCAACGGAAACAGTTCACGTCGGATCCGCAACAACCGCTGTTTCTCGGACTTCAACGCCGAAGCTTCACCCCGCACCAACGCCTCCACCCGTTCCCACGAACGCGGGGTCGCCTTCTGTCCCGCCTTCAATTCCGCCGCCAACATCTCCGCCCGCGGCAGCAATACGTTGGTCAATCCCTCCCGGTATCGCACCCAGACCGCCGGTTCGACATTCGACTGCACCAGCACCGAACGGTTCGTGTACCAACGCCTCACCCACTGCGTCCGCACCAACCCCGCGTTGGTCAGCGTCATCTGGTTCGTCCGCAACTCCGGATGCGGCGTCATCAACTCGGCGAGCTCTGCCGCCGGCCGACCCAGGATCGGCGCCGCGTAGGCCGCCAGGACCGCCGCATTCGTCCCGATCACCACCGGATCCGCATGCACGTCATACACCACCCTCGACTTGCCCAACACATTCCCCTGCACGTCCAGGATCGCCCCCCGCAACGCCGGCCGCACGATCGTCTGCTCCGTTCCGTCGTTCTCCGTCGGCAACTGCGGATGGATCGCCTGCACGAAAACCAACCGCACCGCCAGCCCCGTGAACGCCACCGCAAACATCCAGGCAAGACCCTGCAGGCGGATTTGAAAGTCTTGCTCTCTCATCGTCGGTTCCAGCTTCCTCTCGGTGGCAGTCGTCAGGTCGGATCCCAGTCGTCCGCCTCAACGCCCAACCCCCACCGCTCCCACCGGAAATCGCGCCCCGGATACCCCCGACGATCCCGACGGTCCCTTCACCATCAGGCGTTCCCCCGTCGCCGGTCCCGTTCCAGGCCCGGGCATCGGGACAGTCACGAAAATCCGCTGGGCCGCCGTCACCGGCACCAGTCCCAGGTTGAAGCGCTGCACCCGCGCCATCAGCTCCGGCCTCGATACCAGCGTGGCGATCGTCACTTCCTGGATGTTCACCGTCTGGCGCAGCCGATCCCGGCGACGCTCCTGCTCGGTGATCTGGCGTCCGAGTTCGAGCTGCTGCGCGTTGTGACGCACATAACCGAGGCCCAGCGCCGCAATCACGCCGCACACCAGCAGGGCCCGCACCAGCACGCCCATCCGCACCGATTCCTCTTCACGTCTTCGAATTGTTGCCATGGCTTCAGTCCTCCAGTTTTTCCGCCACCCGCAGTTGCGCACTCCGCGCCCGTGGATTCTCCAGTTGCTCAGCTTCTCCCGGTTGGATCGCCTTCCGGCTCACCAACCGCGCCCGCGCCGCCCGCGGGATCCTCAACTCCGGCACGTCCGGTTGCCCCGGCGGCATGTCGTACTCCCGCGCCTCCGTCCGCATGAACTCACGGACCATGCGGTCTTCCCCCGAATGAAAAGTGATCACCACCAGCCGCCCCCCACGCCTCAATACCCGCCACGCCGCCCCCAATCCCGCCGCCAACGATTCGATCTCCCCGTTCACCACCATCCGGATCGCCTGGAAACAGCGCGTCGCCGGATGCGCCCGCCGCCCTCTCCGCGGTGATACCCGCTCGATGCACGCCGCCAGTTGGCCCGTGCCGGTGAACGGCCGTACCCGGCGCTCCGCCTCGATCGCCCGCGCCATCCTCCCCGCCTCGGGCTCCCCTCCCAACTCCCGGAAGATCCGCGCCAGCTCTCCCACACCCCATCCGTTCACCAACTCCGCCGCCGTCATCCCCCCACGCACATCCATCCGCATGTCCAAAGGCCCGTCCGCCTGAAACGAAAACCCGCGCGACGCCGAATCCAGTTGGTACGACGACACCCCCAGGTCCAGCAGGACACCGTCCGCCTTCCCGCGTCCCAACCATTGGTCCAGCGCCGAAAAGTTCATCCTCTTCAACTCCCATCGCCCCGCATGACTCCCCAACCGCTCCGTGGCCGCCTCAATCGCGTCGCCATCGCGGTCGCATGCCCACAGGAAACCGTCCGGGGAAGTCGCCTCCAGAATCGCCGCGCTGTGCCCACCTCCCCCACAGGTGCCGTCGACCCACCGGCCGCCGGGCCTCACCGCCAGGCACTCCAGCACCTCCCTCAACATGACCGGTTTGTGGATGAAGCCGCGCATCTCGCATGTCCCATTTCCTCCGTTCACCAACTCAGTCCACGCCCACCTTCAGATCACTCACCCGTCGTCCCCGCAACCGCTTCCACGCCCGGTCCGATTCCACCTCCAACGCCGGTTGTCCCGTCTGCGGCGGACTCGACTCGTGCAGGACCCGCGTCCCCGTCCGCCGCCGCACCAACTCCACGTCGTCGTCCCCCAGCGTGTGCCTCAAGGGTCGTACCCCACCCAGGATCATCTCCAACTGCTCCGGCGTCCGCGTCAGGCGCGCCGCACCGGATCGCCGGAACCACGTCCACGGCTTCCACCAGCTTCGCACCGGCCCCAGCACCCATCGCTTTCCATCCGAATCACTTCTCTTCATCGCTTCCTCCGTTCCCGTTTTCCCGAGCCCATCCGATGACCTCTCCCCGGGTTCCTGTTCCCCCGGGCGTCGCCAGGCTTGTTGCGCCTGACCGCTTGGATGGGCGTTGTTGTTTCTCTGGTTCAGGGAGCCGGTGCCATCGACTTCAACAGCACCCGCTCGTCCCGCCGCGCCTCGTCGTAGTCGTCCGGGTTCCACACCTCGAACCAGTCAATGCAGCCCACCAGCAAAGCTTCCTTCCCCAGTTGCGCCGGCTTCCTCAGTTCCCCCGGCAACGTGAACCGTCCCGCCCCGTCCAGATCGATCCCCATCATCCGCTCCGCCCAGTCATGCCGCTGCGCCATCGAATTCGCATTGGTGAACGATTCGTTCCCCCTCCGGACCCGCGACACAAACAGGTCGAACTGCTCCGCCGGCAGGACCATCAGGAACTGTTTCCCCGTCGTCCCATGCTGCGTCACCACCGCCACCAACTCCTCCTCCGCCACCCGCATCTTCCACTTCACCGGAAACTGGATCCTTCCCTGCCCGTCCACCCCGTGCTTGTACTTCCACGTGAAGCAGGGACGCTGACGCCCAACCCGGGTCGTTCCCGGATCGGCCGTCGCCGTCTGCTCATTGACATCGTTGGAAGCCATCGTCGCCGCGCTCTCATCCGCAGGACCCCGGATTGCCGTCTTCTCCCCGTCGCACCCCAGGCTTTCCCGTCCTCTTCCATTCCAGTTCCCTGAGCCCAGGCGACACCCAATCCACTAAGTCCTACTGACGGTGCCCGGTGTACGACTTCACGCCCCTACCGGTCAAAGTAATTCAACTTCCTGCCACTACAGAGGTTATCCCCATACTGTTCACAAGTTATTCACATATTTTCATCCGGTTCTATTGGAGCATCTTATAGATTCTTCCGCCCCCCCCTCTCCGCTCTCCGCTGTTTTACCCCCTCCCCTCCCAACCACCCTTCCCACTTTCTCCCACTGTTGACCGCACTTCCCCACTCGCGCCTCCTGTGCTCCCCTCTCCCCCATCGTGCGGGTCACTGACTTCGATTATCTCCTCCCCCAGGATCTCATCGCTCAATCTCCTGTCCTCCAGAGGGATGCCTCCCGCCTCCTCGTCCTCGACCGCGCCACCCGACTCCGCCACGACTCCCGGTTCTCCGATCTGCAACATTGGCTCCGACCCGGTGATCTCCTGGTCTTCAACGATTCCAAAGTCATCCCCGCCCGTCTTCGCGGACATAAGCCCGATACCCAGGGCCAGATCGAAATCCTTCTCCTCGAGGAGGCCGCCCCGCTCGAATGGTGGGTCCTGCTCCGACCCGGCAAACGGGTGCGCCCCGGTTCACCCCTCCAGTTCGGTCCCGATTCCACCCCCCTCAACGCCACTCTCCTCGACAAGAATGCCGAGGGTCATTGCCTCCTCCGATTCGCTTCCGAACCTGTCCCCTTTGCCGAACGTCACGGCGAACTTCCGCTTCCACCTTATATCGAACGGCCCGCCGGACCCTCCTCCCACCTCGATCAGGAACGGTATCAGACCGTCTATGCCCGCCATCCCGGATCCGTCGCCGCCCCCACCGCCGGCCTGCACTTCACCCCCGAACTGATCCAGTCCCTCCGCCAACACGGCATCCAGACCGCCCACCTCACCCTCCACGTCGGCGCCGGCACGTTCCTCCCGGTCAAGGTCGACCTCCTCGCCGACCACCAGATGCACGTCGAACGGTTCTCCCTGTCCCAACCCACCGCCGATCTCATCAACTCCACCCGCTCCCGCGGCGGACGCATCATCGCCGTCGGCACCACCACCGCCCGCGTCCTCGAATCGGTCGCCCGCGGAAAGCAGGATCTTTACTGGGGCGATTCCAACGACACTCCCCCGGATCGTCCAACCCCATTGCCCGCAGTGGAGGCCGGACGCACCCGCATCTTCCTGCATCCCCCAAAGCCATTCCTGGTCGTCGACGGCCTGGTCACCAACTTTCACCTGCCGCAAAGCACCCTCCTGATGTTGGTCAGCGCCTTCGCCGCTCCCGGTCAGGCCGATGCCGGGCGCCAGCTTATACTGGACACCTACCAGCATGCCATCGAGGCCCGATATAGGTTCTTCAGCTATGGCGATGCCATGCTCCTCCTATGAGCCCGGTCAACTCCCCCAGCCTGCCCTTCGTCCGCGTCAACATGGCCATGTCCGCCGATGGCAAGATCGCCACCTCATCACGATCCATCCATACCTTCGGCAGCCCACGCGATTCCCGGCATCTCCATGAACTCCGCGCCGGGGCGGATGCCCTCCTGTGCGGCGCACGCACGGTGGAGGAAACCGGCGCAACCATGGGCAATGGCGGCGATGAATTCACCCGCGCCCGGATCGCTTCCGGCCTCGCTCCGCATCCCATCCGCGTCGTCGTCTCCGGCTCCGCCTCGTTCTCACCCCACGCCGAACTCTGGCAGCACCGATTCTCCCCCATCCACCTCTGGATGTCCGGATCCGCCCCCGCCCATCGAGCCCAGACCCTAGGTCTGCTCGCCGATCATGTGTTTGTTTCCCCCGGGGATACCGTCGATCTCCACGCCGGGCTGGTTTCCCTTGCCCGCGACTTCCATGTCCGCTCCGTCATGGTCGAGGGTGGCGGTGGCCTGAACGATTCCCTTTTCCAGGCCGGTCTCGTCGATGAACTGCACCTGACCTGGTGCCCCCTGATCTTCGGCGGCGCCCTCGCCCCCACCCTCAGTGATGGCGCCGGAACCGAACTTCTCGCCAACGCCGCCCGATTCCACCTTGCCTCGTGCGAACGGGCCGGTGACGAACTCTTCCTGGTCTATCGCCGGGGGAATGCGCCCCACCCGAATCCGCTGCCAACCGGGCCGTGCTGAAAACTCGCTTCAGCTCGAAGTTTGCCCTCGACAGTTCGCAGCACGGGGGTGTCAGATTTTGCCAGCCTCCATGAAGATCCGCACCCTCACAGATAGGGGCGCCATATTGTCCGGCGTCATCGCATTCTTCACCGCACTCAACACTGAAGCTGCGCTCATCTCTTGGGGTGTGCCCACTCCCATTGTCGGTGACACCGACGTCAGCCTGAATGGCACCCTGGTTTACGCCGTAAATTTCCAGGGACCGAGCACCTCCCTGAATTCGGTACTGTTCGAAGCAGGGCCGGCCCTCTTTACCTCGTTGAACACGGGCAGTGCTTCTCCCCCGTTCACCGATCTCTCTGCCGCTTATCAGGACCTGCTCCGAAACGCCATTTCCTCTACAGATTCATTGCCGGCCGCTCTGGATGGCCTGATCGTGGGAGTGCAGTACGAACTCCAACTCTGGGCTCATGATTCAGGCGAGGGATGGGGTGCCTACCTGTGGCAGGAGGATTATCCCCTCGACAATTACCCGAACGCAGAAGTCTACGTTCCAGGCCAGAATCAGGGTGGCTTGGGAAGTTATGTCATCGGCACCTTCACCGCAGATTCCGAAATCCAACCGTTCAACATCGGCATTGAGGGAACCTGGGTGCTCAACGCTACGCAATTGCGTCGCCTCGACACCACCGACATCCCCGAAGCCGGCACCACTGTCGCCGGCCTCCTGTTGATGATCGGCACCGGCGGTGTCTGGTACCGGCGCCGGATGGCCGGACGTTGATCACCTCCGGAGTTTCAAAGGCCGGGCGGGCCACGCTAGTCTCGACCGCATGGTCGCCCTGCGTTTCCTTCTCCTCCTGCTCCTGCTGAGCCTGGTCCCAGCCCAGGCCCTCCCCCTCGATCTCCATACCCGCGCCCGGGTCCAGTCCCCAGCCGATACCAATCTCTGGGAGATCTCGGAGCGCCAGGTCCAATGGGATCCCGCCCGGACCGCCGTCGTCGTCTGTGACATGTGGGACAAGCACCACTGCCCCGACGCCACCGCGCGCGTCGGTGAAATGGCACCCCGCATGAACGCCATGCTGCGCGTCGCCCGGGCCCGCGGTTGCCTGATCATCCATTGTCCCAGCGACACCATGGATTTCTACAAGGATCACCCGGGTCGAAAGCTCGCCCAGGCCGCCCCCAAACTTCCCACCACCATTCCCCTCGAAGGCTGGTGCTCCCTCAAACCGGACCGCGAGGCACCCCTGCCCATCGACGATTCCGACGGCGGTTGTGACGGCTGTCCGGATTGCCCCAGCTACAAGGCCTGGTCCCGCCAACATCCCGCCCTCGACATCGAGCCCGGCGATGCCATCACGGATTCCGACGAGGCCCTCCATCTGATGCGTCAACGCGGCATCACCCAGGTCGTCGTCATGGGCGTCCACATCAACATGTGCGTGCTCGGCCGCCCCTTCTCCATTCGTCAGATGGTCCGCCAGGGCCAACAGGTCCTGCTCGTCCGCGACATGACCGATTCCATGTACAACCATCGGAAATCACCCTGGGTCTCCCACTTCCGCGGCACGGAACTGGTCGTTGAACACATCGAGAAATACTGGTGCCCCAGCATCACCAGCGCCGATTTCCTCGGCGGCCAACCCTTCAGATTCGCCGCGGACAAACCCAAACACATCGCCCTCGTCATTGGCGAAAACGAGTATCGCACCTGGGAAACCCTCCCGGAATTCGCCCGCGAACACCTGGCCTTCCGCGGATTCAAACTCAGCCTTGTCTCGGCCACCCCCGACAACAACGACGGTGAGTTCAAGAATTGGGAAGCCATCCGCACCGCCGATCTCGTCGTCCTCAGCGTGCGCCGTCGCTTCCCCCAACCCGCCCTGATCCAGGCCCTCCGCGATCATCTCGCCGCCGGCAAACCCCTCGTCGGCATCCGCACCGCCAGCCATGCCTTCGAACCTCGCGGCCAGAATCCGCCCCCCGACCGCACCTGGCCCGCCTTCGACACCGAAATCCTGGGCGCGGATTACCTCGATCACTATGGCAAGGGTCCCGGCAAGGAAACCATCGCCACCGTCATTCCTGCCGCCGCCAATCACCCCATCCTCAACGGCATTCCACCCACCACGCGTTTCGCCTCCCACTTATACAAGAGCCGCAACCCGTTCCGAACCGTCACACCCCTCATCAACGCGCAAACCGAGGACGGCCTGTCCGCCGTCGAACCCATCGCCTGGATCAATACCCGCGACAATCGTCGCGTGTTCTATACCTCGCTCGGAAGCCCCGAAGACTTCGCCGATCCCACCTTTCGCCGCCTGCTCCTCAACGGGATCCTGTGGGCCCTCGACGACTTCATCCCGCCCGCCTCCGCCGTCATCGGCAAACCTGCCGCACCCGTCCCCGCCCCCAAGCCTCCCACCACACCTGCTGCCGCAGTCCAACCGGGGTTGAATCCCCTTTCACCCGCCGATTCCCTCCGACAATTCACCGTCGCCGACGATCTTGCCGTCGATCTGGTCCTCGCGGAACCCGACATCGCCCAACCCGTCTTCCTCACCTTCGATCCCCGTGGCCGCATGTGGGTCGTCGAGTATCGGCAATACCCGCATCCCGCCGGACTCAAGATGGTCTCCCGCGACAACTTCTGGCGTGCCGTCTATGACAAGGTTCCCCCTCCGCCTCCCCACCACTTCAAGGGCGCCGACCGCATCACCATCCATGAAGATTCCAATGGCGACGGTTCCTATGACCGACACCGCACTTTTCTAAGTGATCTCAATATCGTCACCAGCGTCGCCTTCGGGCACGGCGGCGTCTGGATCATGAATCCGCCCTATCTGTTGTTCTATCCCGATGCCGACGGCGACGACGTCCCGGATCGGGATCCGGAGGTGCACCTGTCCGGGTTCGGTCTGGAGGACACCCATTCGGTCGCCAACTCGCTGCGTTGGGGACCGGATGGGTGGCTTTACGGATGCCAGGGCTCGACCGTCACCGGCAACATCCGCGTCCATGGCCCCGATGGCACACCGAACCCGGACAAACCGATCTATTCCCAAGGCCAGAACATCTGGCGCTACCACCCGGTCCGACGCGAATACGAAGTCTTCAGCGAAGGCGGCGGCAATGCGTTCGGACTCGAATTCGATTCTTCCGGGCGGACCTTCTCAGGTCATAACGGCGGCAATACCCGCGGCTTCCACTATCAGCAGGGAGCCTATCTCCAGAAGGGCTTCGACAAGCATGGACCCCTCTCCAATCCCCATGCCTTTGGCTATTTCCCCGCCATCCCTCACCCCGATGTCGACCGCTTCACCCATAACTTTGTCCTATACGATTCCTCCGCACTCGGCGCCGCCTATCAGGGTCGCCTGCTCGGCGTCGAACCGTTGCAGGGCCGCATCGTGATGTCCGAGATCCTCCGCGACGGTTCCACCTTCCGCACCCGTGACCTCGGTCATCCACTCCGCTCCGCCGATCCCTGGTTCCGTCCCGTCGACATCAAGCTGGGTCCCGACGGCGCCCTCTATGTCTGCGACTGGTACGACCGCCAGGTGAACCATTACCGCAACCATGAAGGCCAACTCGACGCCTCCAACGGTCGCATCTATAGGCTTCGCGCCCGTTCCTCAATCCCCGGGCCGGTTCCCGACCTTTCCCGTCTCGACGCCCCCGCACTCGTCGCCCACCTCAACCACACCAATCGGCACATCCGCCAACTCGCCCTCCGTCGCCTCGCCGACCTCAAGGATCCCCAGGTCATCCCCCAACTCCGCAACAATCTCTCCCGATCCCCTTCCCCCGCCGCCCTCGAATCGCTCTGGGCCCTTCACCAACTCGGCGCCCTCTCCCCGGATCTCGCCCGCATCGCCCTCGCCCATCCCGATCCCCAGATCCGTCTCTGGACCGTCCGTCTCCTCGGCGATGCCCGCTCTGTCTCCCCCGACATCGCCTCCACCTTCACCTCCCTCGCCAACTCCGATCCCGATGTCGAAGTCCGTTCCCAACTGGCTTCCACCGCCCGTCGCCTTCCCCCGACCCAGGGCCTTCCCCTCGTTCGCGCCCTGCTCTCCCGCGACGCCGATGCCTCCGATCCCCGGCAACCGCTCCTGCTCTGGTGGGCACTCGAAACCTTCTGCACCTCCGACCCCGCCGCTGTTGTCCAACTCTTCTCCGAACCCGAACTCTGGCAGGCCCCATTGGTCCATCAGCATGTCGCCTCACGCCTCGCCCGCCGTTTCACCGCCACCGGTCGTCGCGATGATCTCCTCCGCTGCGCCGACCTTTTCTCGCATTCTCCCAACCCCGCTTCCACCGCCCGCCTCACCCAAGGCTTCGAGGAAGCCACCCGAGGTCGTCCCCTCCCCACCCTCCCCGACGAACTCGTTCTCGCCATGGAAAAGGCGGGCGGCGAATCCCTCCTCATCCGCACCCGTCGCGGTCGACCCGATGCCCTCCAATCCGCCCTCAGCCAGATCGCCGATGAATCCATCGACGCCGGCCAACGCCTCCAGTTGATCCAGGTGCTCGGTGAGATCCGGCTCACCAACGCCATCCCCACCCTGCTCGCCATCGTTCGCGACTCGAAATCCACCGATCTCCGGCGCGCCGCACTCGGTGCCTTGCAGGGGCACGATGATCTCCCCATCGCCGCCGATCTCATCACCCAACTCCCCGCCCATCCCGCCGACCTGCGACCGGTCACCCTGGCCACGCTGGCCGCCCGGCCCACCTGGGCCCTTGCCCTCCTTCAGGCCATCGACGCCGCACGCGTTCCCGTGGCGTCCATTCCCACCGATCTCGCCCGGAAACTTCGCGCCTTGCCCGGCGAACCGTTGGCAACCCTGTCCGCCCGACTCTGGCCCAATCTCCGTCAACCCACCTCCGCCGAACTCGAAGGCGAAATCACCCGGCTCACCGAAGTCGTCAACCTCACCACCGGCAGCCCTTACACCGGTCGCAAACTTTACCAGGAATCCTGCGGCTCCTGCCATCGCCTCTTCGCCAAGGGCGCCGATATCGGCCCCGACCTCACCGCCTATCAACGATCCGATCTCCCCAATCTCCTCCTCCAGATCGTCAATCCCAACGCCGAGATCCGCGAAGGCTACGAAGCCTTTACCGCCGAAGCCCGCGACGGCCGTGTCCTCACCGGTTTCATCGTCGAACAGGATCCCATCCGCATCCTCCTCCGCACCCCCGATGGCCAGTCGACCTCCATCGCCCGCACCGATCTCGTCTCCCTCGAACCCGCCGGCGGCAGTCTCATGCCCGAAGGACTCCTCGCCGGTCTCTCGGATCAACAGGTGCGCGATCTCTTCGCCTATCTCCGCTCCACCCAACCCCTCAATGAATGACCCCAGCCGGGTCGACCGCATTGATGTCCTCCGTGGCCTCGCCATTGTTGCGGTCGCGCTTTACCACGCCGTTGGCGCTTCAACCGGCTGGGATCTTCCCTGGGACGGTTGGGTCCGCGACACCGCCGCGCTCGGCCTGCCCCGCACCCTTGGCCTCCACCTTGTGCTCCAGGGTTGGATCGGTGTCCCCCTGTTCTTCGTCCTGAGCGGATTCTGCATCCACTACGGATTCCTCAGATCCAACCGACCGTTCGATCCCGCGGACTTCTTCCGACGCCGCTTCTGGCGCATCTACCCCGCCTACGCCGTCGCCCTGTTGGCCGCCGTCGCCTACCAGATCCGCACCCATGTCCTGAACCTGTCTGTCCCCGCCGATCAATGGCAGGTCCTCTCCCACCTGTTGCTCCTCCAGAATCTCACCCCATCAACCCTGTACGGAATCGTCAGCGCGTTCTGGAGCATTGCCGTCGAGTTCCAGCTTTACCTCCTCTACCCCCTGCTCCTCCGACTCCGCACCCGTTTTGGCATCGCCAACACCCTCGCAGCGACCGCGGTCCTCTCCCTCATCGCCAAGTCCTTCCTCATCGGCATCGACGGCCTGCCCGACCGCATCCCACCGGTCGGCGTGCAGGGCCTGATCTCGCATTGGTTCGACTGGACCCTGGGGGCGTGGGTGGCGGAACGGTTCATCACCGGGAAACGCGTCTTCCAATACCCGACCGTCGCCGCCTGGGGTTGGTTGGCTGCCGCCTTCCTCTCCACCTGGTTCAAGCCCCTGCTCGTCCTCTCCTTCAGCCTGTTCGCCATCGGATTCGCCGCCCTCCTCGAAGCCCTCCTTCAAAAGCCCACCCCCCTGACCCTTCCCACCCGCTGCCTGAGCTTCATCGGACTCATCAGCTACTCCCTCTACCTCTGGCATCAACCGCTGCAGACCCGACTCCACGCCCTGTTCAACCGCGCCGTCCCCTCCCCGGCAGCCTGGTTCCTCGGCACCCTCACCCTCATCGCCATCGGATGGCTCCTCTACCGCCTCATCGAAGTCCCCGCCACCCGCCACGGCCGCCGTTCCATCACCTGATCCCGTGGGGATCGCCGTCCTATCCACCGCTTCCCCTCGCTGCCCCCCCCGGAGCGGCGACGTTCGGTCGCCGTCCTTTCACCCCACCCTGTTCCCTCCCATGAAATGACCCGGAATGGGGGCTTGGCTGTCCCATCATGGCTGGCATCCTCACAGGATCTTGCCGCACATGAATCGTCACCTCACCCGTCTGTGGAGCCTGTGGATCGGGTTGTTCCTCAGTGCCTCCCTCACCCTCAGCGCCGCCCCGCTCGAACTCCGCAAGGGCGACCACGTCGTCCTCGTTGGCAGTGCCTTGGCCGATCGCATGCAGCACTCCGGCCATTTCGAAACCCTTCTCCATGCCCATCATCCCGGACTCGATCTCGTCGTCCGGAACCTCGCCGTCGCCGGTGATGAAGTCGTCATCCGGCATCGCTCCGAGAACTTCGGTTCTCCCGACGACTGGCTGAAGCGCACCGGCGCAACCGTCATCCTGGGATTCTTCGGCGCCAACGAATCCGCCCGCGGCCCCGCCGCTGTGGAATCCTTCAAGTCCGAACTCACCACCTGGGTGCGTCACGTCCGTTCCCAGACCTTTTCGGACGCCGGGGCACCGCGCGTCGCCCTGATCTCGCCCATCCTCCAGGAACGGCATCCGGATCCGAACTTCGCCGATCCGACCCCGATGAACGCCAACCTGCGGATCTACGCCCAGGCGATCGCCGCCGTGGCTTCCGCCGAGAACGTGACCTTCGTCGACCTCATCGCGCCCACCCAACGCCTCTACGCAGAAGCATCCAGCCGCGGCCAGGCCCTCACCATCAACGGCCACCTGCTTTCCTCGGAAGGCGACCGTCTCCTCGCCCCCATCCTCTTCGAGGGCCTCTTTGGAAATCGTCCGCCCGATCAGAACCTCGAAAAGCTCCGCACCGCCATCAACGAGAAGAACGCCCAATGGCATCAGCGCTATCGCACCATCGACGGCTACAATGTCTACGGCGGCCGGTCGGCCCTCGCCTACCAACCCGGCAAGGGCGGCTTCGTCAGCGACCGCAATGCACCCGAACCCTACGTTTCCAACTACAAGGTCATGCAGGAGGAAATGGCCGTGCGCGACGTCATGACCGCCAACCGTGACGTGGTCGTGTGGGCCGCCGCCAACGGGCGGGAGGTTGAACCCAACGATTCCAACCTGCCCAAGGTCACCCCCATCGCCAGCAACCAACCCGGGGCCGGACCCGAAGGCGCCCATGTCTTCCTTTCCGGCGAAGACGCCATCTCCCGCATGACGGTCCACTCGGGGATGAAGATAAATCTCTTCGCCAGCGAAGAGCAGTTTCCGCTCCTGGCCCAACCCGTCCAGATGGCCTGGGATACCGCCGGCCGCCTCTGGGTCGCGGCCTGGCCCAATTACCCCGAGCGCACCCCGGACTCCAAACAGGGCGACAGCCTGCTGGTGTTCGAAGACACCGATGGCGATGGACGCGCCGACCGTTGCACGCCGTTCATCGACGATCTCAACGGCCCCACCGGTTTCCAGTTCTACAAGGACGGCGTCCTCCTGGTTCAGGCGCCCGACGTGTGGTTCGTCCGCGACACCGACGGAGATGGTCGCGCCGATTGGAAGGAACGGGTCCTGATGGGTCTCGATTCCGCCGATTCCCACCATACCTCCAATGCCCTCGCCCTCGATCCCGGCGGCTCACTCTACCTCAGCGATGGCGTCTTCCACCGCACCCAGGTCGAGACCGCGCATGGTCCGGTCCGCAACAACGACGCCGCCATCTTCCGGTATGAACCCCGCACCGCCACCTTCGAAACCTATATCCCGTACGGATTCGCCAATCCTCATGGCAAGGTCTTCGACCGCTGGGGCAACGACCTCGTCACGGATGCCACCGGCAACAACACCTACTTCGGCCCCGCCATCAGCGGTCGGCTCGATTACCCCGCCAAACACCCCGGCATCCGCGATTTCTGGAACCGTCCGTCCCGTCCGTGCCCCGGCACCGGCATGATCTCCAGCCGCCATTTCCCCGAGGAATTCCAAGGCAATTTCCTCAACCTCAATGTCATCAGCTTCCACGGCGCCTTCCGCGTCCGCGTCTCTGAAGACGGCTCCGGTCTCAAGGGCGAGACCCTCGAGAACCTGATCTCCTCCACCGACCCCAACTTCCGTCCCATCTGCATCTCCACCGGACCCGATGGCGCCATCTACTTCGCGGACTGGCACAACCCGATCATCGGTCACATGCAACATCACTTGCGCGATCCCAGTCGCGACAAGCAACACGGTCGCATCTACCGCATCACCTACCCCGGCCGTCCCCTCCTCAAGGCCCCGAAGATCGCCGGCGCCCCCATCGCCGACCTCGTTGAACTCCTCAAGACCCATGAGGATGGCACCCGCGAACTCGCCAAGGTCGAACTCGGCACCCGCAACTCCGCCGAGGTCATCGCCGCCGTCAAACGCTGGTTCACTGCCCTCGACCCCAAGGATCCCGAATTCGCCCATCACCAGATGGAAGCCCTCTGGGTCCACCAATGGCACAATGTCGTCGATGCCCCCCTGCTCCGGCAGATGCTCGAATCCTCTGAACCCCGCGCCCGCGCCGCCGCCACCCGCGTCCTCTGCTACTGGCGCGACCGCGTCCCCGACGCCCTCGCACTCCTTCAGACCCGTGCCAATGATCCCCATCCCCGCGTCCGCCTCGAAGCCGTCCGCGCCGCCAGTTATTTCCGTGAACTCGGCGCCGTCGAAGCCGCCCTGGCCGCCCTCAACCATCCGCAGGATTACTACCTGACCTACGTCATCCGCGAGACCCTGCGCCAACTCGAACCCGTCTGGCGCAATGCCATCTCCAAGGGAACCCCCGTCGCCGCCAACAACCCCGCCGGCATCGAGTTCCTCATGCGCTCCGCCTCTTCCGCCGAACTCCTCCGGTTCCCACGCACCGAGGGCGTCCTCAACGCCATCCTTCGCCGACCCGATGTCGCCGATGTCGACCGGCTCATCGCCCTCGCCGAACTCGCCCAGGCCCGCAAATCAACCCGGGTCGCCACCCTGCTCGATACCCTCGACTCCCTCGCCGCCACCGATCCCGCCGCCTCCGCCGCCCTCGGCCGCGCGCTCGCCAGCGAATCCCCCGCCGAAATCCGACCCCTTCGCGACCGCGTGGAATCCTTCGCCACCCGTTCCCCCAACCCCACCGTCCGCGAAGGCGCCTGGGCCGCCCTCGCCGTCGCCGATGATGGCTTCGACAAGGTCTGGTCCGCCGCTTCCACCGATCCACGTCGGTTGACCGATCTCCTCGCCGGGATCCCCCTCATCCTCGACCCCGAGTTCCGAGCCAAACTGCATGCCCGGGTCCTTCCCCTCGCCAACCGCATTCCGGCCAATCTCGTCGCGGCCGCGAAAAGTTCCGGCGCTGGAGCCGGTCGCTACGTCCGCATCACGTTGCCCCGCCGTGGCACCTTGACCCTCGCCGAAGTCGAAGTCTGGAACGGGTCCCGGAATGTTGCCAAGGGCGCCAAGGCCACCCAATCCACCACCAGCCACGGCGGCGAGGCCGCCCACGCCGTCGATGGCCGGACCGATGGCAATTACGACAGCGGTACCCAGACCCATTCCGCCGAGGATTCCGACAAACCCTGGTGGGAAGTGGATCTCGGTGGGGACACTTCCATCGATGCCGTCACGGTCTGGAACCGGACCGACTCGAACCTGGGCCAACGTCTCAATGGCTTCACCCTCACCGTCCTCGACCGTGACCGGCGGGAGATCTTCCAGAAATCCGATGTCCCCGCCCCAGCCCGCTCCACCCGCCTGGAAGTCGGTGGCGATCCCGTGGGCGCACTCCATGCAGCTGCCATCCGCGCCCTCGTCTCCATGAACACCGATCCGGTCGGCACCTTCGGCCTTCTCGCCGGTTTGATCGAACGCGGCGAACAGGTCGTCAGCGCCGCCCAGGGCATCCGCGCCCTGCCTCTCCCCCACTCCCTCTGGCCCGCCGAACCCGCCACCCGCGCCGCCCGCGCCCTGGTCACCTGGGCCTCCCGGATCCCCGCATCCGACCGCACCAGCGCCGACTACGTGGAAACGATCCAGTTCGCCGACGACCTCGCCGGCACGCTGCCAACCTCCGCCAGCACTGGCATCCGCAAGGATCTCAAGGCCCTTCGGGTTCCGGCCTTCATCATTCGATCCGTGCGCGAACAGATGCGCTACGACGTCCCCCGCCTCGTGGTCGAGGCCGGCCGCGACTTCCAGATCACATTCGAGAACATGGACTTCATGCCGCACAACCTGGTCCTCGTGAAACCGGGCACCCGCGAAGAGGTCGTCGGCGCCGCCGCCCTCATGCCGCCCGACCAGTTCGATCGCCAGGGCCGGGCCTATGTCCCGTCCGGCAACAATGTCTGGGCCTCCACCCGCCTGCTCGACGCCCAGCAACGGGAAGTCCTCAAGCTCAAGGCTCCCTCCGAGGAAGGGATCCATGAATTCGTCTGCACCTTCCCCGGCCACGGCCTCCTGATGTGGGGACAACTCGTCGTCACCCGCGACGTCGATGCCTACCTGGCCGCCCACCCCACCGCTCCGGTTCCAACACCGGCACCGGAGGAATGAGGTTCGCACGCGCTCCCCGGTTTCCATAGCCTGTCCCCGCAAGTGACCACCGAAGAGGAAATCAAGCGGCGTCGGACCTTCGCCATCATCTCCCATCCAGATGCCGGCAAGACCACCTTGACCGAAAAGCTCCTGCTGTATGGTGGCGCAGTCCAGCTCGCCGGCTCGGTCACCGCCCGGAAGAACCAGCGCGCCACCACCTCCGACTGGATGGAACTGGAGAAGAAACGCGGGATCTCCGTGAGCTCCACCGTCCTCCAGTTCGATTACCGCGGATTCCGCATCAACCTCCTCGATACTCCCGGTCACAAGGACTTCTCCGAGGACACCTATCGCGTACTCACCGCCGTCGATGCCGTCATCATGGTCATCGATGCCGGCAAGGGCGTGGAAGCCCAGACCCGGAAGCTCTTCGAGGTCTGTTCACGTCGCGGCGTTCCCATCTTCACCTTCATGAACAAGCTGGATCGACCCGCACGCGATCCCATCGGCCTCATGGACGAACTGGAAGCCGTGCTCGGGATCCGGTCGGTGGCCATGAACTGGCCCCTCGGCAACGGACCCGACTTCCGCGGCGTCTATGACCGGCGCGAACGCAAGGTCCACCTCTTTGAACGCGTCGTGGGGGGCATGTACCGCGCCCCGGTCAATGTCACCGGTCTCGATGACCCGATCGTCTCCGACCGGCTCGATGCCCAGACCTACTCGCAGGTGAAGGAACAGATCGAGATGATCGAAATGGCCGGGGCCGAGTTCGATCACCCGCTCGTTCTCGAAGGCCAATTGACCCCGGTCTACTTCGGATCCGGGGTCAACAACTTCGGGGTCCAACTGCTCCTCGACAGCTTTCTCCAGTTCTCATCCCCCCCACGCGGTCGTCAGGTCGCCGTGCGCTGACCTGTTCCATCCGCCCCACCCCGTCCGAGATCGCCATCCGAGATCGCCATCCGAGATCGCCGTCCCACACGGCGACACGTCGATCCCGCCCGATCTCCCGGTCGCAACCGCCCGTCAGGCGCACCCGCAGGTCGGGCCGCACGATCCGCCCATGTCGTCCTGGGTGGGCGTGCGTCCCAGTTCAAAGGTCTTCGCAACCCACTGCTGGAGCCCTTCCTGCAAGGCGATCATCTCCTCGCGTGCCTCCAGGAATTCCCGCGCCACCTCATTCGAAATCAGGCTCTCCCGCAGCTTCTCGAACTCCGCCACCTCGGTATCGGTGATCTCTTCTCCGCCCTGCTGCTTCTGTTCCAGCATCGCCCCTTTCCGATTCACCAGTTCGAACTGCATCCGGGCCTCCGTATCCCCGGCGAATCGATCAATCCTCACCCGGATCGATGCAAACTCCGGCGAGACCACCAGTGCGTCACACAACTCACGGGTCTTCAGACCCACCACATTCTCTTGTTCCAAAAGATTCATACGATTTGTCACGGCCGCAGCTTCGCCCCAGGCAATCCCCGGGGTTCACCCGACGCGTCCGGTTATGCCCTCATGATTCGTCCCCCGATGCAACCCCCGAGCCGCCACTTGTGCAGTGCGTCAGCGCGTCTGCAGGAAGCGCTCCGGCGAATTCGCGGGTTGAGAATGGGACCAAGGCAAAAGCCCTGGCCGGGACCTGATCGCCGGTGACGCCTTGGACCCACACCCCGTCTCCGCGGATATTTGCGGCTTGCCTCACCCCACTTCAACGGGACTCTTCACGCCATCCGACCAATGTGGGGGGTGACCGTTCCCCGACAGTTCCCTCACCCGGTCGGAGGTTGAGCCGTTGCGCATCGTCCAGGGGATGCGCTTTGAGCAGTTCACCCGGACTTTTGTCGGGGAATTGGGGGCGACCCGGCCCAGCCATTCACGGGGACAGAACCTGGCTTTGCGCTTTATCATGCTGAAAGAACTCCGCCAACTTTGGTCCAGTCTACCTCACAAGGCGGAGGCTGCGGCCCTCATGGTCGCGTGGACCCTCCTCTTTCATTTCCTCGGCAACTCCGTCCTCGGCTACGTCGACACCCGCTCGATGTTCGTCTGGCTGGACACCCTGTACACCAACGCGGAGAAGACGGACTCCGACGATGCCTTCGGCCGATATGTCCCGTTCCTGGTGCTGGTTTTGATGGTTGTCCGACGCGATGTGCTCCTGCCTGCGGTCAAGAAAGCGTGGACTCCGGGCCTTTTCATCCTCGCCGGGGCCGTGGTCCTGCATGGGGTCGGATTCCTCGTCCAACAGACCCGGATCTCGTTGGTCGCCTTTCTCGTCGGCTTGTTTGGAATCATGGGCACGCTCTGGGGACGGGACTGGCTGCGGGCAGTCTTCTTCCCGTTTTTCCTGCTCGGATTTTCCCTGCCCGTCGCTGCCTACCTGGACGGACCGACCTTCAAGCTCCGTCTCTTCTCCACCTGGGTTTCAACCCGGTTCTGCACCGACATCCTGAGCCTGAAACTCGAACGGATCGGCACCATGGTGTTTTTCCCGGCCAGCCTCACCAAACCCGGATTCCAGTTCGAGGTCGCCGCCGCCTGCAGCGGCATCCGCAGCCTGACCGTCGTCCTGCTCCTCACCCTGGCCTATTCCTGGCTCAACTTCACCTCGCCCTGGCGCCGCGCGATTGTCGTCCTCGCCAGCATTCCACTCGCCCTGCTCGGCAACATCGTCCGCCTCATCACCACCTTCTGCGTCGCGGAAGCCTGGGATCAGGAAGCGGCTTCCTGGGTCGAGACCAAGGCCGGCTTCATCACCTTCTCCGTCGCCCTCGCCGGCGTATTCCTCCTCGGCCGCATCCTGCGTGAACCCGGTTCAAACGGCCCCAACCCACCCGACGAACCCGAGCCCGAGCCCGAACCGGAACCCGCCCCCCGACCGACTTCATCATGCTGACCCGCCCCCGCATCCTCGCCTTGGTCGCCCTGCTCCTCATCGGAGGCAGCGCCCTCTTCCTCGACCAGCTCCGCAGCGCCGTGCAATTGGGCAACCCCGGCGTCCGCATGAGTTCCATGCCCGTCCTCTCCGAAGACTCCCGGATCGTCCGCTCGAACTCCGTCGCACTCCCCACCCGCGTTCCCGGCTACGAAACCAAGCTGGGAACCATCACCCAGCTCGAACTCGATTTCCTTCCCCCCGACACTTCCTACGCCCGACGCACCTACTCCACCCGGGACGGTTCCTTCTCCACCCAGGCCAGCGCCGTCCTCATGGGCACGGACCGCACCAGCATCCATCGTCCCGAATACTGCCTGACCGGCCAGGGCTGGAACATCCGGACCCGCGCCGAACGTTCCATCCGGATCGGGGGCACCAACGGCTATGACCTGCCCGTGCAACGCTACGACATGCAGTTCCAGGGCGAGATCAACGGTCGGGTCGCCGTCCGTTCCGGCGTCTATGTCTTCTGGTTCGTCGCCGACAACCAGGTCACGGCCAGCCATGTCCAACGCCAATGGTGGTTGATCCGCGATCTCCTCCTGAAGCGCACCCTCCAACGCTGGGCCTACATCTCGTTTTTCACCGATTGCGCGCCGGGCGAAGAGGAAGCCACCTGGGCCCGCGTCTCGGATCTCGCCGCCAACATCGTCCCGGAGTTCCAGTTGACCTCCCCGGCCACCCCCTGAATCCTCGCCGGCCCAGGGCGATGACGCCCAGCCTGATCGGAACGCATGCTGCGCCGCCGCCGCCAGTTACTCACCAAGGTTAGCAAGATCCTGGATGCCGCCCTCTTCGGGTTCGCCTTCTGGCTCACCCATGCCATCCGGGCCCTCGAGATCTTCGATCGCTCCGATCTCATCGGTGACTTCTCTTCCTACGCCTGGTTGCTGTTCGTCATCGTCCCCCTGACCCCACCCCTCCTCGAAGCCCAGGGCTTCTATCTCCGGCCCCAACTCGGTTCCCGACGCCAGACACTCTGGACCCTGACCAAGACCGCCGCCTGGATCAGCCTCGCCGCCATCACCGTCCTGTTTTTCCGCAAGACCGAGGGCGCCCGCCTCGTCTTCGCCCTCTACATCCCCGTCGCCGTCGCCTGCGCCGTCGCCAAGGATGAACTCACCCGGGCCTTCCTCTCCCACAGTCACGGACGCGAACTCTCACGCCGCCGCGTGGTCGTCGTCGGTGGCAGTTCCGACACCGCGCGCCTCCTCAAGACCCTGTGCCTCGACCAGTTCACCGACATCGAAGTCGTCGATCAGATCGATCTCAATGATCAACCCGTCGAACGCCTCGCCGACCTTCTCCACGCCCATTCCGCCAACGCCGTCATCATCGCCCCGCGCCAGACCCTCTTCGGCCAGATCGAACGGACCATCCAACTCTGCGAACTCGAAGGGGTCGAAGTCTGGCTCCTCGCCGACTTCTTCCAGACCCGCATCTCCCAGACCACCGTCGATGAAATCCATGGCCATCCCATGCTGGTGTTCCGCACCGGACCGGACGCCTCCTGGCAGGCGATGGTGAAGGGGGTGATGGATTTCCTGGGCTCCTTCCTGATCCTGCTCTGCGTTTCCCCAATCATGCTCGGCGCTGCCCTGGCCGTGCGGTTGACTTCCAAGGGCCCCATCTTCTTCCGCCAGCAACGCGCCGGCCTGAACGGGCGACCCTTCACCATGCTCAAGTTCCGTTCCATGGTGACCAACGCCGAACAGCTCAAACAGGAACTCGCCGCCCTCAACGAAATGTCCGGCCCGGTCTTCAAACTCACCAACGACCCCCGCGTCACCCCCGTCGGTCGCTTCCTCCGCAAGTGGTCCATCGACGAACTGCCCCAACTCATCAACGTCCTCCGCGGCGAAATGTCCTTGGTCGGCCCACGCCCACTTCCCCTCGATGAAGTCGCCCGCTTTGATGACCTCGCCCATCGCCGTCGCCTGTCCGTCCGCCCAGGCCTGACCTGCCTGTGGCAGGTCAGCGGCCGGAACAATGTGTCGGACTTCAAGGAATGGGTCCGGCTCGACCTCGAATACATCGACAACTGGTCGCTCTGGTTGGACCTGAAGATCCTTTTCAAGACCGTCCCGGCGGTGTTCACCGGGGCCGGCGCCAAATAGTCCATCCCTATCACCTACCCCCTCTTCCTCCATGCCCACCCCCAGGAAAACCAAGCCCACTCCCCGCCAACGTCGCCAACCCGTCTCGGTCGTCACCGGTGGCGCCGGCTTTCTCGGGTCTCATCTCTCCGATCTCCTCCTCTCCCACGGTCATCAGGTCGTCGTCATCGACAACCTCATCACCGGCTCCACCGCCAACATCCAGCACCTCGCCGGCAATCCCGACTTCCGCTTCATCCACCAGGACGTCACCGACTACCTGTATCTCGAAGGCAAAGTCGATTTCGTCTGGCACTTCGCCTCGCCCGCCAGCCCCATCGATTACCTCGAACTCCCCATCCAGACCCTCAAGGTCGGCTCCCTCGGCACCCACAAGGCTCTCGGCCTCGCCCTCGCCAAGAACGCCCGCTTCCTCATCACCTCCACCTCCGAGGTCTACGGCGATCCCCTCATCCATCCGCAGACCGAATCCTACTGGGGCAACGTCAATCCCATCGGTCCCCGCGGTTGTTACGACGAATCCAAGCGCTTCGCCGAAGCCCTCGTGATGGCCTATCACCGCGAACACGCCATCGACACCCGCATCGTCCGCATCTTCAACACTTACGGACCACGCATGCGCCTCAACGATGGCCGCGTCGTCCCCGCCTTCGTCAGCCAGGCCCTCGCCGGCAAACCCATCACCGTCTTTGGCGACGGTTCCCAGACCCGCAGCTTCTGCTTCGTCTCCGATCTCGTGGAGGGAATCTTCCGCCTCATGAACTGCACCCACCCCACCGCCAATCTCCCCGTCAACATCGGCAACCCCCACGAACTCACCATGCTCCAGTTCGCCGAGGAGATCATCCGCGCCACCCATTCCAAATCCCGGATCGTCCACAAGCCACTTCCCCAGGACGATCCCAAGCAGCGCAAACCCGACATCTCCCGCGCCCGTAAGCTCCTCGGTTGGGAACCCCGGGTTCCCCTCGCCGAAGGCCTCATCCCGACCATCGCCTATTTCCAGTCCTGCCTCGATCGCAAGGCCTCCTCCCGCAGCCGATGATTCCCATGCCCGAATCCAATCTCATCGACGGCCGCGCCATCGCCGCCCGGATCCACTCCGAAACCCAGGAACGCGTCGCCAACCTCCTTCAACGCGGCGTCATTCCCGGCCTCACCTTCATCCGCGTCGGCGAAGACCCCGCCTCCCAGGTCTATGTCGGGATGAAGGAACGCAAGTCCCGCGAACTCGGCATTCAATCCGACACCCTCGTCCTCCCGGAATCCACCTCCCAGGCCGACCTCCTCCAACTCATCGCCCGCCTCAACGCCGATCCCGCCTGCCACGGCATCCTCGTCCAGGCCCCTCTTCCGTCCCACATCGATTCCCCCACCATCTACGCGGCCGTTGACCCCTCCAAGGACGTCGACGGTTTCCATCCCGTGAACGTCGGACGTCTCATGCTGGGCGACAGGGACGGTTTCGTCCCCTGCACCCCCGGCGGCATCCACGAACTCCTCAAGCGCTCCAACATCCCCGTCGCCGGTGCCGAAGTCGTCGTGCTCGGACGCGGCAACATCGTCGGCAAACCCATGGCCGCCCTCCTCATCCAACGCGACCGCCACGCCAACGCCACCGTCACCGTCTGCCATTCCCACACCCGCGATGTCGCCGCCCATTGCCGCCGCGCCGACATCCTCATCGCCGCCATGGGCGTTCCCCGGTTCGTCACCGCCGACATGGTCAAGCCCGGAGCCACCGTCATCGATGTCGGAGTCAACCGCATCCCGAGCCCCGATCATCCCGGCGGCAGCCGCCTCGTCGGCGATGTCGCCTTTGACGAGGTCCAACCCATCGCCGGCTGGATCACTCCGAACCCGGGCGGGGTCGGTCCCATGACCATTGCCATGCTCCTCGCCAACACCGCCCGCGCCGCTGAAACAGCCACCTCCTGAGGGTCATGTCCCGTTTCCGTCCACCCGGCGATTGCCCCGTCTGCGGATCCCATGTCCCCGCCGGTCGCAAGTCCTGCCCCGATTGCGGTGCCTCGGCCGAGGCAGGGTGGAACGAGGATGCCGCCTATGACGGCGTCGATCTGCCGGACGAATCCTTCGACTACAACGCGTACCTCGAACGGGAGTTTGGGCCACCCAAGGTCCGCATGAACCGGCGCACCCTTTGGGTGGTCACCGCCATCGTCCTCTTCTTCGCCCTCGGCGCCGGTTGGTGGTGGTTCTGACGCTTCCATCCTCGGGGCCGCATCCAACCCGTCATTCCAAGCGCCCTCACCTTCCTCCCAATCTGCGTCATCTGCGCCATCTGCGGATAAACTCACTCCGTCATTCACGCTCCCAGGTCGTGCCCGGTCCCGAAACGCCAGCGTCGATCCACCAGTTCCAGCACCGCCTCCGCCGGATGTCTCAGGAAGATCCCACGCAGCATCCGTGCTCCGGTCCCCACCTCGATTCCCCCGCGTTCCAGCAACCGCTGGACGGAATGCACCGCCCGGGCCAGTCCGGTATCCGACACCGTCACCACCCCTTCCAATCCATCCCAGAGAACCGGCAACTGATCCGGGTCCAACGCTGAAACCGTTTCCCGAAAGACCGTCGCCCGCGCCGCACTGTCAAAACCCGGCGGCCCGAACACCCCGTCCAGTCTGCAGGCCACCGCCTCCTGATCCGCCGCGCTCCAACCCGAGGGCTCCAATACGGGGTCAGGCGCTGGAGCCGGTTCGAACTCAAAGGTCAGGACATGGGGAGTCGGGCCCGTCGCCACCCCCCATTGCCCTCCAGCAAGGGGCTGCAATCCCACCGTGACCGTCACCCGGCCCGGCGCACGCCCATTCCCCGCCGCCAATCCAGCTTCCACTTCCCTTCGCAACACCACCAATGCGTTTGCCAATCCTTGCACAACTCGAAAGGACCAAAGCCCCCGATGCCGCGCAATGCCCGTTCAACACCCTTCCCCACTTGGAACACATCTCGAAGTTGTTGGCAGGTACGTGCACGAACCGCCGCACCCCGCGTGCCGATGACTTCGTAATCGTACTCGTGCTCGTACTCGTACTCGAAACGTCCCCATTCCCTCCCTCGTGCCTTTGCAACTTCGCCTGAACCCCTCCTGCCCAGGGGAGGGCCTATCACCGGAGAATCCTTCGGCGCCCCGAAGGGGCACCCACTCCTCAGCCCAGCGCAACGCGCTGGGTTGAACCCCCAATCATTTCCACGCCCTGAGGGGGCAAGACCCACCCTCATGCCACCTCATTCTGATTCCCCGAGCCTGTCCCCTTGGGCAGGACGGATTGGTTCCTGTCCACCACAGAGGACACAGAGGACACAGATGGCTGAAGGCCGGACGTGGGATCAACCGCTCCCCCTGGCTTCCCGACTCTGTGCCCTCTGTGCTCTCTGTGGTGAAACAACAACCCGATTCCCCGGAGCCTGTCCCTCAGCACATCGACGGAAAGAGTTTCACGCGAAGCCGCAAAGAACGCGACGAATACAGGGAGCAGGCCCGGTACATCCCAAAGTTCCTGGCGAGTACGAGTACAAGCACGAGGCGCCGCACCCCGTGTGCCGATGATCTCGTTCTCGTACTCTTCCCATTCCCCCCAACAACTTCGGGATGCCGAATGCAGCCCAACCCTGTCTCCGGGCGCCTTGACCCGTGCATGGCCCCCGATAGGATGCAGCCGTTCACAGCCAAGTCCGGGTATGGCCCGGTTCCCTTTGGGACCGGGCCGTTCCGTGGCAACCAATTCGCACAGGAAATTCGATGAGTGATGCAGCAGTCGCCACCTCCGCGGGTGGCCAACCCACGGTCTCCAAGATCTCGGAGGCCGTCATTCGGATCGCGGGCAACTCCCAGGACGGTATCCAGGCCATCGGCGGGTTTCTCGCCCGACTCGCCGGGCGAAGCGAACAGGAGGTCATGACCTTCATGACCATCCCCTCAACCATCTCGGGCGGTCCCTCCATCTTCCAGGTCCGGATCGGATCCGGCGAGGTGCTCTCATCCGGTGACGAGGCCGACATGTTGCTCGCCTTCTACGACCACAGCTACTTCAACCACCTCGGCTCACTCAAGAACGGAGGCATCGTCCTGTACGACTCCGATCACCTCAAAGCCGAGGCCATTCCCGCCGAGAACCTCGCCCGCTACCGCCATATCGGCGTCCCCATCTCCGCCCTCACCATCGAGGCCATCGGCGGTACCGGTCGTGACAAGGGCAAGAACGTGTTCGCCCTCGGTCTCCTGGCGCGGATGTTCGATCTCAACGTCGACAAGCTGCATCGCCTGTTGCAGGAACGCTTCACCGGCAAGGATCCCAAGATCGCCGAGACCGCCCTGAACGCCTTCAATGCCGGCTATCATTACACCCTCGCCACCGCCACCGAACTCTACCAGTTCAAGCCCGGCGAAAACGTCGGCCAGGCCCAGGTCGTCATGAGCGGCAATGAAGCCCTCGCCTACGGCCTCATCGCCGCCGGTGTCCGTTTCGGTTCCGGTTATCCCATCACGCCCTGGTCCGACATCATGGAACTCCTCCGTCGCGAACTGCCCAAGTACGGCGGCACGTTCCAGCAGGCCGAAGACGAGATCGCCGCTGTCTCCATGGCCATGGGCGCCAGTTGGGGCGGACGCGTCGCCGTCACCGGCTCGTCCGGTCCCGGCATCTCCCTCAAGACCGAAGCCATCGGCTGGGCCTCCATGGCCGAAATGCCGCTCATCGTCGTCGATGTCCAACGCGGCGGTCCCTCCACCGGCATGCCCACCAACATCGAACAGTCCGACATCAACATCGCCTGCTTCGGTGGACACGGCGACAGCCCCCGCGTCGTCATCGCCCCCGCCAATGTCGAGGACTGCTTCTACTGCGCGATCGAGGCCGTCAATGTCGCCCGCAAGTTCTCCACCCCGGTCATCCTCCTCACCGACCAGGGCATCGCCACCCGCATCGAGGCTTTCCGTGAACCGGACCTCCAGAAGATCGTTCAGGACATCTCCCCGGACCTGTCCCCGGTCTCCGAACACAAACCCTATGACCTGTCCGCTCCGGACGGAATCACCCGCCACATCGCTCCCGGCACCCGGGTCGCCAGTGGCAAATACCCGGTGGTGACCGGACTCGAACACGATGAACTCGGGCATCCCACCGGCTCGCCGAAGCTGCACGTGCAGATGACCGCCAAGCGCCGCAACAAGCTCAAGAAGCTCGCGGCCGAGATCCCCACCCCCACCGTCTACGGCCCCGCTGAAGGCCAGGTCCTCCTCGTCAGCTGGGGATCCGCCCAGGGGCCCTGCCAGGAAGCCGTCAAGATCGCCCGCGCCAATGGCGAAGCCTTCTCCAGCATCCACATCAAGTACATCAACCCCCTGCCCAACGGCCTGGAAAAGATCTTCGAGGCCTTCCGCCACGTGTTCGTCGTCGAACTCAATGACGAAGGCCTCTATGGCATCGGCCAGTTCGGCAGCATCCTCCGCGCCCGCTTCGCCGATCCCAGGATCCGCGGCATCAACAAGTCCGATGGCCTCACCTGGAAGATCAGCGAAATCCTCAGCCGGGCCCGCGCACTCACCCAGCACTCCACCAACGTCTGACCCACCTTCACCCCCTCCCTTTCCCACAAGCTATATGAGCGAAATGGCCATTCCCTTCGCCGTGCTCCCGCGCGGTGCCAATACCCGCATCGAACCCGTCGCACCCCTGGCCGATGCCGACCGCAAGCCCCTCACCAAGAAGGAGGTTTCGGCCGATCACCCCACGTGGTGCCCCGGTTGCGGCGATTTCTCCGTCCTCGCCCTGTACTTCAAGCTGATCGAGAAGCGCCGGATGCATCATGAGAAGATCACCACCGTCGCCGGCATCGGTTGCTCTTCCCGCTTCCCCTACTTCGTCCAGGCTCACGGCGCCCATTACATCCACGGCCGCGCCCTGCCCTTCGCCAGCGGTGTCGCCCTCAGCCGGCCCGACCTCCACGTGTTTGTTTTCGGCGGCGATGGCGATGCCTTCTCGATCGGTGGCAACCACTTCACGCATACCGCCCGCAAGAACGTGAAGCTCACCTACGTGGTCATGGACAACAACGTCTACGGCCTCACCAAGAACCAGACCTCGCCCACCTCACCCATCGGATTCAAGTCCAAGACCGATGTCTGGGGTTCAAAGGATCGCCCCATCAACCCGATCAAGCAGGCCATCTGCGCCGGGGCCACCTTCGTCGGTCGCACCACCGCCACCAACCCCAACCATGTCCTCGCCATGATGGAACAGGCCATGGATCACGACGGCTTCAGCTTCGTCCAGGTGCTCAGTGAATGCGTCGAGTTCTATCCCGGCGCCTTCGACAACGCCAATCCCCGCAAGGGCGGCGCCTTCGCCGAGGTTCCCAAGGAACACGATGTCACCGACGAATACGCCGCCTATCGCCTCGCCGAGAATCTCTGGCCCGGCCATTTCGGCGTGTTCTACAAGGTCCAACGCCCCACCAAGAACGCCAACGAAGCCCAGATCGTCACCGATGCCCAGGCCAAGGTCGCCGGACTCGAACCCTGGCAGATCCTGAAGAAGAACTTCGACCGCATGAAGTAGGCGCCAGCCACCCGAACCAACATCCGTCACCCACACAGCCCCCTCCCGATCCGCCCTCCACGGCGCAACCTCGGCAGGGGGTTTTTCGTGGCCCAAGCAGGCCGGCCGGTCGTCGGGCGCCGACGCCGGCCCCGCCGGCCCAACGGGCCGGAAGATCACAGCCCGGGGCTGAGGGAGTCCGACGACCGATGCCCCGGGTAAGGCATCAAAAACGGTTCGCGCCCTGAAGGGGCGCCAGAAATTCGATTCACCAACCGGCGAAGGAACGACTCTGGTGCCCTTGCATGGCACGGATCCGGGGCGGGTCACCCCAGGGCATTGGTCGCCAGGCTCCCGCAGCCCTGGGCTGGATTCCAAGTCCCCGTTGGGGACTCGGGCAGGTTCGAGTACGAGAGGAAGGCAGACCTCGAATCCGGCCGTCGTACTCGTACTCGTACTCGCACTCGAGAACGCAGAGGGAATGGAGTCCCGTGACCTCACCGGCTACGGGCGGGAGGGGATGCATCGTGCCGGCCCCGCCGGCCCAACGGGCCGGAAGATCCCAGCCCGGGGCTGAGGGAGTCCGACGACCGATGCCCCGGGTAAGGCATCAAAAACGGTTCGCGCCCTGAAGGGGCGCCAGAGATTCGATTCACCAACCGGCGAAGGAACGACTCTGGTGCCCTTGCATGGCAGGGATCCGGGGCGGGTCACCCCAGGGCATTGGTCGCCAGGCTCCCGCAGCCCTGGGCTGGATTCCAAGTCCCCGTTGGGAACAGAGCGGCCCGATACGGTCAGCAATCCTGCGGGACCACGATCGGGACCGAGCAACATCGCCGGTTTGCCAATCACTTCCGGATGCAACCGCTCCCATCATGCCACTTGCCGGTTCCTCAAACTTCGGTCTTTTCCCCGGTTCTCAGACGAGGCTCACTTCATCGCCCTGCCAGTTCCCGACCCTGTGACTCCGCCCTCAAAGTTGACCTTCCGCGGCCTGCCCGGCTTCTGCCTTCTGGCTGGGTTGCTGGTCACCGTGCTCGCCACCCTCGATGCCTATCGGACCCACAAACTCGACGCGCAGGAACGTTTGCAAGCGGCGGCCATCCGACACTGGGAAGCCCTCGAACTGCTGATCGAAAAGCACGAGATGGCTCTGGCCAGCCTGTCCGATGTGGTGGCGACCATTCCCCCGGAGGATGACGAAGCAATGGTTCGCGCATGGACCGCCAAGGCCAGGCGCATGGTCCTTCCCCTCAACTTCCCCGGCTGGGTCGCCGTCGGCATCGCCAAATCCAGCGCCGGTCCAATCCCTTCCCGGACCGCGTCGGGCCTGTTCGAAGGCACCAACAAAAGCCATCTCAATTTCCGCGTCCTCGGCCATCTCCGGACCGTCCCGATGCCCTCCCTGGTGGGAACGAACATCGCCCGGAACCAACGCTTTGGCGCGGTCATGTCGGCAGTGGTCGATGACCGGGCCCGGATCACGAGACCTGGCTGGATCCGTGTCGATCCCGCCGAGACCTCCGACTGGGCCATGCTGAACGGCGGACGAGCTCCCGCCACGCCACCCGTCCCTCCGGAGAAACTGACCAACCCGGTCATCTCCATCCGCATGTTCTTCAGCCCACATCGGGGAAACTACGTGGAGGCTGCGGGAACCAACCAACCGATCGTCGTGGTCTTCGGTGCCTTGGTCGTGGATCACCTCGACGCTTTGCTCTCCGAACATCTGGCCGATGGAATCCAGTTGAGCATCCATGATCAGGTCCCACTCAGCTACATCCAACCCCAGGACCTGGCCCGTGCTGTTCCAACCCGACAACCTCGATTCGGGGCGAAGTCCGACCGGATCGATTTTGCCGTGATGGGCGAGAACAACTGGCTTCCCAAAGGGCCAGCCCGGATGTCGGCCCCGACCGGAGAGCCGGGCCGCGTGATCCGCTTCTCCCGACGTCAGTACCTGCGCGATTGGCTGATTGAAGCCCGCCCCACCGCAGCCTTTCCGGAAGGCGAAGCGTGGATGCGCCTGCTCGCAACCAGCGGTCTCGGAACCCTGCTCAGCTTCGCCGTGGCCATCACGCTAGCCATCGAGGGCCGTCGACGTCGACAGGCGGAGCATCTGTTGCTGCAGTTGACCCGTGCCGATGCCGACCTGCGCCGCAGTTCCACCGAACGTCAGCGCATCGTCCGGGATCTTCACGATCAATCCGCCCAGACCTTGACCGGCCTTTCCATGCTGCTGAAACGGACCGCCCATGATCTCGACAATCCCAGCGCAGTTCCGACCGGCACGAGCCCCGCACCGGCCACCCGGGAATTCCTCAACGATGCCATCGAGGGCCTCAACGAGGTCAGCACGGAGTTGCGCCAGCACATGCTGCTTCTCGAAGTTTTCCCGCGGGAATCGGGTGAGTGGTGGAAATCTGTCCGCCGTTGGCTGGAACGGTTTCAACGCGCGACCGATTGCCGGATCGAACTGGAGCTGGATGAGGCACTCCTGCCCCAGCTTCAGGATGAAGATCGCCATCTCGTGGAAGCCGTCATCCGGGAACTGACCAGCAACTCGATCCGCCATGGCAAAGCGTCCCGGGTCCGATTCCACGTGGGTCAATCCGAGGGCGCATGGCAGTTGGTTTGCGAGGACGATGGCGTCGGCTTCGACCCGACGATGGCCCGGACCGGACATGGGCTGATCGACCTAGAAGACCGGATGCGCAACGCGGGCGGCACGATTCAGGTCCAGTCGGAACCCGGTCAGGGAACCCGGACTTCACTGCGCTGGCCCGTCACCCCGTCGGCCGAGGTTCAGGAGGACTCCAGGTGAACCGAAGCCAACCTCCATTACGGCGAGTTGTACTCGCCGTCCCCATGCCCCCTCCAACCTTGTTTTCCAAGCTAACCATGGAAATGCCCGACACACCTCATCGCATCGTCAGCGTCGGAATCGTGGAGGACCAAGCGTGGATGCTCCGCGGACTGGTGGCCACGTTCGATCACCCACCCGAAACCCGGGTCAGTTGGACTGCCCGAAGTACCACCGACGCCGAAACACGCTTCGCCGAGGAGATCCCGGACGTGATCCTCATGGATCATCGCCTCGACGGGCGCCCTGTCGGAGTGGATCTTGCCGCCGACTGGGTTCGCAGGCAACCGACCTGCCGGATCCTCATCCTGACCGCGTATGAGGAACCGGAGATCTGGCAGCGATCCCGCGACGCCGGCCTCTCGGGATTCCTGATCAAGAAGGCCGATGACGAAAGCCTCATCCAGGCAGTCCTGACGGTGGCCCGTGGCGGAACCTGGTTCGAACATCCGATCCTGCCCTGGGGATTGCTGACACCCGCCGAGATGGCGGTCGTGGCAGCTCTCGTAAAACAGGGCAGCGCCAAGATCGCAGCTGCGTCCCTGATCCCACCGCTGTCCGTTCGCACCGTCGAAAGTCACCTTCAGCATATCTATGCCAAGCTCGGCATCCGGAACATGAAGGAACTGATCCGCCGCTACCGACTCGAAAAGCTGGGTGGGCAGGAATCCTTCTGACAAGAGCCCGTCCCCAAACTTCCGCATTCCGGGAACGCACCACGGACCCAGGAGTGTGCCGGGCTCAACAACGACGGTGTGACCTCTATGCCGGAGGCGTATCAGCAATTGGCCCGGGGTCGCGAAGCGTACCCCGGGTCATGCGTCCAAATGGGTCCTTACCCCGGAGGGGTTTGAGCTCCTTCTGCAACCCCTCCGGGGTAGTTTTCCTTTTCCGCGTCCAATCCCGGGGTGCGCTTCGCGACCCCGGGCTATAGGTGTGTAACCCTAGAATCGGCAGTTCATCTATCCGCAGATGGCGCTGATGGCGCAGATAGACGGGCAGAAATGACGGCACCCAAGCCCGGCGAAGACGTCACCTTGCAGGTGAATGGCACGCCCAATCCAAGCTCCTGATCATCTGCGTCATCTGCGCAATCTGCGGATCAAACTGCCTTTTCCAGGGTAACCCCTCCGGGGTTGAAGGGCGGTGTCGGAGATCCGCCCATCCGGCTCCGCCACCAAGGGCAGTCATTGAGTTTTTGAAACTGACACATTGAAAAACTCGGATGCGATACGTCGCCAGAGGAGCGCCCTCCAGGATCTCTTCCTGTTTCGTCGCCTCTTCTCCTTGGTCGCCACCCGTCATGCTTTGAACCTGAAAGCGGCAGTTGTCTTGACCACAGATTTCACAGATTCCACGGATGGACAGGGCTGGAATGAAGGTTTCCATCCCGGTCGCGCGCTCACCTCGCAGGTGTGCAGCGATCCCAAGCCAAGTCCCTGCTGATCCGCGTCAGCCGTGCAATCCGTGGTTTCAACGGCCTTTTCCAGGTTGAAGGCCCAGATCAACGGGGGCATCAACGTCAGTTGTTCTACTTCCGTCACCATCCCATGCCGATGCGTCAGAACTCCAAGCCATGACGTGTCCAACCACCGATGAACCGGGAACCTGAAAACGGCACTTGGGTTCTCCACCGATTTCATGGATTTCACGGATGGAATGACGCCGGACCCTTTTCCGGATCCGGCCCAATGGCTCAACCGCAGAACTGCTGAAATCTACCGAGACCCGGACTGCGTCGTCCCGGCTCACTGCTCGCGTGCTCGATAGAACACGGCTGTGGACCCTGGCTCGAACGGCACGAAAACCGTGACCACATCCGACTCCAACGTCACAGACTGGACCGTTATCCAGCCCGCAACTGCATCCGGTTCGGTGTTTGATTCCAAGACATAGCTCCGTCCGGCAATTCCCCGGATTTCGACCCCCACAAACTGTCCAATCGAAAGTCGTGGTCCATCGCCTCCCACTCCAGCTGGAGGCAGGCTCCGATCCCCGTCCACCGCCACATCCACCAAGCCATCGAAGTTCGCTCGGCCCGTGAAGCCAACGACGCCATCCGCACCAGCGGGCGCCCTCACCTGATACCGGAGCGTCCGCGGATTCGCATCCAAGAAGGTCCACTTCACCTTGCCCTGCACCTGATCCCAGTTGCCGCCATCCGAGATCTGCGACACTTCCCAGCCCAGCGGAGGCGCATCCTCAATCCCATAGGCGAACGTGCCCGCGACAGGCGCCACCTGGATGCTGACCTCGAAGCTGCCGCCCACAACATAGTTGCCAGGCAGGATGCGCACTGCAGTCCCGCCTGCCTGGGCAAGACCGGCATTCCTTCCGCCGTTGCCCGAAGGTCCTCCGGTGTTCACCCACCAACCCGGTGGCGTGGCCACCTCCAGACTGCGTGTGTAGAACTCCCCACTCCGATACAGGGCCAAACCGCGGATCGCATGCCCCTGGTCGATCGGGTTTGGCGGAACCGGCCATGTATCACCCCGCCGATAGGCCGCCGCATACAGGAGGGCCTCACCAAGATCCATGCGCCAATCCGCTGGATTGCGATCCCCCGGATGATGCTGCGCCGCCACCAACTCCGTATCACCGGCGATGGTTCGTTCCGAAACTCCATCCAGATTCCCGATCCCCGTGAATAGGTAAGTCCCCTGGGCATTCGCCGGAGCGGTCAATCGGTAGGTCAACGTCCGCGCTGTTCCGTCGATGAAGGTCCATTTCACCTTCCGGTTCACCGCATCAAACTGTCCCTGATCACTGACATCGCCCACCACCCAACCCTGGGGAGGGGTATCCTCCACTCCATACACCACCGTCCCCGATGGAGGCGTGGCGATCAACGTCACCAAGGTCGAACCACCGGGCACATATCCCGAAAGCCGGCGCTGGACGAAGGGATCACCGCCGGATGCCGGAATCACCGTCAACACCACGGAATCACTGGTCACCGTTCCCCCGGGGTTGCTGACACTGACCCGATAGGTCCCGGCGTCGCTCAACTGGGCCTGGGCTATATTGAAATTGCTGTTGGTGCCGCCCGGGATGTTCACCCCGTTTCGTTGCCACTGATAAGTGATCGGAGCGGTGCCCGTCACGCTAACACCAAAGAAGGTTGAAGCACCCACCGCGACCTCCTTGCTCCGGGGTTGCCCGGTGATGGTGGGTGGAGAAACCACAATTGGATTGACCGTGAGCGTCGCCGGATCACTCAGAACCGAACCACCGGGATTGGTGACTCTAACCCGATACGTTCCGGCATCACCCAGCTGAACCGAATTGAGGTTCAATGTGTTGCCGGTCGCCCCTGAAAGATCCGAGCCGTTCCGAACCCATTGATAGGTGATGGGGGTGTTCCCAGTCGCAACCACGCTGAACGAAGTCGCCGTGCCCACCGTCGCCACCCGATTCTGCGGTTGCCCGGTTATGGTGGGTGGAGGAACAGCGACTGGAGTCACGGTGAGAACTGCGGAATCACTGCTCACCGTCCCGCCTGGGTTGGTCACGTTCACCCGGTAAGTTCCGGCATCACTCAACTGGGCCGAGGCGATATTGTAGTTGCTGTTGGTTGCCCCGGCGATGTTCACCCCATTCCGTTGCCACTGATAGGTGATCGGAGCAGCACCGTTTGCTGCTACACCGAAGAAGGTGGCTGCACCGACAGCAACCTCCTTGCTTCGAGGCTGTCCGGTGATCGCAGGTGGAGGAATCACCACCGGAGTCACCGTGAGGGTGACTGAATCACTGGTTACCGTTCCACCCGGGTTGGTCACATTCACCCGGTAGGTCCCGGCATCACTCAGTTGAACCCAGCCTATATTGTAGGTGCTGTCAGTAGCGCCCGGGATGTTCACCCCGTTGCGTTGCCACTGGTAGGTGATCGGCCCAGCACCGGTCGCCGCGACACCGAAGGAAGTGAATCCACCCACGGTAGCCTCCTTGCTTCGGGGTTGCCCGGTGATCGTCGGTGGAGGAATCACCACCGGAGTCACCGTCAGGGTGACTGAATCACTGGTTACCGTCCCGCCCGGGTTGGTCACGTTCACCCGGTAGGTCCCGGCATCACTCATTTCTACCCAGCCAATATTGTAGGTGCTGTCGGTAGCGCCCGGGATGTTCACCCCATTGCGTTGCCACTGGTAGGTGATCGGAGCGGCACCGGTCGCCGCGACACCGAAGGAAGTGAATCCACCCACGGTAGCCTCCTTGCTTCGGGGCTGCCCGGTGATCACCGGAGGTGCAACGCCAGCCCCACCCTGATCCCAATTTAGAACAATTGTTCCTGATGACCCCAAGTAGCCATCCACCACGATCCGATAAGTCGTTCCAGCAACAGCAGTGAACTGGACCCGGCTCGAGCTCAACCCGTCGTGGTCATCATTGAAGGCTATCGACGCCAGACTCCCAACTGCATTCCCAGTATAAACTGCGAGAAGCGTGTCGAACGTACTCCCCCGGGTATCCACCGTCGTCACACCACTGCCCGGCGCAGTCCATCGCCACCAAACCGAACGCCCGCCGGATTCTTCAGCATGATTCGGCTCACCAACCTCCTTGGTGGCGTTCACGCTGGTTCCGGAAACCTGCCCTCTGACCCCGGTGATGTTGATTGCATCTGCGAAGTTGTTGTTGTCCGGAGGACCCGCTGGAGCAGCGTCTTCCTCGAGGGACTCCTCGGACTGCATGCCCTCTGCGCCAACAGGAATCAACGCTGCATCGTCCTTCCAGACCTCCACACGGTATTGCCAAGCGTTACAACCCCTTCCCATCCCAATTCGAAGCGACCGACGCAAACTGTTTGTTGTGCCAATACTGAATGGGTCCGTCTCACCAAGGTACAACCATTCCGAGCTACTCCCTATGCGCCCATAGAGAACCTCGAAGACGGTGATCGGAGCCCCTGAATTGCGAAGATTCCAGGACATGGAAAACTCACCATCCGGCAGGGAACCCGCGAAACAACCATCACCATCCCGATCCTGACGATCGCCGAACTCCAAGACAGTGCTGACAAAGCCCACACCGGGCGTCGAGCTTCCAGGAACAACCGTCAACACAACCGAATCACTGCTCACCGTCCCGCCCGGGTTGGTCACATTCACCCGGTAAGTCCCGGCATCACTCAACTGGGCCGAAGCGATGTTGTAGGTGCTGTCGGTAGCCCCCGGGATACTCACCCCATTCCGTTCCCACTGATAAGTGATCGGAGCAGCGCCGGTCGCCGCGACACCAAAGAAGGTGGCTGCACCAACAGCAACCTCCTTGCTCCGTGGTTGCCCGGTGATGGTTGGTAGAGGAATCACTGCCGGATTCACCGTCAGGCTCGCCGACTCACTGATCACCGAACCCCCGGGATTGGTCACTCTCACCCGATACGTCCCGGCATCGCTCAATTGAACCGAAGCGAAGCTCAGGGTGCTGCTGGTGGCCCCCGGGACATCAACCCCATTTCGAACCCATTGGTAACTGATTGGTGCTGTGCCAGACGCAGTCACGCTGAACGAAGTTGAAGTGCCTACCGTAGCCACCCGGTTCTGCGGGTGGCCGGTTATCGTAGGCGGGACTGGAGCAGCCAAGCTCCAGTTGAGAGAGATTGTGCCAGTTGCCCCATTGAATCCGTCCACGACCAATCGGTAGGTAGTTCCAGCAACAGCATTAAATTGGATCCGGCTAGTACTGACGCCGCCATGATCATCGTTGGCAACGATCAACGTCAGACTGTTCAATGCTGAGCCGGAATACGCCGCCAAAACGGTGTTGAACGTGCTACCAATTGTATCAAAGGTTGCAAAGCCATTAGACGGTGCAGTCCATCTCCACCAGACCGACCTTCCCCCAGAGTTCCCGGCATGATTTGGTTCACCGCTCTCCTTGGTCGCAGCCACATTGGAACCAGTGACCTGCCCGGTATTTCCATTGATGATGGTTCCGGCACCGAAACTGTCATTCGGGGGAGGGTTGACAACGGTGCTCCCATCCTGTGCAGGAGTCTCTTCTCTTTGTTGCCCCTCTGCCCGAATGACTGTGTACAGTGAACCGTTCCTCCAAAGCTCAACCCGATACTGCCATGTGGTGCAACCAGCTGTGGACTGGATTTCCACACTTCGCCGGACATTTGCCAGTACGCCCAGCGAGTATGGAGCAGTCTCAAAGAGCGGTGTCCAGGAGGTTTGGCCAGTAGCGCGATAGAAGCCCTTTTCGTATATTCCGGAGATCGAAGAACCCCCATTTCCTACATTCCATCCCAGAATAAACCTTCCCTCAGCCAGTGTTCCAGCAAAGCAACCATCGCCATCACGATCCTGACGCTCGGAGAAGATCAAGCTACTTCCTATCGTTGCCGCTGCGTCAACATCCACCTGGGGAAACACGATTCCGAGAACTAATAATATAAGATATTGGAGTCTCAGGATTGCGGTTCGTGCAGTGTGGACATGGTGTTTATCGCGCTTGATTGCAACAATCATATAATCAGCCGTTTTGTGCTAAAATAAGTCTTTCTTGAATAGCCCGCATCGTCGCCTGAAGCTACGCAGCTACTGTCGCAAGACTCGCGTTTCCCTCCGCGTCAAATGATTCTGACCCGCCAACAAACCCAAGCGTGATTAGTTCAAATACCTATTTTTACTTAAACTATTCGCCCGGGATACCAATCAACAGCTGGCCACTCTCTATCGGCGCTGCTGGCGCAAATTTCACGAATAGATCACGCCACCCTCCCTACTTCACCACCCTATATGCCACCACCGCCTCGGCCACTTCGGGTCCACTTGGGGTGACACGTGTGGCCGCAGACACCCTCGGCTGCACGGCCAGACCTCTCCTATAGGACTCGGAGGGCAGCAGCGGAACCTGGCCGAAGAACGGTGATCCCTTGGCGGGCGGATCCAGCCTCTCCTCGAACGGGACTGTGGAACACACCGCCTTCAGAGTTTCCACACCGATGGAATCGTCCGTCACCACGAAGTCGAACTCCGCTTCGGGACCGGGTATGAGGATCTCCCGGTTGGCGGATACGATCCCGTTGCTCTGGTATTGGTTGGGATAGACCATGGTGGAGGCGAGGCTGGAATCGAAGTGGAACAGGCGGAGGTGACCCGCCTTGCCAACATTGACCCGCACCTGAAGTCGTGTGCCGGCGCGAACCTCCCTTCCTGCAACCGACTGACCGGTTTCCGCATCCACCACCCGCATGCTCATCGCGAAGTCCATCCTTTGGATTCTCTCATCCAACAGGGGCAGTCGTGAGTCACCTGCCGGCTGGCTGGGCTCCGGCGGAGTCGTCGGAGCTGGCGGCAACGGCGGAATTGTTGGAGCTGCCGGCAACGGCGGTGCCACAGGGTCCGGTGCCTGAGGAGTCGTTGCGACAGACTCGCGCGGAGGGCTTGAGTTGGCAGGAGTAGCGGCTGTCGGTGGGGCGGGCCTCGCAGCGGGAGGCCGTGCTGTCGAGCGTTCCTCCGGGAGGATCACGTCGGTGTCACCCTCCAATTGTGGCGATTGTTGATGCGCCAGGCGTCGGGCTTCCTGCACCACCTTGGCGCTGGTGCTCTTCATGATCTCCGAAAGGGGGCGTGCATTCGCAAATCGGATTTGTTGACAGAACTCCCGGGTAAGAAGACTTCCTGAGGAAGGTCCCAGGGCTGTCTCGTTCGCGGCACAGGCCGCCACCAAAGCCCTCTGGGTTCCAGGAGAAGCATTGACCCTCTGAAACCCATTCTGACGGGGCAGGAACGGAAAATGCCCCTTGGCCTCAACGGAGAACCCGATGTCGTACGTCTTGATGGGAACCCGTTGCATTGTCCGGGTCCCGGTTCCGGAATGGCAGCAGTCCAGCACCACCACCGCCTTGCGACAACGCAGCCGGTCCAGCCAGATCTTCAAGCTGTCATCGGAGATATAACTGGTGGGGTCCTCCCAACGGGTACCGTAGGTGACCAACACCTCATCGAGTCCGTCCTCCTCGTCGCCATTGTCATCCCGCACCTGCGATCCATGACCGGTGAAATAGAACAGCACCGAATCGGAGGCGGACGCTCCATCCACCAAGTGTCTCTGAAACGCCTCCGTCACCGCCGATGCGGTGGCCTGTCGGTTGGTGAGGATCAGGACGTCCTCCGGCTTGACGCCGAGGCTGTCGATGAGCGTTCGCCGCATCATCGAAATGTCGGGACCCACACACGCAAGATCCGGAATCTTCGGATCATCATGGCTTCCGACACCCACCAAGAGAGCCAACGTCTTCGCCGCAACGCTCCAACTGCCCGACAGCAACAGGAACAGCCCCAACCACCGGTTCCGGGCACCCTTCGATCTTGTCCCGAAATGCATCATTTGATCTCTCCAAAGGAACCCCACTCCGCCGCCTTGAGTCGGTCACACTCTGCGTTCATCCAGCGTTCCTGAGCCTCTCGATTGGCATTCCGTCGCTTGCTGACCTCATCCCAAAGCCGGGTCCCCAGTCCGGCCACTCCATCCAAAGTGAGCGCACCGATGAACTTGGTCTGCCCTGCCCCGTCACTGCCGGGCGGGTTGAGCAGGTTGTTCGCATAGGTGTTGAAATCCACCACCGCATTCGACGCCGATTCCCTGCGAACCTCAAAATCGGCACTGCTGATCATCCCACCGGACCGGACCATGCCCTGCACGTCATTGAGCAGGGCGTTGACGGCTCCCCGGGCAGACTCATAGAGCCGCTCCGACTCAAACAGCTCGGGCGAGTCGGGCTGGCTGGCCAGCCGACGTCGCACGTTCCTGGCGTACAATTCGGTGGTGATGCGCGCCTCCTTGAGCTCACTCACCAACTTGGTGAGGGCCGCGGTGTTGGCGGCGGATTCAGGGCGACTTGAGCCTCCCGAAGAGGCACAACCCATTCCAAGCCACCCCAGCAGGAGGACAACGGACCACAGGCGAAGCAGGTTCTGGATCTTCATCGGGATATATGATCTCGGCGCAGCCAATACAGGAAACCTCTCAAAGCCAGTTGCCCACGAGGACGACCGGTCCCCACTGGTACGGATGCGAGAACCGGGGATCCTGGATCAAGGAAAGCTGCGCCGCCCTCAGGGCCTGCGCCTTGGTCAACCCGGGGTTGACTGAAAGCTGCCGATAAAACTCGGCCATCAACCGGGCCGTGGACAGGTCATCCACACTCCACAACGTCGCCAACACACTGCGGGCCCCCGATTTCAGTGCCACCCCAGCCAATCCCAATTCCATCCGGTCGTTGCCCCGCGCCGTTTCACAGGCGGAAAAGGCCAGCAACTCGATCGGCTTCTCCCGAAGGAGCGTGGGACGGACCAGGTCCGCCAACTCGTTCAGGTTGATCCGACGCCCTCGGACCACCACAAAGGTGCTCTCCGGCGATCCACCGAAGGAAGCGTGGGAAGCCAGGTGCACCATGTTGAAGGACTGCTTCGCAATCGCCTCCCGCAGTCTGTCCCCGGTAAACTCATCTCCCATCAGGGTCACGTTCCTGAACAGGCGCCCAATCTCCTCCACCTCCTCCGCCACATGCTGGAGTATTTCGAAGGGCGGCTCCTTGGTGGTCAAACCGCCCAGCAGGATGGAGGGCTTCCGATCCCGAACACGGCCCGGTTCCATCAAGCCGAGACCGGGCGAATTCGCGATCGCGTACTTCTCAATCAGGAATCCGCTTCCGTCGTACAGCACCGCCATCGGCACTCGGGCCAGCGCCCCCTCCAAGACAAACACCAACTGCTGGATCCCCGCCTCCACCAGCAGCGGTTCGATGGGTTGGATCAAATCCCGATGCAGGGACTCCGCCGCACTCCGCACTTCCGGATCATCCTTGACCGCAGCAGCGAGACCCAACCGCAACTGATTCGCCATAGCCTCGATCTGCTGCCGACCCTTGCGGACCGTCCGACGCTCCTGTCGCTGTCCGGGAAGTGTGACCAGGATCTCCGTCCGGTCGGACAGCGGCAGCACATAGATGATCGCCGCATCCTTGCCCCCCGATTCCAACACCTGCTCGATGTTGCCGGACAGGTTTTCCACCAGGGCAGAGCATTCAGCATCAAGAAACTGGCTTTCCACTTCGAACGTCTTGTACGCCTCAACCGCATCACGAGCCTGCTTCAGCAAGTTGCCAGCCTGCTCGGGAGCCTTGGCGGCATCCGCAAGGCGAAAGTTCAGGTTGGCCAACTCAAAGAAGGCATCCCCCGGATTCGATTGATAATCCAACAGACTGCGTTGCCCGGCACGAAAGCTCCCCCGGATCCTGCGAAAGGTCTCCGTGGCCACCCGATAATAATCCCGTGCCGCCGCATCCCTGCCCTGCGCCGCCAGAATTCGAGCCGCCTGCCACTGCCACTCGAACAACGCCCTTTGATTCCCCGCCCGTTGAGCCAGAAACAACGCTTCGCCAGTCACTGATTCCGCTTCCAACCATTTCTGGTCCAACTCCAACAACTGTCCTTCCAACCCACGGGCGTAACTCAAGGAACTCCAATCCTCCGCAGCCAAAGCCTTGGCAGCAGCAGCCTTCAGGCACTCAGTCGTCGCCTGCCCGGAGCCTTGAACCTCTGGTGATCGGAGCAAAGCCAGGTGAATCAAACCGCAACTCAGCCAGTGGCTGGCAGCAGCCGACCGAAGTGCATCGCCCAACAACAATGTCTTTGCCCGTTCAAGCGTGCCGATCGCAGACCTCCCATCGCCCGCCACGGTTTGGAAGTGCGCCAACCGAAGGAGGCAGTTCACCGCCAAATCAGGTCGCCCCGCCTCATGACACAACCTGACGGCGTCGCTCAGCGTGGCGAGGGTTTGATCCATTCGACTTTGAATCTGCAAATCGGGCCTCAAGACCACTGCCAAACCGCGCCGACCTCGATCCCCCGGCAGGGAGGCCAAAACTCCCCTTTCTTGAATCTCCCGCAAACCCATCAGCGTACCCAACTCGAGGGCTGTCTCCGCCCGCGCCGATGTCAAATTCAATACGGATGCGAGACGAACCGCCTCGACCAAAGCTACTTCCGCCTGGTCCAACCTACCCGCCTGTTGACAGGCAATCCCCAATGTCAGTTGCAGGCGACAGGCCGCGGCAGAGTCCCCATCCACCTTCGCCAAGGCAGCGACCAACAGGTCCATTGCCGAACAACTGCTGCCCCCCGCCAAACAGGCTTGGGCTTGTCCCGATACCGCCTCCGCCCACAAATCCTCCCGATCGTCAGGACTCGAGGATTTAGTCAAACGATCAAACTCCATCTGAGCCGCAGCCACCTTCCCTTGAGCCAACAGTTGATAAGCGGAAACAACTTCCGCCTGATCCGCTGCCCTGGAGGGAACGACCAATGCCCCCAGCACGCACATCGCCCACACGACTCCCCAACGTCGTGCCCACACCAAACCCAAGCGATTCCCGCCCCATCTGCCAGCAGTACCGAGTCGATCAACCAGCCTCTGGTCCGGAACCATCCTTCCCATTCGTTGCTCCATCCATTGGCCTAGCTTTTGCCTGAAATGCGAAGAGTTCATTGTGGGGAGTATCTTTCAAGGTGGGAACTGGGGAACCACAGGCTGGGCGAAGCCAACACACCCTGCAGGCTCCCATACTCCAGCGAACTGGCATACGGGCGGTCCCTCTCACATCCCAGTTGAATGTAGAACTGATCGGAGAGGACGCCCTCGGGCAGTTGCGCAAGGCTGGATTGGATGTCCACCACGTTGCGCACATCAACGCTGCCCGCTTGGCCTTGTTGGGAGTCAACACGAGGAAATGGACTATTCGGAGTCATGAAGAGAAGGCTCTCCAGGGTAAAGGCGCCACCGCGACCCTGGACCGCATTGGCAATAAGCCTTGTTCCATTCTCAGCACGGATAAACCGACCCGCTAACGCGACATTGCCACCATCGCCCTGAGCTGAGGCTGAAATTGTTGAGCCAGCGGCGATGATGTCCTCCGCAGAACTCAAACTCACTCGTCCTGCACTACCCGCCGGAGCAGCAACAGATACATTTGAGCCATCAATCTCAATCGAACCGCTCCGAGTCACAACCTCAACACTCCCAGCATCCCCACTTCGGGACTCGGAGGATACAACCCCACCTCCTACCAACGACAATCCGCTCGCGTAGATGAGAATATCGCCAGAAGCCCCACGGTTTGGCCGACCCGCCAAAGGTCTCCCCGAAAACACTCCCGCCTGCAAATCGCGAAAACCTCCGCCATCGATCTCCACACGATCCTGAACCTCCAGCACCACCCTACCCGAAGAGCCCGTTCCAAGAACTGAATTGTCAATTATGCCACCCCTTGCAATCGAAAGTGAACCTGCATTTACATTAATATCACCAGTACGCCCCTGATTAGCTCTAGCTGCAATACCGGTTTCGAACACGGTATCAATGATTCCATCGATCAATAAGTCGCCCTCAACATTGACAAAGACCGAACCTGCATTACCGAACCCAAAGCTCTGACTGCTTATCTGACCACGATTCAAAATACTGACTTCACCAGCAGTCACGGTGACATCTCCTCCATTTCCAACAATAAACTTACCCACAGCGTGAGAGTAGATGCCCGTCTCCAGAGCTCCCAGTTCAACAGGGCCACCATCAATAAGAAGATTTCCCGTCGTGATGAGGGAGATGCTACCTGAGTTCCCCTGACCGTCGGTTGTACTCCTGACAACGCCACCCCTGAGAAGATTCAAGCCGCCAACCCTTAATGAGATGCTTCCTGAATCTCCTGCCGACGACCCAGAGGACGCACCAAACCCTGTCAAGATGCCGGCAACGCCACCGTCGATTACAACATGGCCATCGCTGCTGACAGTGATGTCGCCAGCGTCAAGGAACCCAGTGGTTACGGATCCAACAAAAGCCCCGTTGAGGAGACTCATTGAACCGGACCTGATGCTAATCCCACCCGCGTCCCCGACAGGTTGTGAACTTCTAGTACTGGTTTGTATGGCAACTCCGTCATTATAGGAACCATCTATGGCCAAATGATTCAGGACCCAAACTTGAATCACCCCACCTCGACTCATCCCCGATGCCGCCACCGTGCTATTCAACATCGACATTTCGCCAACCTCAACCGCAATGTCGCCTGCACCAGAATTTCTTGATGAAGCACGGATAGAAGCCTCGCTCATATCAAGGAAATTTGCAGCGATTGAGATGCGGCCCGAATTGCCATCGGATGTTGATACTCCACCAATCGAGCCATCTATTACTATAATATGTCCAGTGCTTATATCAATATTACCCCCCATTCCGCGGCCACCTGAAAACGAGCTGATGCTAGCATTTGCTGACACATTGATTTCATCTGCGATTATTTTTATATCACCCGCATCTCCATTCGAAAAAGTTAACGCTCTAATCCCAGTGTTTCCATCTTCGCTGCTGCTGCCATGTTCAGACATCGCCACCTTCGACGCATTGATCGATATCCTTCCCCCATTCGCATTGCCAAATGTTGTTGTTATGATTCTCCCCTTGTTCTCGAGGAAAACTCCATCTGCTACGATGCTTACATCGGATCCAGTGCCACTCGCTGCCTCACGATTCTGCGCGACCACGTTGCCGTTGTTCTGGGTCAGGTTGCCGCGCAATTCAATATTGATGGTTCCCCCATTTCCTCGACCTGAGGTTTCGTTCCGCAACGACGTAAACCTGTCAGGTGTGCTTTCTGCAATCGTCAGATTACCACCCCTCACCAGCAGATTACCTGCGCTCTCCCCCGATGTCCTCACCCACGCCCCACCGGTCAGGGTGATATCGCCGAGGTTGGCGAAATGACCGGTCACTGGATTGGCTAGATCGAGGGATCCCGAAGATCCCACAGAGGCGAGAAGCAGGTTTCCGGAAGGGGCGGAGATGTCGGCAGAGTTCCGGAAATCCAAGGCTCCCCCGACAATGTTGATTTGATGACCGACACCCACCTCCAATCGGGAGCCGTTGAACGAGATCGATTTGGGGTTGTTGCCAAGAAACCCGAAGGCCACGGGCGCTGCGGATGTCAGCGTTACCGGTAGGGTTGCCTGGGAACCGAACGGGGATCCTGCTGCGAATTCAATCTGGTCGGCAGTGGTCACGGCGAAACTTCCAGAGAGCTCCAATTGTGCGTTGGGACCAAACATCACCCCGGCGGGGTTCATGAAGTAGAGATTGGCTCCGGGAATCTCCGAAGCCAGTGTGCCATCGATGTTGGAGACCGCGCCGCCCGTCACCCGTGCGACGAGATTTTGAATCCCGGTCTCTCCGGTGAACGTGGCCCTCTGCCCCTGACTCAGGTTGAACGTCTGGAAGCTGTGGAACAGGTTGGCTCCTGCCCGCGTTCCCAGGGTCTCCGGAATCTGGAAGTTTGGTCCGGACAGGTTCATGGCAGCACCCATGCTGCCGTCGGTGATGATCTGTGCCGACAGCTTGAGCGCGAGGACCGTCTGGATGGCGATCAGGTAGCCGATCCGATGGGAAAGGCCCGGCCCCACAGATTTCCGGGCACATCCCTGGTTGCCTGCCTGCCCGATGTCCAATGTCGGATTCCCCGCCCCTGTCGTCCCGGTGTCTCTTTGTCTCATATTCAGAAGAAGGATGCGTTGAGTTGGAAGTGGATGCCGTGATCCTGGGGGTCGTTGCGGTCGGCCACCAAATCGCGGAAGGCGTATCCCCAGAACAGGGACCCCTGAATACGGGGATGGGGACTGCTGCGGAGCCCTATTCCGACGCTCTGGATGTCTCGCGGCGTCGGGGTGGCGCCGTTCCTATTCCATCCGGCTCCGGCATCGACGAACGGAACCAGTTGCAGCCACTGGGAACGCGCACCCCCCAGAACGGGAATCCGGACTTCCAGTCCTCCATAGATTCCAATGTCCCTAACCAGGGAATTCTCCCGATAACCCCGCACGCTATGCGCTCCCCCGATCGAGATCTGTTCCACCGGCAGGAGATTGTCGTTCGCGTATTGTCCTGCTCCCTGGATCAGAACCTGGGCCCGTGTTCCCGGAATATTCCTAAGGTATTGAGCCTGTATGAGGACTGCCTTGAAATCTCCGTCCCGGAGTCCTTGTCCGTCCCAAGTCGCTCCGAGGGCATCAAAGCCTGCACTGAAGGTTGCTCGAACCGAGAAGATGTCATTGGTGCTGCGCTGAACATACTGGGAGGCCACCCGGATCACGGAGACGCTGTTCTCGCCGCCCGGGGGCATGTCGAAGGAGAACGTATAGGGCTGATTGAACAGGTAGGTGCGGTTGTCCTTGTGCTCCGCCATCACTGAAAGGGTCCACTCCCTCTTCAGGTTGTGGATCAGCGGTTGTTCAAGGACCAGGCCGTAGGATCGGGTGTCACTGGAGATGTCGAGTTCATTGAACGGTTCCTCCAGGACGGATGCCGTGGATCTCCTGACGAATCCACCGAAGCGGGTGCCGAAGGAGGTGAACGGGATCCGGTAATCCACGCTGTAGTTGTCGCCCTCCAGGAATCCGCCGTCCCCCTGACCGAAACGGTAGATGCCCAGCTGAAAGCTGAGCGTATCCAGGTTGCGTGTCACGCTGGACGATTGAACCCACAGATCCACCTGATGAGCCCCGGAGCTCGGGGGCAGATCATTCCGGAACATCAATCCTGCGTGGTGCGGAAACTCCTCCTTCGCCTCCAGATTCAGCTTGGCTTCTCCCAACCGGGCTCCCGGTTGGAGATCGCCATTGATCTGCTTCAGTGGGAGGTCATATCGGATCTGCTGCAGTTCTTCCTGGAGACGTCCCACCTGCAACGCGGTTCCCTTCATTGCCTTGAATGGGCGCTCATAGAATCGGCGGGCGATCCATCGGTTCCCCTTGACCTCGACTTCCGTCAACTGGCCTTCGACAACCTCGATCTTGAGCAGCCCACCGCCTATGTCCTGTGAAGGCACCACGGCGCCGGAGTTGATGTAGCCGTGGCGGATATAGTGCTCGGTCACCGCCATCCGCGCCCGTTCAATGCTGAGGAGGCTGATGCCATCGGCATCGAGGATGGGCTGGGCGATCCCGGCCAACTCGGACGAGGTGAACACCTGGTTGCCCGTGAACGCGACCTGCACCTTGATGTCCTTGGTCGCCGGCATCCGGGGAAGCTCGGAGTCCAGGTCGGATCCGAACACGTTCGCCGCGCAAAGGACACTCACCAGACATCGGGCGATGCCCAGCCACCGGTGATCCGAGTGGAGGGCCGTCGGCCCCGTTTTTCCACCACTCAAGTCCAGTCTCCAGTTTCCCGATTCGGTTGATGGCGTCTCCATGCAGGCGGTGGTCCTGAATGCCGACGGTGCGGCATTCTGCGGTGTTGCTACGCATCGGATCCGACGGGATGAACCCTCTGAGTGGGTTGTTTCGCGCTCCTTGATCCGACGCCGGAGTAGAAGCCACAGGACACCTCCGTTTCTCGACGGAGAAAACTACGTAGAAGTACTTACTTTTGGGTACGTGCCTCAGCGTCTCCGCGCGAGACGCCTGCTGCATCGTGCCGGTTCAGCCTCCAAACTCCCGTCGGAGTCGCTCCAGTCGGGTGAGGGTTTCGGAGGGCCCCTTCAACTCGGCAAGCGGTTGCAGTTGTTGCCAGACATGAGCCCAGTCGAGTCCGCCCGACTGGCGCACGATGATCCTTTGGACATCGACCCAATCCTGGCCACGCCCGGCAAATGCCTTCATCACGACCAGATCTTCAGCGGAGCATGTCCGCAATGCGATGCCTGGAAGGTACTCGAAAAGCGATGAACGACGGATGGCAAGTTCCTCGAAAGGCAATGCCCCAAGCGCCACATCCATCCATGGGCTTCACAAACCGCCTGAAGCGCTGCCGCTGAATGGATGACTTCAGTCACGGCCTGCCGCCTTCATGAACCAACGCTGCTGTTCGACCAGTCCCGAAGTGGGCTTGGGCGCCCTGGGCGGGACCGTATAATCCGCGGGACCACACAACAGCGCGATCGTCCGTGCCGTATCCAGATCACGCAACTCGCGACGAAGAATCTCCTCCAGTGCCAACCCGGCACCGCGCCACGCTTAAACCCAGCGCCTCCCAAGAGCCAATTGCTCCGGGCTCCAGTCGTCCAGGGATCCAAAGTTTCCCTCCATCCGGAACAGCGTGTCCGGGTTTGACGAAGCTTCTAGGGTGGAGTTCCGCCGGTTCATCATCACCGACGACCAAGCCAAGGTCGTCGGACTCGAACCTTGGCAGATCCTGAAGAAGAACTTCGACCGCATGAAGTGATCAACGGCCGGCCGATTGTCGGGCATCGTGCCGGCCCCGCCGGCCCAACGGGCCGGAAGATCACAGCCCGGGGCTGAGGGAGTCCGACGACCGATGCCCCGGGTAAGCCGTCGCGAATGGGTCGCGCCCTGAAGGGGCGCCAGAGATTCGATTCACCAACCGGCGATGGGACGGTTCGAGTGCCCCTTCAGGGCACGGATCCGGGGCGGGTCACCCAGGGCATTGGTCGCCAGGCTCCCGCAGCCCTGGGCTGGAATCCAAGTCCCCGTTGGGGACTCAGGCAGGTTCGAGTACGAGTACGAGTACGAAAGGAAGACGAACCTCGAATCCCGCCATCGTACTCGTACTCGTACTCGAACACGCGGGGGAATGGAGTCCCGTGACCTCGCCGGCTACAGGCGGGGGGATGCATCGTGCCGGCCCCGCCGGCCCAACGGGCCGGAAGATCACAGCCCGGGGCTGAGGGAGCTCTGCGACCGATGCCCCGGGTAAGCCGTCGCGAGTGGGTCGCGCCCTGAAAGGGCGCCAGAAATTCGATTCACCAACCGGCGATGGGACGGTTCGAGTGCCCCTTCAGGGCACGGATCCGGGGCGGGTCACCCCAGGGCATTGGTCGCCAGGCTCCCGCACCCCTGGGCTGGATTCCGGGTCCCCGTTGGGGACTCAGGCAGGTTCGAGTACGAAAGGAAGACGAACCTCGAATCCCGCCATCGTACTCGTACTCGTGCTCGTACTCGTACTCGTACTCGAACACGCGGGGGAATGGAGTCCCGTGACCTCGCCGGCTACAGGCGTCGGATTCCCCAAGGGACAGGCTCCAAGGCCGCCCCTTGGATCCGCCGCGGACGGATACCGTTTCATGGAGCCTGTCCCCCATTCGTCATTCGCCATTCGCCATCCCCCCGCCCCGCGCCCAACTCCGTCCCAGTCGCGTCCGCACATAGTGAAACAGGTATTGCTGGGCGTAGCCGCTGTACGGTCCGAAATGGGTCGCGCTGAACTGTTCCAGTCTCCGGGCGGTCAACCGGCGGGCGCGCGGGAAATACAACCGCTTCAATGCCACCCGCACCCACACGTCCACCGGGAACGCTTCGCGAAATCCAAACCCGAACAGTAATGCGCAGTCCGCCACCTTGCGTCCCACTCCCGGCAATTCCATCAGGCGCGCCCGCGCCCCGCCCAGATCCATCCGTCGGATGGCATCCAGGTCCAACCTCCCTTCCGTCACCTCCCGCGCGGTCTTCAGCAGATACGGCGCACGGAAACCCAGTTTGCACTCCCGCAACGCACGTTCCTCCAACCCCGCCAGTTGTTCGGCCCGGGGAAATGCATGCCACGGGTCAGTCCCGGTCGGCACCTTCACCAACGTCCCGTATCGGGTCCGCAACAGCCGCACCATCTCCCGGATCTGCACGATCTGTTTGGTCGATGAACAGATGAAGGACGCCAGGCATTCCCACGGATCTTGTCGCAACAACCGCAATCCCCGGCACTCCCCCACCGCTTTCATCAACGGTTCATCCCGGGGAAACGTCGCCACAATCGCCTCCAGATCCTCGTCCAACGCCAGGTAATCCCGGATCCAACTCCAGTCCTGCATCGGCACCGCGGTCTGTGCCCGGATCCGATTCCCCTCCTGCGCGAGCTTCACCCATCGGCCGGCCACCACCCCTTCCCATCCGCCCTCCACCGCCTGCCAACCGAAGGCCTGACCCGATTCCAACGTGCCGCCCAGGTCATGCTCACGGATCTCCCACTCCGCCCGGGTATCGCCGACCACTCCGTGTCCTGGGCCACCTGCCCTCACCGTTTCCCCCGACATGCGAACAGTTCGTATTGATGAAACAACCGGTCGCGAAACTTCACGTCCAGCACTCCGATCCGGTCCACCGATTCAAAGTCCTCCTTCAAAGTGGGTGGCAATGGATCGTCGGGATCGCGCGGAAGCCGTCTGACAAACACTGCGTTTTCCCCGCGACGTTCCTGATAGCCGGGCCAGAAATAAAACTGGCTGCGGGCGCGCTCGGTCCGGATCTCATAGATGAACGGATGGTCCGGCAGGGATTCCGGTCCGCCCGGACTATAGAAACTCAACAGACCGGTCCGGCCATAATGATCGGCGATCACGAAAACCGGACGTCCCTCGGACATCAGATTGGTCCGGGCCTGGGCGACTTGCAGTGCGAACTCCCGATGCCCCCGCACGCGTCGCAACGGTTCCATCGCCACCGGCAGGGGTTGGCCGGCGATCTTCTTCACCAGGTTGGTTTCATGGAGCAGGATGATCAGCGGCAGACCGATGGCCAGGCCGGTCTTCAACCACGGAATCATCCCGCGCGATCCTTCGCGCCAGCGCCGATGCCAATAGAGTGCGCCGAGGGTGAAGCCCGGGAGGAGCGAAGCCGCAATCCAGTTGGGCTGGACCCGGGCGCGCAGGGTGTACAACAGGTAGAACACGAACACCGGCACCGTGAACGCCACTAGGAAACGTTCGATCTCGGGAGCACGTCGATCGCGCAGCACCGCCACCACCGCCAGGGTCACCAGGACGAACCACACCGGATTCAACAGCACCGGGACCACCGCCAGGAAATCGATGAGGTATGCGGACCGGAAACTCCATTTCTGATCGAGCCCACCGCGCTCGCCCAGGTGGGTGAAGGTGACCCAATCGTTCTGCGCATTCCAAACCAGGATGGGCAATGTCCCCAGCAACAGGATGCCCAAAGCCAGCCACGGACCGGGCCGACGCCACTGCTGGCGTGCGGAGGGAATCCACGCCATCGCGATCACCAATGCCGCGAGTTGGAACGGGGCGAAGTATTTGCTCAGCAGGGATCCTGCGAGCGTCAGGCCGACCACGCACCACCAACCCGTCGAGTCCTCCTTCACCGCACGCCAGGCGGCCAGCATGCCCGCCGTATAGAAAAACACCGTCAACGGATCGATGGTCATCAGCACCGAACCCACCCCCAGCAACGGCGTCGCCTGCAACGCCAGCACCAGCAGGAATCCCGTCCGGCCATCGGTCCGGGCCGTGACAAATCGCAGGAGCATCCATCCGCTCAGGAACCCCAACAACGGCGGGAGGAAACGCACGCCGAATTCGCGGTCGCCCCCGACCAGGTTTCCAAACCAATGCGCCACCGCGATGCCGGCGGGCTTGCTGTAATAGCTGAGTGCAAGTCGCTTCGACCACACCCATTGATAGGCTTCGTCCTCGCTCAACTCGATCACCGGCACCGCCACATAGACCCAGCGCACCACCAACAACAGCGCGAGCAACCCGAACGCCAGACGTTCCCAATGCGCATTCGCCACCGGCAATGCCCGTTCTCCTTCGTCCGGTGACAACAGATCGGGCAGGGCCCGATGCCATTCCGGAAACCATTTCCCACCCACCTTCGACCAGATCCATGCCGCCATCCGCGCCAACAACACGCCGTACCCCGTCCCCACCGCCCAACCTGCGAGGACATCCGTGGGGTAATGCACCCCGAGATACATCCGCGAAATCCCCACCCCGAATCCGATCACCGCCACCGGCACCCAACGTCTCCGATACATCAGGAAGGTCACCGCCGTGATCGCTCCCCAGATCGCCGCGTGTCCGGAAGGCATGGCGTAACTGCTGCCCCGCCCCGCCACCAAACGGGTTTCCGGATGCGTCACGAACGGTCGATCCCGCCCGATCAGGCGCTTGGCTTTGCCCACCAGGATCGGGTCGCCCACCACGATGACGAACCCGAGGAGCAACACGAAGATCCGACCCCGTCTTCCGCCCCAACCGATCAAGGCCGCCAACACCACGACCAGGGTCGGGATGAACAGCACGTTCCCGCTCAGGAACTTCATCACCGGATCCAGCCACGGCGACGCCAGGGTCGCGTTGAAGAACCGGAACACCGCCAGGTCAAGGGACTCGATCATCAGATGTCGTTCCCGCCGCTCAGTAGAGGATCAGGGAACGGACCGGATGCGACCCCAGGCGTCGACGTCCGTCGAGGAATCCCAACTCGATCAGGAACCGCACCGCCACCAAGGTTGCGCCCAGCTTGCTCAACAGGGCCAGCGTGGCCGCCGCCGTGCCGCCGGTGGCCAGCAGATCGTCCACCAACAACACCCGCTCCCCGGATCGCACCGCGTCCACATGCACCGCCACCGCGCCGGTTCCGTATTCGAGATCGTAATCCTCCTCATGCGTCACCCAGGGAAGCTTCCCCTTCTTGCGGATGGGAACGAAGCCCACACCCAACCGTGCCGCTGCCGCCGCCCCAAAGATGAACCCCCGCGCATCCACTCCCACCACCTTGTCGATGTCCGCCGAAGTCAACCCGTCCAGCAGATGATCCATCGCGCCTGCAAAGAGCCGGCCATCGGCCAGGACCGGTGTGATGTCCTTGAACTGGATGCCCGGTTTCGGGAAGTCCGGCACATTGCGGATGGACCGTTCGATTTCGGCCACGCTGACGGAATACATGAGATCGGCGTTGTCGCGGACCACCGTCGGAGCGTCAAGCATGGTGACCAATACAACTGAATGATTCCCCGGCCCGACCGTTCTCAGGCAGGATTGTTCCATGGGACTTCGCTGCTTCAACCACCTCCTGATGGTCGCCGCCCTCACCGGCGCAACCACGGTCCACGCTGCGGTGCGGGTGGTGACCGAACGGAATGACAGCACCGACGCCACCGCCGGGTTCAAGTTCAAGAACATCCCCGCGCCCGCCCGACAGGATGCCGCCGCCACAGGCACTTTCACGTTGGTGGAGGGAAGCATCGATCCCAACGGCGGCGGTCTGGCGGTCCTCAACGACGGACGCCTGCCCACCACCGAAGATCAACCGGCCCGCAACCTCTTCTTCAACGCCCGCACCGCTGGCGGCCGACTCCATCTCGACCTGGGCCGCCTCATCGATGTCCGCGCCGTCAACAGCTACTCCTGGCATGCCGGTCAACGCGCGCCCCAGGTTTACAGGCTCTTCGCCAGTGACGGCCTGGATCCGAAGTTCAATCCAAAACCCACAGCAGGCATCGACCCCGTCTCCGTCGGATGGCGCTGGATCGCCGATGTGGACACCCGCGCCGGGGATCGCGAACCGGGTGGTCAACACGGGGCGAACATCGCCGATCCGGATGGCACACTGGGACGTTTCCAACACCTGCTCTTCGATTGTTCGCGCACCACCCGCGACGATCCCTTCGATCAGACTTTCTACAGCGAGATCGATGTCATCGATGCCTCCGCTCCCGCGGTGGTTGAGATACTTGCCGATGCCGAACCCGAACCGGTGCGCCACTCCTTCGAAACCAAGGATGGCCGATATAAGTTAACCCTCGACACCACCATCGCACCCGACCTGACCGCCTGGGCCACCAACCATCTCGTCCCGGTGATGCAGGAATGGTATCCGCGGATCGTCGCGCTTCTGCCCAGTGAAGACTTCGTGGCGCCGGAACGGGTGTTGATCCTGTTCCGGGATGACATGGGCGGCACACCGGCCTCCGCGGGTGGTGGTCGCATCAACTGCAACCTCGACTGGTTCCGACGGAATCTCCGGGGCGAAGCCGTCGGATCGGTCGTCCACGAAATGGTCCATGTGGTGCAGCAATACGGTCGTCCCCTGCGCGGCGTTCCCGGACGCACCCGTCCCCCGGGCTGGCTCGTCGAAGGCATCCCCGACTATATCCGATGGTTCCTCTATGAACCGGCTTCGCGCGGCGCGGAGATCACGGCCCGGAACTTCGAACGCGCCCGATTTGACGGGAACTACCGTATCTCCGCCAACTTCCTCAACTGGGTGGTGGAACAGCACGGCCCGGACACCATGGTGAAGCTCAACGCCGCAGCGCGCGAAGGGCGTTATCGGGATGCGCTGTGGGAGGAATTGACCGGCAAGACCGTTCAACAACTCGGCGATGCCTGGCGCGAAGAACACCGGATCCGGCTCGGACTGCCCGCTGCGGTTGAACCCGCGAAAACACTTTCACCCTGAGAATGGAGGCAACGGGCCGAACCCGCATCGTTTCGCCTTCGGTTCGGCCGTGATCGGACGCCGCACTACCAGAGGTCGCCATCCAGGATTTTCTGCCAGGGGCCGATCCCCAGGCGTCCATTGGCGCCGTATCCCCACGCCCACAGCGTGCCATCGTCACGGATGGCGACGGTGTGGGCGAAACCGCAGGAGACGGACGTCCATCGCCAGTCGAATTGAATCGGCGTGGGTACCGACCGGGAGAGCAGGGTGCCGTCCCCGAGTTGGCCTGCCCAATTGTAGCCCCAGCCCCACAAGGTGCCGTCGTCCCGAATGGCCATCGCATGGTAGTCTCCTGCGGAAACAGTGAGCCATTTCTGGCCGGGTTGGATTGCCACCGGATGGGCGCTCGCGTCGAGGCCGCCATTCCCCAGTTGACCATCACTGATCCGGCCCCAGGTCCAGAGCGATCCGTCCTCCCGAAGTGCGAGCGTGAACTGATTGCCAGCCGAGGCGGCTGTCCACCGGGTGCCGGGCAGGATCGGGACGGGGGCAGGGCGATGGACGGTCGAACCGTCTCCCAATGCACCCTCTGCATTGTCGCCCCAGGCCCACAGCGAACCATCCGACTGAATGCCCACCGTGTGGTTAAATCCGGCCGAGACGGTGCGCCAGGTGTTGCCCTCGTCGGCGGAGACCCGGGATGGCGTCGTCGCCGGAGGGGTGGAACCCCGGGCCAGGTGTCCCGTCCAGAGCTCCCCGGACTCGCGGAGGGCCATCAGGGTCAAACTTGCGGAAAAACCGCTTCGGAGGAGCGAGACGCGAGCCCACAGCCCATCCCAAAGGGGGTCGCTTGGAGCCGGCTCAGAGGCCCCCCAAGTCCAGAGGGTTGAGTCGGACCTTACCGCCGCAGAACGATTGTAGCCCGCGGCGACGGAGCGCCAGCGGCTTTCGGGCTGCACCGCGACCGGCAGAAATCGGTTCTCACGGGTTCCGTCGCCAATCGCCCCGCCAAAATTGGCACCGAAGGCATGAAGGCCGCCATCAACGTCGAGAGCGAGCGTGTGTTCTCCCCCGGCGCTCACCTGGGCGAACTGACGATCAGACAAGACCCGGGCAGGCACGGCACTCACACTGTCAGTGTCTCCCCAGATCCAAAGCGTGCCGTCCATGCGAAGCCCCGCCGAAAGAAAGCGTGCCGCCCCGATGGCCAGCCATCGGTCGGCGGCGAGGATCGGGACGGGCTCCTTTCTATTGGTCTGGGTCCCATCACCCAATTGGCCCGAATCGTTCGCTCCACAACTCCAGAGTGTGCCGTCGTTCCGAAGAGCAAGGGTGTGCGACAATCCGGCCTCCACGGCAGTCCATTTCCAGCCCGGTCGGATGGCCACTGGCGACCTGGCGTTGTCAGTCGTCCCATTGCCCAATCTGCCAGACCCATTGGAGCCCCAGGTCCAGAGGGAACCGTCCGACCGGATGGCCGCGGAATGGTACCCGCCGGCGGCGACGACCTGCCAGACCGTGCCAGGTTGGATCTGGGTGGGAACCCGGCTGTCGGCATAGCTGTCAATGCCGAGTTGGCCCTCGCTGTTGAGTCCCCAAGCCCAAAGAGATCCGTCCTCGCGCACAGCGAGGGTGTGAAATCGACCGCAGGCGACGGAGCTCCAGCGTTCGTCGGGACGGATCATTTTAGGGATCAGCCGCTGCGTGGTGGTTCCATCTCCGAGTTGTCCACTCCCGTTCGCTCCCCAGATCCAGAGCGTGCCGTCGTCCCGGATGGCTGCGCTGTGACGTTCGCCGGCCGCAACTGATCGCCAGGACAGTCCGGGGAGAATCCCGGTCCAGGCGTTCTTTCGGCCCGTGGACCCGATCCCGAGCTGACCCTGGGCGTTGTCGCCAGTGGCCCAAAGGGAGCCGTCTTCCTGGATGGCGATCGAGTGGGCGGAGCCCGCGGCAACCGCCAGCCAGCTCGCTCCCGGAACCGTGACCCCGGGGACGACCGGATTCGTCGAAATGCCATTCCCCAACTGCCCGGCGTGGTTCGCCCCCCAAGCCCAGAGGGAACCGTCCCGGAGGATGCCGAGCGTGAAGTCCGGGCCGAGCGCGAGCCGTGTTCCGAAAGGTTGCCTCACTGGCGGAGGAAGCGGATCGGAACCCGCGTGGAGTTCCGCGACGTCATCCGTGCCATCCGCGTCGAGATCGTAGGGGCTCGCGAGCGCCACCTGTTCCACCTGATAAAAGCGGGCGACGACGTTGTCGCGTATCTCCGGATCGGTCAGGGCAAGGCCTCCGTTGGTGCCCAGGGCGATTGCGACCGGAGTTCCGATGGCGTCCATCCGATTGCCCCGCCGCAGGACGTAGTAGTGGGCGGTGTCCGCCCCGGTGATGGTGGCGGTCGGGTTGGGTGCCAGGATGAACTCCTGGATCGGAAGCGTCTGGGCGCGTACCTGGGAGACCGCGAACGCGATCCACACCACCACCAGGAGAAGAGCTTGGGTAGAATGCATGGGAGTCTGGAGATGGTGCACATGCTCTTGGGAAGGCGCGGTCCTGGCAAGCACCTCGTTCCCCGGATGCGCCCCGGGGGAGGCAATGGGGTCACTCAATCCAGCAGTGCTGCCTTGTAGTCGGGAGGTTCTTCGCCAAACCCCTTCCGACGCCGTTCCAGGGCCGGTTCGATGATCTCGTCACGCACATCGATGTCCCGGCCGAAGAGTTGTCTCCAGAGTTCGCGCACATTGTCCGGAAGACGGTTCGGGGAATCGTGATCGAATGCTGGTCGGAAAAGGTCCACGGCATGCTGCAATTCCGACCGCAATTCGTCCTCGGTTGGATGGCCGGTCAATTCCCGGACCCGTCGGAACCCCATCGGCAAAGCGCTTCAGCAACTGCCCGGCGGGGGTGTCCCAGTCAATTCCACCGACCCACCAATTTTCGGTCGAACTCATGTTTGCGATCCCCGATGCCCAGCCAGAAAAGAGCCTGCTGGATGAGGCGGTTGGTGACTTCCGGATCCCGCGCCAGAAGGTCGGCCAACCGACGATCCCGACCGGTCAACGGAGCCTTTTCACGCCGCATCAACAACCGCGCGGCAACCGGCGATTTGCGCCAGGCCCGATCCCGTTTTTCCCCGGCCTTCATTCGACGATAAAAGTTCCGAAACCCACCGATCCAGCCGGGAACCGCTCCTGACTGATCAGACGGTCAGGATTTCCTTTTCCTTATGGGCGAGGTGTTCATCGACCTTCTTGATGTACTGGTCGGTGAGCTTCTGCACCTCGGCTTCGCCGTCCTCGATGGCATCCTCGGACACGCCGGCGGCGCCCTTGAGCTTCTTGAAGGCCTCGATGGCCTGGCGACGTTCATTACGCACGGCGACGCGACCTTCCTCGGCCATGCGCTTCACGATCTTCACGAACTCCTGGCGGCGTTCGGTGGAAAGTTCGGGCAACACCACGCGGATGAACCGGCCCTGGGAGGCGGGGTTGAGACCGAGACCGGACTGCTGGATCCCCTTCTCGATCGCCTTGATGTTCGACTGGTCGAAGGGAGTGACCATGAGCATGCGGGGTTCGGGCACGGAGATGGTGGCGAGTTCCTTGAGGCGCATGTTGGAGCCGTAGGCCTCGACCAGGATGTTCTCGATGAGCCCGGGCGATGCCTTGCCGGTGCGCACACCGGAGAATTCATGCACCACATGCTCCTCCGTCTTGAGCATCTTCTCCTCGGTATCCAGCAGGATTTCGTCGATCGACATGGGAATTGGGGTGTGTTCTGAGGTTGAAAGGTTTCGGTGCCGGATGGCTCAGGTGGTGACCAGCGTGCCCACCGGTTCACCCAGGACCACACGGCGCAGATTGTGTTCCGCGAAGAAATCAAAGACCACGATCGGCATCTTGTTTTCCATGCACAGGGCGAACGCCGCGGCGTCCATCACCTTCAACTGCATCTGCAAGGCGTCGGTGTACGACACCTGCTTGTAACGCTTCGCATCCGCGTGCTTCTTGGGATCCTTGTTGTACACGCCATCCACCTTGGTGGCCTTCAGGATCACTTCGGCCCCGATCTCATTGGCGCGCAGTGCGGCGGCGGTGTCGGTCGAGAAATAGGGATTGCCGGTGCCGGCGGCGAAGATCACGACGCGCCCCTTCTCCAGGTGACGGACGGCGCGGCGGCGGATGAAAGGTTCGGCGACCTGGGCCATGGTGATGGCGCTCTGGACCCGGGTGGGCACGCCCTGCTTTTCCAGGGCATCCTGCAGGGCCAGGGCATTGATGGCGGTGGCGAGCATTCCCATGTAGTCGCCAGTGGCCCGTTCGATCCCGCGTTCGCTTCCCTGCAAGCCGCGGAAGATGTTGCCGCCCCCCACGACCACCACGACTTCCACCCCCAACTCCCGCACCTCGGCCACCTGCCGGGCCATGTCATGAACCGCCTCGGGCAGGATCCCGTACCCCCCTTCCCCGCCCAGGGCCTCACCACTCAGCTTGAGCAGGATCCGTCTGTATTTCGGGGCAGGGGACTTCCGGGTACGTGCTTTCATCGTGCGGGCTGTGATACCAGTCCGGTTGTCCCAACGTCAACGCGACTGCCACGGCGCCACGGTTTCCGGTCCCCAGATCTCCTCCAGTTCCTGCCGGCGCCGCACCAGGGCGGAGCGCTTCCCGTTCACCAACACCTCGGCCGCGATCGGACGGGAATTGTAGTTGGAAGCCATCACCGATCCGTAGGCACCGGCGCTCATCAGGGCCAGGTGATCCCCTTCGCCCACCTTGGCCAACGGCCGGTCCTTCGCGAAGTAATCGCCGGATTCACACACCGGCCCCACGACATCGGAGGAAACCAACGCCCCACCCTTCTTCTGGAGCGGAACGATCTCGTGATAGCTGTCGTAGAACGCGGGCCGGATCAGGTCGTTCATGGCGGCATCCACGATGACGAAGTTCTTCTTGCCGGTGCGCTTGATGTATTCGACCCGGGTGACCAGTACGCCGGCGTTGCCGCTCAGGAACCGGCCCGGCTCCAGGAGGATCTTCAATCCCAGCGGCTTCAACAACGGCACCAGCTCCGCCGCATAACGCTCCGGCGTCAGGATCCCGGCTGCCTCCGGCCGCTTCCACCACGTCGCATCCCCACTCGCCAGCGCATCCTGATAAACAATTCCGATCCCGCCCCCGATGCTGAAGAAGTCGAAGCCGTGCCGGACGCTGAGGCGCTGCACCAACGGCGCGACCTTCTCCACCGCCTTGCGGAACGGTTCGATCGCGGTGAGCTGCGATCCGATGTGCATCTGGAGACCGCGCAACCGGATGTTGGGAAGCTTGGCAGCCCGGGCGTACACCTTCTCGATGTCTTCGAAGGCGATGCCGAACTTGTTCTCATAGGTGCCGGTCGTGATCTTGGCGTGGGTGCCGGCATCGACATTCGGGTTCACCCGGACCGCCACCGGAGCGATCTTCTTGAGCCGCACGGCGACCGCGGAGATGCGCTTCAATTCCGCCTCGCTCTCCACGTTGAAGCTGTAGATGCCCTGCTTCAGGGCATAGGCGATCTCCTCCTCCGTCTTGCCCACCCCGGCGAACACGCACTTCGCCGGATCCCCCCCCGCTGCAATCGTTCGCGCCAGTTCACCCGCACTGACGGTGTCAAAGCCACTGCCCAACCCCGCCAACGTCCGGATCACGGCGAGATTGGAGTTCGACTTCATGGCGAAGCACACCAGGTGGTCCAGTGGCGCCATCGCCTGATCCAGCTTCGTGAAGTGATCCGACAACGTCGCCTGCGAATACACGTACAACGGCGTGCCGTGCTTTTTCACCAACGCCGAAACCGCCACGCCCTCGCAGTGCAACTCCCGCCCCACATATCGAAACGAATGCATCTCGCGAGGTTATGCCAAAGACCGGGGGTCGGGAGCAAGGCGCGCCCTTGAAACCCACTCAACCGGACATGGACAGCGAACTGGAGGATCAGCTCCCTGAAGCCTTGCCTGTTCAATTCATCCCAACACCTCGAACCCGCCGAACTGGTTGAAATGGTCGTCAAAGGCAGCCACCCGCCTCACGCCAAGGCGCTGCATGACCACGAACGAAATGGCGTCGCAAAACGGATACGATTTGTCGGCATGCTGACGCAGCAGTGCGATGGCCTTGCGATGGTCGGCATCGGTGACCTCGGCAAGATGGAGCAACGGGTTCTCCCAGAAATCGGCGATGATCTTTTCCCGCACCGCCCGTGACCGGGCAAACGTGGCGTGAGTCTCGGCGAAGACGAAGGCCGTGCTGACGAAGCAGGCTTTCTCCCGAAACAACGCCGTCACCGTCGCGCGAGCCTGGGCGTGGTGTGTCTGCCGGACATCCCGGAACGCGATCCAGAAGGACGAATCGAGGAACACCCGGTGGCTGTGCATCAGCGGGCGGCCCCTTCCTTCGCCAGAACCCATCGTCCACGCTTCTTCAGGTACCTTTTCGGGGAGCCGTAGAGGTAGTGGTCGTGGTTGATGGCGGCGTCCTCGGGCAACGCGAGGTCGGGGTCATGCGGAGTGGCGTCCAACATGGGGTTGCTCTCCCACGCCGCGTCCGGCAAGCGCATCTTGTCATCGATGTAGCCGCGGATGACCGCCGCCATGGGTTCGCCGCGGCGCAATGCTTCTGCCGTAACGAACTCGTGCTCCGACCGGGTGAGGTAGATCTGCGTGCGCACCATCGCCGCGTCACCGTTGACCACGCCGCCGGAGGACGGTTTGGGGTGGTCCTGCATCACATCGGGCGGCCGCAACCCTGGTGGAAAGGGGACTGCCTTCTTCATGCCGCGTTCATACATCACGCTGTATGGACGCGACAACTTCATTGTCCGGCTTCGCTTGCTCCAAGGCGCATCCCCCCATCATCCCCGCGCAATCCAGCCTCCGCCCAACACCCGGTCCCCGTCGTAAAACACACACGCCTGGCCCGGAGTGACCGACCGCGCCGGCTCATGCAACCGCACCTCCGCCCGGCCACCTTCCCCCGGGATCACCGTCGCACGCGTCCCGGGATGGCTGTAACGCACCTTGGCCGTGCACTCGAATTCCGCAGGCGGTTCATCCCAGGCAATCCAGGACGTCGATGCCACCGGGAATCGGTCCTGATCCAACAATTCTTCCCCGCCCACCACCACCCGGTTCCGCTCCGGATCCGACTCCACCACGTACAACGGCTTCGCCGCCGCGATCCCCAATCCACGCCGTTGGCCCACCGTGAAAAACTCGATCCCGTGATGCCGGCCCAACACCTGCCCCGACGTGTCCACGATCTCGCCCTCATGCCGTTCCACCAGCTTCGACTTCTCCAGGAACCCGCCGTAGTCGTTGTCGGGCACGAAGCGAAAAGGGGCAATGGGGTCGTATTTAAATATTTGATATCTTCCTCCTCCCAGCGCCAAGCGAGCGGCACGCAAATGCGACGGTCTCCATCGGTGTCAGGTGGGGTGTTCAACCGGGGTGGCAGCGGCTCCAAACCAACCCAAATGTAAAATATTTAGACGCGACACTCGAAGGAGAAGAAGGATGATCTGCTTTCCTGACACGTCCTTCCTGTGTGCGTTGTATCGGACTCAGGTCAGTTCCGCTCGGGCGGATCAGTTCATGGCTGGATTGAGCGGTACCCTGGGAGTTTCCAGCCTGCTCTTGCTGGAGTTCCGGCAATCCATACGCCTGCAGATCCGTTTGCACCTCAACGATCGGATCAAGGGCTTTCCACAAAAAGAAGGGCAGCAAATGCTGAACGACCTTCAAATCGATCTGAACGCCGGGCTCCTCACGATCATTCCGGTGGATTGGTCAGCCGTGCATCAGCGTGCTGAGGCTTTGAGCAGTGCGCACACTCTCGCGGCGGGTCATCGTCTGGCGGACATTCTTCACGTCGCCACCGCAATCCATCTCGGAGCAACGGAGTTCCTCACCTTTGACGGGAACCAAAGGAAGCTCGCCGAGGCCGAAGGACTTCAAGTGCCGGCATGACGGGCAAGACTTCCAATTTTCAGGGGCTACGATGGCTGGCGACCATCTGGTTCGGTCTGCCTTGGACCTTCGAGGCACTGGGGTCCACTTCAACCAGGGCCGACAACGCCACGCCTTCACAGTGAAGTTCCCGGCCCACGTAACGAAACGAAGGCATCGGGCGAGGTTATGCCAAAGACCGGGGCTTGGGGGCAAGGGGGGCGATTGTATCTGCCCGACATGGCACTGACTCGAAGTTGGCGTCCAGCTTCCTGAGGCCGTTCTTGCTGCAACTCCTGTCCCGGGGCGAGGAGGCACACCCTGACACGGCGCCCCGTCTGGAACGGCGACAGTCTGTCGCTGGTAGCGCGTGGCGGGAAGACGGAGCCCGGATCATTGACCCCGCTGAGGCGGGACAGGCATCGTCGAGGCTTCCATGAGCACCCAACTGCCACAGGTCTCCCGGGAACCTGCTCCACAGGTCTGGGCCATTGCGGGGTGGGTGATCCTGTTCAAGGCGGTTCTCCTCGGCGCACTGGGACTGCTGCTGGGGAGCTACGGCAACTACGATACATTTGGAAATGTCGAAGTCCGCTGGCCTGAGAAGGGGGTGCCGGTATTCGAGAGTCATTTCGCCGCCTGGGACGGGGCCCACTATCTCCGCCTTGCCACCGGCGGGTATCGGGCCGGGATCAGTTCCTGCGCCTTCTATCCAGCCTGGCCCATGCTCATCCGCTGGGTCAGCGCATGGGTCACCCATCCGCTGGCCGTGGCCATGGTGTTGGGCAACCTGTTCTCAGCCCTGGCCACAGCCGTTTTCGTGCGCACCACCTGGACCCGATTCGGAGCCCGGACCGCCCGGTGGAGTGCTGCCGCCTTGCTCTGCCAACCCGGCGCCCTTTTCTTCCATGTACCCTACTCCGAAAGCCTGTTCCTGCTGGTGCTGATGCTGCTTTGGAATGGCATCGAACGGGACCGTTTCACCCAAGCCGCCCTCGCCGCCTTCCTGCTCCCCCTTGTCCGCGGTGTTGGTCTGTTCATCCTGATTCCCCTCGCCTGGAATCTCCTCCGCGAGCAGGCGCCCCAATCCGGCATCCGACTCTGGGACCGATTCACCCCGCGCATCGCACACTGGCGATCCATCCTTGGACCCGCTTCCACCCGACGGCTACTGCTCGGCCAACCCCACGCCTGGCTGATTCTCCTCATGCCGATCGTTGGCTGGACCGTTTACCTCGGTTTCATGGCCGTCACCACCGGCAACCCGTGGGAAGGAATCGAAGCCCAGAAATACTGGGGACATCGCCATTCCATGGGAAACCTGATCCATCTTCCCAAGTTCATCCTCGAGTATTTCAATCCCACCGCAGTCCACGAGTTCGCCGGCTCCGTGCTGGATCGACTTCTCTTCATCCCGGTGATTGCGACCGCCTGGTGGTCCTGGCACCGGAATCGGGATCTCTTTCCCTGGATCCTGTGCCTGGGCGTGCTTCCCGCCATGAGCGGTTCGTTCACCTCGTTCACCCGGTTTGTCGCCGTCGCATTTCCCTGTGCCATCGCCCACGGCGTACTCCTGACCCGAACCCGAAGCTGGGGCCTGTTCCTGCTGGTTCTGGGGGCGGTGATCCAAGGACTGCTGCTGTGGCGCTTCGCCAACTTTGAATGGGCTGGTTGATCTCTCCCCAGCCTTCCACCGACAGGTAAGACCGGCAGATCAAGATCCACCTGACACCCGGTCACCCTCAAAAAAGGGCTTGCTCACGCATCAGCGTTTCCCCTACAAAGCAAACAATCTTCCCCGGCAACCGATCCATGAAACAACCCCTCGCCACCCGTAGACCCACCCCTGTTTGGGGTAGTCGGCAACGGATCGCGGACGGAGCAGGGAAGAGGATGAAGGCCCGGGCTTGCCGGGCCTTTTCGCTGATCGAACTGATGACGGTGATTGGCGTGGTTGGAATCCTGGGTGGGTTGATCGGTCCGGGAGTTGCCCGGGCCCGCACCAAGGCGGGGGCAGCCCAATGCCTCGCGCATCATCATCAGTTCGGGGTCGCCATGGCCCTGTACACCGCGGATCACCACGAAACATTTCCTCCGAATCGCGACGGGCGGGAAGTGCCACTGGGAGAAACCTGGGTGCAGGGCTGGCTAGGCGTTCCCGGCCCCGACTGCGAGGACCTGGAGCATCTGCGTCGCAGCCTTCTGGGAACTTACCTCGCGAATCCGGCGCTCTGGCGGTGCCCGGCGCAAGGCCCTGTCACGGTGGCTGGAATCCGTCAACTCCGGGTACGAACTGTCTCCCTCAATGGGTTTGTGGGATCACCCATCCGATCACCCGCCGCCTCGACCTACCTTCGGACGGCCGACTTGATCCAGCTCTCCCCGGCAGAATGCCTGACCTTCATTGAAGAGCGCGCCGACACCATCAACGACGGCACTTTCGCCCTTCAATGGGACTTCGACACCGATCGCCCCGAGCTTGCCCGACTCCGGGACAAGCCGGCCATGATCCACGCATCCTCCGGCAACCTGACCTTTGCGGATGGTCATGCGGAGACCCGGCGGTGGCGGCACATGCCGACGAGTCTGGAAAGTCGCGATGACGTTCCCGCTGCTGGGAATCCGGACCTGAAATGGCTTCAGGAACACGCCACCTCCCGAGTACCTGCCGGTACTCCACGCCAGAAGGACGGCCTGTGAAATCGATGGTTGAATCGAATGGCTTCGAACCGGTGTTGCCCTTCGTCTCGACCCTGAGGAGATACCTGAGATTCTGCGTGGTGGGCGGGAGCGGCATGGTGTTGGACACCGCGGTGCTGGCGTGGCTGGGCATGGGCCTCGGATGGGAACTGACTCCCGCCAAACTCCTGGCCGCCGAGCTGGCCCTTCTCAACAACTTTGCCTGGAACGAGCGTTGGACTTTCCGGGAATGCTGCCGTTCCGGATCCAGATGGTCTCGACTGGCGAAGTTTCATCTGACCTGCCTGACCGGCATGGCCATCGCACTCGGTTGCCTTCATGTGCTGGCACTGACACTGCCGCTTTGGCTTGCCAACCCCCTGGCAATCCTCGTCGCCAGCCTCTGGAACTTCCGCCTCAACTCCGCCTTCAACTGGCCCACCCTTCAACCCGCCCCCAAATCTGGCCATCCCACGTCATGAACCCCCACCCTGCCCCAAGATCCAGCCGACTCCTGCTTCACTGCGTCCACCATCTGCGGATCCCCATCCTCGGAATCAGTGGGTTGCTCGGGTGCCTCGCCCTCGCCCCGCTTCAGGGTCAGGTCATTGAAGGCACTGTGGAATCCAGATCGGTCATCGGAACCGAATCCACCAACTGGCCGGGGCTGAAATTCCGCATGAGCCTTCATGGGAAGGATTGGGAACTCGAAACCCAACGCGGCACCAACATTTCCCTGCACCTGGTCCGCAAGGACGGCGATCACTACCACCTGACCCTCGACCAGAAACATGCACGCAACGCCGGCTTGGTCGTCCCTGCCCCCCAATTCGACATCGGTTCCCTGGGCCCCCTCGAGAAACTCATCCTCCTCGCCTATTGCCCCGATTACCCCGATCCGGCCGCAGTTCCCCCTTTCACCAACCCCGGGGATCCTTCCCGCTGGCTCCTGGCCTCGCCCCAGGCCGGCACCACGGATATCGATCCGGCCCGCAAACTCCTTTTCACGGCCCAGCCTTCCCCCCACGACAAGAGCAATTCCGGGGCGATTTCCACCGAGGGAGTCGTCCAATTGTCCCGCTTTCACCCATCACCCGCCGCTGCGTTGCCTCTGTCTGCCGAATCCCGGCTGGTACAGAAGGAAGGAGACCGCACCTTCGTCCGGATCGATTCGATGACGGCTCAGGTCACTTCGCCGGATCCATCGCCCATCAGCCTCCCCGGATTGCCCCAGGGCACCTCCGTCCAGGATGTACGTTCAGGCAGCAATTATTTCTACCTCGCCACCACCGGATCCTGGCTGTCGGCCGATGAGGCCCGGAAACAAGGAAAGCTACAGGTTCCCCTGACTCCCTCCCTGACCTCCGGGTTGGGCCTGCCGGCGGGCCGCACTCTTGTGTTCGCCTGCCTGCTCCTCGTTCCCCTTCTGATCTGGCGGCACCCCATCCGACGCTTTTTCTCCCAAACCAAACCCGGAAACATCAACTCAACCGACAAACTATGATCAGCAGTCCTGTTGCCCTGAAGAAACTCCGCGCCCTGTTCCTTGCTGTAATGGTGGCTACGCCCACCTCCATGTTGCTCGGCCTGGGCTCCGGCCTGTTCCACGTCTGCACAACCCCCGCCGGCAATTTCAGCGATTGTGCCGGGAACTCCGCATCGGGTTGTTCGGGCCAATGCCTCTCCGCGCTGACATTGCCTCCAGGAACCATCTGCGGAACCTGCGAAGTGAACCTGGGATGGTGCACCCTGCTGCACACCACCAAGACCGTGGCTGGAACCGCCGCGACGGGAAGCTGCGGTCTGACCGGAAGCTACGGCAGTTGCGGCTGCACTTTCCCGCCGTCAACCGCCCCGACCGGTCCGGTGACCATCAGGTGCACCTGCCGTTGAACCGGCAGGCCGTCGGAGTCCGAGGCGACGGGACCTGACCAATCCCTCGCCCCCACCCTTTCCACCCATGCAACCACCGACCCGTCCTCCGGGCACCCTCATCGCCCGCGGATTTCTTGGGACCGCAATGGTCATCTTCTTCGCCACCTTGTTGCTCAAGGCCGGTTCCCTGTGGGTCGCGTGGACTTCCTTCTCCCCGCCCGATCCCGTCTTCGGAGTACCCACCCGCTGGATGATGATCGTCGGGATGCTCGTGGAGGCCTTGATCCTCTTCATCTGCATCCATCCCCGCTTCGGAGTGCGCTGCCGTCTGGCCTGGGTGACCTATGTTTCCTGCGTCTTCTGCGCGTATCATATTGCGCTGTTCTTTTCCCCGGTGGATGGCGCCCCCTGCGGTTGTCTCGGCCTGCTCGTGCGACTCCGTTTCCTGGCCAACGCAGGCGCAACTCCCAGTTACCTCGCCACCTACCTCCTGGCAGGCAGCCTCGTATCGTGGATCGCCCTTCGGGAAACCACACGACCCCGCCCAACTTCCTCACACGGGGAGGAGTCCGTCGACCGCAGCCGAGGCTTGCCCCCTCCGCTCATGCCCCGGCAATGACCCGCGTGATCCGTCCCATCAACCCCGCGCGATCCAGCCTCCGCCCAACACCCGGTCCCCGTCGTAAAACACACATGCCTGGCCCGGCGTCACCGCCCGCGCCGGTTCATGCAACCGCACTTCCGCACGGCCACCCCCGCCCGGCATCACCGTCGCACGCGTCCCAGCATGGCTGTAACGCACCTTGGCCGTGCACTCGAATTCCTCGGGCGGTTCGTCCCAGGCAATCCAGGAAGTCGAAGCTACCGGGAACCGATCCCGATCGAGCAACTCTTCCCCGCCCACCACCACCCGGTTCCGCTCCGGATCCAACTCCACCACGTACAACGGCTTCGCCGCCGCGATCCCCAATCCACGCCGCTGACCCACCGTGAAAAACTCGATCCCGTGATGCCGGCCCAACACCTGCCCCGACGTGTCCACGATCTCGCCCTCATGCCGTTCCACCAGCTTCGACTTCTCCAGGAACCCGCCGTAGTCGTTGTCGGGCACGAAGCAGATTTCCATGCTCTCCTCCTTGTCCGCCGTGCGCAGTCCGCACGACCGCGCCACCTCACGCGTATCCGACTTCGTCTTTTCCCCCAACGGAAACAGCGCCCTCCGCAATTGATCCTGTCTCAGGCTGAAGAGGAAATAGCTCTGGTCCTTCCTCGAATCCCGCCCCTTCAACAGATGGACCCGACCCGCTGCATCCGTCTCCAACCGGGCGAAGTGACCGGTGGCGATGTACTGCGCCCCCAACTGGTCCGCACGCCGCAACAGGCTGCCAAACTTCAGATGCTGGTTGCACATCACACACGGGTTCGGCGTGCGCCCCGCCCGATATTCATCCGCGAAGTACTGGATCACCCGTCCCTGAAATTCCGCCGCTTCGTCCACCAGATAGAACGGTACCCCCAACCGCGCACACACACCCCGCGCATCCATCACCGCCTGCGGCCCACAACACTTGTCCTCCGCCCGCGATACACAGTCCTGCGGCCACAACTTCAAGGTCACGCCAATCACCTCGTACCCCTGCGATTGCAGCAATGCCGCCGTGGCCGAGGAATCAACCCCGCCACTCATTCCCACCACCACGCGCCGCTTGCCCTCCATACCCATCGTCCGACCACTATGACCCGGTGCCTGCCCCGTGCAAGACACCCGCATGACGCCCGCCCCACTCTTCATCCGCCCCGTCACCCCGCGCGATGCCGCCAGTGTCGCCGACTGCGTCGATCTGGTGGCCCGCGAACGCCTCTGGCTCGCCGCCATCGAGGGGTTTGGTTTGCGCGCCACCGACGATTTCATCCGGGCCAATCTCGCCATCGGCAATCCCCACGTCGTCGCCGTCGCCTCAAACGGGATCGTCGCCGGGTGGTGCGACATCGTCCCGCCGCTGCCGTGGCCCGGATTCAATCATGTCGGACGCCTCGGCATGGGGCTTCTTCCTGAATGGCGCGGACAGGGTTGGGGCAGCCGCCTGATCGAAAGCGCCCTCGGCGCCTGTCCCCGACGCGGATTCACCCGGATCGAACTCGATGTCTACGCCCACAACACCGCGGCCATCGCCCTTTACCGCAAGTTCGGGTTCCAGCAGGAAGGAGTGAAACGAGGGATCCGGATCATCGACGGCGAAACCCAGGACATGGTGCTCATGGCCCTGTTCCCATCCTGATGCGCTCCCCGCCAAGCCCATCCCGCCGCAGCCGTCACCCCCGTCCCCATTCCTATACCACAGCCCCATCACGCTCCGTCCGGGCCGGGATCGGAGTGAAATCATCCGCATGATACGAACTCCGGACGAGGGGACCGCTGGCCACATGGATGAATCCCAGCTCCCGACCCACCCTCGCAAACTCCGCAAACCGGTCCGGCGCCACATACTCGACGACCGGCAGGTGCTGGAGGGTGGGTTGGAGGTATTGGCCCAGGGTCAGGATGTCCACCCGCGCATCGCGCAGGTCTGACATCGACTCGATCACTTCGGCCTCGGTCTCACCCAACCCCAGCATCATGCCGGACTTGGTGTGGATCCGGTCACCGGCGCGTTCCTTGACTTTCTTCAGGACCGAAAGGGAACGTTCGTAGGTGGCGCGATGCCGCACCGACGGCGTGAGGCGTCGGATCGTTTCCAGGTTGTGATTGAAGATGTCCGGGGCGGCTTCGATGACACAGTCGAGGGCGAAGTCGCGGTCGAGGAAGTCCGGAGTCAGTACCTCGACGACAATCCCGGGATTCAGTTCCCGGACGGCGTGGATGGTCTTGCTGAAGTGATCCGCGCCGCCGTCGGCGAGGTCATCGCGGGCGACCGCGGTGATGACCACATGACGCAGTCCAAGCCGGTGGGTGGCTTCGGCAACGCGCCGCGGTTCGTCCGATTCCAGCGCGAAAGGTTTGGCGGTGCTCACCGCGCAGAATCCGCAGGCGCGGGTGCAGCGATCGCCGGCAATCATGAAGGTGGCCGTACCCTTGCTCCAGCATTCCCAATGATTCGGGCACTTCGCGCTCTCACAGACCGTATGGAGCTTGAGATCCTCCAGCAGCAACCGGGTCCGGGTGAACGCACTGCTTGCCGGCAATGCCACCTTCAACCAGTCCGGCAACCGACGACGCGTTCCCATCACCAAAGGCGCCGGCGCCGCCTCCAACCCTGCACCGCCAACCGTTCCACAATTGCTCATTCCTCCCACCACCATGGGCACCCTTCCACCGATGGCAAGCGCCCGGACACGGTTCCACCTCAAACATCAATCACCGGTCCACTTCCACCCGGCGGATCAAGTCGATCTCCACCCCTCGGGCGACCCCGGGACCGATGTACCTGGACCCGTGCCCCGCCTCCGAGCAGCGATCCCGCAATGGACGAGGTGATGCTGATGATCATCCCTCCAAAGAAAGCCGACCAGAATCCCTCGATCTGGAAACCGGAAACGATGCTGCCCACCACCCAGAGGAGCAGGGCGTTGATGATGAGGAACCCGATGCCCATGGTGAGGATGACAAACGGAAGGGTCATCAGGAGGAGGACGGGCCGGACAAACGCGTTCACCAACCCCAGCAGCAACGCGACGATGACCAGGTCGCTGAACGCCTGGTGCCCGATCCCGGGCAACAGGAAGTCCGCAAGCATCACCCCCAGCGTCGTTGACACCCAGCCCACCAGGAAACGTCGCCAACCCCTGGGCTTCTCCGGAGGTGCACCCCCGGGTTCAGATAAGGAATTCATCACAGGAATCTTCCCAACATCACGATCCCGGCCGGTTCATCCGGGCACGGGCCGTGTTCAACCACTCCAATTGCGGAGGAAACAGATATCGCAACTCGATCTGGTCGACCAACTCCCGGGCCTCGGCGACACGCCCTTCGGCCAACGCGCATTCGAAACGACCCAACGTCCAGTGGGTCCGCTCTTCGGCAGTCAATGCCCCCTGATCCAGTTTCGCCAGGGCCGCCCGGGCATCCGCATGCCGCCCCATCTGCGCCAACGCCAGGGCATGGTTGAGCTGGGCCAGACGCGATTCCGGGAGCTTGGCCAGGACCTGCAACGTGATCCGGATGGCTTCCGCCGGATCCCTCCTATGGGTCAGGAGGGCCGCCGCAAAATTGTTCGCCGCAGGGAGATTGCCCGGGGCCAACTGATACCCACGCTCGCAGGCCGACAGCAGGGTCTCCGCATCCCGGGACTCATACGCGGCCTGCGCCAGGCCCTGCCAATATTCCGCCTGATTGCCAAGCGCCGACTCCTGGAGCCGGATGATTTCCTGCGCAAATTCCGGATAGCCCAATCGACGCAACGTCCCCGCCATCTCCACGTTCAGAACCGGGTCTTCCGGCAGGTCCTTCATCATCCGGGGAAAACTGTCCATCGCCCGGCTCCGACGTTCCAAGCCGTGCTCGGCCACACCTTCCAGATAGTGGGAGTAGCCTCCCAGATCCGCCACCAACCGGGCGTTGGCCCGCAATTCGACCGCGATGGTCCGCAGATCTTCCCACCGTTGCCCGGCAATCAACTGCCGCCCCACCAACTGCCACAGCGCCCGCGCGTTGGTGAACGCACCCAGTTGTTGCCGCGCAAATTCCACGATCAGGTCATGCAACCCCAACCGCGACCATACCCCCAGCAACAGCCGCGCCTCGATCGCCGTCCGCGGCGGCACCGCATAAGCCCGGGCCCGGGCCATCGCGTCCTCCCTCCGCCCGGCATGATCCAACAACACCCACCAACGCGCATGATCCTCCATCCGATCCGCCCTCAATCCCTGCAATTCCCCAAACACCTTCTCGAATCCAGCCAACTCCTGCCGTTGCGCCAGAACCCACAGCAAAAGATGCATCGCATGCTCACGCTCCCCACCTTCCCGTGACGCTTCCTCCAACGCCCGGATCCCCCCCGGCACCCCTCCCGGCGGACCCCAACCCGCCGACCACGCCGCCCGATACAGCCGCATCCTCGGATCCGTCGCCAATTCCGATTCATGCCGCGTCCAGTGCGCATCGAACAGGCCCATCCGCCCCAATTCGAAATAGGACTCCGCCAACAGCGCCGCGCCGAAGACCGTCATCGGATGGCTGGGATCCGAGAGCAGTTGGACCACCACCTCCGGGAGTTCCCCCTTCCGGTACACCTGCGCCACCAGATCCACGTCCGCCAGATTCGTTCCCCCCAATTGCAACAGCCAATTGCCCTGCCCCACCGCCACCGACAGCGTCCGCGGTTCCACCACGCCTGCCACCAGGAATGCCTTGAGCAGGCCCCGGACCGCATCGAGTTCCGCCGGATTGTTCACCACCGCCGACGTCCAGGCCTGCATCGCCTCCACCGTCCGCCCCGCCTCCACATGCTTCCGCGCCGTCCGCATCAGCGACCGCGCCTGCATCATGTCCAGGCCGCTGATCCGGACCACGGGATTGAATCCGCGCGGAGTCATGATCCAGATCTTCGGAATGAGCACCCCCAAAGTCAGCACCAGCAGCACCACCCCGACAAAAGCCCATCGGAACAAAAGGTCTTCCTGCAGGAGTTGCAGAAGGTTGGACTCCCGTCGACGCGAGGCCGCCAGCAGGAAACTCAGGCTGTGACGTTTCCGGGTACGCCGGCGCTTTTCATCGGTTGCCATGTGCGAAGGACTCCCAGCAAAGCCCCTACCTCACCTCCACGGCAAGCCTCCAATCGGAGGCACTCGGAATCCCGCTGCGGGCCGATGTTGTTGGCGGGTGCGAGGCGCCGCACCCCGTATGCCGATGATTTCGTACTCGTACTCGCACTCGAAATCTCTCCATCCCCTCTTTCGCGCCTTCGTGTGAGATGTCCCCCGTGCCTGTTCCCTGGGAAACGACGGATCATACCTGTTCACCACGGAGGACACAGAGGGTTGAAAGCCGGACGTGTTACGGGCTCTCGAAGAACACCCCGTGCCCCCGGGTCCGACGTCTCAGCGGTGTCCGGCACACATCGCTCAGGCAATACCGGTTCTCCGCCACCCAGGAATACAACCGATCCACCCCACCCCGGATCCCAGGCAGACCGCTCACCCACGCCACCGGAGCCAGCCAGCCAATCCGCCCTGCGAGGAATCGGAGGGCATCCGCCCCACCCAGCCGCCGCCCGTCCCGCAGCAGCAACTGGATCTCGCAGGGGAACTCGTCCGGCCCCAGACCCAGTGCGCGGGCGAAAGCCGGATTCTGGAGTGGCACGAAGGGAAAACCGCGCGGCGCGAGGACGGGGTTCCATCGGCGTTCCAGGGCGGAACAGACGGGACACAAGGCATCGAAGCCGACCCAACCCGCAGCATCTCCAGTCACTCCACAATCAACTTTCTTTTCAGTATTCACAGAAACCTCCAATCAAAACCCAAGCGTTTTCCATTCGTTCGTGCCCAAGACGGTCAGGTGCCCAATCCCAACAGTTTCAAGGCCCGATCGCCCATCGAGGCCAACTGGGACAGTGCCGACGGACTCCAACCCCTCAATCGTTCATACCACCCCGTGGTGGTCTCGAAGAAGACCAGCAACTCCCGCAACCGACCCTCGGTATGACTGTCCCGGACCAGGGCCTTGTCGGACTCGGCCAGGCATTCGCGCAGCAAGGCGAGGGTGGGGTCCACCTCCCGCTTCTTCCGCTCATCCGCAATGGTCCGGAACAACTCCCAGACATCCTTCAGGCTTTCGAAATGATCCCGGCGATCCCCCATGACATGGACGCGCCGGACGATGCCCCATCCCTGGAGTTCCTTGAGGCTGTTGGAAACATTCGAACGGGCGACGCCGAGGGTTTCGGTGATTTCCTCGGCATGAAGGGGGCGGGGCGCGATGAAGAGGAGGGCATGGATCTGGGCAACGGTGCGATTGATGCCCCATTGGATCCCCATCTCACCCCAGTGCAGGATGAATTTCTCCTGCACAGGCGACAATCTGCGCTCTTCACTCATTTCTGCTCAGACAGAACAGGGGGAAGAAGGCCGTGTCAAGCCATCCCAACGCCGGCTCTCCACCTGCATCATTGCTTTCACCGTTCCCTCAACGCCAACCTCGCTCCCCGTTTCGTTCGCCATGGCCAAGATTCAACGCGCTCTCCTCTCCGTCTCCGACAAAACCGGTCTCCTCGACCTGGCTTCCGCCCTCGCCGAGGCCGGAGTCGAACTCCTTTCCACCGGCGGTACCGCCCGCGTCCTCCGCGATGCCGGCCTCCAGGTGAAGGACATTTCCGATCACACCGGCTTCCCCGAAATGCTGGATGGCCGGGTGAAGACCCTCCATCCCCGCGTCCACGGCGGACTCCTCTATCTCCGCGGCAATCCGGTGCACGAACAGACCGTCCGCGATCACGACATCGCTCCCATCGATCTGGTCGTGGTCAACCTGTATCCCTTCGAAGCCACCGTGGCGAAACCCGATGTCACGCTGCACGACGCCATTGAGAACATCGATATCGGCGGTCCCTCCATGCTCCGCAGCGCTGCCAAGAATCACGAATCGGTCACCGTGATCGTCGATCCAGCCGACTACACCGCGGTCGCCTTGGCCATCCGGACCGAAGGCAACACGTCCCTCGACCTCCGACGCCGCCTCGCCGCCAAGGTCTTTGCCCGCACCGCCGCCTACGATGCCGCCATCGCCGCACACCTGGGCCGCGAGTTCAACCCGGCCGACCAACCCATGCCGGTCCTGTCCGTCGGCGCGCCCCTGGTCCAACCGCTGCGTTACGGAGAAAATCCGCACCAACGGGCCGCCCTGTACGGCAAGTTCCACGACTACTTCGCCCAACTCCACGGCAAGGAACTTTCCTACAACAACATCCTCGACCTCACCGCCGCCGCCGCGTTGATCGCCGAGTTTTCGACCGACCATCCCACGCTCGCCATCCTCAAGCACACCAACCCCTGCGGGGTCGGCCGCGGTGTTTCCCTGCGGGACGCCTGGGACCACGCCTTCGAAACCGACCGTCAGGCACCGTTCGGCGGGATCATCGCCGTGAACCGACCCCTCGACCTCGCCTGCGCCCAGGCCATCCGTGAAATCTTCAGCGAAGTCATCATCGCCCCCGACTTCGACCCCGATGCCCTGGAACTCCTCCGCCAGAAGAAGAACCTGCGTCTTCTCAGGATCCTGAAGAACCCGGTCTCCTCGGCGCCCGACGACATCCGGTCGGTCGGTGCAGAATCCTATCTCTGGCAACAGCGCGACCTGCATCGGACCGACCGCGAACACTTGCGGGTGGTCACCCGTCGACAACCCACTCCGGCCGAACTCGACGCCATGCTCTTTGGCTGGCGCGTGGTGAAGCACGTGAAGTCCAACGCCATTGTCTATGCCGCGGCCGACCGGACGCTGGGAATCGGGGCCGGCCAGATGAGCCGCGTGGATTCAAGCCGGATCGCCGTGTGGAAAGCCGGAGCGGCTGGCCTCGATCTGCGGGGCAGCGTGGTGGCCAGTGATGCCTTCTTCCCGTTCCCCGACGGCTTGATCGCCGCGGCCGAGGCGGGTGCGACGGCCGCCATCCAACCCGGCGGATCCGTCAAGGACCCTGACGTCATCGCCGCCGCGGATGAACGGGACATGACCATGATCTTCACCGGTCACCGTCACTTCCGACACTGACCCCTCCCCGACCTCAATGAGCGCAACCCCACCAGCTTCCCTGTCGCATCCAGGGCCCGGATGGCGCCGGGAAGTCTTGCCGGCATTGGTGGTGATGTTGGCCGGGGTACTGCTCGCCGTGCTTCCGCATGTGCTGCAGTTGACCAGGACCGGCGATCCCACCTGGCTCAGCGACATCGATGAACTGGTTCCGTACGGCCAGCAGGTCTCATTCGCCTACCATCAACATCCGTGGCGGATGGGCGATCCCGCTCTCGAACGCGGGGGCGCCACGGTGTTTCCCTGGATCCAGTTCGGCCCCTATCTCCTCGGCGCCCGCGCGCTGGCGTCGGGTCCCATCGGGACCTTCATCCTGATGCGCATGTGGGCCGGGGCGAGCATCACCCTCGGACTCTATCTGCTGCTACGCGGCATCCGTCCGGGATGGCTCGCTGCGGGGCTCGCGATCCTGCTGGTGTCGGACCAGGGACTCTACCGGGGAATTCCGCTGCTGATGCAGGCAACCTCGATCCTTTCGATCCTCCAGGGACAACCCCTTGAAATCCTGCATGGATGGAGCCATGTCCTGCCCCAGTTGAGGATGATTTCCCCTGGGATGAGCCTGTTTTCCCTGCTCCTCACCTTGTTCCTCCTGGTGCGGCTGCAACGGGAACCCTCCACACGGCACGCCATCCATGCCGGGCTCGGCCTCGGACTTTGCATCGCCACCTACCTCTATTTCTGGACAGCGGCAGTCATCGCCATCGGTTGTCTCGCCGTCCTGCACCCGTCCCGGTGGAAGCTCTACTTCATCGTACTCGCCCTCGGCGGTTGTGTGGGGAGCCCCGCCCTGCTCCAGAACTTCCTGACCAAGCTCCAGTACGGGGACGAATGGCTGGTCCGCAACGAGTACTTCGTCCCGGTCCAGGTCCGGATCTGGGATCCGCCCAAGCTCGCCATCGCCATCTACGCCCTGCTTGCCGTCTACGTCTTCCGCTTCCGCCCCGTCCTTCAACCCCTCTGGTGGACCGGAGTCGCCGCCATCCTCCTGTCCCAGTCGCATCACATCACCGGGGTCCTGCTCCAACCCTTCCATTGGCTGATGGTTCCCGGGCCACTCGCCGCCATCCTGTTCCTTTACGCCGCTGCCGATGCCTGGCGACGCTGGGTTCCCGACCGGTTTCCCACCGGCGCAGTCATCGCCCTGCTGGTCGCCGCCCAGTTTTCAGGCGGACTCCTGCTGCGCGGCTGGGCCACCGACCGGAATCGCGCCTCGGCCAGCATCGAGGAACGACGCCAGTCCTGGCTCGGATTCCTCCGCGCCAATCCCGGCCTGAAGCTGACGCCCAATGCCGTGATCGCCGGGGATCCGCAGATCACCGATTGGGCAGTGTTCGACCAGGGCCTTCGCCCGATCACCGGTTCCCTCGGTGTTTCGCCTTCCGTCGACAACGCCCAGTGGCTTCGCCGTCGTGTCCTCAATGGCTACCTCAAGGGATTCAGCGAGACCAACGTCCACGGCTCGGCCTTCTCCGAGCACAGCGTCTGGTTCGAGCTCGGTCGGATGGATGAATCCGCGCGCAACCACCAGATCGGGGCCATGCGCGAAACCTGGCGCGACATCGATGCGGACCTGAATCCGGCCTGCGATGCCTTTGCCGTCCGTTACCTGATGACTCCGGTCGGCGCCACCCTGCATCCCCCTGTACTGGACCAATGGCGGCTCATCGGCAGCAACGCCTCCTGGGAACTTCGCGAACGTCCGCTCGCCCCGCGTTGAACGAATTTCCAAAGGACCCCACGAGGGTTGCAGAGGATCGCAGTCGCGGGCACGGTCCGCCCATGGTTGGCTTCGCCACAGATCAGGCGCAACAGCGTGACCAACGCCACGGGTTCACCCTCATCGAACTCCTCGTCGTCATCGCCATCATCGCCATCCTCGCGGGCATGCTCCTGCCTTCCCTCAGCCGCGCCAAACGCGAGGCCCTCACCACTTCCTGCCGCAGCAACCAGAAACAGCTCAGCCTCTCCCTCCACCTCTACGCCACCGATCACAACGATTTCCTTCCCCTGAACAACTACGTCTACGACGTCACCACCAAGACCCCGATCTTCCAGAACAATTCCTGGGCCCCCGGTCTCGCCCCTTACGACCGCACGCCCACCAATCTCCAGACCGGCGTTCTTCATCCGTACCTCCGCTCCACCGCCATCTACCTCTGCCCCGCCGACCAGTCCAAGGTCCGCAATGAGGATGACACCCCCATGGCCAATGCTCCCCGGCGGACCCGCTCCTACAACCTCAGCCAGACCATCCACTGCACCGCCGCTCCCCACTTCAAGAAGTTCACCCTGATCCGGGATCCCGCCCCCTCCGACCTCTTCACCTTCATCGATACCCACGAGGGCACCATCCTCGATTCCGTGTTCGGCACGCCCCTGCCGGACAGTGAATATGCGGATCGATGGTTCGACATCCCGGCCAGCCGCCATGGCCAGGCAGCCAACCTCGCCTTCGCCGATGGTCATGTGGAGAAATGGAAGTGGAAGCATCCCAAGACCGCCGACCAGTTCTTCTCCCTCGCCACCGATCCCAACGACCGTCTCGACCTCCGCCGGCTTCAGGAGCGGATCAAGCTCGAATGGGAATGGTTCTGATTTAAGTGATCCCGGGGACAAATCGCTTCCACTCGCCCCGCGTTCCTCCCGAAGCTCCGGCCATGCGGAATCCGATCATTGTCGCCCTCGACCTCTCCGATCCCGATCGCGCCCTCGACCTCGCCCGCGCCGTCGGTCCACACGTCGGCGCAGTCAAGGTAGGCAAGGAACTCTTCGTCAGCGCCGGACCCGACTTCATCCGAAAACTCCGCGCCGAAAAGGTCGGGGTGTTTCTCGATCTCAAATTCCACNNCCACGACATCCCCAACACCGTCGCCAAGGCCGTCGCCGCCGCCACACGGCTCGACGTCCAGATGCTCACCCTCCACGCCGGGGGCGGACGCGATATGATGTTGGCCGCCGCGCGCTCAGCCAGGGAAACGGCAGAGGAACTCGGGCGCCCGGGTCCGCTCGTCCTCGGGGTCACCGTCCTGACCAGTTTCGACGAAGCCGGCCTGGCCGAGACCGGCGTGTCCGGCGGGGNNTCAAGCCCAGGTGGTCCGACTCGCACGCCTGGCCATGGAATCAGGACTCGGGGGCCTGGTCTGTTCCCCACTAGAACTCCCCGCCCTCCGCACCTTCCTCCCCCCGGATTTCCAGTGCGTCACCCCGGGCATCCGCACCGGCCAGGAAAAGCCCGATGACCAGAAACGCACCCTGAGTCCAGGCGAAGCCATCGCCGCCGGCGCCTCCTGGCTGGTGGTCGGCCGCCCCATCCATGCCGCCCCCGATCCCGTTGCCGCCGCCCGATCCATCAGTGCCGCCGCGATGGCAGCCCTCGGCGGACCCGCGGGATGCGGCTGATCCGCTGGACCGACCCTCAGACCGCCGCGTCACCGCGTTCGTCGGTCCGGATCCGGATCGCCTCATCAACCGCCGAAATGAAGATCTTGCCGTCACCGATCTTGNNAAAATCTTGCCGTCACCGATCTTGCCGGTTTTCGCGCCCCGGATGATCGCCGCCACCGCCGCCGCCACCGTTCCGTCCGCCACCACGATTTCCAGCTTCAGCTTGGGAAGGAAATCAACGGTGTACTCCGCGCCGCGATAAACCTCGGTGTGCCCCTTCTGCCGCCCGAACCCCTTTACCTCGGCCACACTCATCCCGGTGATGCCTGCTTCCTGCAACGCTTCCTTCACGTCCTCCAATTTGAACGGTTTGATGATAGCTTCGATTTTCTTCATAGAATAAGACAAACCCTCTTCCAAACCGGGTGCCGATGTCAAAGGACCGTTCCAATTCCCGAAACGGCAATCAGCCCTCCATCTCGCGGGTGTAGTAGAGGAGTCGACCGCAATTGGGGCAGTTCACCAACTCCAACTGCGCCTTGGCCACGAGGAAACTCTGCATGGGCAGCTTCACATGGCAGCCGCCGCACACCACCCGGTGCACCCCGACCAACACGTTGTCGCCCCGGGTCTTCAGGATGCGTTCGTACTTGCTCACCCCGGCCGGATCCAACGAATCGGCCTGCGCCGTTCGCTCCGCCTGAACGCCGGACAACTCCTTCGCCAGATTCGCCTCACGCGCCGCCAGATCCACCAACTGCCGGTCCGTCTCCGCCTTCTGGGCGGCAGCCACCTTCGATGCTTCCTGTACGATACGGGCGACGGATTCGGCCTGCTCCATCAACGTCAACTGGCGTTCGTCCAACTGGAAGATCTCGGTGTTGATGGTCTCGATCTGGTGTTGGTAGGCCTTGTACTGGTCGTTGCTGCGCGTGGCCTGCTGTTCCACCTGCAGCTTGTTGATCCGCTGCTGCATCGTCACCACCTCCAACTCCAACCGCTTCCGCTCCGCCTCCACATGCGCATACTGCGTCTTCACTTCGTCAAACGTCGCCTGTGTCCGCACCGCTTTCCCCTCCAATACCTGTCGCTGGCCCGGGATCGCTTCCAGTTCCGCCTTCAACCGCAACAGTCGACGGTCTCGGTCCTGCAATATCAGCAGCCCTTCAATGATCGGAAGCATCGCCACCACGCTACCGGTCCCCTTCCCACAACGTCAATTTTCCCCTTCCCGATCACCGAAGTCTTCATCTGTTCCATCGGGGTGCTTGACGGTCCCAGCTCGATTGATACTGTCCGCCGCTCCGCATCCCGCGGAAGATTCCAGCTTTCTATGAAGCGCCAGTATCAGCCCTCCAAGATCCGCCGTGTGCGGCAGCACGGTTTCCGTGCACGGTCGGCCACCAAGAGTGGTCGCGGCATCCTGAACAATCGCCGTCGCGTAGGCCGCAAACGGCTCACCCCGGTTTGATCCGCCCTTCCGGGCACGGCGCCCATGCGCCTGACACTCCCAAAGTCCCGCCGCCTTCAACATCGGCGGGATTTTGTCGAAGTCCGCGATTCCGGTCGGCGGCACGCACAGGGTTGTGTAGTCATCAATTGGCTCCCCACTCCACCCGACGGCCGGTGGCAACTGGGCGTCATCACCACCAAGGCTCTCGGGCCAGCCCATGTCCGCAACCGCGCCCGTCGCCTCATCCGCGAAGCATTCCGCCTTCAACAGGGTATGCTCACGCGTCCCGCCAAAATCGTGGTGATCGCCCGCTCCTCCATCCGTGAAGCCACCCTCGCCCGCGTCCAATCAGACCTGCTCCAGGGTCTGCGCCGGGCCGGCCTGATCCAACCCGTCAACCCATGAAGGCAATCCAATTCGCGTTGACCGGACTCCTCTACGGCTACCGTTGGATCCTTTCCCCCGCCAAGAACCTGCTCTTCGGCGGGCCGTCGTGCCGCTTCCTTCCCACCTGCTCGGCCTACGCCCTCGAAGCCATCCAACGCCACGGCCCCCTCCACGGCTGCCTCCTCGCCTCCCGTCGCCTCTGCCGCTGCCACCCCTGGGGTGGCGCAGGAGTCGATCCCGTTCCCGATCTCATCCGCCTCTGACCTCTATTCCATGGACCGCAAGGGTATCGCCATTCTCGTCATCGCCTTCGGATTGCTGCTCGGCCTGCAACCGCTGGCCAAACTGCTCTATCCGACCAAGCCCGGTGCACCCGGTGCCACCAACCGGATCGGGACACCCACCGTTCCCGGCGACACCAATCCAGTCGTTTCCGCACCACGGATCCCCAGCCTGGATGGCGTCGTCCCTCTCGCGGCCCCCACCAACGCCCCAGGCGTTCCCGTCGGCCCGGCCCAGCTTTTCGTCCTGACCAATTCCACCACACGATGGGTGTTCACCTCCCACGGCGGCGGAATCCATCACGTCGAACTCAATGACTACGACGAGTTCACAGGTCGGATTGCCAAGGGACGCTCGAACGCTCCCGTCCAACTCAATGACGGCGGGCCACCCATCCTCGCCTTCCACGACAGCCCCCAACTGGACGGCGACGGCGTGTATCAGTTGATGCCCCTGACCAACGGGTTGCGCGCCGAGAAGGATCTCGCCAACGGACTCCGGATCATCCGCGAGTATCGGCTCACCACCAACGACCACCTGCTCCACGCCGTCCTCCAGATCCAGAACCGCACCACCCAGGTGCTCGACCTCCGGCAGGTCAACCTCAACGCCGGCGCCGCCACTCCCATCAATACCCACGACAAGGGCGACCTCATCAGTGTCGATTGGTTCAATGGCAGCAAGTCCGTCCAGACCCTCGGCTGGGTTCCCACCCCCGGTTTCCTCTGCGTTCCCAGTTCGCCCCGAGCCGATTATCGCGGCGGTGAAGGCGATGTCGTCTGGGCCGCCGTCCAGAACCAGTTCTTTGCCCTGATCACCTATCCCGACCGGCCCGCACGCGAATTCTCCGCGCGTCGCATCGCCATGCCGCCCCTCACCGCCGCCCAGCGTCAGGCGGATCCCGGCCGCGCCGAATCCCTCGCCATTGTTCCCGGCGTCCTGCACTTCGACACCTCCCCACTCCCCGCCGGGGGATTCGTCGAGCACCGGTTCACCGTGTATGCCGGCCCCAAGGAATACTTCGCCCTGTCCCGGCTCCAACCGCAGTTCGATCGCGTCATGGGCTACGGCTTCTTCGGCTTCTTCGCCAAGCCCCTGCTCCTGAGCATGAACTTCCTGCACAACAGCCTGAGCCTCCCCTACGGCTGGTGCATCGTCGTCATCACTTTCCTCATCAAGCTCCTCTTCTGGCCGCTCACCGCCATCAGCACCCGGTCCATGAAACGCATGGCCGAACTCGGACCCCAGCTCCAGGCCATCCGCGAGAAGTACAAGGACGACCCCACCCGCCTGAACGAGAAGACCCTCCAGTTCATGCGCGAAAGCGGCTACAACCCCGTCGCCGGCTGTCTCCCCATGCTGGTCCAGATCCCCGTCTTCATCGGGTTCTTCACCATGCTCCGCTCCGCCATCGAACTCCGCGGCGCTTCCTTCTTCTGGTGTACCGACCTCTCCGCCGCCGACACCCTCTTCGTCATCCCGGGACTCGGATTCGTCCCCTTCCTCGGCGTCAATGGACTCGGATTGCCCTTCAATCTCATGCCGCTGTTCTATGTGGCCACCGCCCTCTGGCAGACCCATCTCACCCCGCCCTCACCCCAGATGGATCCCACCCAGCAGAAGATCATGCGCTGGATGCCATTGATGTTCCTCGCCCTCTTCTATAACTACTCGGCAGGACTCACCCTGTATTGGACCATCCAGAACCTCCTCAGCATCCTCCAGACCAAGCTGACACACACCCGCCCGGCCACGCCCACCGGTCCTGCTCCAGCCGCCCGGCCCGGCAAACGCCCGGCTCGCTGATCTCCCTTTGCCAAACCTCATCCAGCCCATGAATCCATTGGTACCCAAGGAAACCCTCATCCGCATGCTCCACTTCCTGGGATTCCACGACGCCCAGGTCGAGGAAATCGAAATCGAAGACCAACTCATGCTGGATGTGAAAACCGATGACCCCGGCCGGCTCATCGGCCGCCAGGGCGCCACCCTCGGTGACCTCCAATACCTCCTCAACCGCATCATCCATCGCGGTGACGAAGCCACCCCTCGCATCGTCCTTGATGTCGGCGGTTATCGCCGCCAGGCCCGCGAACTCCTCATCAAACGCGCCAAGGAAGGCGCCGAAAAAGTCCGGCGCTGGGGAGATGTCATCGAACTCGAACCCATGAACGCCTACGACCGCCGCATCGTCCACCAGGCGCTCAAGGAAGATCCCGACATCGAAACCCACAGCGTCGAGATCGAGGGTTCCGACAAGAAGGTCATCCTCCTCCGACCCCGCCGCGTCCCCCCACGCGCCGACGCCTGAACGGATCGCCCGGCCCGCAGGGAACCCGGGTGATGGCCGGTCGCCATCACCCGTTCCCCAGTCCCCTCACCCCTTCGTGAAGCGCAGGCGGTCTTCTCCCTCGACCTCCACCTTCACCGTCTCGCCGGCCACGAATTCCCCGGCCAGCAACCGCGTGGCCAGCGGGTTCAACAGGTGTTCCTGGATCGCCCGCTTCAATGGCCGCGCCCCGTATTGCGGATCATATCCTTCCCGCGCCAGGAACTTACGCGCCCCGGCATCCACCTCCAACGCCAGTTGCTGCACACCCAGCCTCTGCTGCACCCGCTCCAGCTGCAGGTCCACGATCCGCCCCAACTCCGACTCATCCAGACTGTCGAAGATCAGCGTCTCATCCACCCGGTTGAGGAACTCCGGCCGGAAATGCCGCCGCAATTCCCTCCGTACCCCGTCCTCCACCGCCGCCCTCGCCGCTGCATCCGTCCGACCGTCCAGGAACGATTCCTGGATGATCGCCGAGCCCAGGTTCGAGGTCATGATCAGCAGGACATTCCGGAAATCCACCGTCCGGCCCTGCCCATCCGTCAACCGTCCGTCATCCAGCACCTGCAACAGGACGTTGAACACGTCCGGATGCGCCTTCTCCACCTCGTCCAGCAACACCACCGAATACGGCCGGCGCCGCACCGCCTCGCTCAATTGCCCGCCTTCCTCATACCCGACATAACCCGGAGGCGCCCCGATCAACCGCGATACCGAGTGCTTCTCCATGTACTCCGACATGTCGATCCGCACCATCGCCTGGTCGTCGTCGAAGAGGAACCAGGCCAGTGCCCGCGCCAACTCCGTCTTGCCCACCCCCGTCGGCCCAAGGAACAGGAATGAACCCACCGGCCGGTTCGGATCCTGCAAACCCGACCGCGCCCGCCGCACCGCATCCGCCACTGCCCGGATCGCCCGGCCCTGGCCCACCACCCGGGACCGGATCCGTTCCTCCATCTGCACCAACTTCTCGCGTTCACCCTCCAGCATCCGGGTGACCGGAATGCCAGTCCAACTCGCCACCACCCGCGCCACGTCTTCCGCCGTGACTTCCTGCGACAACAATCGTTGCCCGGCGGGTATCTCCCGAAGCGCCTGCTCGGCCCCGACCAGTTTCTGCTGAAGTCCGGGCAGGCGTCCGTACTGGATCTCCGACGCCTTGCTGAGGTCACCCGCGCGCTGGGCCTGTTCGAGCTCGCCCCGGGCCTCTTCCACCCGTGCATTCACCACGCTGACCGCGTCCAGGGCCGCCTTCTCGTTCTGCCACTGGGCGTTCAGATGACGTTGCCGTTCCTGGAGGTTGGCCAACTCCCCTTCCAACCGGCGCAACCGTTCCCGCGCCGCTTCGTCCTTCTCCTTCGCCAACGCCGTCCGCTCGATCTCCAGTTGCAGGATCTGGCGATCCAACTGGTCAATCGGCGTCGGCTTGGAATCCAACTCCATCTTCAATCGCGACGCCGCCTCATCCACCAGGTCCACCGCCTTGTCCGGCAGGAACCGGTCAGCAATGTACCGATGCGACAACGTCGCCGCCGCCACCAGTGCACCGTCCTGGATCCGGACGGCGTGATGGGTCTCATAACGCTCCTTCAGCCCGCGCAGGATGGCGATGGTGCTCTCCACCGAAGGCTCGGCCACGTGCACCGGTTGGAAGCGTCGTTCCAATGCCGGGTCCTTCTCGATGTACTTGCGGTACTCATCCAGCGTCGTCGCCCCGATGCACCGCAATTCCCCGCGCGCCAACTGCGGCTTCAGCATGTTCGCCGCATCCGCCGCCCCCTCGGCCTTCCCCGCCCCCACGATGGTGTGCAGCTCGTCGATGAAGAGGATGATCCGGCCCTGGCTCGCCGTGACCTCCTTGAGGAAGGCCTTCAACCGCTCCTCAAACTCCCCCCGGAACTTCGCACCCGCCACCATCGCCCCCAGATCCACCGCAATCACCCGCTTGTTCTTCAAACTCTCCGGCACATCCCCGTTCACAATGCGCCGCGCAATCCCCTCCACGATCGCCGTCTTCCCCACCCCCGGTTCACCGATCAACACCGGATTGTTCTTCGTCCTCCGCGTCAATACCTGCATCACCCGCCGGATCTCGTCGTCCCGGCCAATCACCGGATCGATCTTCCCCTGCTGCGCCATCGCCGTCAGGTCGCGCCCGTACTTCTCCAACGCCTGGAACTTTTCCTCCGGATTTGGATCGGTGACGCGTTGGTTGCCCCGGAGCTCCATCAGGCACTTCAACAACGCCTCCCGCTGCAATCCATGCCGCCGCGCCATGTCGCGCAACCGGTCCCCGCCCTTCTCCAACACCGCCAGCAACAGGTGCTCCGTCGACACATACTCGTCCTTGAGCTTGCGCGCCTCGTCCAGCGCCCCCGCCAACACCGCCTGCAATTCCTGGGTCGGATAAACCTGTCCCCCGCCCTGCACCCGCGCCCGTCGCCCCAACTCCGCCCCCAATTCGTTCTCCAATCGCCCCCGTGCCACCCCCAGCCTCTGCAACACCTGCGGCACCAGGCTCTCCTCCTGCCGGATCAACGCCAGACCCAGATGCTCGGCGTCGAGCTGCTGATGCGATTGCTCCTGCGCCAATGCCTGGGCTGCTGCCAATGCTTCCTGGGCCTTGATCGTGAACTTCTCCAGATTCATACCAATCGCCCCCGCACAAGCCATGCCGCCCCTTTCTTCCCATTTCCCATGCCCGCACGCATCCTCCCGCGTCGATCCGGGCCATTTCAACCCGCACTTCCCCTTTGCCCCTGTCCCAATCGTCACATCCCCCGCATTGCCTGCCATCGCCCCTGAAACATTCTCGGATCCTTCGTGTCACCCGCAAAACGAGATGCCCCCCCTCCTTCCGATCCCCGATCGTCCCCGCCCTTCCACTCCGGTTGCGGCGGCCTGCTCCCCACCCTTCCTCATCACCTCCATCGCCGCCCTGCTCCTGTTCGGGGCCGTCACCGGTTGCAAAAAGGACTCCGCCATCCAGGTCCAGGCCGAACCCATCCAGCGCCGCAACCTGACCGAACTCGTCATGGCCACCGGCAGGGTCCAGCCCGTCACCCAGGTCAAGATCTCGCCCGAAGTCGCCGGTGAAATCACCGAACTCCCGGTCAAGGAAGGTCAGAAGGTCTCCAAGGGAGATCTCCTCGTTCGGATCCGACGCGATCTCTACGAGGCCGGCGTCCGCTCCGCCCAGGCTTCCCTCCGCTCTTCCGAAGCCTCCCTCCTCACCGCCCAGGCCAACGAACGTAAGGCCACCGCCGAGTTCATCCGCAATACCGAGCTCTTCGAAAAGAACCTCGTCTCAGCCTCGGTCTTCGACGACTTCCGCACCCAACACGAGATCGCCCGCGCCAACGTCGCCGCCGCCACCCAACAGATCGAGATCGCCCGCGCCACCATCCAGCGCGCCCAGGAAGATCTCCTCAAGACCACCATCAACGCCCCCATCGACGGCACCATCACCAAGCTCAATTCCGAAGTCGGCGAACGCGTCTCCGGCACCGGCATGATGGCCGGCACCGAAATCCTCATCCTCTCCGACCTCACCGAGATGGAGGCCCGCGTCGAGGTCGGCGAGGTCGATGTCGTCCTCATCCAGCCCGGTCAGAAAACCCGGCTCGAAGTCGATTCCTTCCGCGACCGCAAGTTCAACGGCGTCGTCACCCAGGTCGCCCGCTCCGCCAGATCCGCCGGCGCCGGTACCCAACAGGAATCCACCAAGTTCGAAGTCCGCATCCGCATCCAGGACAAGGACCCCTTCCTCCCCGGCATGAGCGTCACCGCCGAAATCGAAACCCGCTACCGCACCAACGTCCTCACCGTCCCCATCCAGTCGGTCACCACCCGCCTTCCCAAGGGCAGCAACGCCCCGATCACCCCCGCCAAACTCTCCCCCGCCGAGGAAAAGGCCGCCCGCGAATTCGAACTCGTCTCCAACCGCAAACCCAGGGAAGGACCCAAACCCGTCGAAGTCGTGTTCCTCATCGACAACGACAAGGCCCGGCTCGCCCCGGTCCAACGCGGCATCAGCGACGACACCTACTACGAGATCCTCGAGGGCATCACCGAAGGTCAGGAGGTCGTCATCGGAAACTTCCGCGCCATCTCACGCGACCTCGAAGACGGCAAGTCTGTCACCACCCAGACCAACAAGCCGTCCTTCAACCTGTTCTCCAAACCGGCCAGACCCTGACCCAGCCCCGGCCATGGCCTTGATCCAGATCCGGAACCTCGCCCGCCGCTATGTCATGGGCTCGGACACCGTCCACGCCCTCCGCGGCGTCTCCCTCGACATCGAAAAGGGTGAGTACGTCGCCATCATGGGCCCGTCCGGCTCCGGCAAATCCACCCTGATGAACCTCCTCGGCTGTCTCGATTCCCCCTCCGCCGGTTCCTACGATCTCAATGGCAAGGACGTCGCCCGCATGTCCGACAACGACCTCGCCGAGATCCGCAACCGCGAGATCGGCTTCGTCTTCCAGAGCTTCAATCTGCTCCCCCGCTCCGACGCCCTCCACAACGTCGAGCTTCCCCTCATCTATTCCGGCATGTCCCGCACCGACCGCCGGCTCCGCGCCCGCGAAGCCCTCGTCCAGGTCGGCCTCGCCGACCGCCTCCATCACCGCCCCAACGAACTCTCCGGCGGCCAACGCCAGCGCGTCGCCGTCGCACGCGCCCTCGTCAACCATCCTTCCATCGTCCTCGCCGACGAACCCACCGGCAACCTCGACTCCCGCACCGGTCAGGAAATCCTCAACCTCTTCGAACACCTCTCCAGCCAGGGCAACACCATCATCGTCGTCACCCACGAAGAGGATGTCGCCCAGCATTCCCATCGCATCCTCCGCATCCGCGACGGCCTCATCGCCGCCGATGAATCCACCGGACGCCGGTCCTCATCCGTCACCGTGCCTTCCCCGCATCCCCCGGTTCTCCCGCCTCAGGGTCCATGACGCTCTCCGACGAGATCCGCGAGTCCGCCCTCATCGCCTGGGCCGCCCTCCGCGCCAACAAGCTCCGCTCCACCCTGACCACCCTCGGCGTGGTGATCGGGATCATCACCGTCACCCTCATGGGGACCGCCATCAACGGGATCAATGCCGCCTTCCGCCAAAGCATCTCGTCCATGGGCGCCGATGTCCTCTTCGTCGGCCGCTTTCCCTGGATGGCCTTCGATGACTGGCGCACGTACCGCAACCGGCCCGAGATCACCCTCGCCCAGGCTCGCGAACTCGAACGTCTCCTCACCACCGCCGTCGCCGTCGCGCCCCAGGTCGATGGCAATGGCACTGTCCTCTACAACCGCCGCCGCGCCTCCGGCGTCTGGATCAATGGCAATACCGAACAAAGCCTCTCCATCCGCGGCCTCTCCATCGCCACCGGCCGCTGGTTCACCGCCTCCGACATCGTCTCCGCCCGCCCCGTCTGCGTCCTCGGCTCCTACCTCGCCGAAGGTTTCTTCCCCCACGAATCCCCACTCGGCAAACGCATCCGCATCAATGACTCCAACTACGAGGTCATCGGCGTCATCGAACCCCTCGGCTCCTTCCTCGGCACCTGGAACCAGGACAACCAGGTCGTCATCCCCGTCACCCGCTTCCAGGCCGATCTCCAACGCCGCCCCGACTACAGCATCTCCGTCAAGGCACGCTCCGCCGCCGATCTCCCCGAGGTCGTCGAGGAAGTCCGCGCCGTCATGCGCCGCATCCGCAAGGTCCCGCCCGGTGCCCCAGACGACTTCGCCATCAACCAGCAGGATGTCTTCATCCAGTTCTTCATGGCCTTTGGCGGTGCCATCGGTCTGGTCGGACTCTTCATCACCGGCCTCTCCCTCCTCGTCGGCGGGATCGGCATCATGAACATCATGTTCGTCTCCGTCACCGAACGCACCAAGGAGATCGGCATCCGCAAGGCGCTCGGCGCCAAGAAACGCACCATCCTCATCCAGTTCCTCATCGAGGCCGCCTCCCTCACCCTCGGCGCCGGTCTCCTCGCCGTCGCCATCACCTGGCCCGCCACCCTCGCCATCGATCACTACACCAGCTTCGCCGCACGCATGTCCTGGTGGATCGTCGCCATCGCCCTCCTCGTCTCCATCCTCACCGGCATCGTCGCCGGCTTCATCCCCGCCCTCCGCGCCGCCCGGATGAACCCCGTCGATGCCCTCCGCGCCGACTGATCCCCATGCGCCTCTTCCACGAACTCATCGAGAACGTCCTTCTCGCCCTCACCGCCATCCGCGCCCATCTGCTGCGCTCCGCCCTCACCATCCTTGGCATCCTCATCGGCGTCTTCTCCATCATCCTCGTCATGACCGCCATCCGCGTCCTCCAGGCCAACCTGGAAAAGCAGATGAGCCAACTCGGCACCCACACCTTCCAACTCCAACGCTTCCCCGCCATCCAGTTCGATGGCGATGCCAGTTCCTGGCAGAAGTACGCCCGACGCAAACGCTTCTTCCTCGCCGATGCCAAACGTCTCGCCGAACGCGCCACCCTCGCTTCCGCCGTCGGCGTCGTCGCCAATGTCGACTCTTCCGAAGCCATCTCCCGTTGGGCCCGAACCAATCCCAACATCCCCCTCTACGCCGTCTCTCCAGAGGCCTTCGCCACCCGCAACTGGATCGTCGCCGAGGGCCGCGCCATCGCCAGTCCCGATTCCGATGGCGCCCGCCGCGTCTGTGTCCTCGGTGCCGATCTCTCCAAGAAACTGTTCCCCTACGGATCCCCCCTCGACGAAACCGTCCGTTTCCGCGGCGCCGTCTATACCGTCATCGGCGTGCTCGAAGCCAAGGGCGCCATCTTCGGCCAGAGCCAGGACAACTTCCTCGCCATCCCCATCGAAACCGCCATCCAACGATTCGGCCGCGAACTCTCCCTCCAGATCCAGGTCCAGGCCCACGACGAAGCCTCCTACCCCGCCACCGTCGAACAGGTCCGCGGCATCCTCCGCGCCATCCGCAAGGTCACCCCCGGCGATGACGACGACTTCGAACTCGTCTCCAACCAATCCCTCGTCACCCAGTTCCGTGGCATCACCGAAAACCTCCGGATCGGCTCCGCCGTCATCAGTTCCATCGCACTCCTCGCCGCCGGCATCGGCATCATGAACATCATG
>DITU01000073.1 GCA_002422905.1 Verrucomicrobia bacterium UBA6176
ACGCGGAGACGCAGGGAACGCGGAGAGGGAGAAACCGGGGCGGAGGTGGGGATGCAGCGTTGGGACGGCGAACAAACTTCGCCGCTCCGGAGGGGAGGGATCCGCTCTGTTCTCTGTGGTGAAAGCTGCCGGGTTGAATCCCATGGGAACGGGGAGGGGGTGAAGGTCCGGGATTCCCCGACCGGGGTCCTGGCCGGTATCCTGAGCGGCATGCAGATTCAGTTTGGCATTGTCACGGTGTCGGATCGGGCTTCCCAAGGGGTCTATGAAGACCTCGGTGGACCGGCCTTGAAAAAGTCGGGCACGGAACGGGGTTGGGTGGTGGTGGAAGAGTCGGTGGTGCCGGACGACCGTTCGGCCATCCAACGTGCCATCCGCCAATGCATCAACCGGGGCGCCCACCTGGTCCTGACGACGGGAGGCACGGGGGTGAGTCGGCGTGATGTCACGCCCGAGGCGGTGAAGGAGATTGCGGATCGGGAGTTGCCGGGATTTGGCGAGGCGATGCGGATGAAGAGCCTGGAACTGACGCCGAACGCAATCCTGTCGCGCAGTCTGGCGGTCACGGTGGGGTCGGTGTTGGTGATCTGCCTGCCGGGGAAGCCGGCTGGGGCGGTGGACTGCCTTGGATTTGTTGCGGGAGCGATTCCGCACACGGTGAAGGTATTGCAGGAAGTTCCGACGAGTTGTTGACGTGGGACGTTTCCCCCGGAGGGATGGGGCGGGTCCGGAACGAAGGGAAGCAATCCGGATCCATGAACCGCGCAGACACATGAAGCGAAACTATCCGTTGCTGTTGGCGAGCCAGTTCCTGAGTGCATTTGGCGACAACGCATTGCTGGCGGTGATTGTGGGGCAACTGACGGTATTGAGCCGCAAGGGGCTGATTACGGAGACAATGCTGCGCGAGCGCAGCGCCCTTTACACCCTGCTGTTGTTCATCCCCTACATCCTGCTGGCGCCCCTGGCGGGCTATCTCAACGACCGATATCCAAAGACCGCATGGTTGGTGGGTGGCAACACCATCAAACTGCTGGGCACCGGGCTGTGCGGGTTGAGCATCTGGCTGGGTTATATCTGGCAGGCGCCCGGTTATCTCATTGTCGGCATCGGCTCCTGTTTCTATGGCCCCGCCAAGTACGGGATCCTTCCCGAGGTCGTGCCCACTGAACGCCTGGTGAAGGCGAATGGAACCGTCGAACTGTTGACCCTGGTTGCCATCATCACGGGCATGGGCGCGGGTGCGGCCATGGTCGACAATCTCTCACTGCCCTCCTGCTATACGCTTCTCCTCACCATCTTCGGCAGTTCGCTCCTGTTGAACATGATGATGGTCCACACGCCCTCCAATCCGGGCGTCCGTCTTTCGCGCAGTGTGGGTGAGTTCTTTTCCCATACGCGCGATCTCATGATTTCGCCGCGACTGGCCCGCGTATTGATCGGCACGGCGTTGTTCTGGATCTGCGGGGCCGCGATGAAGATCAATTTCCAACCCTGGGGCCTCAACGTCCTCCAGCTTCCCTCAAACCTCGACGTCTCCCTGCTGGGCGTCTGGCTCAGTGTCGGGGTCATCATCGGCAGTGTGCTCGCCGGACAATGGCATCGGGTGGGCGACCTGAGTTGGACGCGGCGTTATGGGTTCCTGCTGGTGTTCATGCTGGGGGTGGTGGGGACGGTGGAACCGATTGAGTTCTGGCGGAGTGTGACCATCACCTTGAAGGGGCATCTCATGTATCCGCTGGTGATGGCGCTCCTTGCCGGAACCGGTTTTGCCGCGGGACTCTTTCTGATCCCGCTCAATGCCGCCCTCCAGTCCGAGTCCGATCCGGCGCGCCTGGGCAAGACCATCGCGGTGCAGAACCTTTTCGATAACATCGGCATGCTGCTGGCGGGTGGCCTGTTGGTGGTGTGTGCCAATGCGGGTAAATGGTTCGACATACCCATCACTGCCGGGCAGGTCTTCTTCGTCCTGGCCGGAGTGGTCACGCTGTTCCTGCTCTGGCTGCGGATTCCCGTCAGAACCCTTCCCCTGCCCAACCATCCCCAATCCGGGGCCACCCCATGAAACAGTTCCTCCATCTCCTGCTCCGGCTCTGGTTCCGGTTCAAGGCCTACGACACCGCGGCGTTGTCGACACCCGGCCCTGTCCTGCTGGTTCCCAACCACGTTTCCTGGTTGGACTGGGCGTTCCTCTACGCCGTCCTGGATGACGACTGGAAGTTCGTCACCAGCGCCACGACCGCCGAGATCAGTTGGTTGCATCGGCGCATCATGGTGAATGCGCGGACGTTTCCGGTGGATACCAACTCGCCCTATGCCGCCAAGCGCATGGCCGAGTTTCTGGGGAAGGGCGGTCGACTGGTCCTGTTTGCCGAAGGGCGAATCACCCTGAGCGGTTCCATGATGAAGCTCTATGACGGCACCGGGTTTCTCCTCCACAAGACCCGTGCCCGGGTTGTCCTGTGTCACCTTCGCGGGGCGGTCCGTGTTCCCGCCGTCCGGCACAAGGGCTGGACCCAATGGCGACCCATTGTCAGCGCCCATTTCAGTCCGGCACTGGAACCCCCGCGGGTCGAAGGCGTCTCCAATGTGATCGCGCGTCGTCGCCTCACCGCCTGGTTGCGCGACCGCATGGTCGAGCAGCAATACCGCGTCGAAATGGACTTCGGCCACACCCACATCCTTGCCGGCATCGCTGACATCGCGGCGAAGCTTCCAGCCAAGGTTGTTCTCGAAGACATCCAGCTTCAACCGCTCAACTTCCGACGACTCATCACCGGGATCGATATCCTGACCGAGCAATGGAACAACCTGCTCACGCTCACCCCCCAGGGCGGACGGGTCGGGGTGTTGTTGCCCAATGTCAGTGCCTTGCCCGTCACCCTGTTCAGCCTGTGGGCGGCACGTCGCATTCCCGCCATCCTCAACTTCTCCACCGGCATCCCGATCATGCGTCTCTGCATCGATCTGGCCGGCGTACGTCAGGTCATCACGTCCCGCGCCTTCCTGGAAAAGGCCCGACTCGATCTTGCACCGCTGATCGAGGCCGGCATCCAGGTGATCTATCTTGAAGACGTCCGGGCGGGGGTGCGCCCCATCCGCAAACTGATGCGGTTGGTGGCCAATACGATTTCGTGCGGGCACAAGCTCCGGCAATTGCGCGCTGAACCGTCGGATTCCGCGGTGGTCCTGTTCACGTCCGGATCCGAAGGGACGCCGAAGGGCGTGGACCTGACGCATCGCAACCTGTTCGCGAACATCCGGCAGATCACGGCGCACCTTGATGTGACGGACAACGAGCGGTTCTTCAACGCCATGCCGTTGTTCCACAGCATCGGGCTGACCACCTGCACGTTGTTTCCCCTGATGCAGGGCTATTACCTGTTCCTATATCCTTCGCCGCTGCATTACCGGGTTGTACCGGCGGCCTTGTATGAGAAGGCGTGCACGGTCCTGGTGGGAACCAACACCTTCCTGAACGGGTACGCGCGCAAGGCCCATGCCTATGACTTTGCTTCGTTGAAGTACCTCGTTGCCGGGGCGGAGAAGCTCCAGGAATCCACCGCAACCACCTGGGCGCGCCAGTTCGGTATCCGGATTCTTGAAGGCTATGGCGCCACCGAGTGCAGTCCTGTGCTCTGCGTCAATTCCCGGCTGGAACCGCGGTTTGGTTCGGTGGGCCGGTTCCTCCCCGGCATGGAATGGCGGATCGAACCCATGGATGGCATCGAGGTCGGGGGAAGGCTCCTGGTCCGGGGTGACAATGTCATGAAGGGGTACCTCAATCCCGAGGCCAATGCCCAATTCAAGGCGCTGGACGGTTGGTACGACACCGGTGACCTCGCGCGGGTCGATGAGGATGGCTATGTCTTCCTGCTCGGCCGGCTCAAGCGCTTCGCCAAGATCAGTGGTGAGATGGTCAGTCTCACTGCCGTCGAGGATGCCCTGGCCGGGGCGTTTCCGCAGTATGGCAACAAGTGTGAATTGGCGGTGGTGGCACTCCCCTGTGACGACAAGGGCGAGAAGCTGATCGCCATCAGCAATGATCCACGGGTCACCTTGAATGACCTGCGCGAGGCGGTCCGGGTCCGTGGCCTGCCCAACCTCTGCGTCCCGCGCGAGGTCGTCGCGGTCCGGGAGATACCGAAGCTCGGCACGGGAAAGACGGACCATCGGGCGTTGCTGAAACAACTCGCCGATGCGGCGTGACGGGGGCGCGGATCACGCGACGCCTTCATGGAGGACGGCGACCGAACGTCGCCGCTCCGGAGGAGAGGGCTTTACGCGGAGGCGCGGAGAACGCGGAGGAGGGGAGGATTTCACGCAACGGCGCAACGCTCGCGACGGAGGAGAGAGGGGTTTTGGTGGGTTGGAGTTGGGAGGAGTGGTGCGGGGACGTTGCGTTCTTTGCGGCGTTGCGTGAGGAGATCGGGAAGGAGGGGTTTCACGCGGAGACGCAGGGAACGCGAAGAGGGAGAAACCGGGGCGGAGGCGGGGAACTGTCCCGGAAGATCACTTCGTGACTTCGTGTGGGTTCCTTTGCCGCTTCCGCGTTGGGACGGATCTCATTTCTCCATTTTCGTGTGGTTGGTGAGTTTCGTGGTTCGTACGGGGCAGTGGGGCGATGCGAAGTTGGGGATGCAGGATTGGGACGGCGACCGGACGTCGCCGTTCCGCGGGGTGGGAGCTTGGGCTGGGCGAGGCTCGCACCGGGCCGTCGAGCGGGGTCAGACTTCGGGTGTGGAGGGTTCACCTTGGGTCTATCCAGTACTGTTCGTGGTGGGTGGAGTTGCAGGATTCGTCGATGCGATTGCCGGCGGTGGCGGATTGTTGACGGTGCCGGCGTTGTTGTCGGCGGGATTGCCGCCGCAGCTGGCATTGGGAACCAACAAGCTCCAGTCGTCGGTGGGGACAGCCCTGGCGACCTGGAACTATACGCGGGCGGGTCTGTTGCCCTGGCGCCGCTGGTGTTGGGGGATGGCGATCACCTTCATGGCGGCGGTGGCGGGTGCGGCGGCCGTGCATGCGATGGATCCGGCGCGATTGGGTCGGATCATCCCGTTCCTGTTGGGAGGGATCGCGCTGTACACCGTGTTCAAGCCCGACCTGGGATCGGAGGCGAGGGCGGCACGGATGTCGGTGGGAGCGTTCGGAGCGGTGTTCGGAGTGTTGCTGGGTTTCTATGACGGGTTCCTGGGGCCGGGGACGGGATCGTTCTGGATGATGGCCTGTGTGTTGTTGATGGGACTCGATCTGCGGGGTGCAACCGGGGTCACCAAGGCCATGAACCTCACCAGCAATCTGGCGTCGCTGGCATTCTTCCTGTTGGCGGGCCGGGTGGACTTCGCGGTGGGCGGCCTGATGGCGGCCGGACAATTGATCGGGGCACAGTTGGGCTCACGATTGGCAATCCGACACGGTGCGCGCGTGATCCGCCCCTTGTTCCTGGCCATGGTGCTGGCGCTGACCTTGAAGCTGGCTTGGGAAGCGTTGGCATCCGGCAATCATGGCCGGTAGGGGACGAAATCCAGGCGGCGAATCTCGTCCATTGGGAAGGGGTGAGCAGTTCGATTTTGTGGCGGATTCTGTGCAGGGAGATCGGCGGATGAAGGAACAGCGTTGAAATCGCAGCGTGATCGTCAGCAATGGCATTCATGAGTCCTTGGATTTCGGCCGATCGGGAGGGCGCATCCGGGCCGGAATCCTTCCCTGATTCGGGGAGGGAAGACGGATCCTTGTCCAAGGATGTTGTCCTGCGCATGGACGGAATCCGGTGCGATGGGAGTGGTCGATAAATGACAACGCGATCCCATGGCATGGGCACTGCAGGATAACTGGCGCTAATTGATGTTATTCCCTGCAGTGAAAGCAAATCGGGGTCGTGCGATGAGGTCCAACCCGGGCCATGCGAGGGTTGGGATTGTTCTGGGGCTGTGTCTGGGCGGTTGGATGCAGGGCGCAGGGTTGGAGTTGACTGGAGTCGGCGAAAGGTCACGGCTGTCAGTGGCCGGATCCGGAGGGGCCACGGAGATTCTGGTGACGGCGACGGGTGGAGGAGTGGTTGGGGATGTTGAGTGGACCTTGGAATGGCAGGGGGCAGTGGTTCAGACCAAGAGCGGTTCTGCCGGGACACCGACTGGATTCAATG
>DITU01000141.1 GCA_002422905.1 Verrucomicrobia bacterium UBA6176
CAACCCCTCCCCGGCTTGGCCCCTTTGCCCCTTTGTTGTTCAACCCCGCTCCATCCTGACAGGGGAGGATCCGGGGAGGACAGGCTCCTTTCCCCCACTTGGAAATGTCACCCCGGAATTCATCTGCCCATTCTCCAGCATCCCGGGTAATGGCATGCCGTGAACTCGGAACATTCCAATCCCCACCCATCCTCGACGGACATCAGCGATCTCCCCGTCCCACGCGTTGCGATCCTCGCCTTCTATTTCGGCATCTTTGGCGTGCATCGATTCTACTCCGGGCGTCCGTTCCTTGGCCTGCTCCAACTGCTGACCCTGGGCGGCTTCGGCATCTGGGCCATCATCGATCTCATCCTGGTCCTCTGCGGCTCCTGTCGGGATGGCGAAGGCCGTCCGATCACCCGGTGGAACTACGAAGACTCCCCCAGCGACAAGCGCCTGCTGCCGGCGTTCCTCCTGTGCGCCTTCGTCGGCATGTTCGGCATCCACCGATTCTATGTGGGCAAGATCGGGACCGGTCTGCTCCAACTCGTCACCTTCGGCGGCTTCGGCATCTGGGCGTTGATCGACCAATTCATCCTCGCGTGGGGCGCCTTCACCGATTCCCAGGGTCACCGGATCACGCGCTGGAGCTGATCCACCGATTCCACCGATTTCACCGATTGGATTCAGGAGGGGGGCAGCCGCAGATTTCGCCGATTTCGCAGATGAACGCGGACAGCTCGGGTGTCGGCTCTTCTTCGCACCCTTTGTCGCTTGGTTGTTAAACCCCTCCGCGCAATTCGATTCCACCCAGGGCCCACCCACTCTTCCAGTGCGACTTATGGCGTTTTTGCAGCGGGTGATATGGAGGGGATTGGGAGCGACCAGGAAATCTGGCTAAACGCAACGGAGTCGCGTCCAACTTTTTGACAATTGGACCGGGCCCGGATGGATCGGGCCGGTCTCCCGATCCGTTCACCGGGATGGCTGGCAGGGGCTGCGCCTCAACCCAAATGTCAAATCTTTAGACTCGACACCTTTGCCCGGACGGCTCAGGCGAGCTTTGCCTTGATCCGATTCCCGCCGAAGGGCGCGCGCTTGAGCTGCGAGAGGACGGCCTGGGCACGGTCGGTGGGCACCTCGACAAACGAATGGCGCGGGCGCAGATCCACGCGACGCACGGTTGCCGCCGGTTCGCCCGTGGTGCCGAGCACAAACTCCCGGAGCGTCTTGTCAGTCGCGCCGTGCTCCTCACCCACGCTCAACCACAGCCGAGTGAACTCGCTCACCACCGTCGGACCTTCGCCCTCGATGGTCGTCACCGATCCCGGAGGAACGGCGCTGCGCACCGGACGCACCCCCTTGGGAGGAGCCATGCGGGGCGGTGCTCCCCTCGGAGGCACACCCGGCCGGTTCATCGCTCCCGGTCCAACCGACCCGGCCGGTCCCACCGGACGTTGCACCGGCCTGGCCGGCAACGCCGCAGGCGGACGAACCACCGGAGTCGGCCGCTTGATCACCTGCACCGGGGTCGGCGCCGGAATCACCTGCACCACAGGTGCCGGGCCCGCCTCGGTCCCGACCACCACGGCAGGATCCGCGACAACGGCCGCGACGGGTTCGATCGAAGGCGCAGAATCCGCAGAAGCCGGAGGCGCCACCGCGGAAACCGTTGCGGCAGCGGGAACGGGCGCAGCCGATGCCGCCGCCGTCGAAACGACCGGGGCAACCGGGGCGACGGGCTTGGCCGTCGGCCTGGCGACGTGTGGGGCGACGTGGGGGGCGACAGGACGCGGTTGGGGCGGGCGCGCCGGCGGATTGGGGCGCGCCGCCAAGGCGGCTCCGTTGGGCACGGGCCGCGCCGGCTTGACCGCTTTCGCATCCTTGACCGGATCGGTTCCGCCCGGCTTGGCCTTCCCATTGAGCATGTGGACCAGCGCATTGGCCACGTCCAGGGTGTCAAAACCCTCCTCCAACAACCCTTCCAACATCCGGTCGTAATGCCGGAAATCACCGGACTGGAGCGTGGTACGGATCTCCTTCACGAACAGGTGACGTCGGGCCTCTTCAATCTCACCGAGGGACGGCACCTGACCACGACGCAACCGTTGGCGCGTCAACCGTTCGATATCCCGGATCAGGAACATCTCGCGTCCGCTGGCCAGTGAAAACGCCATGCCCTGACGCCCCGCCCGGCCCGTCCGCCCGATCCGATGCACATAATCCTCCGGATCATAGGGCAGATCGAAATTGATCACCGCCTGGATGTCCTCGACATCGATTCCCCGCGCCGCGACGTCGGTCGCGACCATGAGCTGAAGCTGCTTGCGCTTGAACTTCTGCATCACGCGTTCGCGCCCCGCCTGGGGCATGCCGCCATGGATGCATTCCGCACCGTACCCGGAAGCCACCAAATGATCCGCCAACTCCGCCACGTCCCGCTGCGTGTTGGCAAAAATGATTCCCAGCGTGATGTCGTGAAGGTCGATCAACCGGGTCAAAGCTTCGAACTTCCAACGGCGATCCACCTCGAACACCACCTGTTCCACCGTCGGAACGGTGAGGGTCGGCGACTCCATCCTGATCCGGGCCGCATCGCGGGTGTGACGCTTGATCAACTCCTCGATCCCCCGGGGCACCGTCGCCGAAAACAGGACCGTCTGGCGTTCCTTCGGCGTTCCCTCCAGCAACGCCTGGATGTCCTCCTGGAAACCCATGTTCAACATCTCGTCCGCCTCATCCAGGATCACGGTCCGAATCCGGTCCACCCGCAGGGTCCCACGCCCGAGATGATCCAGGAGCCGACCCGGCGTCCCCACCACCACCTGCGCTCCGCCGCGCAACTCGGAGAACTGCCGTTCATAGCTCTGGCCGCCGTAGATCGGTACCGCCCGGATGCCCTTCTTGAAAAAGGCGAGCTTGTGGACCTCCTCGGTCACCTGCATGGCCAACTCCCGCGTCGGACACACGATCAACACCTGGGGTCCGGGTGCGGACGGATCCAGCTTCTCGATCGCTGGGATCACGAAGGCCGCGGTCTTGCCGGAGCCCGTGTGTGATTGCCCCACCACATCCTTCCCGGCCAACAAGACCGGGATCGCCGCCGCCTGGATTGGCGAGGCTTGCTCGAACCCCAACCTCTGGACCGCCTTGAGCACTTCGGCCGACAGACCGAGCTCTTGAAACAACGCTGCTTTCATCTCTGGTCGGAAAACCTACGGCATCCACCCCATGCCGTGCGATGCATTTCGGGACAGGGCTGACCCACCCCGCCTGGAGCGGCGACGTTCGGTCGCCGGAACTGGGTAAACGGGAGAAGGCGCTTGGGGACGGCAACAGAACCGTGGCTTCCATCGCGTTCCCTGCCCGGGGTAATGCCCCAATGCGCCCCGCCCCACCGCGAACTTCCCGACAATCCACCCCCGGATTGTCTGCGGCCTTGCCATGAGCCACCCGACCCAAGGCACACTGGCCGCATGCCCCGTCTTCTTCACCTCGCCCTCACCGGCCTGCTCATCGGAGGTCCCGTCCTCCTCGCCCAGAAAGCCAAGCCTCCCATTCCCACCGATGCCGCCGGCCGCTGGAAATGGGAGCAGATGGACCAGGGCCCGTTCTTCGCTTCCAACCTCAAGGGCAAGGTCGCCGCCCTCAAGACCCTCACCCTCCGCGTCGGATCCGACACTGCCCCAGGCGCAGTCAGCTTCGATACCATGACCCTCCGCTGGAATGCGGCGTGGTCGGGTGGGTTCCTGCACCTGCCCAAGGGACGCGATGGCATGGAAGGATTGCCCGAACCCTGGGGCGAAGTCCTCTTCAGCACCTCCAACGGCCCCGGTTGGGCCACGGACGAAAACCTGGAAGACCCACGCCCCACCCGCTTTGAACGTCTTCCCGACGCCTGGGGCCACTGGCGCGGACTGCATCGTCACGGCCAACGCGTGGTCCTGCAGTACGACCTCGGCAAGGTCGGCGTCCTCGAACAACCCAGTTACGACGGAGGCGGGTTCAACCGCGTCATCCAGTACACCACCGACTCCGGCCCACGCATGCTTCGCATCGCCGAGATCCCCGAACGCAACCTCGCCGTCGGAAACAACTCGGCCACCTTCAAGCCCGGCACCAACGGCACTTCCGTCGAGGTCCGTCTGGATGGCGTAACGGGCAAGAGCGAATTCCGGTTGGTCGGTTCCACCCTCTGGCTGTCGCTGCCCGCCATCCAGGCCCACCAACCATTCCGCCTCACCTACCTTCCTGAAGGCAGCCCGATGACGAAGCGGAGCGCTCCTGCCGACCTCCGCGCCGACCTCAAGCCCGGCCCGAAAATCTGGGGTGATCCCGTCGTCACCCAGGGCAAACTCGCCACCAGCGGTGGAGACGGTCCCTATGTCGTCGATACCATCACCTGGCCCGATGACAATCCCCAGCAGTCCTGGCTCCGCTTCGGCGGATTCGACTTCTTCAAGGACGCCACCCGCGCCGCCATCTGCAACGTGTCCGGTGACGTCTGGATCGTGTCCGGCCTCGACGCAGGACTTGAGAACATCCGCTGGCAACGCTTCGCCTCCGGCCTCTTCCAACCCCTCGGCCTCCGCATCGTCAATGACATCGTCTACGTCCTGGGCCGCGACCAGATCACGCGCCTCCACGACCTCAACAACGACGGCGAAGCCGACCGCTACGAGAACTTCAACAACGACACCACGATCACCGATCACTACCACGAATTCTGTCTCGGCCTCGAAACCGACCGCGCCGGCAATTTCTACTTCAACAAGGGCGGCAACCTCGGCGAAGCCACCCTGCCCCATCACGGCACCCTGTTGAAGGTCACGCCCGACGGACGCCAACTCTCCGTCGTCGCCACCGGTCTCCGGGCTCCCAATGGCATCGGCATGGGGCCCGAGGACCAGATCACGTCCAGCGACAATGAGGGCAACTGGGTGCCGGCTTCCCGGGTGAACTGGATGAAGCCCGGCGGATTCTACGGGCATGTCTTCACCGCCCATCGCACCCCCAAACCCACCGATTACGATCTCCCCCTGTTCTGGCTTCCCAAGAACGCCGACAATTCCTCCGGCGGCCAGGCCTGGGTCACCAGTGAACGTTGGGGTCCGTTTTCAGGCGACCTCCTCCACACCAGCTACGGCACCTGTTCCCTCTTCAAGGCATTCCATGAAGAGGTCGATGGCGTCCGGCAGGGCGGTGTGGTCCGGTTTCCGCTGCGGTTCGAGTCCGGCATCATGCGTTCCCGGTTCAGCCCGCTCGACGGCCAGCTCTACACCTGCGGCCTCGTCATCTGGCAAAGCAACGGGGCCCGCCAGGGCGCTTTCCACCGCGTCCGTTACACCGGCAAACCGGTCGTCATGCCCCGTGAACTCCACGTCAGGAACTCCGGTGTCGAAATCACCTTCACCGAACCGCTCGACCCCGAAACCGTCGCCGATCTCCAGAACTGGAGCGTCGAACGTTGGAACTACAAGTGGACCGAGAAATACGGCTCCCCCGAATTCCGGCTCAGTGATCCCGAGGCCAAGGGACGCGATTCCGTGGATGTCACCGCCGCCGTCCTCGCGCCGGACCGTCGCACCGTGCGCCTGACCCTTGCCTCCACCGTGCCCGCCATGCAGCAACGCGTGCGGTTCGCCCTCCGTTCCGCCTCGGGTCAACCGGTCGAGAACGAGATCCTCCACACCATCCACCGCGTTCCCACCCGCTGATCCACCGCAACCAATCCCGGCGCCGGCTTCAGCCCGTCGACGCCGGGGATTCCGGACGTGTCCCGTCCGCGACGGTTCCATCTCCCAGATAGTGGGACACCCGCCACGCGTGGTGTCCCACCCGGTCCAGCCAGCGCAACGCCTCCAGCACCTCCAACGCCAGCGCCGGTTGCCAGTCCCCCACCGCCGTCTGCCGGAAAACCGTCGGCCGTTCCCCACGCCGTAATTCCACCAAGGCCTCGGCCCGTTGTCGGACCCCCGCCAACCATTCAGCCCCGCCTTCCCCCTTCAAGCCGCCCCGCGCCAATTCCAGCAATTCGCGCGCACCCATGAGCGCGGGCCCCACCCGGGCATGCAACAGACCCCGACGCACCGGTGCCGGCACCGGCGCATGGGCCAGCAGACGCGACAGGTGATCCATCGCATGCATCTGCGCCACCCGACCTTCCCATCCCGGCCCGGCCCCGCTCACCGGCGGGATCCGCGCAAAGAACTGCTGGATCCGGTCCAGCGCCTCCTGGATCCGCACCCGATTCTCCTCGTCCAATCCAGCCTCCGTCCCGCCCAGTGTTCCTTCCAACCCCCGGAACAGATCATCCGCGGTCGCCTTCAACGCCCGTTCCGAGGCCTCCAACGCCACCTCCGGCACCTCCAGCAGCGAGGCGTCCAGATTGCTCCCCAGCATCCCCTCCTCCTCCGGCAACAACCGCTCGATCCAACCCGAATACACCCTTACCCATGGCATCAGCAACCCCACCCCCACCCCGATGAACACGGTATGGAACGCCGCCAGGCTCATCGCCCCCGGATCCAGTCCCATCCGACGCTGCGCCCACCCGATCCCGGTCAGGAACACCGGCAACAGGATCAACGCGACCAGGCCGGTCCCCAGGTTGAACAACACGTGCGCCAATGCCGTGCGCTTCGCCGCAACCGTTCCCCCCACCGCCGCCATCGCTCCCGTCACCGTCGTCCCGATCGCCGCGCCAATCACCATCGCCGCCGACTGATCAAAACTCACCGTCCCCGTGTGCAACGCCGTCAGCGTGGTCGCCACCGCCGCACTCGACGACTGCATCACCACCGTCAACACCAGTCCCACCAGCAGGGCCAGCGCCTGTCCCCAAAGGTTTCCCGAGGGCAACGCCGCCAGGTTCAGCACCCCGGACAATCCTTCCATCGCCTGCTGCAAGGTCCCGATCCCGATGAAGATCAACCCGAATCCCGCCAACGCCGTGCCCAGGGGTTTCCATCGGCTTCGTCCCAGCAATTTCAAAAACGCCCCGAACCCAACCAACGGCAGCGCATACAGGCCCACGTTCACCTTCAATCCCAACACCGCGATGATCCATCCGGTCCCGGTCGTGCCCAGGCTCGCCCCCAACACCACCCCCACCGCCTGCGGAAAGGTCAGCAGGCCGGCACTCACAAAACCGATCACCGCCACCGTGGTCGCGCTCGACGATTGCACCGCCAACGTGACGAGTGCCCCGGAACCGAACGCCTTCAATGGCGTGCCCGTGAACCGCACCAATGCCCGCCGCAATGCCTCTCCGGCAAAGGCCTTCAACCCGTCCGTCATCAAGGCCATTCCCAGCAGGAACAGCCCGATGCCCCCGGACATCTGCATCAGGTTCGTGATCATCGCCGCGCTTCACCAACCTTCCACTGACCGTCATCGGACGCGAACCCCCATTCAGCGCATCCCGCCGCCCTCCCCTGACCGCGGCGGCGACGTTCGGTCGCGGGAAGTGCCTGGAAGGGCAGGCGAGGTGGGACGGCAACAAACCGTTGGGGCCGTCCATTTGGTTCGTGGGCGCAAGCAGTGTCCGAAGCCGTCCTGGGAATACCGTGCACCCCAAAGTTGTTGGGCCGGGAATGGGGAGATGACGAGCACGAGTACGCGTACGAACTCATCGGCACCCGGGGTGCGCCCCCCTCGTACTCGTACTCGTACTCGCCGACCACTTCGGGATGCACCACTGCGCATCCCGCCGCCCAACTTCGTCGTCGCACAACACGCCCATTCCAAAAATACTCCGCCCCATGATCAACATCGGCATCGTCGGTACCGGCTTCATGGCCGTCGCCCATCTCAAGGCCTACCAGAAACTCCCCCAGGCCCGCATCGCCGCCATCGCCAATCCCTCCGGTCGTGGTCTCGATGGCGACTTCTCCCGCGTCGCCGGAAATGTCGGGGACCAGAACCCCGTCCGTCTCGACATGTCCCAGGTGAAGGCCTTCCGCCGCATCGAGGATCTCCTCGCCGATCCCGACATCCATGCCGTCGACATCTGCACCCCCACCCACACCCACCTCGATCTCTGCCTCGCCGCCCTCGCCGCCGGCAAACATGTCCTGGTCGAGAAACCCATCGCCCGCAGCTCCGTCGAAGCCCAACGCATCGCCCTCGCCGCAGAAGAAGCCGCCCTCAAGGGCGTCTTCCTCATGCCCGCCCTCTGCATCCGGTTCTGGCCCGAGTACGCCTGGGTCCGCCAGGCCATCGTGTCCGGCGTCTATGGCAAGGTCCTCGACGCACGGTTCCGTCGCGTCGCCCAGGCCCCCGGTTGGGGACATCAACACTTCCTCAAGGGCGATGCCTCCGGCGGCGGTCTCTTCGACCTCCACATCCACGACACCGATTTCGTCGTCCATTGCTTCGGGCAACCCGCCGCCGTCACTTCCGCCGGCTATTCAAAAGTCAGTGGCGCGGTCGATCATGTCGTCACCCTCTACCGTTACCCGGGCGGTCCCGTCGTCTCCGCCGAAGGCAGTTGGGCCATGACCGAAGGCTTCGGTTTCAACATGGCCTTCACCGTCAATTTCGAACGTGCCACCGTCGACTTCGACCTCGCCCGCGGCGCCGATGCCCTCCGCCTCTTCGCCGCCGGTCAATCGCCCGCCACCCTCAAGCCCGATGGCGGCGATGGCTACGTCGGTGAACTCCGTCATTTCCTCGACGCCATCACCCACCGACGCACTCCCTCCCTCGTCACCCCCGAAGACGCCGTGACCTCCCTGCGCGTCGCTGAAGCCGAAGAGAAATCCGTCCTCACCGGCGAAACTGTCGCCCTCACATGAGCGACCCCATCGAGGTCCAACCCGGGTTCATTCCCCCGCAAAACCTGCGCCACGCCGTCTTCGACTGGGATGGCACCCTGTCCTTCGTCCGCGCTGGCTGGGGTGAGGTCATGCTCCAGGTCTTCCTCGATCACCTGCCTCCGCTCCCCGAGGAATCCCCGGCCCAACGTCGACTCCTCGCCCACGACGACATCTGGCGTCTCAACGGCAAGCCCACCATCCACCAGATGCAATGCCTCGCCGACCGCGTCGCTGAACGGGGTGGCAACGCCCGTAGCGCCACCGATTACCAATCCGAATACGCCCGGCGCCTCGATGAAGTCATCTCACGACGCCTCGACTCCGTCCGTTCGGGGCAGAAGACCGCCGAAGCCCTTCAACCTCCGGGCGCCCGCGCCTTCCTCTCCGCTCTGCGCGACGCCGGCATCCGGCTCCACGTCGCCAGCGGCACTGAAGTCCGTCATGTCCAGGCCGAGGTGAACGCCCTGGGCCTCGCCCACTTCTTCAACGGCAGCGTCCATGGTCCCGCCGCTCCCGACGACCGCGCCTACTCCAAGCGGGGCGTCATGGAATCCCTCCTCGCCCACGATTCACTCCCCGGCCATCAACTCGTCGCCTTTGGCGATGGCCATGTGGAAATCGAACAGGCCGTCGACCTGGGCGGCCTCGCCATCGCCGTCGCCACCGACGAGGAACACTTCGGCTCCGGCCGCATCGATCCCGCCAAACGCACCCGTCTCACCGGCATGGGAGCCCGCGTCGTCATCCCCGACTACTCCGATCTCCCCGGCCTGCTCCGCTGCCTCGGCCTCGCCTGATCCCCGCCCCTCCGGTGGCAGTCGACGTCAGGAGACTCATCCCTCCCTGCCCCATCACTGCTCCGTTTTTTGCGTTCGCCACTCCCCGCCGATCCGGGGAGGATCCGGGATGACATTGGCCACCCCAGAGGTGATCTGCACCCATGAGAGCGATCTCGACGGACTTGTGTCGGGACTCCTGTTGCAGCGTCTTGCCCGCCACCTCTTCAACGCGGAAGTGACCCTGGAAGCCTATCATTACCAGGGTTGGAAGATGCGGCAGATGTCCGAGCGCGTCGCGTGGGTGGCTGATTTCTCCTTTGAAACACGCTTCGACCGTCCCAACTGGCTGGTGGTCGACCATCACAACGGCGATTTCCGAGCCCGCCAGGCGCGGTTGATCCACGATCTCAACCGGTGCGCCGCCCGGATCTGCTACGACCTCTGTCTCCAGCACAATCTCGGGAGCCCCGAACTCGACCGCCTCGTCCATCTCACCCAGGTGGGCGACCTCTTTATCGAGGACGATCCGGATTTCACCACCGCCTGCGACTACGGATCCCTCGTCAAGAATTACGGCTTCTGGAACCTCCACGCCGTCATCGCCGGTCAACCCGAGAAACTCCTCGATCATCCCCTCCTCGAAGTCATGCGCATCCGGCGCCAGATCGAGGATCCCATCGGCTACCAACTCGCCCTCGCCGAAGTCATCGAGATCAGCCCGGATGTCGGCCTGGTGCGTCCCCCGATCGGCAACACCAACCTCGTCGTCCACGAACTGCTCAATCGCGCCGCCACCAAATATCCCATCCTCGTCACCCTCTACCGGCGCGGCGCCGGAGTTTACGTGGCGAGTTTCCGCTCCAAGAACGGCGAAGCCCTCGCCGCCGCCCAGAAGATCGACGGGGGTGGAGGTCACGCCAATGCCGCCGGCGCCACCCTCCCGCGCCTCACCGATCACGATTCCGCCGTCCAACACCTGCGCACCCGACTCAATCCCACTCCGCCACCGCCCACTTCCCGCCCTGGTTTCACCACCATGGCCGGAGCCTTCGGCGGCCTCGAATGGCCCACCGACCGCTGACATGAGAAATGTATCTCTACTCCGGAGGGGTTGAAGACGGTTCTCTAACCCCTCCGGGGTAAGTCTCCATTCAGACGCATGGCCCGGGGTGTCGCTTCGCTCACGCCCGGGCTACCGGCTGAAACGCCTCCGGCGTAGGGATGACACCGTTGTCTCGGAGATTGGGACGTACCTGGGTTGAGGTGGAAATATCAAAACAGGGTGGTTGGGGACAGGCTCACCCTGCTGCATTGCGAAGGCTCGAGGCCTGAGCCTCCCACAAGCCCGCACCCAGAATCCTCCGCGTCTCCTCCCGGACCCATCACCGAGCATCAGATCTCCGCCGTATCCACCCACCAATCGTGCCCGATCGGCAGGTCGTGCCCATAGATCCCGGCTCCTGATCCCTGGACCATCACCCCGTTCAGGTGCGGGATCACTTCCGCACAGGCCGATGGCGGCATCGAAACAAATACCCCGGGCATCCCGGCACCTTCCGCCAACTCCAACGCCCGCTTCAATACCTCCGCCCCCGCACGCCCCTCCCGAAACCCGAATCCCGACACATGTCCCGATACCAATTCCTCCCCGGTATCCAACCACAGGCGCTTCCCCAATCGCGTGTCCTCCAGCGTCCCCCACGCCGCACTCCCCATCTCCCCGAGCCGCACCGCCGACATCGCCGAACGCATCCCGCTGTTTCCTCCCGTCAACCGACACACCGGCCGATCCATCCTCTTCTGACCCTCCTCCTGCACCCAACCCACCCCGCTTGATTCCGTCGCTGCACCCTTCGACAACCGGAGGATCACGATGTCCGCCACCCGACGGAATCCCGGGATCCCGATGCGCCCGGTATAATCCGTCGGAAGTGCTCCGGTGCCGTCCATGACGATGGCGTGGCAGGCATGGGAGGGATCGGGCTCGATCAACCGGCGCGCTTCGATGATCAGCCGGCCCAACACCAACCCTCCCCGGGCCCGCGGTTCCACCTTGAGATCACAGAGGTAATGGGTGCTGACCGCTTCACCCTCCCCTTCCCCAAGCCGAAGCGTGCGTCGGATGCAGGCCAATGTGCCCAGGACTTCGCCCCGCTGTTCCACCACCAGAACGGTCGCCTCACCCATCGCACGGAAGAACGGCAGATACCGTTGTCCATGCGAGATGCGGAACCGCGCGTGATCACCCAGCGGATAGGTGAAGTGCCTCTCGAAACGATCCAGCGCCGCACCCAACCCATCGGACGGCTCGTCCATCAACCGATGCAAGGTCATGGCCGGGTTCCTATATGAATCCGCGGATAGAAGAAGCTGCGATCCTCCGCAACGAATCGCTCCCCCAATGACCGGTCCCACTTCAGTCCGCACTCCAACCCTTCCACCTCCAGGGTGGAATTGAGCTGACGCAGGACAACGCGTCCGCCTGGCCGCAATACCCGGAGCGCCGCTGACAACGTGTCCCGGGCTTCCCCGGCGGACAGCCAGTCCAGGATGTTGGACAGATGCACCAGATCAACCTGGGCAGCCGGCAGGGAATCGAGGATCGATTGCATGGAACCCAGGTGCCACACCGCTTCAGCCCGAAGCACGCCCGGCGTCTGCAACCAGTCATACCGATGTCCGGCCACAAATCGTCCCGTGTACATCTGGTGCAGGAACGGATTGGTCCCGGCATCCCCACGCTCCAACGCCACCCGTGTGCGCCACGCAAAGTGTCGGGCAAAAGACTGCCTTGGATTCTGCGTCGCCCCTTCCCCGAACAAGGCGACCAGGTTCGGCAACGACATCACCTCGTCCAACACCCGGTCCAACCCCGGATGCTCCGCCAACCCTTCCACACCGGTGGCCAACCGGTTCTGGAGTTCCTCAAAACACCACTCATATCGACCGCATCGATCGGGCCCACGCTCCGCCACCTGCTCCAATGGTCCCAGTATCTCCGGATCCAATCCCAGTACTCCGAAACACCGTTCCAATTCATCCCACCGCTCCTTCGCAGGCATCGGATCATGCCCCAACAAACGGCTGGCCCGATCCGCATCCCCCTGCTCCGCCAACCACCACTTCAACCGCGTCAGCGCCAACTGCGCCGGGTTCAGGTCGACCCCATGGATCCGCCTGATCGGCAAGCGCGCCAGTTGCACCAGGGTTTCGCCTCCGGACGCAATCATCACCACGGTGGCATTGGCCGGCAGGGACTCCGCCAACCGGACATCAAGCCGCGAATCTTCCCGTACCTGGGCAAACGCGACCGGCCAGGTGGCAGCCCGGAGCGCCCAGGGATCCGGACCGGATTTGAAAGTGCCATTCATCCTATGAGTTGAAGACCGAAAAGCCGCGGGCGTGGCCGAAGTGCTTGGCTGGGCACATCCCCAAACCGACTTCCAAACAATCTGCGAAATCTGCGAAATCTGCGGATAGAAAAGCTCCTTCCCCGCCTAATGCACCCTACGGACGCCGGCCCCATGGACTGCGTCGGATGCTCTTCTTGATGAACTCGCCGACGAACGCGGAATAGGAACGGATGTACGGTGCGCCCTGTTGCCGCAAGGCTGGGGCCAGAGCGGCATGGACGCGCGGCAACTGATGCCAGGGCACACCCGGATAGAGGTGATGTTCAAGATGATAGTTCTCGTTGCACATGAAGAAGCGGATCCAGGAACGGGTAAGGATCGAACGGGTTCCGCGCACCGGATGATCCGGATCCTCCAGCAGGGTGTGCTGGCTCATGCCACGGATGTTCACAAACGTGTTGATGAAGAGCATGGGAATCAGCCAGCCATGCAGGAGCCATGAACCCGGGACCCAATGCAGCACCGCCCATCCCAGCAACACCGTGGCAGCGACCTCGGCAACGATCCCGATTCGTGCCGCCCAATTCCCGGCCTTGAAACCGAGCACAGGGATGGCCGTGATATAAACCGGATACCCGATCACCAGCCGGAGCCAGTTCATGATGAAGATCAACCAGGTCCATCGGGTATAGTTTGCATAATGATCGGGATCACCGGCTTCACCCAGATGCTGATGGTGACGGAGATGGAGGACGCGGTAGGCGGAATAGTTCTGCAACACGGGCCAGGCGCAGATGGCGCCCAGCAACGCATTTCCCACCCGGTTGGACATGATCGTTCCATGGACGGCTTCATGGGTGAACAGACTGATCCCGTGCAGCGCCGCCGCCGCCAGCAAATGACAAGGCACGATCACCAGCCATCTCCATCCACCCGAGATCCCCTCCGCCATCGTCACCGCACCCCACGCCGTGCCCAGATGGATCGCCACAAACAGGGCCAGTCGGCCCAGATGGCTTCCCATCGAAGTCACATGGAGTTCCCGCAACAGCTCGGTCGGCAACGTCGGTGTGTCCGCATTCATGCTTGTCCCTCCTTCGCCTGCTCCAACAGGTCCCGATATAACCGGTCGAACACATGCAACCCCAGTTGAACCCCGTCCTCCACCTCCACCCGACCCGGCCCGCCCTGTTCCCAGGCACCGGTCACCACCTCGAAAAAGTCCGCGGCATGGCGTCGATCAATCTCCGCGTGCAGCCGGTAATGCACCAGCGCGTCCGACCCGATCCAACCCCGTCGCACCACCGCCGTTCCGATCCGCGATGAGATCCCGGCAAAGGCGAGCTCGATGATCCCGAGGCAGCCGAACGCCAGCCCGACCGGTTCCATCAGGCACGTGCCCATCAACGCGTTGTTGAACGCCCGCACCGCCGCTCCTTCCCGCTCCTGTTCCATCTCCGACTCCAACACCCCCATGGATCCGAGGAACCGGAGAAAGGTCCGGTCATGGGCCAGGCTCGGATCCAACGCCCCCCACCCGCTGGATTCGTCCCACCCATGTTCCTCGGCAAGGTTGTGGACCAACCCCCGACGCACCGCCGACACCGGCATCCGTGCGGTCAACGCCGCCATGGGCCGGGGGAAGTAGCGGACAGCGAAATGGAACTGACACTGGGACCGAACGAATTCCGGCCGTGACAGGCTGCCGTCCTCGAGTTGGAGAAGATAAGGGGAAGCCGTAAGCGGATGCTCAGCCAGGGCGTGATCGAGCCAGAGCGGAAGTGATGCATGCATGCGGGCTGCCCAAGGGATATCCGGGACCCGCCCGCGGTTCCATCCAAACCCCATGGAAACCCGGCATCGCTGTGTGGGTTCCGGATTGTCTCCCCCTCCGCGCCTCTGCGCCTCTGCGGGAGACTCTCCGCATCCCGGATGCCTCCCCCCGGGAGCGCGGGATTCATCCCGCACCTCAATGCCATCCTCTGCGGACAGGAATGTCCGCGCTCCCGTGGGAATGAGGGGCCAATCGCCGACTCGGGCATCGTACTCGTACTCGTACTCGACACAGTGGGATCGAGGGGAAGATGAGCACCCCGCCTCACCAACGTCCGCAGGGACAGGCCCGCGAACCATCTGTAATGATGTCTGGGGGAGGTTCCGTCCTTTCAGGGCTTGGAGAGTTCCCAGGAAATTTTGAGCCACGGATTTCACGAAGGACACGGATGGGATGGGACGGGCTCCCACTGCACGAATCCCGGATTGTCTCCTCCTCCGCGCCTCTGCGGGAGACTCTCCGCATCCCGGATGCCTCCCCCCGGGAGCGCGGGGTTCATCCCGCACCTCAATGCCATCCTCTGCAGACAGGAATGTCCGCGCTCCAGGCGCGGGCAACCCCTCAACCCACCCTACTTCGCAAACTCCACGCAACGGGTCTCGCGGATCACCGTGATCCGGATCTGGCCGGGGTATTGCATCTGATCCTCGACCCGCCGCGCGATCTCCCGCGCCATCTTCAGGCTTTCCTGGTCATCGACCTGTTCAGGACGCACCACCACCCGCAACTCGCGTCCGGCCTGCACCGCAAACGCCCGTTCGACCCCCGGATATTCCAGCGCGATCTGTTCGAGATTATGCAGGCGCTGAAGATAGGTGGTCATGCTCTCCGAACGGGAGCCCGGCCGGGACGCGCTGATGGCATCCGCCGCCGCCACCAGGATTCCAAAGATGTTTTCGTGCGGCACCTCCTCATGATGCGAGGCCACCGCGTTCACAATCGCCGCGCCCTCCCCGTTCCGACGCAGGAAATCGCCCCCGACAATCGCGTGCGGTCCTTCGAGTTCATGCGACATCGCCTTGCCGATGTCATGGAGCAGACCGGCGCGACGGGCCATGACCGGGTCATCGCCGAGTTCAGAGGCCATGAGTCCGCACAGGTGCGCCACCTCGAGGGAATGCTGGAGGACGTTCTGGGAAAAGCTGTGACGGAAATGGAGCCGGCCCAGCACCCGGACGACCTCCGGGTTCATGGGAGGCAACGACGCCTTGTACACCGCCTCCTCACCCGTCTTCAAAATGAACGTCTCCATCTCCTCGTTCACCCCGGCCACCACCTCCTCGATCCGCGCCGGATGAATCCGTCCATCAATCACCAACCGCTCCATCGCCAACCGCGCCGCCTCGCGTCGGACTGGATCGAACCCCGACAACACCACCGCGTTCGGCGTGTCATCCACCAGCACTGTGACCCCTGTCGCGGCCTCGAAAGCCCGGATGTTGCGTCCGTCCCGCCCGATGATCCGGCCCTTCATGTCATCGCCCGGCAACGCCACGGTGGCAGTCGAGGTCTCGAAGGTATGGCGCCCGGCATAACGTTGGAGCGCGATGGACAGGATCCGACGCGCCTGTTCTTCGGCGCCGTTCCGGGCGTTGTCGAGGATGTGGCGCGAAAGCTCAGCGGCATCCCTGGCCGTGTCCTGTTCGACCTGGCGAAGGAGTTGTTGCCGGGCGTCCTCGGCGCTGACCTGGCCGATCCGTTCCAGTTCCAGTTTCCGTTCCTGAACCAACCGCAGGGCCTCGGCCTTCTCCCGTCCGAGATCGACCCGCAACTGGTCCACGGCCTCGCTCCGGGTCCGCAACTCCGTTTCCTGGATCGCGAACCGATCGAGTTGCCGGTTCACCGTGGCCTCACGTTCCCTCACCCTTTCCTCGGCCTCGTCCAACCGCCGCTGACGTTCGCCCGCCGCCCGCTCCAACTCCGTCCGAAGACGCGCCGCTTCATCGCGTGTCTCCGCCTCCATGCGACTCCGTACCCCGTCGGTTTCCCGCCGCAGTTCGTCCGCCTTTTCCCGTTCCCGCGCCCTCGACTCCGCCAACAGGGCCCGTTCCCGGGACCGGTACATCACGTAGCCGATCATCCCGCCGGCACCGATGCCGACCAGGACCGCCACCGCCGTCTCATATGCCATGCTTCATTTGGGTGCCCCGGGTCCATGCAACCCGCCCGGCACCACCACCAGGTTCAATCGTTTGTCATGGGGCTCCACCGGCACATTCGGGATCAATTGCTCATCCAACCCGACACCGCAGGAGACACCCGCCACGGATTCCAAAAGCCGGTCGTAAAATCCTTTTCCCCGTCCCAACCGACCTCCGCAGCGGTCAAACGCTATTCCCGGAACCACCACGAAGTCCAGTAACCTGACATCCACCACGCCACAACCGGGTCCCGGCTCCCGGATTCCGTACCGGCCCAACACCAGATCCGATCCCGGATCCCGCACCGCGCACCACTCGTATCCACCCGTCTCCCCGTTCCAACGCGGCAACGCCAGCCCTCCCTTCACCCTGACCCATCCCAGAAACCATTCCCACAGGTCCGGTTCATCCCGTCTCGGCACAAACCCCCCAACCCACCGTACCTCCCCCAACTCCTTCAAACCCTCCAATCGCCCCACAATCCCTGCCGTCTGTTCCGCGCGCCGCTCCTCCGACACCGCCCCCAACCGTTCCCGCATCTCCGCCCGGACCCGCGCCTTTTCCTCCACCACACTCATTGCCGTTCCCCTCCACCCCCATCCACCCGCCCCTGCCCCGCGACCCGCGCCGCCGCCGCCGCTGCGCGCCATCGATCCAACCGTTCCTTGATCTTCTTTTCCGTCCCCTGCTCCGTCGGTTCATAAAACCGTTTCACCGCCCCGAGATGGTCCTGGGGCACGAAATGGTCCGGATGATCATGCGCATACTGGTAGCCCTCCCCATTCCCCAGACGCTTCGCACCCGAATAATGCGCGTCCCGCAAATGCCGCGGCACCTCCAGCGTCCGGCCCGTCCGCACCTCCTCCAACGCCGCATCAATCGCACGGATCACCGAATTGCTCTTGGGCGCCGTCGCGATGTAGATCGTCGCCTGCGCAATCGGAATCCGCGCCTCCGGCCATCCAATCCCTTCCGAAGCCCGATGCGCCGCCTCCGCCAACACCAACGCCATCGGATCCGCCAACCCCACATCCTCCGCCGCATGCACCAGCAACCGGCGCGTGATGAATCTCGGATCCTCTCCCGCATGGATCATCTTCGCCAACCAGTACAGGGCCGCGTCCGGATCACTCCCACGCATCGACTTGATGAAGGCGCTCGCCGTGTCGTAGTGCGCATCCCCGTCGCCGTCATACACCACCGCCTTCTTCTGGATGCACTGCTCCGCCACCGCGAGATCGATCCGGATCCGTCCATCCTCACCGGGCGCCGTGGTCAATGCCGCAATCTCCAGCGAGTTCAAAGCCTTGCGGCCGTCCCCGTCCGACACCCGGGCCAGATGTGCGAGCGCCTCTTCGCTCAGGTCCACCTTCAGGTATCCCAACCCACGCTCCGGATCCGCCAACGCCCGCTGCATCAACTCCCTCAGGTCCGTCTCCTCCAACGGTCGCAACTCGAAGACCTGTGAACGCGATACCAACGGGGAGTTGACGAAGAAAAACGGATTGTGGGTCGTCGCCCCGATCAACCGCACCACCCCGCTTTCCACATCCGGCAACAGCACATCCTGTTGCGCCCGGTTGAACCGATGGATCTCGTCGATGAACAGCAACGTGGGTTTGCCCGTGTTCTGCAACCGGTTCGATGCCCCCTGCAATACCCGTCGCAGATCCGCGACGGTCGCTTCCACCCCGTTCAAACGCTCGAAGCGCACCCGGGTCCGCAAGGCGATCAGTTGGGCCAGCGAAGTCTTCCCCGTCCCCGGCGGCCCAAACAGGATCAACGATTGGATCCGGTCCGCCTCCAGGGCCCGTCGCAACAATTGGCCCGGACCCAGGATGTGACGTTGCCCCGCATATTCCTCCAGGGTCCGCGGTCGCATCCGCGCCGCCAAGGGCGCCGCACGCATGCCCGACGGAGTGTCGTCCCCCTTGATGACCTCGGCCGCATTCGACCCGGAATCCGATCCCGGTTCGGGCATCGGTCCACGCTGGTTTCCAAACAGGTCAGGCTGCGCCATGGCAACCGTCACCGAACGGGATTCGCGGTCCCGTGAGAAGAAAGAAATCCCCACCCTGGCCGTTAAGGGCAGGCCCCATCTACCTGGTGGAACCAAGTGGGAACCACGTGGCTTCGCCGCCTTCCAGTGAAGGCATGACGTTGATTGCCGACGCTTCTGCTCCCATAACTTTTATTAGGTCGAAGGACATTGCCCCGATGCACGCACCGGGCAGGGATTAAAGTACGAAAGATCAACCGCGCACCCCTGCTTCGCCCACATCCCCCTGATTCACAAGCGCAAATCCCGACGTTGTTCTCCACAGGCGCGTCCGGTCCCTTCCCCCGGATTGGAACTTCGCCGCTCCACACCGCTCCACGGGGCGGCGAGATTCACCCGCCGTCTTCCCCACCGCGGCGACCAAACGTCGCCGCTCCAATCGCTTCCATGGATGCCCCCCCTTCAATCTCCGCTCCTCAATCGGAAGTAGCCCGCCCCCTCCTCCCTCGTCGTCGCCGGACGCCATCCCATCCATGCCATCGTCTCCGCATCCGACACCCCTTCCGCCACCTCCCAGTCCTTGAGGTCCGGACTCCACTCGACCACCTGCCGACGGTTCTCCACCAGGGGCCATCTCAATCCCGCGCGTCCCCCGGCATCCAGCACCCATTCCAATCGCGGCGCATCCAACCGCACCGGCGAAAATCCATCCCGCCACTCTTCCAACGCCGCCATGCCATCCCGATCTGAATCGTCGTCCGCACCCTTCGCCAGATCTCCGAAATGGAACCGCTCCCAATCGTCCGGCAATCCGTCGGCATCCGTGTCCTCATCCCCCACCACCACCCCGTCGATCCAGATCCGTGGCGGATCGAACAACAGGTTCTCCGCCGTGGCCACATCCGGATAGTTCGGCACGCCGGAAAGCCCGCCCGATTCCCCCAGCCAGGTGAGCGTGAACCACAATCGGCCGGCCTGGAGCGAGGAACGGACATGCCCCAGCACCAACGGATCCGCCAACACCACATCGAAGGTCACCGTCGCACCCGACGGCACCGGTTCACCCGCCGGCAATCCATCCACCACGCCCGTCGCAAAGGCACGGGTCGGGAATGGGGGAAACGTGTCTCCCGTCTTGCCCACGTTGTTGCCGACATCCACCCACGCTCCCGTGTGATCGAACCCCGCCGCATGGGCATTGCGCCCACCGGCTGCACTGCTGCCGTAGGGTGAATTGGCCAGGAAGGTCTCGGCCGTGAATCCACCCCGGAATCCCGTTCCAAACAGTTCCAGCGGTCGCCCCGGGTCGGCATCCGGAACCGCCCCGTCGCTGCCCGGCTCCAGATAGGTCCCAAAGGCATCCGGTGTCGGATCGTGAACGAACGAACCTTCCCTCACCACCTGCACCTGCACCCGCACCGACCGCACCAGATACCGCCGGATGTCCAGCCCGGGCGGAACCGTCTCCGACGTATTCCAACTCATCACGAACTGTCCGTGACGGGTGTCCACTCCGGCTTCATCTCCGAAGGTCCCGAACACGGGTGCCACCGGACGGGTCCCCGGTCTTGAATTGAACGGGTACATCCATCGATCCCGATCCGGCGATTGCCCCCCGATCTCAAACGGTCCTGCCATTCCCACCCATACCCATCCGCTCAGGCACAGGCCCGTCGCCCACCAACTCCACGCAGCTCTTCGGATCATGTCAGTGACCCTTTCAACCGCGGTTGCGACCCCGGATCCACAACAACCCCGCGACACCCACCGCCAGCATCGCCCACGTCGAAGGCTCGGGAACCACCCCGACCGCCGCGCCATCCAGCGTGGCCGAATCAAAGCTCAGGCTGCTGCTGGCCGCCACGAACTCGATCCGGTAATCCGTCAGGCCGATCGCATTGACGTCCCAGTCCCACCGACTCGACACGTTCACCCCCAACTGGGTTCCCCGATCCAGTTCCATCCGGCCCAGGGGCGCGATCTGGAACGTCTCCCCACCGAGCTCATACGAGATCCGGACCGATCCATAATCCAGTTCCGCACCCAGTGTCCGCGCCTGGAAGGTCACCCAGCCCAGCGGCGTGTCGCTCGCGTGCGTCACCACGAAGGAACTGACGCCGCCCAGGTTGTAGATGTTGCCGGAACCGGTCACGAACGCCCCGGGATCCAGTTGCCGAAGCCGCGCTCCCGTCAGGTTCCCCACCAGGTCCGGCGCATTCCCGATCCCGTTGTCTGTTCCCACCGTGAACACTTCCCATCCCCCGGCCACACTCCCCGGCAATCCCCGGAAATGCGGGACCACAAACCCGTTGGTGGCGGCTTGAATTCCCGACGCGGCAATCAACAACAACGCTGCACTTTGTTTCAGTTTCATCGCTTCCCACCGTGGCCTCCTCCCCCGGGCCCCGCCTTCGACCACTTGCCTTTCAAACGCCCCACCTTGTCCTTCAACCGGATCAACGCCACAGCCCGGGAACAATCCACCGGACAGATTCCGCAATCGGACCAAAGCGCGCGCCGCCGGGATGTGCTCTCTTGCCCCACGAGGTTGAATGGAACATCGGTCCATGTGGGCTCACAGAAGTCTCCATTCCCCCCGATCACATCCTATCCGTATGAGTATTCCTTCCCAGTTGGGCCGATTGTTCCCCGCCCTTCCCCTGGTCGCCGTCCTGCTCGGCGCCGGCTGTGCCACCCACCGGGACGCGGCGCCCTCGGCTGCCATTTCCGAAGCGCCGATCGCGGCCGTGCTCGCCCCCATGCCCGAACCGGTCACCAGCTTCGCCGCCGTCACCCATCAGGGTTCCGTTTACGTCCTCGGCGGGCACAACGGCGAACGGCATGACTACAATTCCAGACAGGTCTCCGGTTCGTTCCATCGCCTCCTCCTCGCCGATGGTTCCAAATGGGAAACGCTTCCCGCCGGCAATCCCGCCCAGGGTCTCCCGCTCGTCGCCCATCAACATCACCTCTACCGCACCGGCGGAATGGCCGCCCGCAATCAGCCCGGCGAAAAGCAGGACCTCATCAGTTCCGCCGAAGTCTCCCGATTCAATACCCGCACCCTCCAATGGGAACCGTTCACCCCCCTTCCCGAACCCCGCTCCAGTCACGACGCCGTGGTCGTCGGCGATCATCTTTACGTAGGCGGCGGTTGGAGCCTCTCCGGGGGCACCAACGCTCCCACCTGGCCCGATCACTTCCTCGCCCTCGACCTCCGCAATCCCAATGCGACCTGGACCCGCATTCCCCAACCCTTCCAACGCCGCGCCCTCGCCCTCGCCGTCCAGGGTCGGCAACTCCATTTCATCGGCGGCATGGACAGCGACAACCGGACCACCCTCGCCGTCGATGTCTATGACCTCGACCTGAAGCAATGGTCAAAGGGCCCCGCCCTGCCCGAAGGCCGCTTCAAGGGTTTCGCCTGCTCCGCCATCCAACAGGCCGGCCGCATCCATGCCAATGCCTTCCAGGGCGATCTCCTCCGTCTCTCCGCCGACGGCTCCCAATGGGATGTCATCGGTCGCGTCCAACACCCCCGCATGGCCCATCGGATCGTCACCGCCGGCTCTTCCCAGATCATCGTCCTCGGCGGTGAAGACGGCGAAAGCAAGCGACCCGACCTCGAACTCCTTCCCGCCCGCCCCGTGCTCACCCGGATCCCGACTCCCTGAAACCCATCTTCCTCCGCCACTCCCATGAACTCCTTCCTTCGCATCCTCGCCGTCCTCACCGCTTCCGTTCCCCTCGCCCTCGCCCATTCCGTCTGGGTCGAACCGCTGTCCTCCGGTGAACTCGTCGTCCGCTTCGCCGAACCCGATGGCCGTCTCGAAAAATCCCCCGGCCACCTCGATTCCCTCCGCCTTCCCCTCGCCTGGAAGGTCGCCGGCACCAACACCCCAACTGCCATTGTCGCGGAAAAGAAGTCAGACCACTTCTCCCTCGCCGATACCCAGTCCCATCAGGTCGTCCAGATCGAGACCGCCTTCGCCGTCCTGTCCGCGCCAAATCGACCCGGGCGTCTTCCCAACTTCTACGCCCGTTGGCACCCCGACCTCCGCATCGCCGGTCGCCCCGGCCTCACCCTGGATCTCGTCCCCACCGGCGAACCCGGCGTCGTGCAGGCATTCTTCCGCGGCAAACCCCTCCCGGACATCAAGGCCACCTTCCGGACCCCCGACGAACGCGAAGTCAAACTGACCGCCGACGCCCAGGGCTATCTCCGTTTCCAATCCACCCAACCCGGCCTGCATCACCTCAGCCTCGCCCACCATCGCGAAACCCTGCCCGGCTTCTCCGGCGGACTCCCCTACGACCTCACCAGCCACAACGCCTCCCTCACCTGGGTCGCCCCCAATCCGTAATCCTCCACCCTCCCGTCCCTCCATTCCCCACGGGGCGGCGAGATTCACTCGCCGTCTTCCCTTTTCCCGCGACCAAACGTCGCCGCTCCACCCCAATTCAACCTTTGACCCAATCACACATCCGGATTGAATCCGGACATCGTGTTTTCCCCGTGCCTCACTCGACGCCCTTCCGGCGCTCGCGCCCGTTCCACCCCGTGGACGGCGAGGTCACGAGACTCCATTCCTTCCCCTCCCACTTCCCACGCGGGACTCCCGTCCCTGCCCTGGGTGCTCGCGCTTCTCATCGGATTCCTCCTCCTTATCCCCCACGCCTCCGCTGACTCCCCCAACCCACCCACGGAACGAATCGGGGATGCCTGGTCCGATCCACGCAATCCCATCGCCCGGATCTTCGCCGGGCGCCGACTCGATCTCTGGTCGCTCCAACCCGTCCGCCCCATCACCCCGCCCCGCACCTCCGATTCCCGCGAATCCCTCGGCCCCATCGATCTCTTCATCCGCGCCGCAATCTCACAGGCGCAGATCCTGCCCAGTCCTGAAGCCGATGCCCGGACCCTCATCCGGCGCCTGACCTTCGATCTCACCGGTCTGCCACCTGGTGTGGAAGAAGTGGAAGCGTTCCTCGCCGAATGCCGGAACGAGGTTCAGGCCGGCACCCGTTCAATTCAGGACGCCCCCGTCCCCACCGCTCCCCGGGCTTATGCCAGGCTCGTCGATCGCCTGCTCGCCTCGCCCCGTTACGGCGAACACCAGGCCCGGCTCTGGCTCGATGTCATCCGCTACAGCGACAGCAACGGGTTCGATTGGGACGAGTTCAGGCCCCGCGCCTGGCGGTTCCGGGATTATGTCATCCGCGCCTTCAACACCGACAAACCGTTCAACCGTTTCATCCAGGAACAATTGGCCGGGGATGAACAGGTCTGCGGTGCCCCGAAGACGCCGGAGGAACAGGATGCCTGGATCGCCACCGGCTATCTCCGGCTCGGCCCCCATGACAACGCCGCTTCCCTCTTCAACGAACAGGATCGCAGTCGCGCCGAACTCATGGCCGATCTCACCGAAACCACCGGCAGCGCCTTCCTCGCCCTCAGCCTCTCCTGCTGCCGTTGCCATGATCACAAGTACGATCCCCTCTCCCAGGCCGATCACTTCCGCCTGCGCGCCTTCTTCGAACCCGTGAAGTTTGCCGACGATCTCCCGCTCGACCTCGCCCCGGAACAGGAAGCCATCCGTCAACACAATCACGACCTCGACTCGCGCATCTCCGATCTCGAACGGGAACGCGACGCCGTCCTCACTCCCATCCGCGATCAACTGCGCAACAGCCGTCTCGCCCAACTCAGCCCCGAAGAACGTTCCCTTCTCGATTTGCCCGAAGCCGAACAACCCGACGATCTCAAGGGCCGGATCGCCGGTCTCCGCAAGAAGGTCGATCCCTCCGACAAGGAAGTGCGCGCCGCACTGGATCCCGTCGCAAAACAGGCACACTCCGATCTCGAAACCCGGATCGCCGACGTCAGGAAGCAGCGACGCAACTTCACCCTCGGCCTGCTGATGACCGACCGCACCGAGCCGCCACCGGTCACCCGGATCCTGTTCCAGGGCGACCACAAACACGAACGCGCCGAGGTCCAACCCGGCTTCCCTTCCATCCTCGATCCCAATCCCGCCCGCATCACGCCCGCCCCGAATCCCGGCACCACCGGCCGACGCCTCGCCCTCGCCCAATGGATCGCGTCCCCGACCAATCCGCTGACCGCCCGCGTGTTCGTCAACCGCATCTGGCAACAGCACTTCGGCCGCGGTCTCGTCGAGACCTCCAATGACTTCGGCCTCGCCGGTGCCCGGCCTTCCCACCCGACCCTCCTCGATTGGCTTGCCGGGGAATTCGTCCGCAACGGCTGGTCGGTGAAACACCTTCACCGCCTCATCGTCCTCAGCGCCACCTACCGACAACATTCGCTCCGGACAGGCCCCACCGACGGCTCGGCTCCCGATCCCGACAACCTCCTGTTGTCCCGACAGAACCCGCGCCGTCTCTCGGCCGAACAGATGCGCGATGCCCTGCTCGCCACCGCAGGTCTGCTCCAGCATCGCGACGGCGGCCCGCCGATCTGGCCGGATCTGCCCCCGGAAATCCTCCAGGCCAATCCCGCCTTCCTCGACGACAACGAGACGCGCACCAAGGGTTGGTATCCTTCACCAAAGGATCAGCAGACCGTCCGCAGCGTGTTCCTCATCCAGAAACGCACCGTCCGCGTCCCCTTCATGGAGACCTTCGATCTCCCCGAGAACTCCACCTCCTGCGCACGACGCACCGAATCCACCGTGGCGCCCCAGGCGCTTTCCCTCCTCAACTCACCCCTCGCCGTCGAATGCGCCCGATCCCTCGCCGACCGCCTGCAACGCGAGGCCGGCCCGGACCTGTCCGCCCAGGTTCACCACGCCTTCAAACTCGTCCTCCAGCGCGCCGCCTCCTCCGAAGAACATCAGGCCTGCCTCGATCTCGCCCGACGTCGCAGCGTTCCCGAACTGTGCCGAGCCCTGCTCAACCTCAATGAGTTCGCCTACGCGGACTGAGGATTCCGCCGCAATCCACCACCAATTTAGCGCAACCGGCCACCGCCCCCCCTCCTTGCCGCATCCCCCCACCTGCCACAGCTTCGGCCCCACATGAGCAGGATCGTCGGCATTGATCTCGGTACCACCAATTCCCTCGTCGCCATCGTCGACTCCGGCATCCCCTACGTCATCGCCGATCCCGATGGCCAACGCCTCACCCCGTCTGTCGTCCACTTCCCCGCCCCCGACGCCCCCACCGTCGTCGGTCACCTCGCCAACCGCGTCCGCGCCCTCAAACCCGCCACCACCGTCTATTCCGTCAAACGCTTCATGGGCCGTCGCGGCGCCGACATCGGTCGCGAGGAAACCCAGGTCACCTACCCGGTCGAAGGCCAGGGCAACGGCCCGGTCACCATCCCCCTTCACGGCCGTTCCTGGACCCCCGAACAGGTCTCCGCCGAAATCCTCCTGAAACTCCGGCGCGATGCCGAAGCCTCCCTCGGCGAACCCGTCTCCCGCGCCGTCATCACCGTCCCCGCCTACTTCAACGACGCCCAACGCAACGCCACCATCAAGGCCGGCGAACTCGCCGGTCTCACCGTCGAACGCATCGTCAACGAACCCACCGCCGCCGCCCTCGCCTACGGCCTCGACCGGCTCAAGGAGAAATCCCGCGTCGCCGTCTACGATCTCGGTGGCGGGACCTTCGACCTCTCCCTCCTCGAACTCAACCAGGGCACCTTCCAGGTCCTCGCCACCCACGGCGACACCCGCCTCGGAGGCGACGACATCGACCGACGCCTCACCGCCTTCCTCGCCCGTCACATCCTCGACGCCGGCGGCCCGGATCTCACCGGCGAACACGGCGCACCTCCCGACATCACCCTTGTCTCCCGCGTCCGTGAGGCCGCCGAAAAAACCAAGATCCGCCTCAGCAGCGAGACCCAGACCGAGGTTTCCCTCCCCTTCCTCACGCCCAGCTTCAGCTTCTCCCGCGTCGTCACCCGGGAGGAACTCGAACGGATCTCCACCGAACTCCTCGAACGGACCCGCGCCCACTGCCTCCGCGCCCTCTCCGACGCCCGTCTCCAACCCTCGGACCTCGACCAGGTGATCCTGGTCGGCGGCCAGACCCGGATGCCCCTCGTCCGTCGTCTCGTGTCCACGTGGTTCAACTGCGCCGAATTCGAGGAACAACGCGGTGACCTCCGACTCGGTGACGAACATCACCGCCCCTCCGGCCCCCAGCTCAACACCACCGTCAATCCCGACGAAGCCGTCGCCCTCGGCGCCGCCATCCAGGCCGAGATCCTCGCCGGCGGCTTCCGCAACCTGCTCCTCCTCGATGTCACCCCGCTCTCCCTCGGCATCGAAACCTTCGGCGGCCTCATGAACGTCATCATCCCCCGCAACACCACCATCCCCGCCAAGGCCGGCGAACTCTTCACCACCGCCGTCGACAACCAACGTTCCATGCTCATCCACGTCCTCCAGGGTGAACGCGAACGTTCCGCCGACAATTGGTCCCTGGGCCGTTTCGACCTCGAATTCGAACCCGCGCCCAAGGGCGTCCCACGCGTCGGGGTCCAGTTCGAGATCGATGCCAATGGCGTCCTCCACGCCCTCGCCCGCGACGTGAAGACCGGCCACCAGAAGATCGTGGAAATGAAGTCCGCCGTGGATGTCGCCGACGAGGACGTCCAGCGCATGGTCGAGGAATCCGTCGCCAATGCCTTCGATGACCTCCGCGCCCGCCAATGGATCGAGGCCAAGCTGCGCGCCGGCGAAACCCTCACCGCCACCCGTCGGACCATGGCCGACTACGACGCCGAACTCGACCCGGCCTACCGCGTCCAGCTCCATCAGGCCCTCGACGAGGTGGAAGGCGTTCTCGCCCTCGAAAACCCCCGCAACAAGACCGGCGATCCCGCCCGCCTCAAGGCCGTCACCGCCCAACTCGACGAGGTCACCCGACCCCTCGCCGAATACGCCATGGACAAGGTCATGGAAGCCATGCTGAAGAAGAAGGGGCTCATCCAATAATCCCCCCCAATCCCCTGTTGATCCTGGCCGTTTCGCGTAGTCTGGCACTCATGAAACGGTTCCTGCTCATCCTCACCATCGCCGCCGCCACCCTCGCCATCACCGCAGGTTGCAAGTCCGACAAAGGTTCCCGCGAATACATCCCCGGCAAGGGATGGCGCCCGGTCTGATCCCTCTTCAACCATGCCCGATCCGCTCCCCGCTGTCCTTTCCCCTGGCTGTGCAGCCCTGCAACTGGGCCTCCCCACCCTCCAACGGCACATCTTCCTCTGCGCCGTCCCCACCAAACCCAAGTGCTGCAACCCCGAGGCCGGGCTCGCCTCCTGGGAATTCCTCAAACGTCGACTGAAGGAACTCGGACTGGTCGGCCCCCTCGCCACCGTCGCCCGGACCAAGGCCGATTGTCTCCAGATCTGCACCGCCGGCCCCGTCGCCGTCGTCTATCCCGACGGCACCTGGTACCGCCACTGCACCCCGGATGTCCTCGAACGGATCATCCACGAACACCTCATCGGCGGACGCCCCGTCCAGGAACACGTCTTCCTCACCCGCCCCCTGCCCGTCGCCCCATGAGCGATCCCGCACCCGCCGCCCAACAATTCACCGTCGAATTCTTCCGGATGCGTCAGGCCAAACGCTACCGGCTCACCCTGCGTCCGGACGGCACCTTCAGATGCACCGTCCCAGCCCGTGGCGACCTCGCCCACGCCCAGGCTTTTGTGCAACGCAATCAGGCCTGGATGAGCCAGCGACTCCAGGCCCGCGCCTCGCGTCCACAACCTCCCTCGACCTGGACCCTCGGCACTTCCGTTCTTTTCGCCGGCGTACCCCACCCGATCGAATCCACCCCCGACGGCCGGTTGCGTGTCGGTCCCGTTGAGTTCATGCCGCCCCCGGCCGACATCCCCGATCTCCGTCCCGCCACCCTCCTCGCCCTCCGCCGCCACGCTGCACAGGTTCTTCCCGAACGTGTGCGGGAACTGGCTGCCCTCCACGGATTCACCCCGAAATTCATTCAGGTGCGCAATCAGTCCTCCCGTTGGGGATCCTGCTCCATCCGCGGCCGCATCTCCCTCAACTGGCGCCTGATCCAGGTACCTGACTTCGTCCGCGATTACATCGTCCTCCACGAACTCACCCACCTGCGGCACATGAACCACTCGGATCGATTCTGGCACGCCCTCAGCCAGGTGTGTCCCGGCTATCGCGAGGCCGAGTCCTGGATCAAATCCCACAGTTTGCACCTGCTCTGAACCTTCCCGTTTTGCCGCTTCAATCCCGGCCCGTTCCGCTCCAATCTCCCTCCATCCATGAAACGTCTCCTCGCCTTGTCCCTCCTGCTGCTCCTACCCGGCGCGCAGGCTCTCGACCTCGCCGATCTCTCCGGCACCTGGCTCCACAACAGCATCGAAGTCGACGGCAATCCCGTCGTCGATGAACGCGTCCTCTCTGCCGAGATGGATTTCAACGGCGGCAAATACACGTTCCGCATCGCCGACAACACCGCCCGCGGCACCATCAAGCTCGACACCTCCAAGTCACCCGCCCACATCGATCTCACCGAAGTCGAAGGCGACAACCCCGGCCGAACCCTCATCGGCATCGTCGAGACCAACGCCACCGGATTGCGCCTCGCCATCGACATGCAGGGCGATACCCGCCCCACCAAGTTCATCTCCACCGACGCATCGACCCATCTCCTCGCCTCCTACCGCCGCAAACCCGGCACCGTCCGTCCCCTGCGCGGTCTGCTCATTACCGGCGGTTGCTGCCACGATTACCCCGGCCAGGCCACCATCCTCACCGAAGGCCTCTCCAAACGCGCCAACATCACCTGGGACATCGTCATGGACCCCGGCCAGACCGGCACCCGCCACAAGATCTCCATCTACAAGACCGAGGATTGGGCCCGGAAATACGACGTCGTCGTCCACAACGAATGCTTCGCCGACGAAAAGGAACTCGATTGGCTCGAACGGATCGTCCAGCCCCATCGCGACGGTGTCCCGGCCGTGGTCATCCACTGCTCCATGCACTGCTACCGCGCTCCCACCAATGAGTGGTTCAAGTTCGTCGGCGTCACCTCCCATCGCCACGGCTCCCATTTCGACTACGCCATGACCAATGTCGCCCCCGCACATCCCGTCATGATCGGTTTCCCCGCCACCTGGCGCACCCCGAAGGAAGAACTCTACAACATCGAAAAGGTCGAACCCACCGCCACCCCCCTCGCCACCGGTTGGTCCCACGAAACCAAAAAGGCCGAGGTCAATGTCTGGGTCAATCAATACGGCAAGGCCCGCGTCTTCGGCACCACCATCGGTCACTACAACCACACCCTCCAGGATCCCGTCTGCCTCGATCTCCTCGCCCGCGGCCTCCTCTGGTCGACCGGCAAGCTCGACGACAAAGGCAAACCCCTTCCCGGCTACGCCGCCCGGCCCTGAACCCAGGCAAAATCCCGAAGCCGTGCTCGTACGCGGCTTCGGACGGTTTTCCCCGTGGGCCCATCACCCGAAACTCATTCGTGTTTCGAGTACGACCACGATGCCCGGCTCCTCCCTATGCATCTGTTCCCGGTGATCCTCCTGCCCGCGTGCCGCCTCATTGTTCCCCTGTGCGCCCTCCCCGGTCTCGGGGTGACCGGAATCAGCTTCGCCGCCCACCACCATTTTTCCCGGAAGTCCTCACGCAACGCCGCAAAGCCCGCAACGTCCCCGCAACACAACTTCTTCGTGTCTTCGTGTCTTCGTGTCTTCGTGTGAACCCTTCCCACCCTGCTCCCCAAAAACGTCGCGAGCTTGGCGCCGTTGCGTGAAACCCTTCCCGTCCCACCGTCAGCCCCATCCTTCCTGCTCTTCCGCATTGCTCCCCTGGCCCCGGGCTCGGCAGCCTGTGGCGTGTCGTTGTACTGGGTTGCCGGCGGGTTTGCCGGGCTCGCCCTCGCCATCCAGCTCTGGCAGTTCTTCGCGGCGCGCCGATTCCCACTTCATCGGCGCTTCGCGTCCCCATCCTTTTTTCCCGCCCTCACCCTCCTCAAGCCGGTTCGCGACTCCGATCCGCACCTGCGCGACAATCTCCGTTCCTGGTTCACCCAGGAGTATCCCGCCCCGATCCAGATCCTGATCGGGGCCCACACCCCGGACGATCCCGCCTGTGACGTCATCCGCTCGGTGATCGCGGAGTTTCCCGGCAGCGATGCCTCCCTCGTGATCTGTCCGGATCGGCCCGGACCCAATGGCAAGGTCTGTACCCTCGCCCAACTGGAATCCCTCGCCCGCCATCCGTTGTGGGTGGTGAGTGACGCCGATGTCCGGGTGTCACCCGATCTGCTGACCCAATTGGTGGCGCCGATGGCCGATCCGGCCGTGGGCCTGGTGAATTGCTTCTATCGGATGGCGCATGTGCCCACGGCGGCGCTCCGATGGGAAGCGGTGTTGGTCAATGCGGACTTCTGGAGCCAGGTGTTGCAGTCACGCACCCTGAAGCCCCAGGACTTCGCCCTGGGCGCGGCCATGGTGGTGCGGAAGGACGATCTCCGGGCCATCGGCGGATTCGAAACCCTCGCCCATCATCTTGCCGACGACTACCACCTCGGCCGGCGCATCCATCAACTGGGACGACGCATCGAACTGTCGCCGGTACCGGTCGAATGCTGGGATCCGGCGTCGGGCTGGGGAACCGTCTGGGCGCATCAGGTCCGATGGGTCCGGACCATCCGGGTATGTGAGCCGGCGCCCTGGTTTTTCAGTGTGCTGGCCAATGGCAGCCTGTGGGCGCTGTTCTGGATGGCCTCGGGTCTGTTCCTCCAAAGGGCGGTCTGGCCCGGGCTGATTTTCCTCGGCATCCGCCTGATGCTGGCCGGGCAGCTCCAGGGTCGGATGCAGCAATCCGGGCCGGGAATTGCGGCGCCATTCTGGATCCTGTTGCGGGATCTGTTGGGGGTTGCGCTGTGGGCAACCAGCTTCCTGGGCAGCACGGTGGTGTGGCGTGGAGACCGTTTCCGGGTGACGTCCGACGGTCGGTTGACGGTGTTGCCGGGAAAAAACCCCTGACATATCGGCCGCGATGCCGTTGCATCCGACCGCTTTTTCCGACCATGCCGAAGCGTACAGACATCCACTCGGTCCTCATCATCGGGGCGGGTCCCATCATCATCGGGCAGGCCTGTGAGTTCGATTACTCGGGCACCCAGGCGTGCAAGGCCCTTCGCGAGGAGGGTTATCGTGTCGTCCTGGTGAACTCCAATCCGGCCACCATCATGACCGATCCGGAGTTCGCCGAACGCACCTACATCGAGCCCATCACCCCGGAGGCGGTCGAAAAGATCATCATCCGTGAAAAGGGCGAACTGGCCCGCATGGGAGCGACCGGCAAGCTGGTGTTGCTCCCCACCCTCGGTGGACAGACCGCGCTCAACACCGCCATGGCCCTCCACAAGTCCGGAGTCCTCGACCGGCACGATGTCGAAATGATCGGCGCCAAGTCCGAGGCCATCCACAAGGGCGAGAATCGCGAGGCCTTCAAGCAGCTCATGCTCCAGATCGGGTTGGATGTCCCCATCTCCGGCATCGCCCACAACATGAGCGAAGCCCGGGAGGTCGCCGAACGCATCGGTCGTCTCCCCCTCATCATCCGACCCGCCTTCACCCTCGGCGGCACGGGCGGTGGCATCGCGTACAACCGGGACGAGTTCGAGGAGATCGCCAAGCGCGGCATGGAACTTTCCCCGGTATCGGAGATCCTGGTTGAGGAATCCCTGCTCGGCTGGAAGGAATTCGAGATGGAGGTCATGCGCGATCACGCCGACAACTGCGTCATCGTCTGTTCCATCGAGAACTTCGATCCCATGGGCGTCCACACCGGGGATTCGATCACCGTCGCCCCCATCCAGACCCTCACCGACAAGGAATACCAGATCATGCGCAACGCCGCGCTGGCGGTGCTGCGCGAGATCGGTGTGGATACCGG
>DITU01000086.1:0-148 GCA_002422905.1 Verrucomicrobia bacterium UBA6176
CAACCGGCCGATGCACAGCAGTTCCGCCGCACCGCACCGCACCAGGGGCCCCCTCAGATTTCGAACTCAAAAACGACTAACGTAGACCCCGATTTCTCTCTCCGTTTTATCGAAGCAAGCCCACCTGACGTCGACTGCCACGGGCGTG
>DITU01000086.1:171-31346 GCA_002422905.1 Verrucomicrobia bacterium UBA6176
TTTCAACTTCTCTCATGCCCAAGCCCGGCGGGACGAAAGTTTGAGTCTCCTGACGTCGACTGCCACGGATGTAAAAGTCCTTCGGTGACCCTGCGCCGGCGTTTCCGAAGCAGGAGATGGATGAAATCGAGAATCCTTTTCCCAGAACCCCGGTGTGCAACGGGTGCCATGAAAACACTTTTCCTGTCAGCGCGGAGCGCCTGCCAAGGTTTCACGCGCATCAGACTGCCGCTCCTCGGTGTCGAAATCCCCCTGCCGGCGGCGGGCACGACCGATCAGGCTCCCGACGCGGGTCACCTTTCAACCGGGCGGTTCCTGGGCCTTGCCTGGACGACGTTCGCATTGCTCGGCCTTGCGTGTGTCGATGTTCCCCGCGGGTTGGCTGACACAGCCGAGTCCTTGCCGCGCCTGATCCTGCCGTGGGATGCAGGTCTCAAGACCGGCGCCACGAAGGTCGGGCCGGTCAAGGGAGTGCCGTCACCGGTCCGTCAGGCCCGACTCAATCCCGCCCTGATCGAGACCGTGGATTCGTGGTCCCAACCCGGCGGACAGTTCCGCCTCGACCTGTTGGACGACCAGGACATCACCGTCGAGGTCGGGTCGGTTGAAACCACGGCAACTGGCGGAAGGGTGATCCGCGGACGTGCGACTTCCGACGACGGCAGTCAGGTGACGCTGACGCTGGAAGGGAAGAGTCTGACCGGTTTTGTGCGTCTGGCTGGTCTCGGTGCGTTCCGGATGGTTCCGGTGGGTTCCGGCGAGGTGTTGGAGGTGAGCCGGGTGGAGGCCGGCGTGCATTCGTTCTGCGGTACGGTGCCGCAACCGGTCCCCGCCGGGGCGGGGGAAGTGGTCGATGCCCGCGGAGGTGTCGCCCTCCCTGCCGGGGAGGTGGCAGCGGCCGATGCACTGCCCGAGCCCACGGTGGTGGACGTGATGTTCCTTTACACGCCGCAGACGGTGATCGGTGAGGGCAATGAGGCGGGGCTGCATCGCAGGGTGCTGGAGTCGGTGGAGGAGACCAACCATCGGCTGACCAACAGCCTGATCAACGTCCGGATCAACCCGGTGTACATCGGTCTCTTCAACACATTCGAGACCGGCGACCTGCCTCGGGACGCCTATCGGTTGGCGAACAGCGTGGATGGGATGGAGGGGGTGCGGCAGTTGCGCAATGATTACAAAGCTGACCTCGTGTGCCTTGTCACTGAACTGGAGAATCAGGGGATTGGTGGGATGGCGTGGGATCTGACGCCACCCGCTGGAAACCCGAACACCGGGTTCACCGTCATCCGCCGCCCGCTTCTGGGCCGAGGCTATATGGTCCTCGCCCACGAACTGGGACATCTGCTGGGGTGCGCCCATGACCGGGAACATATGGGTTTTCCCGCGGACAGCGAGTTCGCCAAGGCCCGGAAGCCTTATATGTTTGGCCACCGGTTTGAGGTCGAGGGTGTGACCTATATCGATGTGATGTCCTATGAGCCCGGCATCTATGTCCCTTACTTCGGCAATCCCTTGCTCAACCTGGATGGCGTGCCGATGGGCGTGCCGGCCGAACAGGAGCGTCCTTCCGATGGCGCCCGCACCATCAACGAGACGGCTCCCTTTGTGGCGCTCTATCGGAACGCCCGCAGCCGGATCGAGTTCGCCGAAGCCCGGATGGTGGTGGCGGAAACCGATGGAACCGTTGCGGTCCGGTTGGTCCGGACGGGAGATTCCGACACCAGCACCCGGGTGACGGTGTTTTTCGATCCGGGCAGCTCCGCCAAGGCCAACCTGGACTATATCCGGCCCACCTCCTTCCAGGTGACCTTCGCCACCAACCAGACCATGGCGGAGATCGTCTTTCCCCTGATCGCGGATGAGCTGGTCGAAGGCGAGGAATCCATCCGACTCAGTCTGGCGGCGGTACAGGGCGAACACGGCATCGGCCTGGTCCGTAGCTGTGAGGTGGTGATCGTCGACGCCAGCACGCCACCCGCCTACTCGCAGATCGAGTTTCCGGAAGGCCCGCTCGCGGTGATGGAGTCGGCCGGGATGGCCCGGGTGAACGTTCGGTTTGTGGGCCCTCCTGAAGTGGCGTCGGTGCTGCCTTATTCCACGCAGGATGGCACGGCATTGGCCGGCACGGATTATCAGGCCATCAGCGGTTTTGTGACGAACAGTCCGGACGCCGGCGGATGGGAGATCCTGGTTCCGGTTGTGGATCGGCCCGAGCCGGGTCCGGACCGTGCCTTCTCACTGATCATCGGTACGCGCACCAACCTGGTCCGCATCCTGGATGAACAACGCCCCGGCGCCCTGCGGGCAAACCCGGGTTCGATTCTCGCCGCCGACGGTGACCTCAACGCCAGGGCCCGAAGTGATGGCAAACTGCTCGTCTGGGGCAATTTTTCGCGGCTGGCGGGACAGGATCGGACCGGCATTGCCCTGCTGAATGAGGATGGCTCCGTGGATGACTCGTTCCGCCCGCCGGAGATCCTGCTGGGGCATCGCCGACTCGATCGCATCGGCAATGCGGGCATTGCCATCGTGCGCTCCCAGCCTGACGGCAAACTCCTGTTGGCCGGCTCATTCTCCCGCGTGAACGGCCAACCGCGGACCACGCTGGTTCGGCTCAATGCGGACGGGTCGGTGGACGAACAGTTCGGACGGGAAATCCGGTTCGATGGCGCTGTCCTGGACATCGCGATCCAACCCGATGGCCGCATCCTCGTCGGTGGTCCGTTTGAGCGCATCAATGGGGTCCGGCGCCCGTTCATCGCCCGGCTGCTGGCGGACGGTTCCGTGGACGAATCCTTCCAGCCCAATGGCGGACCCACCAGCGACTGGACGGTCATCATCCAGACCATCGCGCTGCACTCGGACGGAAAGATCCTGATGGGCGGGTACTTCAAGCAGGTGGACGGCAAGCCGATGCTCAATCTTGCCCGACTCAACCCGGACGGCACGTTCGACTCCACCTTCAAGCTCCGGCATGGAGCTTCCGGACCGGTCTGGCGGATCCGGGTGCAGCCCGATGACAAAATTTTGGTGGGCGGAGTCTTCGACACGATCGGGGGTTTCCCGGCCAAGAAGCTGGCCCGATTGAATGCCGACGGAACAATTGATCGGAGCTTCCGTCCGCCCAATCCGAACTCTGACGTCAACGACCTGCTCGGTCTTCCCGACGGACGCATATTGGTCAGCGGCGGCTTCACCACCATCGCCGGAAGGGAACGTCGCTTCCTGACCTTGCTGAATCCGGACGGGAGCCTGGATCCCGGAGTCGACTTCGGTACCGGTCCAGATCGTTTCCTTGGGACCGAGGCGACGCCGGTCCTGGCAGACGGCACACTTTACCTGGCCGGACCCTTTCAGCGCTTCAACGGCATCGCCGCCCCCAGCCTGGTGCGACTGCATCTCGGACACCTGGCTCCGCGCCTGAGCAGCATCCGCAACGCCAGCGACCAACTGACCCCGATCGTCCATGGACTTCCGGGCGGCATCCATTCGCTGGAAGCCAGTGAAGACCTGGAGAAGTGGGAGGCTTTCGGCGAGGTGCGTCTGGAGGGATACGACCAACGGGCGGAAGTTTCCCCGCTCCAGACATCCCAGGGCACCCGGTTTGTCCGGATCAAGCCGACGACGCCTTGATGTCGGTGGGCTGCATCCGCAAGGGAAGGCGTCCGAATCCGCGGGTTCGCGAAGCGGTTCAGCGAGGCGCCGCCCTGGGTGCCAATCCGGGATTGTGACTGACGCAGCGTCCTTTGCGGCGTTGCGTCAGATGCGCTGGCGGGTGATCACGCCTCGGCTTTCAGCCAAACCTCTCATCGCAGCACCCCTTGGAGTCTTCAGACGTGCTCTGAGCCGGAACCATCCACAGTCTAGGACGGCGGCATGCGGGGAGTGGATTTCCTGAGCGGGTGTTCCCCGTGGCGTCCGTGCACCATGACGGCGGTCCACTCGGCAAGCCGGCGTCCCAGGATGCGGCAGGCTTCCTGGGTTTCCTCCTCACGGGGTTCCTTCGCCGCCACAGCACCGTAGTGGAGGGTCATCTTCTTGCCGGCGTAATCCGTGACCCCAAACACCAGGAACCCGAAGTTCATGAGCACCGTGAGAAGGGATTGGCAGGCCAGTTCCATGCCTCCGCCCCAGCCACCGGCGCTGCTGAAAGCGCAGGCGATCTTGCCGTCCACCTTCATCCAGTGCGGTCCCATGGTCTCGTCCCAGAAACGCTTCATGCGCCAGGACAGGATTCCCATGTTGGTCGGACTGCCCAAGGCCAGTCCGTCGCACCAGAGCACGTCGTCCGCAGCCGCATCGTCCAGTGACCGGATCCGCACCTCGGTGCTGGGAATCTGTCGGGCGCCCTCGGCCACGAGCTCCGCCATGCGGGCCACGTTGCCGGTCTTGGAATCGAAAAGCACCAGGATGCGGTTCATGCCGCACCAAGGTCAGCAGCATCGGGGACGAAAGGCCAGCGGGAGCACGGCGTCGTCGCATCCTGCACTTGAGAGCCGGAACCATGCGGTAGGAAGGTGAAGAATGACTCCCGCAGAGACGCGGAGACGCGGAGAAGATGAGCCGTTCCATCACCGGCCGCGAGTCACCCAACGGTGAGTCTCTTCAGGAGTGTCCGGACTCCCGGTTTCCTGTCTCTCTCCGCGCCTCTCGTCTCTGCGTCTCTGCGCGAAATCGCTACTGCAAGGATACCGCTTGGACAGGGATGGCGCGCGTGAAGAGGCCATCCTTTTGGAAAGCGGAGCCCGGGGGCTGCATCGGTTGCTGGGTCGGGCGGTGGATGCCGTGGATCAAGGATGCGAACTCGACCTGACAGGGCTGGGGCTGCCAAGGTTGTCACCCTCTCCCCGACGCGATTCGGGAGATGGCATTGATGAGACCGTTTTTATCCATCCTGATCCCTTGGCTGGCCTGGGGGCTGGCCGGGGTTTCGTTCGGGGTCCGTGCGGCGGACCGGCCCAACATTGTGCTGCTGTATGCCGATGACATGGGGTTCGGCGATCTCGGGGCCAACAATCCGGAGTCGAAGATCCCGACGCCCCATCTGGACCGGTTGGCGTCGGAGGGGATGCGGTTCACGGACGCGCACAGTTCATCGGGGATCTGCACGCCGAGCCGATATGCGTTGCTCACCGGGCGTTTTCACTGGCGCAAGTTCCATGGGATCGTGAATTCGTTCGAGAAGCCGGTCCTGGATGCCATCGAGTTTACCCTGCCGGAGATGCTGAAGGCGCGGGGATATCGGACGGCGTGCATCGGGAAGTGGCATCTGGGGTGGAACTGGGAGGAGATCCGGAAGCCGGATGCGCCGGCGCCCACGGCGAAGGAGGGCCATGCGCCGACGGCGTTTGACTGGAGTCGGCCGATTTCAGGAGGGCCGTTGTCCCATGGGTTCGATCACTATTTTGGCGATGACGTCCCGAACTTTCCTCCGTACGCGTGGTTCGAGGATGACCGGGTGGTGACGCATCCGACGGAGCCGTTGAAGCTTTCGGCGCAGACGCGGGAAGGAGCGTGGGAAGCGCGGCCGGGTCCGATGACACCGGGTTGGGATTTCTACGCGGTGATCCCGAAGTTGGCGGAGCATGCGGTGGAATGGATCGGGAGACAGAAGGGCAGACCGGAACCGTTCTTCCTCTATGTGCCGTTCAATTCGCCGCATGCGCCCATCGTGCCGACCGAAGCTTATGCGGGGAAATCCGGGGCGGGTGGCTATGGCGATTTCATGGTGCAGACGGATGACAAGGTGGGACGGATCCTGGGGGCGTTGGCGGAGCATGGATTTGCGGGAAACACCCTGGTGATCTTCACGGCGGACAACGGGCCTGAACATTATGCCTATGAACGGGTGAGGAAGACGGGGCATCGGAGTGCGGGAATCCTGAGGGGCCTGAAGCGGGACCTGTACGAAGGGGGGCATCGGGTGCCTTTCCTGGTGCGTTGGCCGGGGAAGGTGAAGGCGGGAAGCGTGAGCGATGCCCTGGTGAGCCAGGTGGACCTGATGGCGACGCTGGCGTCGGTGACAGGAGCCTCATTGCCGGCTGACACCGCGCATGACAGCCACGATCTGACGCCGGTCTGGCTGGAGAATGCTCCGGGGCCGCGTCGGAGCATTGTCCACAACACGAACCGGGACGTGTACGCGGTCCGGCACGATCATTGGGTGTTGATCGGTGCACCGTCGGGGGCGCACAGCGGAGTGCCGCCGTGGTTTGCGATGCAGGAAGGGCATGAGAAACACACGCATCCGGGTGAGCTGTATGATCTGCGGGCGGATCCGGGTCAGAAACGGAATCTATATGGGGACGAACCGATGAAGGTGGCGGAGTTGAGCCGGGTGCTGGAGACGATCCGGGCGCGCGGACAGGTGCGTTGAGACCATTTTCGAACCATGACAAACCCAATCCGAAGACTGATCCCACTGATTACGGTCCTGATGCTGGCGCTGGTTTCGCCGGGGACGACACGGGCGGCGGAGAACCGACGCCCGAACGTCCTGTTCATCCTTACGGACGATCAGCGTTGGGATGCGCTGGGACTGGCGGGGAACCGGCATCTGAAGACCCCGAACATCGATCGTCTGGGGCGCGAGGGAGTCTATTTCCGGAATGCATTCTGCACGACGTCGCTGAGTTCGCCGAACCGGGCGAGCATCCTGAGCGGGGTCTATGTGCATCGGCACGGGGTGGTGGACAACTTCACCGAGTACCCGGCGCATCTGAAGAGTTTCCCGCGCCAGTTGCAGGCCGAGGGATATCGGACGGCGTACATCGGCAAGTGGCACATGGGGGAGAACAATGACGAACCGCGACCGGGGTTCGACTGGTTTGTGACGCACAAGGGGCAGGGGAAGTACTTTGACACCGAGTTCAATTTCAACGGGACACGGCGCGAGGTGGTGACGGACATGTCGGATGCCAAGGTGCGATAAAAGGATCCGGCCCTGATGTCCTCCCGCCCCGACGTTGATCCGGGTATGATTCCGCCCTGGTGGTTTCCCGCGCCGGTGCGCCGTGGACGTTTCCTTGCGGGCGATCCGGGCGAGGAACGGTACAACATCGAGGTGGCGCCGGACCGGATGCGGGCGTTTGCGCTGGGTCGGGAGACGGAGGGGGAAGTGCTGTATTACGACCTCCAGACGCAATTGACGGGCAACACGCGGGGACGCCTTGGGTCGGGACGAGGTGGTGTGTATGGGGGCGGATATCTGAAGGGGGTTGGACGGACGCCGGCGGCGGCCAACTGGAATGAGGCCGGGGACCTATACCATGCCAGTGGGCATCTGTCGGTGGCCTCGGCGATCCGGGAACGGTTGATCACGGGGGTGCTGGAGGCGCGTGGGATGGGCGATGCCGTGGTGCCGTGCACGGCGGTGCTGTTGCGTCGGCTTGCCCCGATGGAAACGCGGGCCATCCGGGGGGATGAATCGAGTTCGCGCCCGGCCTTTGCGCGGGCCGATGGGGCATTGGCGGCGTTGACGGTCAAGCCGGCGGATTTCGCACGGCCATCGAACATTGCCTTCGCCCTGGATCATTTTGAGAACAGTCCGCGTGGGTTGGGTGAACTGTTTCTGGAGCTGGAACGGTATCTGCATCCGCCCGAGGACCGGACCCGACCGGAAGGATCGCCCGGGTCGATAGCGGGTGCGATGGACCGGGCGTTTCGGCGTGGGTTGGACCATTTCCGGGGGTTCGCGCGGGTGGGGCTTTCCTGGATCTATCTCGACTCGAACTTTTCCCTGGATGGCCGGTTCCTGGACCTGGAGACGCCGGTGTATTTCGGCACGCCGTGGGTTGGATTGGCCGAGTCCGAGGTGGGTGGGGAAGTGGAGCGGGAATTGGTTGGGTTTGAAGAGTTCGGGTACGTCCGGCATTGGCGGGTGTTGGTGGCCGGATTGCTGGCCCGGTTGCGGTTCATGACCCGGGCCGATGTCCTGGAGAGTTCGGAAGCGCGGCTTTTCCTTCGTGAACTGATCCGGAGCATCCACCGCACTTTCGACCGATCGCATCCGATGCATCGGGACGACGCGTTGGTCGCGGGTGCGGTCCGCAACCTGGCCGGGGCGCTGGGACTGGATCGGCGTGACCGGAGTCGGTTGAGTGAACTTGCACGGGCGACCTTCCCGGGTTGCCTGAGGGGACGTCCCGGTCGGATTCCGGACTGCGGCTGGGGTGCGGTCGCAGTTCCGCCCGCACCGGCCACGCCCCGGGCCCGGCGCTTTCTGGGCGCCGCCTTTTGTCCGGGGGAACTTTCTGCTGATGCCCGAGCGTATGCCGATGCGGTGGAGCGGTTGGGAGCGGTGACGGATCCCGGGGTCCTGCTCGCGGCGTTCCGGCATCCGACCAAGGTGGGATGCGCTGGTGACGGGAGATGATTGTACTTCGCGCGGCGATTTCGCATGGAATGAGGGCGCAACACCGAAGCCGGAGATCAATCTGTGCCCGCCCCGACGTGGGTGACGGTTGTGTGGGTTGACCGGAAACGGGGTTCGAAGAGAGCAACAGCATGAAAGCCAAACCCTCGACCAAGAAGCCCGCAGCCAAGACGAAGTCAGCGGCTGACCTCCGCGACCTCCCCGCGAAGAAGAATGCCACGGGCGGCAGGAAGCCCAACGAGCAGAACGACAAGTAAGTCCGCACTACCTGAAATCCCATGAAAGCCAAACCCGCACCCAAAAAGCCCGCTGCCAAGGCGAAGTCCGCCTCGGACCTGCGCGATCTCCCGGCGAAGAAGAATCCGGTCGGAGGCCGCAAGCTGAAGGAAGAGGCCCGAAAGTGATGTGATCGGGCCGGGACGACTGATTGCTTCCGGCTGACCATCACAAAGCGGGAACGCCGGGCCCCGTGCCCGGCGTTCCCGCATCCGTCCGGTTCCATGACCCCCCGTTCCTTTCATCGCCCCCTGGATCTCCCGGCCCAGCCCCTGCGGTCCGGGTTCAGGTCACCGGACGATTCCAGTCCCAATCATTACCAGGTGTTCCCGGCCGAGGAGATTCTGGCTCCGGGCATCCTCCGAAGCTTCCAGCAGTTGGGACTCCGACCCGGTACAGCCGCCCTCTTCCACAAGCGACCCGGGTCCATGGGCATCATCCATACGGATGTTTCGCTTCGTGGCAGCCGGTGGCGTCGGAATGTCGCTGCCATCAACTGGAATCTTTCCGGGGCCGATTCACTGATGCGTTGGTACGCCATCGATCTTCCGGGTGAGGTACCTGATCCGGAGCCCCCTCCCGACGCCGGCCCGTGGTATCGCGCGCTCAATGGCATCCACTTCGGGCATTTTGGCTCCCGGCATCATCGCAACCTTCCCCGGTCCCGGGTCCGCATCCTGGAAGCGGCTGCCATCGGTCCTGCGACCCTGGTCCGCACGAACCTCCCGCACTCGGTCGAGAACACGGATCCGCATCGGGGACGCTGGGCCTTGAGCGTGCGGTTCGAGCCGGACTTCAGCAGTTGGAAGGGTGCGGTCGACGCCTTCCGGCCGCTGTTGCTTCCGCAACCGCGCCTTGCTTCCCACGCCGGCTGACGTGAAGGCTTGCGCCACGTTGTCTCCACCGGATGAAACTTTTGCGCCCGGGCTCAATCCGGGTGCGCAACCTGTCTTCCAGATCGGCAACCGTGTGGTCACGGTGGACGACGTGCTGGCCGCTGCGGTGTGGCGTGGGGAACTGGAGCCGTTCCTCGCCCGGCACCGTGCCGGAGTTGAAGCCGAACACCGGGCGGAACTGCTCGGGCTGGAGCCCGACCCGGAAGCGGTGGACAGTTGGGTGAACGAGTTCCGCTATGCACGGGATCTGGTGTCCGCCGAGGAATGCGAGCAATGGCTCACCGCGCGGGGACTCACGGCGGACGACCTGTTGGGAACTGCTCGACGCCAGGCGCTGACTGACGCGACCGGGGTTGAGGTCACTGTCCGTGTGGATCCTGGATCGCGGGTTTGGTTCGCCGATGTCCTGCTGTCGGACGGATTCGATGAATTGGTGCGGGCCTGGGCGTGGCGTCTGGCGTGGGTGATCGAGTCTGGAGAGCTGGAAGAAGGGATTCCTGGAGGAAAACTTCCGACGGAGACGCGGGAGAAGATCGAGGCGGGATTTGCAAAAGCGTGTGTGGAGCTCCGGCATGACGAGCGGCTCCGACGCGAGCTGGCGGCGCGAAGACTCTCCCTTTTGTGGGTTGCGGGAACCGAGGTGGTTTTTCCTGATGAATCGGCCGCGAGGGAAGCGTTGTTCTGCGTGGGCGAAGACGGGATGGGGCTGGCGGCGATTGGTGCGGAGCACGGCCTTCCCCGGTCGGACCGCGAGGGTTTCGTCGGCGATCAACCGGGGGATTGGGAAACGTGGTTGGTCAGTGCGAAGCCGGGCGATGCCTTCCGCCCGCCGGTTGCGGACGCAGCGGATCCTGAGGGATGGTCGGTGTTCCACCTGTTGCGACGCCGTGAACCGACCCTGGACGATCCCGACGTGGTGGAGCGGCTTACCGGGGAAATCCAGCGCCGGCATTTTCTTGAACTGGAGGCGCGTCATGTCCGCTGGTTTCCCGGGATGCAACCGGTGGCGGAGGTGGGACTGTGACGGCGCGGTTCGAGGAGGCGCTGCGTCGGTCGGCGCTCATGCGGTTTGTTCCGCCGGAACATTACCCCGCGCTTCGGGAACGTTTTCAGGAGGTCCGGTACGAGTTCGGCCAGGTGCTGGTGCAGCAGGGGGAGGAAGCGGATGCCTTCTTCATCCTGGTCTCGGGCCGGGCGCGGGTGGTGAAGGAATCGGCCTCGGGCGACGAGCTCTCCCTCGGACGCCTGGCCTCGGGTGACGAGTTTGGTGAAGTGGCGTTGCTGGGCGGTGGTCCGCGGGCGGCCACGGTCCGGGCGAGTTCGGTGGTCGAAGTCCTGCGGTTGGAGCGTTCAGCGTTTGTGTCGCTGGTCGAGGCCTTTCCCGGATTGCGCGACGCCCTCGGACTGCTCGCCCGTTGGCGGACGCTTCATGGGTTTCTTTACGAGTTCAGCAATTTCGGCCGACTCCCGGGCCCCGCGCTGCGCGAACTCATGGCCGGTCTCCAGGCAGTGCGGCATGCCGCCGGAACGGTCATCGTGAGGGAAGGGGATCCGCCCGGGCCCCTGTTCATCCTGCAAACCGGCCGGATCCGCGCCTACACGGGATCGGGCGATGAGGTGATCAACCGCGCGTTCTATCGGGCTGGCGATTTTTTCGGGGAACTTTCGCTGCTCAACCAGGCGCCACGGGCCGCGACGTTGGTGGCGGTGACCGACTGCGAACTCCTCGCTCTGGCGCCGGACGCCGCCCTCGAACTTCGGCAACGGCATCCCGAGTTTGATCGGTTGCTGGTGGAACGGCTCGCCCAGTATCGCAGCGATGAAGTGGCCCGGGTACCGCTGGACCTGGCGAAGGAACTTCTGCCGGCCGACACCCAGGTGTTGGTCCGGCCTTCCGGGGCGGAGGAAGCTGGATCGGACGACACGGCCGAAGAAGAGACAGGCGGGGACGACACGGCTCCGTTCGAGCAGGACGGCCTGTTCCGGAAGAAGACCGGGCGCGCGCGGTTTCCGCTGGTCCGGCAGGTCGATGAAATGGATTGCGGACCTGCCTGCCTGGCGATGGTGTGCCGGTACTTTGGCCGACGGGTGTCGCTGTCGCGGATCCGGGCGTTGTGCCACACCGGCAGTGACGGAACGGGGATTCGGGGGCTGGGGGCTGCGGCGACCGAACTGGGGTTGGCGGCGCGGGCGTTGAAGGTTTCCCGGCGTCACCTGGACCAGGTGCCCTTGCCGGCCATCTGTCATTGGGAAGGCAACCACTGGGTCGTCCTGGCCGAGGTCGGGAAACGGAAGGTGCGCATCGCGGATCCGGCCCGGGGCTGGCGTCAGGTCACGCGGGAAGAGTTCGCGGAGCGTTGGACCGGGTACACGGCGTTGTTCGACCACACCACGGCGTTTGACAGCGCGCCGGAATCGGCCCCGCCGCTGGCATGGCTGTTCGGGCTGTTGCGGGAACACCTCCGCGTGTTCGCCCAGGCCATCGGCCTCGCCGCACTGGTCAGCGTCCTGGCCCTGCTTTTCCCCGTCTTCACCCAGGCCGTGGTCGACCTCGTCATCGTCGAACGTTCCATTGAACTTCTCCCCCTGCTGCTCCTGGGCCTCGGCGCCTCCCTCGTCTTCCTCCTGCTGGCCACCCTCATCCAGCATTATCTCCTCAGCCATACCGCGGTCCGCATCGATTCCGCGGTCCTTGATTTCCTCACCCGTCGTCTGCTGGCGCTGCCGCTGGGATACTTCCGCACGCGTCGCACCGGTGATCTGCAACGGCGACTGGATGGCGCCCGGCAACTCCGCCAGTTCGTCATCCAACAGGGGGTGGACGGCCTGCTTGCGGTGGTCCAGTTCACGGGTTGCCTGGCACTGATGCTGGTTTACTCCGTCCGCTTGACCCTCGTGTTCCTGCTGATGGCACCTCTGTACGCCCTGCTTCTTGTCTTCTCGCGGCGGGTGCTCCGCCCGTTGTTCAGCGACATCGAGGAAGCCCACGGCCGATACGCCTCGCACCAGATCGATGCCATCAAGGGAATCGCGGCGGTGAAGGCGGCCGGGGCTGAGTTGGCGTTTCGGGATGCGATGCTTACGGAGTTCCTGAAGGTGTCGCGGCAACAGTTCCGGGGGAACCTGACGACGTTGACGTACCAGGGTTTCCTGCAGGCCATCGGTCTGGCGTCGGTCATCCTTTTCCTGTGGGCGGGAGCCGGCCAGGTGTTGGCGGGCCAGCTCACGGTGGGCGCGTTCGTGGCCTTCAGCAGCCTGATTGCGCTGGCGGGCACGGCGCTCCAGCGAACCCTGGGCGCCTGGGACGAATTCCAGTTCGTGTCCGTGCTGTTGAACCGGTTGGGCGACATCCTTGAACAGGAACCGGAACAGGGGCACGACCGTTCCCGGTTGGTGCCGGTCCCGTCGCTGTCGGGGCATCTTGAACTCCGCGGACTGGGTTTCCGATATGGCGGCCCCGGTTCACCCGACATCCTGAGCGACATCTCCCTCAGCGTGCCGGCGGGTCGCACCATCGCGCTGGTGGGCCGCAGCGGTTGCGGCAAGACGACGCTGGTCCAGATCATCGCCGGGCTGCTCGAACCCACCGGGGGCATGCTGCTCTTTGATCAGGTCGACAGCCGCACCCTCAACCATCGCGATCTCCGCCGTCACATCGGGTTTGTCCTCCAGGAAAACCATCTCTTCGACGACACCCTGCTGGGCAACATCGCGTTTGGAGATCCTGAGCCCGACTTCGATCGCGTGCTGTCCGCCGCCCAACTCGCCAACGCCCACGATTTCATCCAGCGCCTTCCGCTCGGATACGAAACGCGGGTGGGTGAATCCGGGATCACCCTTTCGGGCGGTCAACGGCAGCGGATCGCCATCGCCCGCGCCCTTTATCAGGATCCGCCCATCCTCATCTTCGACGAGGCGACGAGTGCGCTCGACGCCGAGAGCGAACGGACGATCCAGCACAACCTCGCCACGCTCTCCCGGGGCCGCACCTGCATCATTGTCGCGCATCGCCTGAGCACGATCCGCGACGCCGACCTGATCGTGGTGCTGGAGAAGGGGCGGATTGCGGAGACAGGCACCCATGACGCACTGATGGAACGGCGCGGCCTCTATTTCTATCTCTCCAGCCAGCAACTCGACCTCTGACCATGTCCCTTTTGCCCGGCCGGAAAACGGAACCTCTCGATGTCCCCTCAGCCCTGTTGCCCCGGGATCCTCCGACCCGTGCCGCCCGCTGGACCGCCTGGTTGCTTCTCGCGCTTGGAATCTCCGTTGCCCTGTTTGCCAGCCTGGTTCCGCTTCCCGTCACGGTCGTCGCCCCGTTTGTCCTGGTCCCGGATGACGGGGTGGATCCGCTCCGCGCACCGGTCGGGGGTGAACTTGCCGTGATCCATGTGCGGCCCGGACAACGGGTCCGTGCGGGTGATGAACTTTTCCAGATCCGCAGCGACGACCTGCGCAACGCCCAGTCGCTGTTCCGGCAGGTGATCGAGGAGGAACGCGCCCTCCAGGCCCGGATCCGGAAGCTCGACGAAGCGCTCCAGACCGAACTCGCCATCCAGGACGCCGGCATCGCCCAGGCCGAACGCGAACTGCTCTTCCGGGAAAAGCACCTCGCCACCGCCCGGGACCTTCTCGTCCGTGCGGGCAAGCTCGCCGATGAAGGCCTTCTTTCCCGCGTCGAAATCCTCCAGCACGAGCTTCAGGTCGCCGAGTCCGAGAAGGACCTGGTCCTCACCCAGCGCCTTCGCGAACAGTTTTTGCTCCAACGCGAAGAGCGTACCGGCGCCCGCAGCCGCGCCCGCATTGAAGAGATCGCCGAGACCGAAAAACTGGGGGCGCGGGCCGGCGCACTCCGGGGGCAACTCACCGATGTCACCGCCGATCTCCGGTCGGTGCGCGCACCGCATGACGCCGTCATCCTGGGCATCCCCCAGCGGACGGTGGGTACGGTGGTCACGGTGGGGATGGAGCTTTGTGAACTCGCCCGACCCGACTCCCCGGCGGTGGCCCAGCTCGCGCTTCCCGAGTCGGGTCTTCCCCGGCTGCATCCCGGTCAACCGGTGCAACTCTTCCTCGTGGCCTTTCCCTATCAGCGCCATGGAACCGTTCCAGCCCGACTTGAATGGATCAGTCCCGCCCCGATGCATTCGCCGGTCCACACCGGTTTCACGGCATTGGCCCGCCTGCCGGAAACCCCGCCGGTTCCGGTGCAGGTGGGGATGAACGGCGAAGCCCGGATCCTGGTGGATCGACGTACCCTGGTGAACCGTGCCCTCGCTCCGCTCCGGGCCCTTCGCGAACACGCCTTTCCCGCCGTGCCTTGATGGAGGGAAGGAGCGGCGGGCCGCGTCATCCGACCTTCAGGAAGCGGTTGTCGGTGCATCCATCTGGTGGAGGACCCCCGTTGTCCAAGTTGCGAATGGGGATAGGATCCGACAGATGGCCTTGGCTTCATTTTGGATGCTCCGCGCTCCACTTCACCAGCTGCTTTTTGTTTCGTGATCACGACCCTGAATTTGCGCCGGGTCCAGCCGGATATCGCCTGGAGGAACCGTGGTGTGGATGGGGAGATGGCGAGGAGACGGTGCTGGACGTGGAAGCGGTCGGTTTCGGCGGTCGGTTGGCTGGCCGGGTGGTTGGGAGTGGGGCTGGTCCTGGGGGGATGCCAGGATCGGGGATACACGTTTGCGACGACGGCGACCTACGACGTCCCGGCATTGGGATTCCGTATGGAGATCGACGCAGTCGGCACGGTATCGCCGGGACATGACCTGTCGATGGACGGGAAGGTCAAGGGCGTGTTGAGCCTGTTGGGGGAACCGGAGACGGCGCGGGTCACCTTTCAGACCTTTTATGCCCCGACCAACCTGGGTTCCGAGCAGGTGCTCCGTTTTGTGGCGGGGACGAACCAACCGATCGATCGACCCTGGGGCGGGACGTACTCGGTGGATTCGCTGGACCGGATGCTGCGGTGGGGAGGAATCACCAATGTGATGCCGGCGGTGTTGGAGGAGGTGAAGAATGCGATCGAGGGGGCCACCCTCGGGCCGAAGTCGACGGCGACGGCGTCTTCGGCCCATGTGATCGTGGTGAGCGCGAAGCCGACGTTTCGGCGGTAGGAGTGGGAGGGTGGGAGGGGATGGGACCTATAGAACTTATAGGACCTGTGACCCGAGCCTGAGATCGGCCACGCATTCGACGTGTTGGGTCTGGGGGAACATGTCGACGGGATGGACGGCGTGGAGATGGTAGCGGTTGTCTTCGCAGAGGAGGCGGAGATCGCGGGCCAGGGTGGCGGGGTGGCAACTCACGTAGAGGATCTGACGGGGGCCGGTCTGACGGAGGACGTGGAGACTGGGTGGACGGCAACCGACGCGCGGTGGATCGAGGAGGACGGTGGTGAGGGCGGGATCGAGGCGTTGGAGCAGGCCGGGGAGGAGGTCATCGGTACTGCCGGCGACGAACTCGCCATTGCGGATTCCGCGGCGTTGGGCATTGCGCCGGGCGGCCTGGATGGCGGGGGCATCGAGTTCGACGCCGAGGAACGATTCGACTTCGGCGGCGAGTTCGATGCCGAAGAAGCCGACGCCGCAATAGGCGTCGATGAGATGGCGTGAGCCGGAATCGCGCAGGGCGTTGCGGGTGGCATCGAGGAGGGCGGGCAGTGCGAAGAAATTGTTCTGGAAGAAGGAATGCTCGGGGACATCCCAACCTTCGGGGGGGATGCGGAGGAGGGTCTTGATGCCGCCCTTGTGGGGGGGATTGAGGCGCCATTCGCGGATGGCGTCGTTGAGGCCGGGTTCGGCAATGGCGCAGGATTCGATGTCGCAGACGAGGCCGCAGTCATTGCGCATGAAACCGAGGTCGAGCTTTTTGGCGGGTCGATTCCACTGGGAACGGACGAGGATCCGATTGCGATAGCCGTAGGGTTGGGGACAGGGGAGGACGGGATGGACCAGGGCGGAATCGAATCCGCCGACGCGTTGGAAGAGGTCGGCGATCTGTTTGTGTTTCCACTGGAGTTGGGCGGAGTAATCGAGGTGTTGGTACTGGCAACCGCCGCATTCGCCGAAGTAGGTGCAGGCGGGGGTGACGCGTTCGGGGGCGGCCTGGACGATGCGGGAGAGGAGGCCGCGGGCGTAGCGTTTGTGGATCTCGGTGATCTTCACCTCGACGACTTCGCCGGGGCAGACGAAGGGGACGAAGACGACGAATTCGCCGACCCGTCCGACGCCATCGCCGCCGAAGGCGAGGTCATGGATGGTGAGGGTGACGCGTTCGCCGTGGGTGAACGGTGGGACGAGGGGTGCGGGGTAGGCCGGAGCGGGCGCAGGGGTTTCCACAGGTTCAACGGGAGGGGATGGAGGAACTACGGACGAGGGTGCGGGGTCCGATCCAACGGGTGTTGAAGCGGGCATGAAGAGGGTCGGAATCGAAGGCGGGCCTGGGTTCGATGCCATGGCGTTGGTCGTCCATGCCGGTCCAGGGAAGGGGTTCGATGGTGGTGCCGGCGGCGACGTGATAATCGGCGTCCTTGTCCCAACCGACCGACCAGAGGAAGTAGGTGCGGTTCAGGCCGGGGTTGGGTTGAGGCAGGGCAGCGGCATTGAAATCGAGGGTGAGTTCGTCACCGCCCGCGATGATGGCGAGGCCGTTGTCGCGATGCTGGAGGAGTTCGCGGACATCGCCGGCCCGGGTGGCCCAACCGGACGGGGTGATCTTCCAATGGGGGCGGGGCAGGAGTTGGGAATAGATGGGGGTCAGTGGTTCATGCCAGGGAAGGTCGGCGAACTCGCTGTAGCCTCGGTAATGGAGATCTGCGCGGGTCGGATCGAGTCGCGTGATGCGCAGGTCGGAGTCCGGGGCGCGTCGGAGGAGGGCGATGCGATCCCAGTGGATCTCGAAGGCTTGGGTGAGGCGGAGACGGCGGGTGCCTTCGGGGAGTTGGTGGGAGAGATCGACGACGATGGTCTTGGTCTTGCCGGCGGGGGCTCCGACGGTGACGGGAACCGGTCGCCATTGGTCGGGGGCGATCTCGGCTTCGAGTTGGGGGAAGGGGAAACCGAAATCGGAGCGATGGGAGGCGGCGATGTTGGCCATGCCCCCGCCGAAGCGCAGCCAGCCGTCGAGGACGAGCCAGAGGGAATCGGTGGTGGGCAACGGGCCGAAGTCGAGGATCAGGCCGTGGGGCTGGGCAAGGCCGCGATAGGCTTCACCATGGGGTTGGGGCGGTGACACCCGGATCCGGTCAGAGAGTTGGAGGGCATCGGTGACGGAGACGCCGTCGAGGGTGACGGCCTGTTGGAGGGGAATGGGACGGTGCAGCGCGACGAGGTCATGGCGGGGGAAGGGGCGGCCGGGGACGAGTCGGCTGGTGGAATGGACTTCGACGGTGGGTGGATGATCGACGGTGAGGAGTTGGACGGCGTCGAGGTAGAGGATTTCGCGGAGTTCCTCGGTGATCTGGAGGGTGAGAAGGCCGTCTTTTGGAACGAAGGAACGGGTGTCGCCGATGCGGACGATTTCCTCGGGATCCGCCTCGATGTAGCGGCGTGGGGCAACGGGCAGACCGACCGGAGCGGCGCCGAGGAGATCGGTGATGAATCGGAAGCCGGTGCCGTCCCAGGCATAGAGGTAGGGACAGGAACCGGTGGGGACGGTGAGTTCGACGAGGTTGAGGACGACGCGGGGTTCGACGGTGATGTCGACGGAGGGAAGTTGGGTGTCGAACCAGCGGACGGTGACGGAATCGAGTTGGGTCTTTTTGCCGACGCCGATTTCGACGGGGAGTTGTTGGACGGTGCGAAGGGTGCGCCAGGAACCGGCGCTGACCTCGATGCGGGTGCCCAGGCCGGAGAAATTGGAGCGGTTGCCGAGGAGTCGGACCTTGATGGCGTTGTTGGCATTGCCGCCGTCATTGCGGAGGAAGCGGAGGCCGCCGCCGGCAAGGGAAACGATGAGATCGGTGTCGCCGTCCTGGTCGAAGTCGGCGGCGACGAGGTGGGAGACTTCGGGCAGGCCCTGGAGACCGTATTCGCGGGAGACCTCGGAGAAGCCGAGGCGCCCGCGATTGCGCCAGAACCGGACGCCTTCACCGCCCCAGGCGAGGACATCGAGCCAGCCATCGTTGTCGAGGTCGATGAGGCGGAGATGGGTGAGGCGATGATTGCGGGCGGCGAGCCGTCGGGGATCGCGGAGGCCGCCGAGGTAGATGTCGATGGTCTTGTCGGTGAGCAGGGCGATGTCGTTGCGGAGATCGTTGTTGAGATCGCCGGTGGCGAGGGCGCGGGACACGGGCCAGTCGTTGGGTTGATTGGAGGAGGAGAGGGAACCGCCGCGTTGATTGAACAGGACGAGGGGCGGCTGGTTTTCGCGGGTGAGTAACAGGTCGGGAAGATCGTCGTTGTTCCAGTCGTCGAGGGTGATGCCGAGGATGCGGCCGGGATTGGCGGGGATGCCGGAGGTGGCGGAGACATCGCGGAAGGCGAGGTTGCCGAACCCGCGGAAGAGGCGGAGTCCACCGGCGGAGGTGACCGCGGCGAAACCGAGTTTGCCGGTGAAATCGAAGTCCATGAGGGCGGTCGCGGGACCGGCGACCGGGCCGAGGTTCGAGATGCGCGAGGCATCGCTCATGGAGCCATTGGTGGCGAAGCGGATGACAGCGGAGCCGGTGTCGCCAGTGATGACGACGTCTTCGTGCCGGTCATTGTTGATGTCGCCGACGGTGAGGGTGCGGGGGATGCCGACGGCGGGCAGGGGGATGGGTTCGGCGCGGGTGGAGAAGACGCCATTGGAATTCCAGAGGAGCCGGATGCCATTGGTGTTGAGGACGAGGAGATCGTTCCAGGCGCGGCGGTTGACATCGACGGTGGCGATGGGGCCGTGGAAGTCGTTGGCGAGATTGCCGAAGGCGGAGGCGGTCTGGTCGGTGAAACGGACGGGGATGCCGGAGGGATCGGGTTGTTCGAGGGTGGGCGGGGTGCGGGGCTGGGTATGGATGCAGCGTTCGTAGATGGAGGGATTGTCGGCGGCGATGGAGCGTCCGGCGGTGACCTGTTGATGGGTGGCGAGGGACAGGGCGGCGGGTTCGCGTTGGCCCAGGCGGAGGAGCATCTGGGCCAGTTGATAGTGGGCGGAGGGATGATTGGTCTCGAACTGGGTGACTTCGGAGAATTGTTCGGCGGCGTCCTGGAAATGTCCCCAACCGGCGTAGGCAAGACCGAGTTGGAAGCTGACGGCGTTGACGGTGCGGTCGATGTCCTTGGCGATCTGGAGGGATTGGACGGCGTTGGAGTACTGGTTTTGTCGGAGGAGGGCGCAGCCGAGGAGGTAATGGCCGGCGGCGGTGTTGGGTTCGAGATGAACGACTTCGCCGGCGTGGATGGCAGCCTGGGAGGGTTGATTGGCGATGAGGTAGGTGTTGGCGAGGTTCAGGTGGACGTCGGGATTGGCCGGGTTCATGGCCCGGGCTTGTTGGAAGAGTTCGGCGGCGCGGGAGGCGTCGCCTTTTTCGAGATAGGTCCGGCCTGAACCCATGAGGCCGGTGAAACGGGCGTCGGAGTCTTCGCCGGAACGGTTGGTCCACCAGGAAAGGAAGGCAATGACGCCGATGCCGGCCATGATGCCGAGAACCAGCATCGGGCCGAGGACAGATCGGAATCGGGAGGGGGAACCCATGGATGCAGGGTATCGGCGAGGCCCGGGGCTGGCGCGTCAAAAAGTTGGGTGGAAAGGGGAGGGGTGAAATGGGGTCGGAGGGTGGGTGGGATGGGGAACGGAGCGGCGACGTTGGGGTCGCTGTGGTCGGATCGGTTCTCCAACGGTGTGTGTCCCGGTGTACTCGGGTGGATTGGGTTCAGTCGGCGGCCTTGTCACCGATGGCAAACCTCGTTAGGGGAGGTGGCGTTCGCCCGATCCGCCCATGTTGCAGGATGAATCCAAGCTGAAGCCCGATGGTCGACGCGCCCCTCCGCCCGATTCGGAAGGTGTCCATGCCATCGCCAATACGGAGCGCCCCGGACGGTTGGCCGACATCGTGTTTGTCCATGGGTTGGGCGGCGGTTCGCACAGCACCTGGACCCATGGGGAGGTGGGTGAAGCGGGGGGCTTCTTTTGGCCGGGGGAGTTGGGAAGGGAGATGCCTGAATGTGGGATCTGGTCCATGGGCTACGAAGCCGGGATTGTGCCGTGGTTCGGGGCCGATGGCATGCCGATTGAGGACCGGGCGATCAATCTCAAGCACAAGCTCATCACCCAGGGACTCGGGGTCCGTCCGATCATATTCGTCACCCACAGCATGGGCGGACTGATCGTGAAGGAGATCGTGGTCCAGTCGCTGACGGCGGGAGATGCGGAGTGGGCTCGAATGATAAACCGTGTCGTCGGAATTGTGTTTTGTGGGACGCCTCACAGGGGAAGTCACGTAGCGGGTATGGCCAAGAACCTGGCGACAGTCCTGCGCACTCAGGTGCACATTCGGGAAATGGCGAACGGGGAACGGCATCTCGACCGTCTGCACACAAGGTTTGTTGAATGGCAGCGAAAAAGTGCAACCAAGGTTGAAGCCTATTTTGAGTCTATCGGAATGAGGCGTCAGAACCCGTGGCTGCGCGTTCTGCCCGCAGTCGTCATCGTGCCACCGGATTCGGCAAACCCCCAGATGGCCGGCTGTCGTTGCATTCCTTGCAATGACGACCATGTCAGCTTGGTCAAGCCAAGGGATCGGCAACACGATGTTTATGCCGGAGTATTGCAGTTCGTGAAATCGGTTGTCTCGTCGCTGAGCGTTTCTCCTGAGGTGCCGGCGTCGATGGAGGGACAGCCCGAACTCGTCCGACAAATGATCCTTCAGGTCCTCCGCGAGGAGGGACTCCTTCCCATCCGACGCCCAAGCCCATCCCGCTGACCCTCATGACACCACTTCAGGTATTCATCAGTTATAGCCACGACTCGGAATCACACCGTGAAGTGGTACTGCAATTGGCTCAAAAGCTTCGCAACGAGGGCGTCAATGTTGTTCTGGACCGGTATGTCAATGGTGCACCACCTCAAGGATGGCCGCGCTGGATGCTGGATGAGCTTGAGAGTGCGACTCACGTCCTTTGTGTCTGTACCCCGACCTACTACCGGCGCTTCCGTGGGCATGAACAGCAGGGCAAGGGCAAAGGCGTCACATGGGAAGGAGCGGTGATCACGCAGGAGCTATATGACGCGAATTGCCACAATCGTCGTATCATTCCGGTGCTCTTCGGAGACGCGGGTCATGAATCGATTCCTGAGCCCCTCCGCAGTGCCAGCTACTACCGGATCGAGTCCGATTTCGAGAAGCTTTACGACGCGATTCTGGGACAGGGAGGTGTCGAGCCGGCTCCTTTGGGAGAGCCCAGGATAAAGCAGCGTATTGGCTCAATCACTCTGGCATCACCAACCTCAACGTCGCTCACCATCAATCCTTCGCCGGCCTCGCTGCCTGAGCCCACGCCCGAGGAACTCTCCTGTGTTTCCGCCGATGTCATATTGGCGATTGAATCGGCCGTGGGAGGTGCTCCCTCGGTTGCTAAATTCCTTGGGCCAGATACGTCTGTTGATGCGCGTCTAATTCGCAATGTCAGCGGGGAATGGAAGGTTGATCCCCGGTTTGCCAAGAGCGGTCAGGATTCAACCCCGATTCTACGCGACATCAACAAACGGTTGCAGAATTTTCGGGGGCCGAAGCATGAGTGGGACACATTGGAATTGGTTGTAGGTGGAGTTCTCGTGCTGGGCATGAACCCGCGGTGGGTTTGGACATGGCGTAAGGCAATGAAGGATGCAGTGGTTCTATTTCCGAAGTTTGCCGCCCGAGTGGACATCGGGCCGGGGGAACAAGCCCAGTTCTTGGGTGCCATCGCCTCCGGGTTGGCCGGCGGTTGTGCGAAATTGGAACGAGTGTTCGGTCCATTGGACCCACGGAGCATTCGCGATTTTTCAGAGAGTGTACCGGCGGTCACGCTGGCTGACCGCCAGAAGGAGATGAAGCGGCATTTCGTGCGCTATGTACTGGGTCCGAGTGATGAGTGGGACGCGAATGCCATCGAGGGCGAGCAGTTGGACGTCTTGTTCAAGCGCGTTACCGGCTTGTTCCGGTTTGCGCTGGACGAAGAACGAGATCCCTATACTGCCGCTGGTGAGCGGATGACCAAGCTTGCTGCCGAGATCAAGAACCACTTGGATGCTTCCCACCTCCTTCTCTTTGTCCCAGCCGAATCTGGCTCGGAGACCGACCTGATGCGAGATCCCGTGGTTTCCCTCATCCTGCTCAAACGGATTTATCAGCACATCCAAAAGAACCGTCCCTCCATCTGACCCATGCCCTCTCTCTTTTCTCCGAAACTGAACGAGGCGGTACACCTCGACCCCCATGAGTCCTGGCCGGAGGCCGACCATCTCTTTGACGAGGAGTCTGTCTGGGCGGTCCAGACGGCTCTTGCCATCGGTCGTCCGCTGCTGCTGCGCGGTGAACCGGGGATTGGCAAGAGCCAGCTCGCACGGGCGGTGGCCGCCGTGCTCGAAGTTCCCTTCCTCTACCACGTCGTGGACGAACGCTGCGAACGCGATGACCTGCTCTACACGTACGACGCTGTCGCACGCCTCGCCGAAGCGCAGGTCGCAGCCTTGACGGCCAGGGAGGAAGGAACCGACTGGCGCAAGGAACTCGATGAATGTCACTTCGTGCGGCCTGGCGTACTCTGGTGGGCGTTCAACTGGCAGGATGCAGCTGACCGGTCAAAGAAGTTCCACAAGCGTCTGCGTCGGAACTGGACTGAGCCCACAGCCCCAAAGGATTGGCCGGCTGTTGCATCCAGTCGCCCGTGCGGCCCGGTTGTCCTGATCGACGAGATCGACAAAGCCGATCCCAGTGTTCCCAACGGTTTGCTGGAGTGTCTGGGTAACGAAGGCTTTCACACGGCGCAGTTGGGGCACTCAGTCGGGCTCGCCAAGGGCAGCAAGCCGCCCATGATCATTCTGACGACCAACGAGGAGCGCGAACTGCCATCCGCCTTCCTTCGGCGGTGTCTGGTCCTCCACCTCCGGTTTCCCGAGGAAAGGAAGAAGGCTGTGGAGTTTCTGGTCAATCGGGCCAGCGCTTTACGGACGAGCACGGACCTTGGCAAAAATCTCTGCGAAAAAGTCGCCGAGTGCATCGTCGATGATCGTTCCGATGCCCGGTCACGAACAGCTCGGCCGGGTGCGGCGGAATACCTGGAACTGCTTCGGGCGCTTCATCGTCACGCCCCTGGCGATGAAGAGTCGCAGCTCAAGCGGTTGGACCAGATCAAGGACTTCGTCCTGAAGAAGCACGACCCGATGACCGGATGAAACAGCCTGCCATCAGCCGTGCCGATCTGCTGGACGCCCTGGTTTCTTCTGAGCGCGGAAGCACCATGGCGTTCAGTCTGCTGGGGTATGAGCGCTCCGTAGTCGCGGATACCAGAACCCGTTTGCCGCCAAACCCAGAGGGAGTGGAAGAGGAGGAGACGGACGACCAGTTCCGTCAGCCTGATCCGGAGTCACGCAGGGAGTATCCCAAACCTGAGCGGAACCAGCGGGCGCTCGCGTTTCTCGTGCCTGTGGAGCAGGAGGTGTTGCATCCCGTGCCCTTGGCACCTGAGGAACGGGTTCCACCGCTGACCGACGAGGAGATCAGCATGCCAGCCGCTCGGCAGCATGAGTTGGTCCCCTTGGCTCCCTGGTCCCGCCTGGCTCCGTTTCTCCGACACCGCATGGGTCGGACGCTGGCCAGTCATCGGTTGGACCTTCGCGAGCTTTCCCGTCTGGTGGCTTCGGGACTGCCGTGGGAGCGACTGCCCCGGTTGATTCGTCCTTCCTGGGGCGCAGTCATGGTTGTGCTGTGGGACATCAGCCCGGAGATGGAGCAGTTCGAAGCCGATGTCGCCGGAGTGGTCCGACGCCTCAAGCGGGAACGGGGCCGGCAAGGACTCAAGGTGATTCAGCGTCATGGGCCTCCCTCAGGGGTTTGCCTCGAGACTGGTGTCCCAGTCCTGATCTTTTCCGCATTGGGACAACTGCAATCGGAGAAAGAAGTCCGGGCCGGTTGGTTGAAGTGGGGAAACATGATCAAGGCTGCCGGGCATCCGCTGACGGCTTTGGTTCCCGCGAAGCCCGACCGATGGGTCCCCGCGGTAGCGGCCTGCATTCCTTCAGTTGCGTGGGATCGATGGCAGCGCTTGCCACGCCGGATCGCGGCCTCCGGTCCGCGGTTTGCCAGCAGGTGCGACGTTTCCGCCCCTCCGCACGAGGCCGTCGAACGGCTAACGCTCCTCCTCGATCTGCTGGCTCCCGCTTCCTACATCACTCCCCACTTGTTGCGGCGCGTCCGTCTGCTGCTGGGTCCTTCCGCAGATGCATCAATGGAGCATGACGCGAAGTTTCATCCGGACACTGAAGGTCAGGAGTCCGGGCGATACTTCGGTTTCCGCGAGGGTCCGGCCTATGTGGCGCGGTTGGATCGGCATCGAGCGAGAGCGTTGGCTCCAGCCACGGCTGAACTGGTGCGACGGGCGAAGGCAATCATCGTCGAAGAACACCTCCGGCATGCTTCTTCACTCGTGGTGGTGGCGGCCGAATGCCGAACGTTGATGGAGACGCGGGACACTCCGGAGAACCTGAAAGATGAGATGCTTCTCCTTCGTCGCGCAGTTGAGCGCCTCCGGGAATTGGCCCGGATGCCGGGCAGTAGCGCCGGCTACCGGTCTGGTCTGCCCGCGTGGTTCTGCCGGTTTGTCGAGCATGGCCTGAGTCCCTCTCTACGGGCGGCGCCCCCGATTGCCGAACTCGTGGCTCAGGGATTGGCGCTGGCCCGCGCATTCTTCGCTGACACCGCCAACCCATGGCCAGGCGGTGTCGATGTGCCTGCCGCCTTGGCCGAATTGCGTCGGCTCCGCCAACCCCAGCGCCGTTTACCCACGCCATATTGGGTGGGCGAGGGCGAAGGAGGACTTTGGATCTGCGCAGAGCGAGGAGATCGAAACAGGTTGGCCGCAATCCAAATTGATGCGTATGGAGCGCTCGCGCAGGTCTCCAACGGCGACGGGCCAACGACTCCCTGGATGTCCGTTCCATTGGACCAACCTGCGGTGGTGCCTCTAGCACGGAGCGAGTCGGTGCTGATCGAAACTGACTGCGAGCGCTTGCGCCTTCAGCCGATGGTTCGCCCCTCTTGGGCGACCCGTTGGTTTCGGGATCGGGAGGGTGTGGTTGCTGAGGCAACCCTCGGCGGCAGGGTTCACCCGATTCGATGGGTCGGGTTGGATGGCCCCCTTACGGAATCGCAACCCGGTGTCCGGCGATTTGGTTGGGTGCCAGAATCCCGTCCGAGTTGGGCATCCAGACTATGGGTCGACGAGTTCGGCCTCGCCGCCGAGTTTTCCGTGGGTGGCGTGCCTTTCGTGCTGCGCTGGATTCCGCCGGGACGGTTCTTGATGGGGTCGCCCGAGGATGAGAACGGGCGAGATGACGACGAGGGGCCTCAGCATGAAGTGACGATCTCGCGCGGGTTCTGGATGGGGGAGACGCCGGTGACCCAGGCGCAGTGGCGGGCGGTGGTGGAGGCGACCAATGCCAAGCGGAAAGCCAAAGAGCGATTGAAGCCGGCGCCGAGCCATTTCAAGGGACCTCCTGAATTGCCGGTGGAGCAGGTGTCCTGGGACGATTGCCGGAAGTTCTGTGATCGGTTCAACCAATTGCTTCGGGAGGGTCCGGGTTTTGGTCTGCCGACGGAGGCGCAGTGGGAGTATGCCTGTCGAGCGGGGACGACGACGGCGCTCTATACCGGACCGTTGACCATCAGGGGCGAGCGCGATGGTCCTGAACTGGACCTGATTGCTTGGTATGGTGGGAACAGTGGTCAGGATCTTGAAGTCACCAATCCTTACCACAGTTCTCATTGGCCTGAGAAGCAGTACAACCATCAGAAGGCTGGAACGCATCGGGTGAAGCTGAAGCAACCCAATGTCTGGGGGCTTTACGACACCCTTGGTAATGTGTGGGAATGGTGTGTGGATGCGAAGGTTCCTTATTCCGTCGAGGCGAGGGTCGATCCCCGGGCGAAGGAAGAAAAAGGTGCCAACCGCGTCGTCCGCGGCGGCTCCTGGGACTACCTGGCGCGCGACTGCCGCGCCGCCTTCCGCGGCGTCAGGCTCCCCGGCTTCGACTGGTACGACCTGGGTTTCCGGCTGGCCGCAGGTCAGGAGTTCCAGGCGGCGGAGCCGGTCTTGGGCGCGGAGCGCCCCCGTGCCGGAGAGGCGGAGCCGGGGCTGAGGGACGAAGCCCGGACGGGTGTTCCGCGGAGCGGTCGGTTTTGAAACCAGGGTTTGAATGATGCGCCTGAAATTCTTTTGGATTCCTGCGATGGAATGTGGGGCGGCCGAGGAGGAGGTGAATGCATTCATGGCGAGTCATCGGGGTCGGGTTGTGATGGCCGAAGGTCTCCGGCGGTTCACTTCGCCGGGGTGAGCTTATGAGTTCGACCGCGATGATTTCTGTTCCCGGCATGATCCCGGCCTTTCCTCCGGTCTGGGCGGAGGTGTTCGGTGAGGATGAGTTCGGGGTGTTCGCGGAGTTTGTGCTGAAGGAGGTGCGCTTTGTCTGGCGTTGGATCCCGCCGGGAAGGTTTCTGATGGGGTCTCCGGAGGATGAGGTTGGGCGATGGGACGCCGAAGGGCCGCAGCATGAGGTGACGATTTCGCGGGGATTCTGGCTGGGGGAGACGCCGGTGACCCAGGCGCAGTGGATGGCGCTGAGGGCGGACAATCCGAGTGGTTTTAAGGGTCGGGATCATCCGGTGGAAAACGTGACTTGGGACCAGAGTGAGTCCTTTGCAGCCGATTTGAACGCGGCCATCCCCGGATTGGCAGCGGGCCTGCCAACGGAGGCGCAATGGGAATACGCCTGTCGCGCCGGAACGACCGGAGCCTTTCATGATGGGTCGTTTTGCACGGTTCCGGAAGGCAAGGATCCTGCGCTGGATCGGTTGGGGTGGTTTGAGAAGAACAGCGGGGCTGAAACGCATCCCGTGAAACAGAAGCTATCGAATGCCTGGGGGCTATACGACCTGCACGGCAATGTGTGGGAATGGTGCTGTGATCAATGGGAGGGGAATGCGTATACGGATCGCAAGGGTGGCGTGGTGGATCGGGTCTCGGAGGCTGGTGATCCGGGTGACTTCCGCGTCGCCCGCGGCGGATCCTGGCTCAACCAGGCGCGCAACTGCCGTGCCGCCATCCGCGACCGCGGGCGCCTCGGCGACCACTGGGACTTTCGAGGTTTCCGGCTGGCCGCAGGTCAGGAGATTCCGGCGGCGGAGCCGGTCTTGGGCGCGGAGCGCCTCCCGCCGGAGAGGCGGAGCCGTGGCTGAGGGACGAAGCCCGTAGGTGGGTCGCCGCGGGGCGGCGTGGGGGAGTATCCCGCAGAGATGCGGAGGCGCGGGGTGGGGGAGGGTTTTGCCCTTTCAGGGCGTTGGGATTTTTCTGGGATTGGACCCAGTGCGTTGCACTGGGCTGTGGAGTTTTTGCCCCTTCGGGGCGTGGGAGGGGAGGACGGGGGCAGCGCGTATGCATGATGTTCGTTTGGGGCCTGAATAACCGCGTTGGATTCGGCCTTGGAGAAGGATCAGACGAAAACGTTTTCGGTTCGGCACATGAACCGGATGGGCAAATTCGGTTTGTAGCCGGTGGAGGCAGGCGGAAATGTCACCACAGAGGACACAGAGAGCACAGAGGGGGATCGCAGCAGGCGCTTGACCCAGGGTAGCATCGCGAGCTCGGCGACCCTGGGCTATGGCCGGAATCCCGTTGGGATTCGTACACGTTTCGGCGAATTGGTTTTCCCGGGAAGAGGCAATGGGGTCGCGTCTAAAGATTCGACATTTGAGTTGATTCGCATGCCCCGGCCAATCGCGTTGAGCCCTCGGGATTCGAGAGAATGGTTTTGCGGCGAACGGGATCCCGAAGGCGTGGCGATAGGCTGGAGGTCTAAAGAAGCGACACTCCCCGGATTCCGTGGGAGCGCTTCATGCATACGCGCTGGGACCGGGGGCGGGTTCAGGGAAATCCTGTCCGCCTCTGTGCTCTCTGTGTCCTCTGTGGTGAATTTTCCCGGCTGGGACGGGGGAGGGTGCAGGAGGGAAGGGATCTCACACGAAGGCATGGGAGGTTTCCTGTTTCATTGGGCGGATCTTCAAGGAGTGGGGACCATCTCCTTGAGATCAGATAATCGCCTTGATACGACCCTTTCCCAATCCTGATTCATCGGGATGAACATCTGGCCGACATCCCGGCGAAGGTTCTGGGGCAGATCCGTCTGCCGAAACGGGATGGTGCCGGAAAGGCGTGAGGAACGGGCGGGGGGCGGTGTGGAGATGAGGATTGGGGATGGGATTGGGGACAGTTGCCGGTGATGGGTCTGGGCGGGCAGGTTCTGGGGATGGCAACGTGGAAGTGCAGCTTGGGGCGGGTGTTGCGGTGGATGGGTTTGTTGGCGTGGATGGGAGGGATCGCGGTGGAGGCGCGCCCGCTGGTGCCGCCGCAGGGTCTGGAGATCGGGTCGGAGGAACGTCGGGCGTTGAGGTTGGAGACGGATCGGTTGGGGGATGAGTTGAAGCGGTTGAAGTCGGGAACGGGGTTGGCAGCGGAGTGGTGGCCCGATGTGGCGGTGTTGCACAAGGCGGTGGACTGGGCGTTGCGCTTCGATGAGTTCCAGCACACGAACGAGGTGGTGCAGGCGCAGCGGATCCTGAAGCTGGGATTGGATCGCGCGGCACAGTTGCGGGAGGGACGGGCGGATTGGTTGACGGCAACAGGGCGGGTGGTGCGCGGGTTTGTATCGAGGGTGGACGGGTCGGTGCAGCCGTATGGCGTGGTGGTGGGTGAAGGTTATCGGAAGGGCGGCCGCCTTGACGTGTGGTTGCATGGCCGGGACGACAAGTTGACCGAGCTGCGGTTTGTGCAGGATCGGTTGAGGTCATCGGGTGAGTTTGCACCGGCCGATGCGGTGGTGGTGCATCCGTACGGTCGTTACTGCAACGCGTTCAAGTTCGCGGGTGAGACGGATGTGTTGGAGGCGATGGAAGAGGCGCGCCGGGTGTACGGGGCGGATCCGGGACGGATGGCGATCCGAGGCTTTTCGATGGGCGGCGCCGGGGTGTGGCATCTGGCGGCGCATCATCCTGGGCTGTGGCGTGCGGCGGCGCCGGGAGCCGGGTTTGCGGAGACGGCCGAATACACCGGGGTGCTGACGAAGGAACCCGCGTTGCCGTCGTGGGAACGTCGGCTGTGGCGCTGGTACGATGCGACGGAATGGGCGGCGAACCTGCGTCAGGTCCCCTTGCTGGCGTACAGCGGTGAGAAGGATCGACAGATCCAGGCGGCGCGGGTGATGGAACGGGCGATGCAGGCCGAGGGTTTGAAGCTGGAACACCTGATCGGGCCCGGCGTGGAGCATCGGTATGAACCGGGGGTGAAGAAGGAGTTGGCCCGGCGCATGGACGAGTGGATGCAGTCGGCTTTACCCGCGTGGCCGGAGTTGGACCTGATCTGTCACACCCTGCGTTATCCGGCGGCTGTGGGCGGGATCTGGCTGCGGTTCGAGGCGCTGGAATCGCATTGGGAACCGTCCCGATTGAAGGCACGGCGGATGGGTGAGAATCGGATCGCGATCCAGACCCAGGGAGTGCGTTCGTTTTCGGTCGGGAACATTCCGGATGCACCGACGGGTGGATGGGTGCTGGAAGTGGACGGACAAACGGTGGGTGGACGCGTGGGTGGATCGGCGGGGTTGAATGAGGACGGTTGGCGACGACTGGAACGGACCGGGCGCGGATGGCGTTGGGCGCGGGAGGTGGAGTTGGGGGAGGGCAAACGGCGTGGATTGCAGGGGCCGATTGACGACGCGTTTCTCGACCCGTTCCTGGTGGTGGTGCCGAGTGGGAAATCGCGTCGGGCGGAAGTCGATGCGTGGGTGAAGGAGTCGTTGGAAAGGTTTCTGACGGATTGGCGTGCGCAGTTCCGGGGTGAACCGCGGGTGCGCCGGGACGTGGAGGTGAGCGCGGATGATCTGGAACGATATCATGTGGTGGTGTGGGGAGATCCGGACAGCAACCGGTTGTTGGGTCGGATGCGGGGGCGATTGCCGGTGCGATGGGATCGGCGTGGGATCCGGGTGGGGAAGACGGGGGAGGTGACGGAGGGAGGGGTGGCGTCGTTCATTGCGCTGAACCCGTTGAATCCGGACCGGTACGTGGTGGTGAACTCGGGACACACGTTTGCGGCGTGGGACGGGACCAATGCGCGACAGACGCCGCGTTTGCCGGACTGGGCGGTGTGGGTGCTGGACGGAGGTGGGGCGCGGGTGGCACGGGCGGGGTTCTTTGGTGAGGATTGGAAATGAGGGGTGGGTTTTGGGGTGGGTTGGTCCGCGGATGGGACGGCGACCGAACGTCGCCGCTCCGGGGCGGTGGGGAGGGGAGGTTTCACGCAACGGCGCAAGGAACGCGACGAGGGCGGGGAGGGGAGGGCGGGTTTGATGTTTGGCCGGACTTTCTTGTTTCGTGTGTTTCGTGTGTTTCG
>DITU01000133.1:0-22318 GCA_002422905.1 Verrucomicrobia bacterium UBA6176
GGTCTGTTGCTGTGGTAGGGGTGGGGAGGGGTTGGGCGTAGTGGAGGAGGGCTTCGCGGATGGCGCGGGCGACGAGGCGGCGGACGGGGCCTTCCTGGCGGAATTTCACCTCGCGTTTGGACGGGTGGATATTGATGTCGATGGCGGCGGGATCGATTTCGAGGAAGAGACAGCAGACGGGGTAACGGCCCTTCATGAGGGCGGTGTGATAGCCTTCGGTGAGGGCGTGGTTGAGGCCCCGGTTTTCGATGGGGCGACGGTTGACGAACAGGTGTTGTTCGTCGCGGGTGGAGCGGGAGACGCCGGGGGCGCCGATCAGGCCCCAGAGATGGAACCGGGTGAAGTCGGGTTCGCGGAAGGCGGGGGAGTCGGGGTCATCGGAGGAAATGTGTTCCTCGATCTGGGAGGAGAAGTCGAGGGGGACCCAATCCGAGGTGGTGCCGTGGAGTTGGCGGAGGCGTTCGCGGAGGGCGGCGAGTTGTTCGGGGCGGGAGTCGGAGCGGAGTGGGGGCAACTGCCAGACGGTGCGGGTATCGGAGATGAAGTTGAAGCCGACGGCGGGATGGGCGAGGGCGGCGAGGGTGAGGTAGTGCTGGATATGGGAACGTTCGGTTTCCTCGGTGCGGAGGAACTTGCGTCGGGCCGGGAGGTTGAAGAACAGGGAGCGGACCTCGATGGAAGTGCCGGTGGGGCTGGCGGCGGAGCGGACTTCGGCGATGCGCCCGCCCTGGATGGAGATGGAGGTGGCTTCGCCGGAGGTTTCCTCGCGTTCGCGGGAGGTGAGGAGGAAACGGGAGACCGACGCGATGGAAGGGAGGGCTTCGCCCCGGAAGCCCATGGTGGTGATGGCGGCGAGATCCTCGGCCCTGCGGATCTTGGAGGTGGCATGACGTTCGAGGGCGAGGAGGGCGTCATCGCGGCTCATGCCGAATCCATCGTCGGTGACGCGGATGAGGCTGCGTCCGCCGGCCCCGATTTCGACGGTGATGCGGGTGGCGTGGGCGTCGAGGGCATTTTCGACGAGTTCCTTGACGACGGAAGCGGGTCGTTCAACGACTTCGCCGGCGGCGATCTGATTGGCGACGTGATCTGGGAGGAGACGGATGCGGTTCACGATGGCGACGGTGCCGGGGAGGTTGGGGAAGCGGTGGGGAGCGGGCAAGAGCGGGAAGGAACGGTGGGAAGGAACGGTGGGAAGGAACGGTGGGAAGTCGGGGAAGGCAAAGGACGGAGGGAGGAACCGACACGGACGTGGGGTAATCGGGGAACTGCAGTCCGCCGAGTCATCATTACCGCGAGTCAGCGCGGGGTCGGCCAAAACAATGGACTGCGTTGCCATCTGTACGCCCGTGCCGGTTCCTCCCTCTGCCAAATGTGCCCGCGGTCTGGGTCGAACCGGAGGGGATGCGCCATCCATTTTTGGACGCGAAGCAATACCGGAGTATGTGGGGTGATTCCCCTATACGCCAGTAGTGTTTGGACTTAATCCCCTTTCGGGTGACCCGGTTCATGGCGTCGGTTGCGGATGTGGAAACTGGACGGAGAACTCGGAACCGGCGCCGGGATCGGACTGGACGGCGACCCGGCCGCCATGGGCTTCGACGATGGCCTTGACCAGGCTGAGTCCGAGGCCGAGGCCGCGTTGGGAACGGCTCTTGTCCCCGCGATAGAGGCGGTTCCAGATGCGGTCGTGCTCGGGTTGGGGGATGCCGATCCCGTTGTCGCGGATGCGGACGAGGGCGCCATCGGGTCGGGTTTCGGCGGAGAGGCGGATGGAGCCACCGACGGGTGTGTACTTGAGGGCGTTGTCGAGAAGGTTGGCGAAGACCTGGCGGACGCGGTTGGAATCGACGGTGGCCGGGCAGGCATCAGGAAGTTCGGATCGGATCTGGATCTGTTTTTCTTCGGCGACGAATTCGTAGAGTTCGATGACTTCGCGGAGGAGTTGGCAGAGGTCCACGGGTTGGAGGTCGAGCCGCATCATGCCGGCTTCGGCCTCGGTGACGTCCATGAGGGTGTTGAGGATGCTGAGGACACGTTCGGATTCCTCGACGCAATCGGCGAGGGCGTCATGGGTCTGCTGGGGGGAAGTGCCGGGTTGGAGGGCGAGTTCGGCGGTGCCGCGGAGTCGGGTGAGCGGGGTCCGGAGATCGTGTGCGGCGTTGTCGAGGGATTCGCGCATGGCGCGGATGAGTCCCTGATTGCGGTCGAGGACGGTATTGAAGTGGGTGACGAGTTCGGTGAGTTCACCGGCGGAGGGTGGGGCTGGAACCCGGGCATCGAGACGGCCGGTGAGGATGATGGAGCGGGCGGTCTGGACGATCTGGCGGATGGGGCGGGAGGCGCGATGGGCGAAGAGGGCGCCGCCGGCGAAGCTGACGAGGACGATGGCGGACCCGACGAGCAGGAAGGTGCGGCGGAGGGGTTCGAACAGGACCTGACGGTTGTCGGTGCTGCGACCGACCTGGAGGATGGAGCCGTCGGGCAACGGGTGGGAGGCGATGGCGAAGTCGCGTTCGGCATCGCGCGGGACGCGGACAACTTCCTGACGGCCTTCGAGGGTGCCGATGCCATCGGGAAGTGGAATTTGGATGGGGCGGAATTCGACCCATTCGTCGGGGACGCGGGCGAAGGTGACGTTGTTGCGGGAGGAGACGAGGCGGACGAAGAGGGAGGTCTGTTCGGGGGAAACGGAATCGCGGGCGACGGCGATGCGGAGACCCTGGAGACCGGTGTTTCCGTAGGCGGTGGCGTATTCCCGGAGTTTGCGGTCGAGGAGTTCCTTTTCGCGCTGGTCGACGGTGGAGGCGAGGAACCAGTAGAGGACGCCGAAGAGGATGGAGGTGGAGGCGAGAAAGACGACGGCGTACCAGAGGCTGAGATGGAACGCGAAGGAGCGGAACCAGCCTCCTGGCGGTGTGGGATCGGATGGCGCGATGAGGGCCATGGATCAGGGGGCGCGAAGGATGTAACCGACGCCGCGGAGGGTATGCAGGCGGGTTCGTTCGGGATCGATCTTGGCGCGGAGCCGGTGGACGAGGACATCGACCACATTGGTCTGGGGATCGAAGCTGTAGTCCCAGACATGTTCAAGGATCATGGTCTTGGTGACGGTGCGCCCGGCGTTGCGCATGAGGTATTCGAGCAGGGAAAACTCGCGGGGTTGGAGTTCGACGGGATCGGATCCGCGACGGACCTGGCGGGTGAGGAGATCGAGGGAGAGATCTCCGACGGTGAGGCGGGACGGTTCGGTGGTGCGGGTGGAACGACGGATGAGGGCCTGGACGCGGGCGAGGAGTTCGGAGAAGGCGAAGGGCTTGGTCAGATAATCGTCGCCACCAGCCTCGAGTCCGCGGACCCGGTCATCGACGGAGGCCTTGGCACTCAGGAAGAGGACGGGGACCCGATTGCCCTCGGTGCGGAGGCGTTGGACGAGTTGGAGGCCGTCAAGACGGGGCAGCATGACATCGACGACGGCGGCGTCGTAGGGGGTGGCGGCGGCGAAATCGAGGGCGGAACTGCCGTCATGGCAGACATCGACGGCGAACCCGCCCTGACGGAGTCCGTTGGTGATGAACGAAGCGATCTTGGGATCGTCCTCGACTACGAGGAGGCGCACGTCGGAGATCATGCCGGTGGGGAGGGGCGGGAGCGAGCGGGGAGAAGGGGGAAATGAAGTGCGGGAGGCACGAAGGACGTGCCTCCCGCGGTGTGGAGGTGCCCGGGAAGAATCGGGCGGGAGTCGGTGTCGGAGGGGATCACGATTCGTCGACAACGACGAACCGGGTGGAGCCGCCATTGGCGGCGGACCAGACCTTGAGGAGGGTGGTCTTGTCCTTGGGATTCTCGGTGAGGCGCACGGCCTGGTCGGCCTTGGTCACCGCTTCCTTGTTGAGTTCGAGGATGACATCACCGGGCCGGAGACCGGCTTCCCACGCGGGCGATTCCTGTTCCACCTCGGTGATCAGCACGCCTTCGATCCGTTCGGGGATCCGGTACTGGCGACGGAACTGGGAATTGAGGTCGGCGACGCCGACGCCATTGAGCGTGCCGGGATCGGCATCGGACGGGTTTGAACCGGAGCCCATGCCGGCGAGTTCGCGGTCATCGGGCCGTTCGCGGACGGTGATCTTGAGGGATTTCGGGGAGCCTTCGCGTCGGATGCCGACGTTGACGGAAAGGCCGGGTTTGGTGCGGGCGACTTCGAGGCGGAGGTGACGGGCGTCGCGGATGGGTTTGCCATTGAACTCGGTGACGACGTCGCCGCTACGGAGGCCGGAACGGTCGGCGGGACCGCGCGGGGTGATTTCGGCGAGGAGGGCGCCGGTGGATTCCTTGAGGTCGAGTTTGCGGGCGAGGGCGGGGGTGATGTCCTGGGGCAGGACACCGAGGTAACCGCGGTTGACCTTGCCGTCGGTGACGAGGGATTCGAGGACATCGCGGCACATGTTGGCGGGGATGGCGAAACCGATGCCCTGATTGCCGCCGGAACGCGAGATGATGGCGGTATTGATCCCGATCAGGCGGCCATCGGCATCGACGAGTGCGCCGCCGGAGTTGCCGGGATTGATGGCGGCATCGGTCTGGATGAAGTCCTCGTAGGGAAGCCCGAGGGTGGCGCGACCGGTGGCGCTGACGATGCCCATGGTGACGGTCTGGCCGATGCCGAACGGATTGCCGACGGCGAAGGCGATGTCGCCGACCTCAATGATGTCGCTGTCGGCGAAGGTGGCGGGCGAGAGCTTGTCGGAGTCAACTTTCAGGACGGCGATGTCGGTCTTGTCGTCCCGTCCGACGATCCGGGCGGCGAGCTCGCGGCCATCGGAGAGTTTGATCTTCACCTCATCGGCGCCTTCGACGACGTGGTTGTTGGTCAGGACGTAGCCGTCTTCGGATACGATCACCCCGGAGCCGACTCCGCTTTGTTTGGGGGCGGGGTTCCGCCGGGGATCGGGGATTCCGAAGAAGAAGCCGAAGGGATCCTGGGGTCCCTGCATGGCGGAAGGGCGACGGGACGAAGTGAAGACCTGGACGACGGAGGAGGAGACCTTCTGGACGACGGGAGCGAAGGATCTGGGAAGGTTGCCTTCGCGGACAAGGGGTTTGGTATCGATGGAAAGGATGGGCGGCGGATTCTTCTCGGGTTCATCCCTGGCCTGGAGGAGGGGGATCGCTCCGAGGAAGAGGGAGGAAGCGGCGAGGAGGAAGGCAGTCCAACGGCCGCAGCGTGAGGATCGGGGCGGCCGGATGGGTTGAGGCTGCCCGACGGACTGGATGGATTCGCTGAGGTTCATGTGCGCATTCATGGTTTTGAACTGCGCACACCTTGCCCGGGGACCCTGACGGCATCCTTTCCAGCGGATTACAGATTTGTAAGACGTCAGCGGGACTGGAGCACTTGCCAGCCGGGGGTTTTGCATCGGGCCCGGGCTCGGACCGGATCGCGGGTGGCGAGGTAATTGGGGGGGAGCCAGGAGGGGAGGGTGGCGCGGTCGGACGGCGGGGTGAGGCAGGGACCGCCGAAGGTGCGACCGATGAAGAACAGGGTGTAGCCGGCCTCGGTGAGGATGCGGGTGGTGTCGGTGGGAGGAGTGTCGTGTTCCTCGAAGACGATGTCGCGGAAGGCGCCGCTGGTGAGGCATCGGGTTGCCCCGCGGAGCACGGCGGGTTCGTGGCCTTCGGTATCGATCTTGACCACCCCGAAGCGTTGCTGGGCGGGAAGCAGGTCGTCGAGGCGACCGGTCTGGACGGTGAGGCGGCGGCCATCGGACTGGGCCACGAGGGTGGCGGTGCCGGCATTGGAGCTGAAGTGGGCGGGTTCGAAGAAATCGGCGGTGCCGGCGGCGTCGCTGGCGGCGACGGTGACGGGATGGATGGTGGCGATGGGGACTTTGGAATCGCGCCAGGCCTGGAGGTTCTGGAGGAAGGAGGCGTGGATGCGCGGGTGGGGTTCGAGGGACCAGACCTGACCGGAAGGGCCGGACTTGCGGGCGAGGAGGCTGGTGAACGCGCCGATGTTGGTGCCGACATCGACGGCGGATTCACCGGGATCCAGGAGGCGCCAGCAGACCTCGCACGCGGCGAGGTCGAGGACACCGAGATGCCAGAGGGAATGGCCGACGGCTTCCTGTGGATTGATGTGCATGGGCAGGCCCCAGGGAACCTGTACACAGGCGGTATCAGGGAGGGGACCGGTGCGTCGGATACGGCGCCATATCTGACTGGGCTGATACCAGTACTCGGGTTTGAGGAAGGATTGGACGAGATTCATGAACGCGGGTCCGGGAAGCTCGGACAGGCGGGACGAGGATTCCCGACGGGTCGGGTGCGTGTCGAGTGCGGGGAAGGGTCGGTGAAAGGGGGTGCAGCGGCTTCGTCGCGTGCTTCGGGCACCCGTGCCAGAAGCAGTCGTCCACAAACACCGCGAGCCAGAGCCCGCGGAAAACAAAGTCCGGCCGACCGAACCTTCTGATTCCGGCGCCATCCGGTGATGCCGTGTCGCCTCCTCAAATTTGCCTCGTTGCCCCGCTGGGCACGTTGCATCCTCTGCCAGTCCGGGCTGACGCCGCAGGATTTGGACACGACCCCATCGTTCTTGCCCTGCTGGGGGGCAACATCCTCTATGAAGCGTTGTTCGTTAGTGTTGCTCGGCACTGTTGGGTTGGTGGTTTTCCCTCAGCAGGCCTGGGCGAATGCCGGGACGCCGTTGATGTGGGCGACGGCGAGCCATCTGGTGATCGGCAACGCACTCATCGGTCTGTTGGAGGGCTTGCTTCTGGGGTGGTGGTTCCAGGCACCACGCGGCAGGGCGGTCGCGCTGATGATTGCCGCCAATTACGCGTCGGCATGGGTGGGCGGGGTGCTGATCCGCGGTGCCGTGGTGGGATCGCTCCCCATGGACCTGAACAATGGCTGGAAGTGGTTCTGGATCATGGCCGGCGTGACGTACTGCCTGACTCTTGTGCTGGAGTGGCCGTTCATGACTGCGGCCCTGCAGAGGAAACCGGGCTGGATGAAGCGCAGTGTGGGAGCGACTTTCGCGGTACAGAGTGTTTCCTATATCCTCCTGTTTGGATGGTACTGGCTTGGGAGTGGGACCTCCCTATACACGAAGACGCAGATCGTCATGCCCCAGGACCTTTCGCTGCCTGAGTCGGTATCGGTCTATTACATAGCTCCTTCCGACGGCGGCGTTTACCGGCGGGCGCTCGCAGGTGGTGAAGCCAGAAAGGTTTTTGATCTGCAATCGACCAACAAGAATGACCGCCTTTTTGTCTGGACGAGTCCTGCCAACACGAATCTCTGGGACTTGATGGCGTTGCTTGAGGGCCCAGAGATTCGCGCCCCGAAAGTCCTGTCCGTGCTGACCAATCTGAACGTGGACGGCTCACCGGACTGGAGGGGTGGCCCCGACGATCCACACCGTGTCGAAGGGACCTGGTTCAACTTTGGGGATGTGCCAGCCCTCGGGAGTGCGACCAACAGCTCGTGGGAGTTCCGGGCCGGCTTCTGGTCGGCCGATGGGCTTCGCGTCTCGCGAAGGGCGACCGATGAATGGTTTCGTGTGGCCTACGAGACTCCGTTCGGAGCTTGGGCTGTCCGGAACGCCGTTCACCTGCCATCGGACAAGGTTCTTTTTCAACTCGGCGACGACCAGGTCTGCGCGTTCGATCCTGTGGAACGTCGGGTGGCATTGCTGTGGCGTGGGAAAGGGCCCGTGGCAGTCATCGAGAAGCGGGGGATCGAATAGGGCGTTCCGCGGGCTCCGCTTCCGAATAAGAGCCCGTCTGAAAACTCCCAGGAGCGCTGTTCCCGCGCAGGAGATCTGAACTCCAATCCTGGATGGCCAGCTGAGCCCGATTGCTACTTACGCTGGGTTCATTCAATGGCCTCCTGCGCAGGAACCCTTCGGGCGACGGATCTTTGGCTGAAATCCTTCGTTGTTCGCTCCTTACAGATCGCCGGGGATACAAGCATTACCCCGGGTGATCCGTCCGAATGGGTTCTTACCCCGGAGGGGTTTGAGGACCCTCTTCAACCCCTCCGGGGTAAATATAAATTTCACATCCATTCCCGGGGTGCGCTTCGCGACCCCGGGCCATCGGCTCCCAACCCTTCGGGTGGAAGGCGCCTGCATTCACAAGGGCCAGGTCACCAAAAGACGGTCAGGACACATAAGGGTCGAGTTGCTGTGATCGAGAGGGTTGCCCATTGGGAGTCTTCTTATACGGCTGGGGAGGACGGGGCATGCATTCCGAAACCAGATCTGCCATTTGGTCCGACCAAATGTAAGATCGGTTTTCATGTTCGAACGTCTCCTCCGGCTTAAACGGATCCAAGCTTCGTGGGAGCTCGCACCCATTGTCTGGCTTGGCGGAGTCTGCTGCGTCGGCAAGAGCACCCTCTCGGACCTCCCCATTGCCTTCACCGGACTCGACACCCTGGCCTCGAAGATCTGGTCCAAACGGCCCTGAGGTCGGTTGGCATTCCCATGGCAGGGAAAGGACGTTCACCCGCATGGATTGAGGATCGCGTGAGCGGGGCTGATCCGGGTTTCATGGACGCGATGAAACTGGCTGGACGATGGGTGGTGGTGACCGGGGCTTCGAGCGGGTTTGGCGCGGCGGCGGCCGTGGCGTTCGCACGGGAGGGTTGCGGGGTGTTGCTGGGGGCGCGTCGGGAGGATCGGCTGGCGGCCGTGGTGGAGGAGGCGCGTGCGGCGGGGGCGATGGCGGCCCATGCGCGGCGGTTGGATGTGGCGGATACGGCGAGTGTGGATGCCTTCGCCGGATGGGCGAGGGAACAGGCGGGGCGGGTGGATGTGTTGATCAACAACGCGGGTGGTGCGCATGGAATTGATCCGGTGGCGACGGCGCGGGATGCGGACTGGGAGGCGATGGTGCAATCGAACTTCCTGGGATTGCTCCGGGTGACCCGGGCCGTCCTTCCGTTGATCCCCCACCATGCGGGAGGCTGGATCCTGAATGTTGGGTCCGTCGCCGGTCGGACGGCTTACGAAGGTGGAGCGGCTTATTGCGGGGTGAAGGCGGGGGAACGGTCGATCACGAAGGCGCTGCGACTCGAATTGAATGGGACGGGGATCCGGGTGGGATCGCTGGATCCGGGAATGGCGGAAACGGAGTTTTCCGAGGTGCGGTTCAAGGGCGACTCAACCCGGGCTTCGGCGGTGTATGCCGGGGTGGAGCCGTTGCAGGCCGAGGACGTGGCCGAAGCCATGGTCTGGATGGCCTCGCGTCCGCCGCATGTGTGCATCGATGAGATCCTGATCCAACCCACGGATCAGGCGGCGGTGCACAAGGTGTATCGACGCTGCTGAACTTGGAAACAGGAGTGGGTTCAACACCAAAGGGGATTTGTGACCACGAACCACACGAACGGCACGAAAGGGGGAGTGGGGTTATCCGCAGAGGGCGCCGTTTGGATCACGCCGATGCCGGGGTGCTTGAGACTGTTCCGCCCTCCAACACCAGGCGGAGCATCTTGAGCAGGGTCTCGGCGGTGTAGGGTTTTGGGAGGAAATGGGTGACGCCGGATCCGGCGGCGCGGGCGACGTGTGCGTTGGAGGAAATGCCGCTGGCGGCGATGAGTTTGATCCTGGGGTTCAACTTCATCAGCACCTGGATGGTCGACGGACCGTCCATGATCGGCATCATCATGTCGGTCAGGACCAGGTCGATGCCGGCCTTGTTCTGGGCGTAGATGGCGACGGCTTCGGCACCGTCCTGGGCGAGCATCGCCCGGTAGCCGAACGCCTCCAGGGTTTGCCGGGTGATCTGGCGCACGGATTCGTCGTCATCGATGACGAGGATTGTTTCGCCATTGCCGCGCGGCAGATTCTTTTCCTGCCGGGCGAGTTCCCCGGTCTGATCGCCGGCGTTGGCGGGGAGGTAGACCTGAAAGGTCGTGCCGCGGCCTGGTTCGCTGTAGACGCGGACGAAACCTCCGTGGCTCTGGATGATGGCGAGGCTGGTGGAGAGGCCGAGACCGGTGCCCTTGCCGATTTCCTTGGTGGTGAAAAACGGGTCAAAGATCTTCTCGATGTTCTCGGCCGGGATGCCCATCCCGTCGTCCTGGACCTGCAGGAGGATGTAGGGACCCACCTTGGCTCCGACATGCATGAGGGCGAAGGATTGGTCGAGCAGTACATGGTCGGATGACAGCGCGATGGTTCCGCCGGCGGGCATGGCGTCGCGGGCGTTGACGCAAAGGTTCAGGAGCACCTGATGCAACTGGGTGGGATCGCCCATCACGGACCAACGGTCGGAATCCATCCGAAGGGTGATCTGGATGTTCTTGGGGAAGGTTTCCGAGATCAGTTTCTGGATCTCGCGGAGGAGGTGCCGGGGTTGGACCACGGCCTTCCGGCCTTCGAAACCCCGGGCGAAGCAAAGGACCTGACCGACCATGTCGGCGCAGCGCCGGGCGCTGGTCTCGATGGTTTCGATGGTCTTGGATCTTTCCGTCTCGCCCAGATCCAGTTTGAGGAGGTCAATGGACATGAGGATGGGGGCGAGCGCGTTGTTGAGGTCGTGGGCGATGCCGCCGGCGAGTGTCCCGATGCTTTCCATCCGTTGGGCGCGGAGGAACCGGAGTTCGAGCTTCTTCCTTTCGGTGATGTCGGTGTCGATGGAGAGGATGGCGCGACCTTCTCCGCGGGCATCGCGCAGGAGCGTCCAACGGGAGGCGAAGACGAGTTTGGAGTTGTTCTTCGCGAGTTTCTGGATTTCGCCATTCCATTCCCCGGTTGTCCGGACGGAGTTGTTCGCCTCTGCAAACCGTTCCTGGTCGACCCCGACCAGTTCGGGAAAGAGGCGTCCGCAGGCCTCGGCGGGGGTCCAACCAAAGACCCGTTCGGCCCCCTTGTTCCAGAAGGTCACCCGGTGTTCCAGGTCCCGCAGGACGATGGCATCATGGGCTTCATCGATGAGGTTGGCCTGTTCGGCGATGCGGGCCTCTGCCTGCCGGCGCTCGGTCAGGTCGGTCATGCCACCGATCATGCGGACCGGTTCTCCGGCGGCATTGCGCAGGATATAGCCGCAGTCGCGTACGGGGGTATAGCCGCCGTCCCTGCGGCGAAACCGGTATTCGGCCGTCCAGGATTCGGCGCCACTTTCCATGGCCTGAAGAACGGTGGCTTCGACGGTCTTCTGGTCGTCGGGATGGATGCGTGTGACGCAGAAGTTGATGGTGGGTTCAATCTCGCCCGGGGGATAACCGAATAGGGTGACGACGCCCTCGTTCCAGGAGTGGGCGCCGGTGATCATGTTCCAGTCCCACACCGCCGCATGGCTGGCCTTGGCGAGCAGGCGGAACCGTTCCTCACTTTCCCGCAGGTCAACCTCGGCCGCGCGTTGGAGGGTGATGTCGTGTGCGGTGCCGATCATCCTGAGTGGCTGGCCGGTAGCCTCGTCGAAGATCAGTTGCGCAGCCTCCTTCACGAAGCGCACCTCACCGTCGGGCCTGACCAGGCGGTGGACAATCGAGTACGGACCCCGGTTCCGGATGGCGTCCGCGAGCGTCCGACGGATTTCGTCGTGGTCTTCCAACGGAACGAGGCGGAAGAAGAATTCCCGGGTGACCGGTTTCGATCCTGGATCGAGTCCAGCGATGCGGAACATTTCGTCGGACCAGCGGAGCGCGTTGGCGTCGAGATGGGCCGGGTCCGCCAGGTCGAGTTCCCAGCTGCCGAAGTGTGCGATCTGCTGGGCGGCGGCCATGTTGGATTCGCTGGCGCGCAAAGCGATCTCGGCTTCCCGGCGTTCCTGCTCCTTTCTCAGGCCTTCCAGTGCGAAGGAGACATTGTCAGCGACGGATGTCATCAGGCGGATTTCGTCGTCCTGGAAATAGCCTGCCTCACCGGAGAAAAGGGTGAGTACACCGATGGTGCCCTTCTCCACCTTGAGGGGGAACGATGCGGTGGCGAAGAAGCCGAACCGGACTGCCCGATCCTGCCAGGGCGCCGTCCGCGGATCGTGGGCGAAATCATTGCACACGTCGGGATTTCCGGTCCGAAACGCAGCACCGATCGTCCCGAGGCTCAGAGGACCGTCGAGCATCACCGTCACCTCATCCAGGTAATGGACGCCCTCGCCGTAGGAGACCGCGACCCGGACCTTGCCGGTGGTCTCGTCCAATTCGGCGATCAGGGCCATGCGCAAGCAACCGTCTTCGACAACGATGCGGCAGAGTTTTTCGTACAGTTCCTCCCGGGTGGCGGTTCGGACCGCGGCCTCCCCGGTCCGGCTGAGGACGGTGTGCAGGCGGTTCAGGCGGTGCAGTCGGAATTCGGCCAGTTTGCGGGGTGTGATGTCCTCGAAGACCGAGATGAAATACTGCGGTTGGCCGTTCTCCGAGCGTTGCAGGGTGGTCACCAGGTTGACCCAGACAACGTTGCCGTCCTCGTGCCGGTAGCGTTTCTCGGCGGAGAAGTTGGAGCGTTCGCCGGCGAGCATGGCGCGTCGCGCCTCGATGCCACCTGCCCTGTCTTCGGGCATGGTCAGATCATTGAAGGTCAGCTCCAGCAATTCTTCGCGCTGGTAACCGAGAATGCTGCACAGCTTGTGATTGACGCGGAGAAAGCGGCCTTCCAACGAGACATGGGCGATGCCGACGGCAGCCTGTTCGAACGTTCCCCGGAAACGCGTCTCGCTTTCGCGGAGGCCCTGCTCGGCCCGCTTCCGTTCGGTGACATTGATGTGCATCACCACCGCCCCGACGCGGCCGGGTTGGTGGAGGGGGGTGATCATGAGCCGGAACCAGCGCTGCTCGTCCTGCGAATGGCAGGGATAATCAAAGGCGATTTCCGACACCTCCCCCCTCAGCACCTGCCGGATGCCGGAGGCCGCGAGGTGCGCCTCCTCGGAGCAGGGACCCATCGCCGTTTCGCACACCCCCAGGTAGTTCTGTCCCACCGCGAATTCGGAGGACTGCAACTGGTTGGCCAGGGCAAAGCGTCGCCAGGCTTCATTGACCGCGACGATCACTCCCCCGCCGTCGAGCAGTGCAATATGGGCCGGAAGCGCGTCCAGGATGGCCGACTGCATTCTTGCGACCTGTTGATCGGAGGTGCCCGGGTGGGTGGGCTTTCCGATGGCATGCCCCACTGTGTCCCCGTTTCCTGCTGGAGCTACTTCCCCTGCCAGTCCCGGCCCTGGATCCGGTTGGCGGTGCGTCCGCGCGCCGGGGTTCTTGTCGCCGCCGTCCGTTGGATGGGTGGAGGCATTCATGGCGTGGGTGTGGGATGCAGCACCTTCCGCAACGTCTTGAGGAGTGTTTCGGCGGTATAAGGCTTTACGAGGAAGTGTTTCACGCCGGCATTGAGGGCCTTGGCCACCCGGTCCTCGGCGTTGAGTCCGCTGGCGGCGATGATGAGGACCCGGGGGTTCATCTTCATCAACACATGGATGGTGGCTGGGCCGTCCATCACGGGCATCATCATGTCGGTCAACACGGCCGCGATCCGGTCCCGCTTTTCCGCGTAGAGGGCGACGGCTTCGGCGCCATCCGCCGCGAGCAGCACCGTGTAGCCGAAGGCTTCGAGAGTCTGACGGGTGATGTGACGCACGGAAGCCTCGTCATCCACCACCAGCACCAGTTCACCGTTGCCGCGCGGCCTTTCGGGTTGGCGCACGACATCTTCGGCGGCGGCACGCGCCTGGGCCGGGAGATAGATCCGGAAGCGGGTGCCGCGTCCCGGTTCACTGTAGACACGGATGAATCCGCCGTGGCCCTTGATGATGGCCAGGCTGGTGGAGAGGCCGAGACCGGTGCCCTTGCCGATATCCTTGGTGGTGAAAAACGGATCAAAGATCTTGTCGATGATTTCCGGGGCAATGCCGGTGCCGGTGTCTTCCACCTGGATCATCACATGCGGCCCGGGCCGCGCCTGCGCGTCCATGCCGGCGTAGTGTTCATCCAGCATGAGGTTTTCTGCCGAGACATGGAGGGTACCGCCCAGCGGCATGGCATCGCGGGAGTTGACGCAGAGGTTGAGGAGAACCTGATGGATCTGGGTGGGATCTCCCGACAGCGTCCACAGATCCTGAGGCGCGGTGCACTGGATCCGCAGGTTCTTCGGGAAGGTCTCATTGACGATCTTGCTGATGTCCCGGAGGAGGTGGCGGACCTGGATCTCGACCTTCCGACCCTCGATCCCGCGGGCGAAGGAAAGCACCTGCCCGACCATGTCGGCGCCACGGCGTGCGCTGGCCTCGATGGTGGCGATGATCTTGGTGCGCTGGGGTTCGCCGAGTTCCATCCGCAGCAGATCAACGGACATGATGATGGGTGTCAGGACGTTGTTGAGGTCATGGGCGATGCCGCCGGCGAGGGTGCCGATGCCTTCCATCCTTTGGGCGCGGAGGAACTGCTGCTCGATCCTTTTACGTTCGGTGAGGTCCAGTGCGAAGCACACCCCTTCGTTCGGGTTGTCTGCATAGGATGCCGCGCCGAGAAGGACCGGGACGCGGGAGCCATCCGGGCGCAGGAATTCCTTTTCATACGGATCGCACACCTGCTTTACGGCGAGTTGTTGGTTCGCGCGCTGGTCTACCTCGGCGAACTCCGGTGGGGTCAGGGTTCCGAAACTGAGCCGACCGGCGACGAGATCCTCGCGGGTGCGGCCGGTCATGCGGAGGAAGGCGTCGTTGGCTCCGGTGATGGTGCCGTCGGCGCGCCAGAAGGAGATGCCCTGGATGTTGGATTCGACCAGCCGGTGAAGGCGTTGCTCGGTGCGTTTGCGTTCGGTGACATCGCGCTCGACGGAGACCCAGTGGGTGTAGAAGCCGCGGGAATCAGCCACCGGAACGATGTCGAGTTCCAGCCAGAATTCCTCGCCGGCCTTGGTGTAGTTGATCAGTTCGGCCCGCACCGGTCGCCACTGGCGGAGTGCGACCCCGATCTTGTCGAGTTCGGTGCGGCTGGTCTTCGGCCCCTGCATGAGGCGGGGCGAACGTCCGATCGCCTCCTCCCGGGAGTAGCCGGTGCGGCGGACAAAGGCGTCATTGACGAAGACGATGCGGGGGCCGGGTTCGTTGGTGGGTCCGGCCTCGGTGATGATGACGATGTCCTCGAAGCGGGCCACGCAGGTTTCGAGCAGGCGCAATTGTTCTTCGGTCTGCTTGCGCTCGGTGATGTCGGTGCGGATGGCGACGTACTGGATGGGTTTTCCGGCGTTGTCGAGGAAGGGGACGATGGTGGTGTCCACCCAGTAGAACCGGCCGTCCTTGGTACGGTTCTTGAGTTCCCCGTGCCAGACGTGGCCTGAAGCGATGGTCATCCAGAGTTCGCGGATGAATTCCGTGGGATGGTGACCCGAATTGATGATGCGATGATCCTGTCCCAGCAATTCCGCACGCGAGTACCCGGAGATCGCGCAGAACTTGTCATTCACATAGGTGATCTTCCCCTCCGCGTTGGTGCGGGCGACGATGGCATGCTCATCCAGGGCGGTGCACAGGTCGGAATTTTCCTTGAGGGAAGTGTGCAATGCCTGCTCGGCCAGTTGTCGTCCGGAGATGTCGCGCCGCAGCGCCTTGTTGGCCTCCTCCAGTTGAAGGGTCTTCTCCTCCAGCTTTCGGATGAGGGTCTCGCTATAGATCTTGAGCAGCTCCCTTTCATCGGTGACGGGGTGCTTTGGCGGGGTGGGGAAAGACCCGTCCTTGTTTGCCAGGACTTCGCGGATGCGGGCGAGGAAATCTTCGGGTTCGGCCGGCTTGAGGAGGAAGGCATCGGCGCCGAGATCGAGGGCGAGGCGTTCGTCTTCCTCCTCGGTATAGGTGGCGGTATAGACGATGAACGGGATCAGTTTGAGCCGAGTCTCGGCCTTCCAGTGCCGGAGCAGGGTATAACCGTCCATGACCGGCATGAGCAGGTCGGAGACGATGAGCGCGGGTGGTGACAATCGAGCCTTGGTCAGGGCCTCCGCCCCGTGACGGGCGGTTTCCACGGTGAAGCCGTGACCTTGCAGGACGGTTTGCAGGTAATAGAGGTTCTCCTCCTTGTCATCGACGATCAGGACGCGGTTCATGGGGCTTCCGGGCTGGGGGGCGGCGGGGTCAGGAATTGTTCCACTTCGGCGACGAACGTTTCCGGGTTGATCGGTTTCTCGATATAGCCGGTGCAGCCGGACTCGATCGCCTTTTCGCGGTCGCCGAGCATGGCGTAGGAGGTGACGGCGATGATGGGGGTGGAATGGAGCGATTCGATCTCGCGCAGATGACGGGCCACGGTATAGCCGTCCATGGTGGGGAGTTGGATATCGAGCAGGATGACCGTGGGAAGCAATGTCCGGGCAAGCGCGATGCCGCCGGGTCCATCGGCGGCGTGAACGACCCGATACCTGTGGGGATTGAGCAGGATGGCCACGAGGTAGGCATTTTGATCGTTGTCTTCGATCAGGAGGACAGTGCGGCTCATAAGTCAGGGGGTCCTTGCAGGGGGAGGAGGACGGTGAATTCGCTTCCCTTCGCCAATTCGCTGGTGACGGAGATCTGTCCGCCGAGCAGGGTGGCAAGGCGGCGGCAGATTGCCAGGCCGAGTCCGGTGCCCTCGTGCTGACGGGAAAGTCCGGTGTCCACCTGGCGGAAGGGCAGGAAGATGTTGGTCTGGTCCACGTCCCTGATTCCGATGCCCGTATCGGCGATGGAAAGCCGCAGTGCTGGTTGGGGCGGGGCTTCCGAGGTTGACCGGTAATCCTCCACCCGACGGGCGTTGAGGGTGATGGTGCCGCGCGCGGTGAATTTGATGGCGTTGTTGAGGAGGTTGAGGGCGATCTGCTCCACGCGGCGTCGGTCGCTGACCATTTCGCCGAGGTCCGGTGCGACCCTTATGTCCAGGCCCAGTCCCTTCCTTTCAGCCAGGGGTGTGATCATGGCGATCACCCGTGAGAGGGAGTCGGGGAGGTTGAAGGGCTCGGAGCGGACCCTGAGTTGTCCGGCCTCGATCTTGGAGAGGTCGAGGACGTCATTGATCAGTTCGAGAAGATGGCGGGCGCTGCTGCGGACCATGCCGAGCTGCTTCTGTTGTTCCTCGTTCACGGGACCGGCCAGGCCCTGCAGGACCGTGCCGGTGAATCCGATGATGGAATTGAGGGGAGTCCGCAGTTCATGGGACATGGTGGCGAGAAAGGCCGACTTGAGGCGGTCGGCGGCCTCGGCCCGGGTGGCGGTGGCCTGAAGTTCCCGGGTACGTTCGGCGACGATCTGTTCGAGGTTTGCATTGAGTTGACGCAACGCAGCCACGGCCGCCTTGCGGGCGGTGATGTCCAGAAAGATGCAGTGGATGACCGTGCGCCCGCCCAGTTCGATGGTCCTGCCGGTGACAAAGACATCCCGCAATTCCCCGGACCGGGTCCAGTGCCGGGTCTCGAAGTGATCCTGACCGACCCGGACCAGCTCATCGATGTGTGTCCGGGTGTCCTCGCACGTTTCCGCGGCTTCGAAGTCGGCGATTCCCAACCGTGCGAATTCACTGGCCGAGTACCCGAGTTGGCGAGCGGCCTGTTCATTGCATTCAAGGATGGTGGCGGTGGCGGGATCGATGACCACCACCCCGACGGGAGTCTGGTCAAAGAGGGTGTGGAACCGGAGTTCCGCCTCGCGCAACGCCAGCTCGGCCTGCCGGCGCTCGGTGATGTCGATCCCGACACCCACCAGGCAGGTCCGTCCGTCGAATTGGGTCTCCACCCCGGTAAAGCAATACGGGAGCGACCGACCGTCCTTGGTCAGGAAGCCCGCCTCGATATAGGAAGCGCCTTTCCCGAAGACTTCCTTGATCCGGGCGGCAACGAATTCCCGGTCCGCACCGGCAAAGAAATCCAGGGGGTGCATTGCGGCGATCTCCGCGGCGGTGTAGCCGGTGACCTCCTCGAAATTGCTGTTCCAACGGAGGAACTGGCCCGATTGGTCGAACAGGTAGAGCACCCCCGGGAGGCTGTTCAGCATGGCCTCGGAGAAGTCGCGTTCCAGCCGCAGCTTCCGCTCTGCCAGGGCGCTTTCCTCATTGCGTGCGAAGTTGTCCAGGCCGAATGCGATGTTCTCGGCTGCCTCGGTCAGCAGCGCCAGTTCCTTGTCCCGGAAGAATCCTGGTTCATCCGCATAGACCGAGAGCGTTCCGCGTACCCGGTGTTGCGTGCGGATGGGCAAGGCGACCGAGGCGCGGAATCCCCGCCGCTGGATCTCCGCACGCCACGGGACGGTTGCAGGATCAGCGAGCAGGTCGTTGCAGACGTACGGGCGATTCTCCCGAAACGCGACGCCCGACGGCCCTTGTCCCTCCGGTCGATCATCGGAGTAGACCAGGATGTTCCTGATGTAATTGTTTTCGTCGCCCCAGGCTGCCACGGGAACCAACTGATGGGTGACGGCATCGTCCCAGCCGATCCACGCCAATTGGAATCCGCCCTGTTCAACAAGGACCTGGCAGACCTTCTGGAACAGTGCCCCGCGTGTGTGCGTGATGACGATGGCCTGGTTGACCTGGCTGAGCGCTGCATAGAGGCGGGAGAGGCGGGCAATCTCGCGTTCGCGCGTCTTCAGCACGGTGATGTCGCGAATGATCCGGGAGGTGCCGATGATCCGTCCTTCGTGGTCCCGGATGGGCGAGGCCGAGACCGAGACGTCGATCAACCGTCCGTCCCGGGTCCTTCGCAGGGTTTCGACAAGGAACACCTGCTCGCCCCGTTGGAGGGTCTTCAGGATCAGGTCGTTCTCGTGCCGTCTGTCCTCAGGGATGATCCGTGTGATGTGGGTGCCGACCATCTCGGCTGCGCTGTAGCCGAAGATGGTTTCGGCGCCGGCGTTCCAACTGGTGATGACGCTGTCGAAGTCGGTACCGAAAATCGCGTCCGGCGATGACTCCACGATCGCCGCGAGACGGAACATCGCAGTATTCGCCCGACGGCGCTCGGTGATGTCGTGGGTCACCGCAAGGAAGACGGCCCGACCGTGGGTGTCGACGAGTTGCAGATGCACTTCGACGGGGTAGACGGTGCCGTCGGCCCGGCGATGAACGGTCTCGAAAACGACCCTGGGCTTCTCGCCGCGGCGCAGGGGATCGGCCAGTTCCTCTAAGGCCGCCCCGGTCAGCTCCGATTTCAAATCCAGCGGCGTCTTCCCACGCAACTCCTCCATTTCATATCCGAGGTTTTTTCGCGCGCTGGCGCTGACGTACTCGAAACGGAGGGTGGCCGCGTCGAAGATGTAGATTTCGTCGAGGCTGGCTTCCAGCACGCCCAGCAGGGGGTTGGCGCTGGACGCGGTGGCCTTGTCTTCCAGGTGGGATTCTTGGGGTGGTGGCAGAGAGTGAATCGACACGACGAACCTTGGTGGGGAGATGAAGGGGCGGGGGGGCTGATCGGACTTCGCCCGTGTAATCGGTCTGGTTTAACCTGACCTGATTTCCAGTTGATCAGTGTACGGAGGACAGGCCGGGAAGTGAACGTCTTTTTGCTGATCGGGAAGGGAATGGAGTGGCGACGTGGGGTCGCTGCGGGAGATGTGGACGGTGAGGGGCCCTCGCCGCGCCAAGGCAGTCCCGGTCACTCCCGCGGTTTCCAGTTCTGGCGGAGGTATCGGATGAAATTGCCGGAGAAGACCCCTGCGACGTCCGCTTCGTTCCAACTGCGGGCCCGGAGCACATCCGCCAGGCGTGGCAATTCCCCGATGCTCGGGACATCCCGCGGGGTTTGTTCGAAACCGTAGGCGCCATCCAGGTCGGATCCGATCCCGACATGGGCGGATGAGCCGGTGACCTGGCAGATGTGATCGATGTGGTCGGCGACGTGGTCGAGGGAGACGCCGGTGGATTCGGGGGTGGATTGTCCACGGACCCATCCGGGGACCAGCATCCAGGCGTCGAAACCGATCCCGATGACGGCGCCGCGGCCGGCGAGGCGACGGATGAAGTCATCGGGAAGCTGGCGTTGATGGGGGACGAGGGAACGGCAGTTGTGGTGACTCGCCCACAGGGGGCCGTCGTAGAGGTCAAGGGCTTCCAGGAAGCATTCGTCGCTGAGGTGGGTGACATCGAGGATGCAGCCGAGGGAGGCCATTTCGCGGAGGAGTTCGCGACCGCGGGGGTTGAATCCGCCGGTGGTGCTGGTGCCCTGGGCGTAGGTGCCGGGTCCGTAATGGGCGGGTCCGATGGCGCGAAGACCGCGGGCCCAGGCCCGATGCAGGTGATCGAGGGAGATGAGGGAATCGGCGCCTTCGAGGGACAGGATGCAACCGATGGGAAGGGGAACGGGGTCGGGGTTGGGGGTGGATTCCCAGAGGGAGAGTTGGGATTCGAGGGCGACGGGATTGCGGATGAGGCTGAGTTCGCCGGCCTCGACCATGGCCTCGTACCAGGCGAGCTGGGCCTGGGTCATGGCCCAGGCCTGGGCGGGGGAAGCCCAGCCGGCGACGGGGCTGTAGGCGTCGTGTTCGACGCGGGCGATCTGGGTGGCGACACAGATGCCGATGTCGGCGCGGCGCATCTCGGGGAAGCAGACGGTGCCGTGGGCGCGGTCGGGTTTGTCGCGGAGCCGGGCTTCCCGGGTGCGGAGATCAGCGAGGGGCCGGGTGAGGTCCCGGTTCCACTCGATGGCATTCATGGCGAGGTCGAGGTGGGCGTCGAAGAGGAGCATGGCTGAACGGGGACAGGTTGAAGGTGGGGGTTGTTGGGGTGGGAGGAAAAAGTGGGATGGAATCGGTGGGGTCCGGGGGGTGTCGAGTGTTCCGTCCTACCGATTGCCGAAGGCGATGATGAGGGTGGCGCCGACGACCATGACGGAGGCGCCGATGAGCCGGCGCTTGAGGTGGCCTTCGCTGAAGAAGTGATGTCCGAAGAGCACGCTGACCAGGGCTGAAAGCTGGAACAACGCGAGGGAGTATCCGACCGACATCCGTTCGAAGGTGAGCAGGGACATGACCTGCATGAGGCCGGTGGAGATCGCGAGGCCGACGAAGGCGGGTGCCTGGGGACGTTGGTTCAACCAGGCCGCGCCCAGGCGACCGCGGAACTGGATCGCCACGGCCAGGGCGGACATCGGACAACACAACAGGCCCCATCCGGTGAAGACCTCCAGCGCCGGGGCCAGGTTCAGGGATCGCTTGAGGAAGACGGCTTCGGTCGCCGACAACACCAGCGCCACAAAGCGCAGTTGGATGCCGGGATCCCGAACGAACTGGATCAGGGCGTGGCGTCGACGTTGCCCTGGGATGCGGTCGATGATGCCGATGCTTCCGGCGACGATGAGAAGGATGCCGGTGACGCCAGGGAGGCTGGGGATTTCACCGATGAGGAAGATTCCGAGGATGACGCTGATGACGGATTTGTAGGCGTTGAGGGGGCCGAGCACGGAGAGGTCGGAGGATTGCAGGGCCCGGATGAGGAGCAGGTTGCTGACGACGGCGAGCAGGGCGCAGAGGGTCAGGTTGGTCCATAGGGGGACGGAGGCGCGGAGTTGGACGGGTCCCAGCAACAGGGGGAGGATCGGGAGGACGAGCAGCGCATGGGTCATCGCAAGGATGACGGTGGGATGGGCGGACTTCCGGCTCAGGTGCTTCTGGAAGACGTTCGACAGCGGATTGACCAGGATCCGGGTGAGGACGATCAGCGCGGTCAACATGGGAACGGTAGGAAGGTCACGGCGTGGTCCGCAGAGGACGCGCACCATGGGAACCTGAGTGGCGCGGTGGCGTCGACTGCCGAACTTCGGGCTGATCCTGATCCTGCCCCTGCCAGAGAAACCACTGGACGGGTGGCGACGGGCTGTAGACCTCTCACGGCCACTTCTCCCATCCACCCACCAACGGCGACAGGCTGTCGCCGCTCCAGTCAGATCCCTGGCGGACTTCGGTGGGGATAAATGACGCTTGGAGCGGTTCGGCCGGTGCCGTCACTGTGCGGGGACTTCCATGAAACTCTTTGGACGCGGATGTCGTTGGTGGTGTGCCCTGTGGTTGGCTTGGTCGGCTTTGGGTCAGGATCCGGCCCGATTCCAGATTCCTGCGACCGATGAAGGGTTGCCGGGGGCTGGGCCGATCCGTCGAGCCGATTGGTTTCGTAATCTCTGGGTGGAGAAGCGGAGCGGGTGGGCGACGCGATTGGAGCAGGACCGGAATGCGGTGGTGTTCCTGGGGGATTCGATCACGCAGGGCTGGGGGGATGATCTGGGCGGGAGTTTTCCCGGGGTGAAGGTGGCCAACCGGGGAATCAGCGGGGACACGACGCGCGGGGTGTTGATCCGGTTGAAGGAGGATGTGCTGGCGTTGGATCCGGTGGCGGTGGTGCTGCTGATCGGCACCAACGACCT
>DITU01000133.1:22377-26540 GCA_002422905.1 Verrucomicrobia bacterium UBA6176
GAGACGTGGCCGTTGTTCGCGGATGCAAAGGGCGATGCCAAGGCGGCGGAGTTTCCCGACCTGTTGCATCCCAACGGCGCGGGTTATGCCAAGTGGGCGGCGGCATTGCGTCCGATCCTGGCGACGCTCGGATTCATGGAACGCGAGGCCGACGGTTTCCAGCCGGAGCCCGGCTTCATCAGCCTGTTCAACGGACGCGACCTGACGGGTTGGGGATATCGGGTGACGCCGGAATCGGACATCCGCGCGGCGGAAGGCTGGCGGAAATCGGATCCCAACGCGCCGCCCTGGCCCATCGTGACGGCGCCGGTGGTGTTTGACGGAGCGGCGCGGAGTTCGGATGGGCGGTATCGGGCGCAGCATGGGCGGCTCATTGTGACGACTCCGCCGGAGGGACGTCGGATCCAGCAGTTATGGACGACGCGGGAATTCGCAGGGGATTTTGTTTTGCGCCTGGAGTTCCGGGCGACGCCGAATGCCGACAGCGGAGTATTCATCCGGCAACCGCAGTTGCAGTGCCGCGATTATCCGTTGGCGGGGCCGTACAAGGATCTGAAGAAGTATCGGCCCCAGGATTGGAATCAGTTGGAGGTGACGGTGAAGGACGGGGTGGCCCATTGCACCTGCAACGGGGAGGTGATCGAGGCGGCGATGAAGGTGCCCGCCACCGGCCCGATCGGCCTCGAGGGTGACCGGGGCCAGATGGAGTATCGAAGGATCCGCCTGAAGAAGCTGGCTGGGGAGTAGGGGGGCAGGCACAGGGGGCGGATTTCGAGTACCAGTACGGGCTTGGAATTCGCCGTTGCGCAGAACGTGAATCAGGAAACCTGTCCTCGAAGCATTATAGAATTGCAGCAAGCTCCTAACTGAGTCACGGGGTGATCCCAAACGCTTGACAGCATTTCTGGGGAATCCAAAAGGTGTTGATAGTATGTCTAAATCCAAATTTGTACTCGCGGTCTTTGCCGCCTTAATGGCTTCTTCCGGAGTAAGTCAGGCTCAGTTTGGGAACTCTACATCTCTTCACTTTTGGATGAATCAGCCTTCGTATAGCGTGGAGGTTATGGCCAATAACCGTGAGGCGCTTGCCAAACAACTTAATGCTCAAGGAGCCTCAGGGGGGCTCTTTGGTCTTGCTGCCGCTTTCGGCGTATCGCCAGGCCCTATTGGGGTATTTATGCGTGATTCCTCAGATTTTGGAAAAATATTCTCCTATAGTGTTTTACCATATGCACCCTCTGAAGCCGAGAGTCTTGCGCAACTCAACGAACAAGGGGCGATGGGGTTCCGGTATGTTGGGCCATATTCTGTCGGTGAGATGGTTAACTTGTATATTCGTGTCGACGGAGTAAATGTGCGTTATGAGTGCTTGTTTGATTCAAGCGTCAATTCTCAAGTGGCATTTGAGGCTCGGCTCAACGAATTTGGACATCAGGGTTGGCGTTGGATAGGTCCAATTCTTACGGTTCCGTTTGATGTGAAATCTCAGCGTGAATTATATCTTCGAGAGTTCCAAACGACAACTCGCTACAATTACCGGGTTTCAAATACTCTATCAGACGAGGGGGGTATGGAAGCCTTGCTTAACACGCAGGGATCCGATGGTCATCGCTGGATTGGCTCGACGATGGTTGGTGCAGTATTCGAGCAGAGAAGCGATGACACTCGTGCTAGATACTATGTCATGGCTAGCTCGACAGCGACCTCAGGCGCTTTTATAGATCAAGCGGATTCTCAGGGGGATGCAGGGAGAATATTTCAGACATTTGTTTATTTTGATGGAATAGGCGGCGGTATACGGAATCTGTATGTAGGTATGGCACCCTTGAGTGAGTCCGAACGCATTGGGATTCGCTTGCTCGATGCCAGTGCTTTAGAGCTTTCGTTCGTGCCTAACGCGGTAGGTTTGTACCTTTTGAGCACATCACACGATTTGAGTAATTGGATACCCTCTGGATCCACGCAATCGGGATCGGCGGGTGCGCCGATTAATTGGTTGACTAGCCAAGGCACGAATGCTGTGGCGTGCTTTAAAGTTGAACGTGTGTTGGGTGCCACTGAAGAGCGATACCCAGGGTTGCAGCGTTAAACTTCAATGGGCAATCGCCAAGACTTGTGTGGATGATTGCAAGGGGTTCGACGGATCGCTGCCAAGTACTCTGCTGCGGGCGCATCTCGACACAGCTCTCGCCAAAAATCCGATAGACGAGCGGTAACGGTTCGTGACCGTACTACTGCCCCTTCTATCCATGCGTTACCAACGAAAGCCGATGCGTTCTGAGGGAACGCCGCACAGGCGTCGGTGGTTTCCATCTGCGGCGTCCGTTCGGGACGCGGGGATGATGGGGTGTTGCTTACCCAGAGCATTGCTCTGAGCTGGTATGCGTTGCCCCTTCGGGGCACAGCTTTGGTCCGAAGGAGCCGGGGGCCATTCCCAATGTCAAAGATGGAGATGCGCTCCACTGGGCCTATTTCAGCCGAAAGAAAACGGTTGATGTCTCCGGAATACCGTATAACCCCCCGGTTGAGATATTCAGGCTGCCGCGAATGAGCCGGAACATGGGAGTCCACGGTCCCGCGTCCGGATCCAGGCTCCATTCGAGGGTGTCGCCCAGCCCCTCCGGTTCCGTCTCGATCAGGAGGGACGTTTTTTGAGACCATGGTTCCGGAGGTCGAACCACAGTGATCCGCAGTCGTTGATCGCGATTCGGGGCCTTTTCCCCAATCACCCAGGACTCCGGCTCCGGCCCGGGGTATACCCCGATGTCCTCAGGAAACATCGAGGGTGGTGAACTCACGGTAGTTTGATTGGGATTCAATCTATAGTTCTGGAACCGGTTGAACTGAATCCAGGCTAGCCTCCAGGTGTTCGTATCCGCGAAACGCACCAACACATAGGCGGTGGGATCCTGCTCCAGAGAGTCCGTTCCCAGCAGTCCCTCTTGAATGAAGCTGACGTCATCCGATCCGTATCTTCTTTCATTGCCGAATTCCAGAAACAGGAAGCGGGCACCCGGCTCCGACCACATGCCGGCCGGCGAATTCGTTGCGGACCAGACTTCACCGGCCTGTGGGAACAGGAAGGGCTGACCCCAAGGCTTCGCGACCCATACCGAGTTCGATCGTTGTGGTACCAACCTGGTCTCCGACACCCAATCGGACTCTATCCGCTGGCGCTTTTGTAAGATGAAGTCGGCAACGCCATCCATATCCAGATCGATGTCCTGGCCCCACGCCGCCGGGACGACGGTCACCAGCGCCAGCAGAAGCCCCATCATCCCTCGGAAGAACTGCGGAAGTTCTTTGAAGCCATTGCCATCCATAAGATGAGAACACCACATTGTGCTGTCCCAGACCAGCCAGAACTATCGCGGGCACTTCCCTTTGGGCATTTCGCAGATGAAGGAATCAGGCAGTGGGGTTCGGGTTCGGTTCGCAACGGTGCGCAGGTGGTTGGCACCAGCACCAATGTCAAAGAGTCAGGGCCGACTCCAATTGGTTTTTGCGGCGTCCCTTCAGGACGCGGAAATGATGTGGCGTTGCGCACCCAGAGCGTTGCACTGGGCTGGTATGCGTTGCCACTTCGGGGCAGGTCCTTCCCCAAAGGGGCGTTCGCATATCAGCCCGGGGTGCAACCTCGCCCCCGCCTTCGGCGTATGGCAGGGGACATTGAGTGAATCGGTCCAGTACGACGCCGCCTGGAAACTGACCCTCGAACAGTTCCTCCCCGACTTCCTCTCCCTCGCCTTCCCCGACATCGCCGCCGCCATCGATTGGTCCGCTCCCTTCGCCTTCCTCGATACCGAACTTCAGGAAATCGTCCCCGACTCCGAGTCCGGCCTCATGCGGGTCGACAAGCTTGTTGAACTCCGGCGTCGGGATGGAACCTCCGAACTGCTCCTCATCCATGCCGAGGTTCAGGCCCAGCGCGACGACGATCTCCCAGAAAGGATGTTCCGCTATTTCTGCCGGATCATGGACCGATTCAAACGCTTTCCAATCAGTGTCGCGGTCCTGGCGGATCCGGTGCCCCACTGGAAACCTTCGCGGTTCAGTTCCGGTGAGCTTGGTTGCGGGGTGGAGTTCCGCTTCCCGGTGTGCAAGCTCAGCGATCTCGATCTCGAACCAGGGCTGGCCAACGGGAATCCGGTGGCCCGGGTGAT
>DITU01000070.1 GCA_002422905.1 Verrucomicrobia bacterium UBA6176
GTTCGGCTAAAGCGTATGCCGCTCCCACTTGAGAAAATCGAAGAGTTCTTCGCGGCGAGGTTCGAACCGATCTCACCGGGTCCTGGCCAGGAACTGCGGCATTTCGATGGATACGCGCATTGGTCCGTCTTTTACGATGACGGGCAGTGTCTCTTCATTACGGCTGACCGCGATGCAGGCGCGAGCGCCTTCCCCGTGGTAGAGATTGCGGCATTTTGTTCGCGTGTCTCGGCATCGTATGCAGGCGGCGTCGGGCCGGTATTGATTCTGCACCCGAACGACACTGAGGAGACCACTCATGACCTCGCGCTCACAAAGACACAGTCGGGCAGGATTTCACTGAGCACATCGGTTGGTACGGACACCGGTAGCAGGGGAGCCGAACCAGACGGTCCAGCGAACGGGAGCCAGCCGATTCGCCGAGTGGCGATGCGGACGCTCTCGGTGGCTGGCCCCCGTCGCTGACCTGCCACGTTCGGCCTACTAATAACGCTATGTTCCAAATCGAACAGGTCGGCGCCACCGATCACGGGCCTTGCGATTGTTGTGGCTCGATGAGTCGACTCGTTACCGGATTGGCTAATCGCCACGGTGAGCCGTACGCTGGTTACCAGGTCCATTGGACACTTGGGCAAATCGAGAGGCATGGTGCGACATTCTACGTAATTCTCGGCAGTTGGGGTGATGACGCCACAGCGGCCGACCGTTTCGCAGTAGTCCTGCGGTATCGCGCCGACACAGAGGCCAAAGGCTTCATGGTGGTCGATGCCGATAAGACTCAGATAGCTTCGCATCCGCTCGTTGGCCGCGCCCTTCGACGGGACGAAGTAGTTGACACACCGCTCGCGAAAGAGGTTTTTGACTTTGTGGACTTTCTATGGCTGAATGATGACCGGATTTCCGAGATCGCGGATACGCATGCATAGGCCGAACAAAAGCGCTCCAGCGAACCCGGCCGGGGCGCCCTGGTTTCAAATGGGGAGCCCTCTTAGGCCGGTTCGCTGAGCGTTGGGTTGGGCCCACCGACGGGTGGTGCACCATGAATGCACTCTCCGATGAACGACTGCGAGTCCAAGTATTCGTGGAGAACACTGCTGGGTGTTCTTGGAATTCTATACGTCGTGCTTGTCTGGGTCCGCATTGAGCTGATTACCGACTGGGGGGAGATGATTCGAGCCTATTTCCGCGAGTACTACGGACCGGATGGTATCCCGTACGGGAGTCTGAAGTGGCGGACTGCCACGGGGAGGCAATACCAATCCTTCGGCCTCTTGTTTGGCACTTGGGTTTATCCGCTTTCCATCCTACTTGGATACCAGTTTGTGCTCAGCGCAATTGAGGCTCGCAACCGCATCGTTCGGCTAAGTTTCGGCCTTGCGGCCTGCCTGGCAGTGGGGATCCTGGCCAGGTTCGTGTCGCTTCGCGTGTTCACATCCGTTTCAGCAGGGTGAGCCAGGTCCTCCTGACTGCCCAACCATGCGCAACTACGGGTGGAGGTTTTCGCGATGAAGGCCCAACAGGCCGCTCCAGGGAACGCCGGGATTGCGCGCTGGTCGGATTCTGGCGCCTGGGGTCCGGCGTCCCTGAGCTGATCGTTGGGCTCCGGAACCCACCAACCGGGCCGACATCGCCAGTTGCGTGGGCATCGCGGCATCGGCAAGATTGTCTCCATGCGACAGGCGATCATTTATCCTGGCGAGGATGGCTTCTGGGTTGCGGAATGCCCCAGCCTGGCGGGTTGCATTTCTCAGGGAGAGACCCGCGAGGCCGCGATCAGCAACATCCGTGAGGCCATTGAGGGCTACATCCTTGCGCTCCAGGATGATGGCATCGAGGTGCCTGAGGATCGCCTTGAGGCACTCCTGGTCGCCGTATGAGCAAACTTCCTCAGGTGTCAGGCCCCGAGTTGGTTCGAGCACTTGAGAAGCTTGGGTTTTCAGTCCGTCGTCAGCACGGCAGCCACATCATCCTGCGACGAGATGACCCATACGCGCAGACTGTGGTCCCCAGCCACCGACAGATTGATCGAGGCACTCTGCGCGCAATTTTGAGGCAGACCGGGATTACTCCTGAGGATCTCACGTCCTTGCTGTAAGAAATGGCCCAACCATTGCGTCGAGCGAACAGGAGGCAGCCTCCACGCTCGTCCTACCTTTTTAGCCCCTTCCCGCTGCCTCCTGTCGCTCACGCAGACGTTCGGCGACATGACACCAGTGGCCCACAGGGATCTCAGGATCGGCGACACCATCAGGGTTACTGGATACCGACCGGGAAAGTATCCTCCAGGACTTACGGACGAGATGGGCACAGAGAAGCTGTTCATGAGTTTGGTTGGGCGCAGCTACAAGATTAGAGGGTTTGATGACTACGGCAACATTGAGCTTCGGCCGAAGCGTCTTCACACTGTCTGGATTGAGCCGGACCTTGTTGAGCTGGTGCAGGATTCGAGGAAAGCCGCCGAACCATGAGCTGCTGCCAACGCCGGGGCCACGCCGGGTTCGGGATTGCGTGCGTCGGCCCGGCGTGGCAGAGCTTGGGCGTTCGGCAACAGGAGATACTATGATAATACAGCGAGTGAACTTCGGAAGGCTCGACGCTGAATCAGACAGGGATTTGGCCGACTACTTCGTGGATACCGGTGTGCTAGACCGCATCGCCAACGGACAAAGACACCTGGTGATCGGCCGAAAGGGATCTGGCAAGACCGCCCTATTCGCGCGCACAGATGAGGCGAAGCTTAAGCGCCCGATTCAGCGCCTTGACTTTGGTAACTATTCATGGGAGGCGCACCGCAAGTTAAAGGAAGAGGGTGTCTTCAGCGAGGCGGCCTATCAGGGATCTTGGCGATTCACGTTCCTCATGGTCATGGTAGATCACCTTGCTGATAATGCGGACGCAACGACGAAGAAGGCTGCTGCGGCCATTCGTGCGAACCTCTACGGGAAGGACAAGCCTTCGTGGATGGAGTTCCTGTTCGATAAGTTCCGTCGCCTCCGCCGACTGGACCTGCCTGAGATAGAAGGAATGGGGGGGCTGGGCGGCATTGAATTTGACGAGAACGACGACGACAGAATCCTTGCTACAGGACTCTCGCGGTGGTCGCAAAGCCTTCTGGCATTCGTGAAGAAGCACTATCCCGCCTGTCCCGTATCTCTATTTCTCGACCGCCTGGACGACGCCTGGGACGCCTCGGAGGATTCGAAGGCGCTTTTGATCGGCGCATTGAAGGCGGCTAGAGAGATCAACTCTACGTTAGGTGCCAAGGGCTCCCCCGCGGCTGTCTTGGTATTCTTGCGAACGGACATCTTCGATCTGCTGCTGTTCAACGACAAAATGAAGATGGCGCAGGATATTGAGTATCTTGACTGGGATGAAGATTCACTATGTGAGGTGCTTGAGGCCAGAATTGCGAAGTCCCTCAACATCTCAAAAGCGAGAGCGTGGGACTCTGCATTCTCCGGTGACCCGATGAGGCAACGGGCGACGATCCGCTCCTACATGACACGCCGAACGATGTACCGCCCGCGTGACATGATTCGGTTTGCCCTGTGCTGTCAAGAGACCGCAAGTTCCGCACAGCATCAGAAGGTCGAGACGATCGACGTGTACGACGGCGAGAGCCGATATTCGCAGGAGATGCTCGACGAGTTGATTGATGAAATGCACAAGCAAGTCACTGATGCACGAGAAATATTGGAGGTGCTGCGCGAGGTCGAATCTCAGCGCTTTAAGGAGCGCGATTGGCTTGACGCATACGCCCGCAGGTTTCCTGCCTCGACAGAGGGTCACGCGAAGGCGGCATTAGGCACACTTTTCGAGTTCTCCGTGGTTGGCGTACCTAAGGCCGGGGGGCGCGCGGGTGGCACCAAGTTCCAGTTCCGCTACGAAGATCGGCTGCTGCGCCCAAACTTCACCGCCCAGATGGTGGTCCATTCGGGATTGAAGAAGGTTCTTTCGATGAAAGACCGAGGAGCCTGAACTGCCTAACAAATGAGCGGAATAGGTCGGGCGTAGATGGGGTGGGGTTGTTGTGATCGTGTGGCCGCCCGACCTGTTTCGAGGGTTGGACGAAGCCGCGGTTGGAGTTGGGCCGATCAAGCCGACCTACGCAAAGCAACTCTGCCTGTTGGCAGCGCGAACACTTCAGTCCTGGGTCGGTGATCCTGGCGACGATGCGAGGCGACACGACCGGCCTCTGATCCCACTGGCTTCCTCTCAGTGCTTGCTGGGGGAGGGGCACCGCCTTGACGCGACGATTGTTTCCCAGCAGCCCATAGTGACGGATCTTGGTGAAGCCCTCCGGCAGCACATGAAGAAAAGTCCCGCGACCGAGGGCGAGGCTGACGGAGGAGGCGGAGTGCTTGCGTTGTTCGATGAGATGGAGTAGCCAATCCTTGGTGTGTTCGTCGACCAGAAGAGCTGGGCCACGGTTGTGGAACCTGGCCAGATCAGCGCTCGAGTAGACGTAAGCCTGGATGGTTCGCTGGGAGAGTTGGTTGAGGTTGAGGAACTCAATGAAGAGTTGGTGGGTAGACTTGCTGGACTTGTCCTTCATACGCCCCGAGCCTGCGCTCCCGAGCTACCCACGTCCTCCCCTCGGCGAAGACCCCCGCGCAGCGGCTTCGTTCAACCAGGGCGATGCAGCGAACCGCCGCCCCGCTGGGCAGGCGGAAGGTTTGGTTAACTTGTCAGCGACTGTTGCAGCCGACCGGGCGTTTCCGGCGGCGGTCGCTGAGCTTGGTTGTTCGGCGGCAAAGGAGACGCAGATGCATGGCAAGAGATGACTTCTCAACGGCAGTTAAGAATTCGCTGAGAATGCGGGCGTCGCTTATCTGCTCAAATCCAGATTGTAGGAAGCAGACTGTTGCGCCGTCAGAATCTGATGAAGACAAGTTTGTCTCCCTGGGCAAGGCGGCTCACATTACCGCGGCAGCTGTAGGCGGCCCTAGATATGACGCCAATCTGGCGTCGGAAGAGCGGGCGGCAATTTCAAATTCCATCTATTTGTGCAGCGGCTGTGCAGATCTTATAGATAAAAACAATGGGAAAGACTTTCCCACTCCCACGCTAAAGGCTTGGAAGGAAGAGCATGAAAAATGGGTTTCAGCCAACCTCAACAAACAGCGTGGAGGCCTTGGTGGTGAAGGCGGAAGCGGAACCATCATGGGCAACCGCGGGACCGTTATTGGCGGTATGGGCGGAAACGGTGGCGTCGCGGGTGTGGGAGGCAAGGGGGGTAGTGGATTCATCCGAGGGGATGATGGCTTGATCATTGGTGGGGATGGCGGGAACTGCGCCACTGCTGATGGAAGAGGCGGAAAGGGTGCACGAGGGCCAACAGAGCGCCTGGGCTATTCAACCTCAATGTGGGGCTACGGAAGGGGTGGTTCTGGAACCAACCATCCCGAATACAACCGTAGGATCAAGTTGCTTGCTCAGTTTCGGTCTGAGTATCAGGCGAAGTTTCCAGGCGATGCGCCGTACATCGATGCCGGTGTGGATGTTGTGCCGGCTGACTGGATTAACCAACGTCTCGTCGAGTGCAGTGAATCGTGGCAAGTTCTACTTGGGGAGCGAGGCTACGTGCTTCCTGCCCTGTGAGGGCGAGAGTGTATGTTGCCGCCGAACAACTCGCCGCAGGCGCGACGGCCCTGTCGGGCCGCGGCCTGAGCTCAAACGTTAGCCGTCGCTACGCGCACTACCGATGCCGCGATACAATAAGCAAACAGACTTCGAGAGCGGGCTCGCTCAGCTCCTGCCTTTCTTCGAGTCGCACGGTTTCTCAGTGTCCCGTGGCGAGCCATACCGCGACAAGGAGGGCGCATTCTTCTCCGCTCGTTTCTTTCGGTCACCTCGTTCGGTGGCCATTACTCATCTCTACAGCGTCGGCCCGGTCATCTATTCAATCGGCGAGTTTTCGGTGGAGCACAGTTTCTACACGGGGGCTCTTGGCGTTTCGTCCACCGCTCAGTTCCCTTCGTTCGCCGACGACTCCACTTCGGGGTATCCGGCATTACTTCACGACCTCGACACGGTGCTTTCACCATTCTTTGCTGCCCCGGACGCCGACTTCGTTGCCATCGCAGCCCGATACATGGAGCAGCAGCGTCAGTTGCACGAGCATGACACCCGCGACCTCAATTACCGTTCCACCCAGGAACCCCGCCTCAAGGCACAGGCTCGCGATCTCTTCTTTCGGGGGCGCTATCAGGAGGTTGTTCAGCTTGAGTCACAGATCAGATACCCCGAGCTTCTCACCAACTCCGAACGTCAGCTCTTTGCTCTGGCTCGGAAGCGCCAATGAACTCAACCGCAACGGCTAACCAGGCTGCTCCAGTCAACGCGCCGGTTCCGCCTTGGTTCAAGTCCGGGCATTTTGTGCGGCGCGTCACTGAGCAGCAGCGTTGGGCAGAACAAACTGTGCCATGCAGACACGCAAACTCCCACTGATCGTTGCATGCCTCCTGGTCGCCTCCCTACTAGCGATCTGGGTAGGTTCGCGGGCTGGCGCGCGTACCCTTACCCTGGCGATCGTTGATCAGGGAACAGACAAGACCGGGCAGCGCTCCGTGCTGCTGCTGATCACAAACGTTGGGATATTTCGGATTTGCTACCCAGATAGCTTTGAGGTGCAGACCAAGATGGCGGCAGGGCCAGCTTATGTTCCTACGACGCGCCTCTGGCTAGATCCAGGCGAAGATGCGATCATTCCGGTAGTGCTCCCGGTCATCACGACGGAATGGTGTGGGGTCGTGAGCTACTATGCGGAGAGTCCTTGGAACCGGAGCAAGATGTGGTTGAGTGGGTCTTCGATCGGCCAGAGATTGCCTTCTGCCTTCACGAGTGTGCGCGGGGGCGAGGCGAGGAGCCCATGGATGAGCCAATGATAGCCAAGCCGCCCAACCAGACTGCTTCAGGGAACGCGCCGATCGTCCCTCGGTCACATTTCCGGCCTGCTCGGCGGCGCGTCCCTGAGCAGCGGCGTTGGGCGACGTGGCGCCGCACCCCTTGCGAGGGTGTGACCAGCGCAGTGCTTGCCCACGCCATGCAACCTGCCCCATCATCCCCACATGAGCGTACAGGAGCTTAAAGACCAGATTGCCGCTCTTCCGCTTGAGGCGCAGAACGAGTTGATGGCGTTCATGTTCCACATACGACATCGGGAGGACAGTCCATACGCATCAGCGGTGGCCAAGCGGGTCGAGGACAAGGACTCTGCCCACTGGTTGCCCCCGGATGAGTTTGAAGATCGCTTGGACGGCAAGGCCTGATGTCGGATGGACCCGTTTTCGGTCTATATACACCTCGAGCTGTTGGAGGTCGTGCCTTCGCGAGGCGACCAGAGGCGGTTGATTATGAGGTTCATCCGATCGTTGGCGCAGACGCCGGAAGGGCAATGGTGGAAGGGCAATGGGGTCACATCCTAAGCTTCAATATTTGGTCCCGGAGCCGCCGGATGAACCGGTCGCATGCCGGGTCCCGGGTTCGCCGTTCCTCGATCCGCTTCATCCCTTGACCCGCCGCCGGATACTTCAATCCGGCAATTCGTCCAACCACCTCGGAGAGCCTCCACCCACCACGCTTCACCGCCACGTACACCACCGCGTCCCGCGTCCAATCCCCGTGCCGGACCAGCGCCTCCTGCCACTCCACTCCCGTTTCCTTCTCCGCCCAGTCCACCAGTTGTTCCCATCCAATCTGTCCCGGATGGGCCAGGCGCCGGGCCTCCGTCTGCTCCCCGACATCCGCCTCTGCCTGCTTCAACAGCCGATTCGCATAGTCGGCATCGCCCAGCACGAACGCATGAAGCGCCACCCCGAAGCGTTCGGGCAGTTCGGACAAGCAGCCGAGGAAACGGCGTTGATCGTCGTCGGTGCGGAAGATGTGTTCGCTGCGGTTGCCCCGATTGACGACATGGTACCAGCCGTCGGGCACCCACACGCGTAGGGGTCGAGCGATGCGCGGACCCTTTCGATCCGGCGGCAATTGTCAATGCTTAGGATGTGACCCCATTGCACCCTACAGGAGGCAGCCTTCACGCTCGGTTCAGATCTTGAGTCCGTTTCCCGCTGCCTGCTGTCGCTGACCTTGGCGTTCGGCTACTCCCTGCGCACTGCGAGTATGACACATCTCGGAAAGCGAATCTTGGCTGGCGCGCTCATCGCGGCTGGCGGGGCGTTCGTGTGGGCGTTGCTCAGTTTCGCATATTGGTTCTACCAGCACCACAATCCCGGCGAGACGATTCTCCACGTCGTCGTATATGCGGGCTACGCGGTGCTCGTCGCGAGTTGGTTTGTGTTACCGATGGGCGGAATTCTTGGTGCTCTGATGATGAGAGTCGTTCGTGGTTGCTCGCCACGCAGGGCGCTTGTTCGCGGCGCGCTTCTCGGCATTGGTGCTGGCGTCATCGCAGCCATCTTCACCATTGTCTTCATTGATGAGTGGGCCGTGCTTTCTGGCCCAGCGACCATTGTCGACCGAGCAGCAGGGGAGCGAGGCGTTCGCAACCGGTTGATTGGCTACTTGACGAGCATGATTCCGGTCTGTGGGATCTGGGTCGGGATTTGGGCTTACCGATGGAGCAAGAGGGAGTGGCCGAACAAGCCGGATGCAGTGAATCTCGGGTTTACGTCGCAGTTGCATTCCCAAGATCAATAGCGTGGGGTCACTGATCCGGAGAGCCAGGCGATTCATCGCGCGTCTTGTGAATTCGAAGACCACACAATCATGAACATACCGCAACTCGGCCCACTACATCCCGACTCGCGCATTCCCGAGTGGCTCGTATCCGAGCCAGTCAGCGTTCCATACTTTGATGGTTGCTCGCTGACATTCACTCTGGACGGTCTCACAGAGGCGGACGAGCAGGACGTGGAGAGTGCCGTCAGCGCATTTCTTGCGTTGAATTCTGCAGCCCGCCTGGAGGCCAGTTCGTATGTGTTTCGGAATTACCGGCGCATGGTTGATGCAGTCGGTGAGGATCAGGTCGAGTGCCGGATCGCCAGGCCGGAGGCTATTTGGGGACACGTTCATCCATCCGAGATTTTCGTTTCCCGTCGTCCACGCCGCGACCAGTTGATCTATATTCAGATTACTGCTGAGTGCGATTGGGAGCACGAGCATGGCCTTCAGATAATCTATCGCCGAGGCAGTGAGCTATCTCGTGTGAGCGATCAAGATGGCCACCTTACCCACACTGACGCCTATGACACTCCAGAGGACCAAGACAGAATCGCCTAACCAGAGCGCGGCAGCGATCCGCCGCCCCGCCGGGCAGTTGGATGGCTCGGGTGATCTGACAGCGATTGTTGCAGCCGACCGGGCGTTTCCGTCGGCGGTCGCTGAGCTTGGTCGTTGGTTCCATGAGTCGCCTGGAATTGCGCATCCAGACGCCCGATGAGTGGCTCACGCGGAGGCGCGGAGAACGCGGAGAGGGTAGGAAGGAGAGGGAGTGGGGCGGCGAGGTTTGTTCGCCGGGATGGACGAGCGGCGACCGGACGTCGCCGCTCCGGGAGTTTTGGAGTCCCGTCCGATCTTGTTAGCGATGCAGCATTCATCCGTCGGCTTGTAGCTTCCGGAGGATGAGTCGCCAGGCGTCGGTTTCGGGGACGGGATCGGGATGGCAATGGCGGCTGACGTCGTGGTGGAAGAAGCGGCGGAGGAAATCGAGGAAGACGGCGGGATCGGTGAACTCCTCCATCCTTTCGGTCTCGCCGTAGTCGGTCCGGACAAACCGTAATCCGTTCCATCGGATCCGCGTGCCGCCTTCCTGATGCGAGGTGACATAGGAGGCGCCGTTGCGAAGGGAACTCAGTATCTCGTTCTGGATGTTGCGGAGGTCGGCCAACTGGAATTCGCGGGCGAGAACGGCGTGGATCCGTTGCTGGAGGAGTTCCGTGGATCCATCGGAGTCCTGTGCAGGGGAGGCAGGCAGGAGATCCTGGGTCCAAAGCTTGAACCAGCTGTGGGCGTTGTTCTGGAAGTATAGGTGGGTGGCTTCGGGAAGGTGTCCCCAGGAGGAATCGACTTCCAAGATATAGCCATCTTCGTCCTGACAGGCGGTCCGGTGGTGAAGGGTGATCTGGTGGTTTGCCCCCGTGATGCGCACCTGCGCCCGGGCGATCAATCGGTCTTCAATGATGGAAACGCGGAGGACCGCCATGAGGACGCGCTCCAGATGGGCAATCAGTATTGGAGGCGGCCGGGGATCGCGGAAATGGAGGCGACGCAGGGAACCGCCGGATCGGGGTTCGACAAGGATCGGGTCGGCGTCAGCGCTGGGGGAGAAGGATGGGGTCGCCATGGGATCAGCGTGGGCTGGGGTCGGAGGGAAGGGGCGGGATGCCAGCCCACAGATGGAGATGGAAGCTGGCGACGCGACAGATGTCGGAGCGCATGGCGATGCTGTCGGGGCGGATGCGGGAGAGTTCGAGGAGGGTCTGGAGTTCAGGGGTGAGGTCGGCGGCTGAATGTTCGCGGAGGGTTTGGGCGGCCTGCATCCAGGCGTTGAACCGGACGGATAGGTCGGCGGCACCTTGGTATGAGGGATCCGCTTCGATCGGGGTGGAATTGAATCGGCGCATGCGTTCCGCGAGATCGACGGCGACGGCCTGGACCACGGGGATGAAATGGGGCGAGGGAACGGGTTGATTGCCGATGAAATGGAGTGCGGCGGCAGCGCTGTCGGGAGATTCAGACAGGGCCAGGGTGCGAAGTTCCTCGACAAGGTTGGAGCGGGCCAGGATCCGGTTGCGGGCCGTTTCGGCACGGGCCGGTTCATTGAGGAGCGCGAGCCAGTCGAAAAGCGGGGCGTCCGCGGTTGGAAATGGAGTTTCCGCGGGTGGAACTGGGGCGGGCGCGTTGGGAAGCTGAGGGGTTGAATCGGTATGGCTGATGGCATCGGGAGCGAATAGGCGACAGAGGGTGAGGCTGATGCCGGCGAGAAGGAGGACCGAGCCGAGGGCGGCGCCGAAGGAACGCAGGGTTCCGGCGGCGGGGTCGTTGGCGATGATGCGTGCGGTGATGCCACCCACGAGGGTTGCGACGACACCACTGAGGATGGCGATGACGATGATGAAGTAGCCGGAAGCCCCTTCGCGACTGGTGATGTGATACCAATGGACGCAGGCATTGGCGATGAAACCGCCGAGGACGAGGCCGGCCAGGCCGCAGAGGGCGGCGATGAAGAGGAGGGTGAGGAGGGGCATGCGGATCCGGTGACGCGACGGTGCGGGCGAGTGAACGCCTCGAACGGGAAATGGGGAATCGGACTCTGGTCGGAGGTGAGGTTGGAGGCCCTGTCCCTTTGGAAACACACGACGGCGACCGAACGTCGCCGCTCCGGGAGGGTTTCACGCGAAGACGCAGGGANNGCGCGAAGCTCGCGACGACGGAGAGGGGGGGTCGGGCGGGTTGATGTTGGGCGGTTGTATTGCGGGGACGTTGCGGGCTTTGCGGCGTGGCGTGAGGACTTCGGGGAAGGGGTTTCGCGCGGAGGCGCAGGGAACGCGGAG
>DITU01000012.1 GCA_002422905.1 Verrucomicrobia bacterium UBA6176
CGCAGTGACGCTGACGCTGGCCGCCACGCTGTTCGCTTCCTGGGCGTACGGCTTCACGCTGAATCGCGTGTCACTGTTCGCGCTGATTTTCTCCATCGGCATCCTGGTCGACAATGCCATCGTGGTGGTGGAGAACATCGTGCGGCACCGACACCTGCCGGGGAATGCGGGTCGCCCGCTGTCGTTGGTGGCGGTGGAGGCGGTGGCGGAGGTGGGGAATCCGACGATCCTGGCGACCTTTGCGGTGATTGCGGCGGTGTTGCCGATGGCGTTTGTGGGTGGGTTGATGGGGCCGTACATGCGACCGATCCCGGTGGGGGCGAGTGCGGCGATGTTCTGGTCGTTGCTGATCGCGTTTGTGGTCACGCCATGGGCGGCGGTCCGGATGCTGGGACGCAGCCCGGTTGCCGCGAAGGGCCATGGTGCGGGCCCGGGGAATGTTGAAGAGGAAGACAAGGCGACGCGGCTCTACCGGAAGGTGATGGGGCCGCTGTTGCATCATCCCGGGTGGCAATGGGGATTCCTGGGAGGAATCACGTTGTTGTTGCTGGGGTCGATGGCGGGCGTGGGGGTGGGTTGGGTGAAGGTCAAGATGTTGCCGTTCGACAACAAATCGGAGTTCCAGGTCATCCTGAACATGCCGGAGGGAAGTTCACTGGAACGGACGACGGCAGTGGCGCGGGAGATGGCGGCGGAGATCCGGGGCGAACCCGAGGTGACCGATTACCAGATCTATGCCGGGACAGCGGCGCCCTTCAATTTCAACGGCCTGGTCCGGCATTACTTCCTGCGGCGCGGCGCATCCGTGGCGGACATCCAGGTCAACCTGTTGCCCAAGCACGACCGCAGTGCGCAATCGCATGACATCGTGAAACGGATCCGGCCCCGGGTGGCTGCGATCGCAGAGCGCAATGGAGCGCGGGTGGCGTTGGCGGAGGTGCCTCCGGGACCGCCGGTGTTGCAGACCCTGGTGGCGGAGGTTTACGGGCCGGATGACGCTTCCCGACTCGGCCTGGCGCGTGCGGTGCGCGACGTGTTCCGTCGGACTCCGGGTGTGGTGGATGTGGACTGGTATGTGGAGGAGGAACAGGCGAAGGCACGGTTCGTGATCGACAAGGAGAAGGCGGCATTGCACGGGGTGAGCGCGGCGACCATTTCCCAGACATTGCGGTTGGCGGTGGCGGGGGAGTCGGTGGATCTGCTGCATGTGCCGGGTGAAAAGGAGGACGTGAACCTGGTGCTGGAACTGCCCCGGTCGATGCGGGCGCGCCCGGAGGAACTGTTGGGGTTGCGGGTGCGTTCCGGCGATGGCAACAGCCTGCCGGAACCGGGCGCGATGGGGGCCAATCCGCTGGTCCCGTTGCGGGAACTGGTCCGTGTGGAGACCGCCACGGTCGATCGCAGTCGGCATCGGAAGAACCTCATGCCGGTGACGTATGTGTTGGCGGATGTGGCGGGGGTGGTGGAAAGCCCGGTGTACGCCATTGGCTCGATGAACCGCGAGTTGAAGGCCCTGGATCTGGCCGAAGTGACGGGTCGTGCGGTCAGTGGGCCGTTGAAGATCCTGAATGCGTCCCAGCCTTTTTCGGATCTGGAACCGGCCATCAAATGGGATGGCGAATGGCACATCACCATCGAGGTGTTCCGGGATCTGGGCATGGCGTTCGCGGCGGTGCTGGTCCTGATTTATGTGCTGATGGTGGGTTGGTTCCGGTCGTTGATCACCCCGTTGGTGGTGATGCTGGCCATTCCGTTTTCGCTGGTGGGGATCCTGCCGGCGCACGGGCTGATGGGTGCATTCTTTTCAGCGACATCCATGATCGGGTTCATGGCGGGAGCGGGGATCGTGGTTCGCAACTCGATCATCCTGGTGGATTTCATCGAGCAACGGATGCGGGAGGGAATGCCGCTGGAAGAAGCCGTGGTGGACGCCGGGGCGGTGCGATTCCGTCCGATGCTGTTGACGGCGATGGCGGTGGTGGTGGGTGCGGCGGTGATCCTGTTCGACCCGATCTTCCAGGGGTTGGCGATATCGCTGATGGCCGGGGAGATTGCGTCGTTGCTCATCAGTCGGATGGCGGTGCCGGTGCTTTATTTCATGGTGAATTCCAGACGGACTTCAGTTTGACGGTTGGGGCGGTCCGAAGGAGGATGCGCGTGCTTCCCCGATGACGTGCATGGACGCTTCCCCACGGATTGATGCCTTCTGGTCCTGTCTGAAGACAATGGAACCCCCTGACCTGGGGCAGGAATCCCGTGCCGGGACCCGGTCGGTCGCATGGGTGAAGGCGGAAGTGGCGGCCTTGGGGGCGGATCTCGGGTTGGGGGTGGAAACGCTGGAACGGTTGCAGGCGGTGGCGTTGCTCTATCACGACCATCACAACGAGGCGCACGATCTCGTCCAGGACATGACCGACCGGGAAGGCGCCTTGATCCATGCGCTGGTCCATCGGCGCGAACCGGATTTCTGGAATGCCAAGTATTGGTTCCGGCGCGTGGGCGATCATCCGATCTACCGTTCGCTGGGTGAGCAATTGGTGGGGTTGAAGGGCCATGCGTCGGCGCAGGCCGTGGCCCGTTCCATGAACCTGACCGGCACGGTGGATCCCCTGGCGCTGACCGATGCCTGTGAATCGGTGATGCGCAAGGATGCGGGAGATCCGGTGGTGCAGTTCCTGCGCGAGGTTCAGGAGGCGGAGTTCCGCGGGTTGATCGGGTATCTGGCGGGGAATTGAGGGAGCCCGTTCGCCGGCGTTCGTCCCCTTTCCAAAGAGGGATCGGGTCCTAGTTTGGGCGGCCCAAACATGGAACGTCCCCTGGTCCTTCCGGTGCTGGCCTTTGCAGCCGGCATCCTGATCTCCGACACCGTCCAGCCTCCCCTGTGGCTTGCCGGAATCCTTGCCCTTGGGGTCTTCCTCCTCCGCTGGCTGCCGCGCAACGCCCCTTCCATCCGTCTCGCCATTGCCTGTGTCGCGGTCGGGTGCTGGCATCACTCGGTCTTCTCCGATCCAACGCATCCGTGGGCGCCCGGACAGGTGATTCCCCGGGCGCCAACCCTGGGCTGGGTCACGGGAATCGTTGCGGATACCGGGGAAAGCCGGATCCGGGCGGCATCACCGGGAAGCCCGGCACCGGGTCGGAGAATGGAACTTGAACTGGAATCGGTACGGTTGCGTGCCGGGGACCCACAGCCGGTCCGCGGACGCATCCATGTCCGGTTCCGGAACACCACCGGAGTAACCCCGGTCCGCGGTCAACGGGTGGAGGTGTTCGGCATCCTTTCCGAGCCGCCCGGGGCTTTGTTGCCCGGTGGATTCGATCTCCGCCACTACCTGCGGGCGCTGGGAATGGTGCGGCAGATGGAGTCGGAAGATGTCGGGGACTGGCGGGTGCTGGAAGAGGCGGCGGGAACGGGGTGGCTGGATCGGTTCCTGCCGTGGGCGCAAGCGGTGTTGAAGCGGGGATTGCCGGATGACCCGGCGGCGCGACTGGTCCGGGCGATGGTACTGGGGTGGCGCGGTGGACTCGATGACGACTGGCGTCAATGGTTCGTGGAATCGGGCACGATGCATGTGTTTGCCATCAGCGGCCTGCACATCGCGTTGGTGGCGACGGTGCTGGTGCAGATCCTGCGCCTGGTGCGACTGGGCAGGGCCGCGTGCGGGTGGGTGGCGATTCCCCTGACCTGGGCCTATGTCGCTGCCACGGGTTGGCAGGCCTCAGCCATCCGCGCCGCGGTGATGTCGTCGGTGGTGATCCTGGGTTGGTCGCTGCGGCGGCCTTCGGATGTCTTGAACTCGGTGGCGGCGGCCGCCGGAATCCTGTTGGTCTTCGACCCGGGCCAATTGTTCCAGGCGGGATTCCAGCTCTCGTTCGGGGTGGTGATCGGCATGGTGATGTGGACGGGGCGGGTATCGGACTGGATGGAGGGTTGGATCCGGCCGGATCCGCTGGTACCGGACAGTGAACGGAGCGGATGGCAGCGCTGGATGTGGGGGGCGCTGCGGGGAGTGGGTGTGAATCTGGCGGGAACGGGTGCGGCGTGGGCGGCTTCACTTCCATTGGGCATCCACCATTTCCACGTCGTGAGCCTGGCCAGCCTTGGCGCAAATCTGCTGGTGGTGCCGTTGTCGGGAATGGCGCTGATGTCCGGGATGGGATCGATCGCACTGGGGGCCTGGTGGCCCGCCGGATCGGAATGGTTGAACCAGTCGGCCTGGGTCTGGATGCGGGCCATGATGTGGGTGAGTGAGGGTGCGGCGCGGATTCCATGGGGACACTGGTATCAGTCGGCGCCGGCGGGTTGGTGGTGGATGGGATATGGCGGGTGGTTGCTGGTGATATTGCCCGCGGGATGGAAGCCGTGGCGGAAGCGGGGATGGCTGTGGGCGGTGGGTCTGGCGTGGGTTGTTGCGGCGGGAATCGGATTGTGGCGGGCGGATCGTACCACGCGGATCACCTGTCTTCCCTGGGGTGCAGGAGTGTTGGTGGAATCGGGTCTGGGGCGGACGACGCTGTTTGATTGTGGATCGCGAGCCGTGGCGAAGCGGACCTTGCCCGAATGGTTGAGGGTGCGGGGTGTGGATCGGTTGGGCGCGGCGGTGGCGTGTTCGGGGGAGAGCCGGTTTGGCGGCGGTTGGCCCGGATTGATGGAGGCGATTCCGATGGAGGCGTGGTGGTCGGTGCCGGCGTTGAGGAAGGGCGGAGCCTTGGGCGCGGCGCAGACGGCAGCGACCGGATCCGGGATTCCAATCCGTCGATTGGTGGCGGGTCGCGGTGTGGAAGGCTGGGACGTGTTGTGGCCGGAAGCCGGGCAGGGGGAACGTCGATCCGATGCCGCGAGCCTGGTCCTGGTGAAGGAGGTGGGCGGAGTCCGATGCCTCCTGATTCCGAGCCTGAATCCGGAGGCGCAACGCCGGCTGTTGGCCCGGGTGGGTGACGGATTGCGGGCCGACGTGGTCATCGCGGGAATGCCCAGCCTGGGTGAACCGCTGATCCCGGAATTGCTGGAGGCGATCGCGCCGGAAGGAATCGTCGTGCTGGCCGGGGAACGACCGGCGATGAATCGGGTTCCCGTACGCACCCGGGACCGCTTGAAAGGCCTGGGTGTGCCGGTGTGGTTCACGGACGAAAACGGCGCGGTGACGTTGCGTTGCCGGGATGGAAGTTGGTGGGTGGAAGGGATGGGAGGAACTTTGACCGCCGATCCTGATCCGGGTACGGAAGGGGATGCGCAGCAGCAGTCGGAAAACTGACCGGGGCGGGGTCCTTGTCCCCTTGCTGGTCACGGTGGTGGTGGGAGGCAGCCTGTTGTTTTTCCGCAAGGCCGGCTTGTTCGATCACATCGGGCGGGTCCCCACCGGATTGTTGATCGGGGCGGACGCATTTGTGGTGGGATTGGCGTGGTTCAGGGGTTTGCGGGGATTGCCGCGGGAATGAACAACAAAGGGGCCAAGGGGCAAAGAACCAGACCTGTTGGGAAGGGCAGCGATCCTGCGGGAATGAACAACAAAGGGGCGAGAGCACAGAGCGGATCGCAGCAGCCATTGGCTGTCATTCCTTCGGGATGCGGATGGCATGCCCCCGGCCAATCGCGTTGAGTCCTCCGGGTTCGAGCAGATTGTTGTGCGGTGAACGGGCTCCCGAAGGCGTGGAGATTGGCCGGCGGTTCAAAGAAGCGACACTCCCCGGATTCCGCGGGAGCGCTTCATGCAGACGCGCTCGAGAGGCAATGGAACGGAATCATCCGTCTTTGCACCCTTTGACCCTTTGTTGTGAATCCTCCCTTCCCCTTTTACGACTGCCCGGGTAATGCGGAGGAAAGTAGGGGTTGCCCGACGAGGGGAGGGGTCGATAGGGTTTCAGCGTTCCCCGCAGAACCCGCTTGAATCCAGCTCCGGGTGGAGCGGTCCGGGCGGCTCGTTCAGTAAATCAACGTACGCGTATGAAGTCGCACTCCACGATCATCCCCACTACAGCCGCACCCATCACCCGTCGCGGCTTCCTCTCCACCTCAGGCACCGCCCTCGGCGTGGTGGCTGGGACCCTGGTTGCCGACCGACTGGCCTTTGCCCAGGCCAGTGACACGCTGAAGATCGCGCTGGTGGGTTGCGGTGGCCGCGGATCGGGTGCCGCCGACCAGGCGTTGAATGTTCCGGGAACAAAGTTGGTGGCGGTGGCGGACGCCTTCAAGGACCGGTTGGACGGTGCGCTGAACAATCTGAAGCAGGCGAAGGGCGATCGGGTGGATGTCCCGGCCGAGAACCAGTTCGTCGGTCTGGACGGCTACAAGAAGGCGATCGCCCTGGCCGACGTGGTCATCCTCGCGACGCCTCCGGGATTCCGTCCGTATCATTTCGAAGAGGCGATCCGGCAGGGCAAACACGTGTTCATGGAGAAGCCGGTGGCCACGGATGGACCGGGGGTGCGCCGGGTGTTGGCGGCGGCGGAAGAGGCCAAGAAGAAGAACCTGAAGGTCGGGGTCGGATTGCAGCGCCATCATCAACCCGGATACATCGAGACCCTGAACCGGTTGCATGACGGCGCCATTGGCGACATCACCTCGCTGCGGGTTTACTGGAATGACGGCGGCGTCTGGGTGAATCCGCGCAAGCCTGGCCAGAGTGAAATGGAGTATCAGATGCGCAACTGGTACTACTTCAACTGGCTGTGCGGTGATCACATTGTCGAGCAGCACATCCACAACCTGGACGTCGGTTGCTGGATCAAGAACGGGTATCCGGTCCGTTGCCAGGGTCTGGGCGGACGCCAGGTCCGGACCGGCAAGGAATTCGGTGAGATCTTCGATCATCACGCCGTGGAATATGAATTCGCCGATGGCACCCGCATGTACAGCCAATGCCGCCATATCCGGGGTGCCTGGAGCTCGGTCTCCGAGCATTGCGTCGGGACCAAGGGCAGTGCGGATGTGTCGGGGCACCTGATCAAGACCACGGGTTCACCCGACTGGCGTTTCCGCAGCACCAAGCCGGTGGATGCGTATCAGCAGGAACATCACGACCTGTTCGATGCCATCCGGGGCAACAAGCCATTCAACGAGGCCTTCAACGGGGCCAAATCCTCCCTGGTCGCGATCATGGGCCGGATGGCCACCTACAGTGGTCGCATGGTCGAATTCGATGCGGCGCTCAACTCGAACATCTCGTTGGCTCCCGATGAATTCACCTGGGACGCCAAGCCCAAGAGTGCGCCGGATGCCGAGGGCTTTTATCCCATCGCCGTGCCGGGCAAGACTGTGACCGTCTGATCGGTGTTATGGGGATGCGACTGGTTTGGATCTGGGCGGCGCTGGCGTGTGCCGGCGGGTTGTTGGCGCAGAGTGGTGACAAGGCGGGCGAGACCCAGGTGGAACGGGTTCCCGCCGACCGCATCCCGCCGGCGCCGGTACTGAGTCCGGCCGACCAGATCCGAAGCTTCCGCCTGCCACCCGGTTTCCATGCCGAGGTGGTGGCGGCCGAACCCTTGGTCGCCACTCCGGTCGCGGCCCAGTTCGATCATCGGGGCCGCCTCTGGGTGGTGGAGATGAGCGGGTACATGCGGAATCCCGAGGGGACCGGGGAAGGCGAACCGGTCGGCAGTGTGGTCATCCTTACCGACACCGATGGCGATGGCCGCATGGATCAACGGACCGACTTCCTGGACAAGTTGGTGATGCCGCGGTCCGTGATGTTGTTCCGGGATGGCGCCTTGATCGCCGAACCGCCGCGCCTTTGGTTTGCGCGGGATACCGACGGTGATGGTCGCTGCGACAGTCGGGAATTGGTGGCGGAGGATTACGCGACCCAGAACGACCCGAAGCTGGGTGACAAATCGAATCCGGAGCACGCCAGCAACAGCCCGACCTGGGCTTTGGACAACTGGGTGTACTCGGCGAACCACACCACGCGGTTTCGTTGGACCCCCTCGGGATGGCGTCGTGAGCCGACGATCTTCCGTGGGCAGTGGGGATTGACCCAGGATGATGACGGCCGGCTTTTCTACAATTCGAACTCCGACCCGCTGCGCACGGACCTGGTGCCGTCCGAATACCTGGGGCGCAACGCGAACCTCAAGCAACCGTTCGGGGCGAATGTGCAGGTCGAGCGAAACATGCGGGTCCATACCGCCCGGGTGAATCCAGGTGTGAACCGCGGTTATCAGCCCAATCAACTCACCCCGGATGGACACCTGGCCACCTTCACCGGCGCATGCGGTCCGGTGATTTATCGAGGAGACCAGTTTCCAGCGGAGTACCGCGGCGACGCCTTCCTGTGCGAGCCCACCGGCAACCTGGTGCGCCGGGAGAAGTTGACCCACGCGGATGGAATGATCACCGCCACCAATGCCCATCCGGGCGGCGAGTTTCTCGCTTCGCTCGATGAACGGTTCCGGCCGGTCAATCTCATCAATGGTCCCGATGGCTGCCTGTATGTCGTGGACATGGCCCGGGGCCTCATCCAGCACCGGATCTACCTGACCTCCTACCTGAGGAAACAGATCGAATCCCGTTCCCTCCAGGTTCCGGTCGAACAGGGTCGGATCTATCGGATCGTCCATTCCGCCACGCCGCGCCGCCTGGATGTGCTGCCGGCAAAACCGTCCACCACGGAACTGCTCGCCCGGTTGTCGCATCCGAACGGTTGGTGGCGTGATCGCGCCCAGCAGATGTTGGTGGAACGACGGGATGCAGCCGTGGTCCCGCAGTTGAAGGGGATGGTGCAGGCGGCCAAGGGGCAGCCGGAGCAGGGTCGATTGCATGCGTTGTGGACGTTGGAAGGCATGGATGCCCTGGATCCGGAGACGTTGGATCGGGCGACCCAGGACCCTTCGCCCCGGGTCCGTGCGACCGGATTGCGGCTGTTGGAACCGATGTTGCGCGGTGGGCAGCGCGATGCCGCGATGTTGATCCTGATGAAGCGGGCGGGGTTGCAGGCGGGACCCGAGCAGTTGCAGTTGCTGTTCACCCTCAGTGCGGCGGGAACACCCCAGGCCGATGCCATTCTCCGGGTGCTGTTGATGAACAGTGCGATGACGCCGTTGAGGCAGGATGCGGCGATCAGCGGATTGGGCGGGCGCGAACTGGAGTTTCTGGAGGCGCTTTTTTCGGATCCGTTGTGCGGGCCGGAGAAGAAGGATCATGGGGTGTTCGTCCGCAGATTGGCCCAGTGCGTGACGGTTGAAGGAACGCCAACCAGGATCGCGCGCCTGATCGAGTTGGCGTCGCTTCAACGCAGCGGCGATTGGCAGCAGATATCGGTATTGGAAGGCATTGCCAGCACCTTGCCGGTCGCGGTCCGGGGACGTCCGGCGCCGGTCATCCAGGCGGTTCGGTTCGACGTCATGCCCCGGGGTTGGGACGCGCTTCAGCGGGTGGAGGTGGATGCGATTCGAACGACGGTGGAACGGATCCGGCCGATGTTGACGTGGAGAGGAGATGGACGGGTGCAGGCGGAGGTGGTGAAGGGAAGACCGTTGACGCCGAAGGAACAGGCCAGCCTGGAACGGGGACGGGAGCTTTACACGGTGGTATGCGGGGCCTGTCATCAGCCCCATGGCAATGGTCAGGAAGGACTGGCACCGCCCCTGCGCGATTCCGAATGGACCACGGGATCCGAACAGCGCCTGGTACGGATGGTCCTGCACGGGGTGCGGGATGCGATCCTGGTGAAGGGCCAGAAATGGGAGTTGAACATGCCGGGATTCTTCGAGGCGCTGGATGATGAACAGATCGCCGATTCACTGACCTATGTGCGTCGCGAGTGGGGGCACACTGCGGATCCCGTGAGTGTGGAAACGGTGAAGCGGATCCGGGCCGAGACGGTTGGCCGTGAGGATTCCTGGACAGAGGCCGAGTTGTTGAAGTTGCCCTGACCCATCCTGAGTGCGATTCCTTCCCGCCCGCTTTCGGGTAAGGCGCGGCGCTCAAAAACTTCGACATGTTCAAACGACTCTGGCTCGGCTTTGAGCGGTACTGGGTGTTCAACCTGATCCGGTTGTTCCGTATCCGTGGCCAGAGCGAACGGGTGGCCCGCGGGTTTGCCCTCGGATTGATCATCAATTTCTTCCCCACCTTCGGCGCCGGTGTGCTGATCTCGGGATTCGTTGCCCGGTTCTTTCGGGGCAATGCCGTGGCCGGGTTGGTGGGCGGTGCCACCCTGACCTTCTTCTGGCCCGTGCTTTTCTACTTCAACCTCTGGACCGGTGGCCTGTTCGTGGCCGACCCCATTCCCGTGGCCGGCCCGGAAGATTTCACCGAGAAAACCATGGGTTCCCTCGTCCTGGGACTCAACTTTGCCATCGGCGCCATCGTCAACAGCACGCTGATCGGTCTGGCGGTTTACCTCATCCTGCGCCTGATCCATCGCCAGATCCAACCCGGTGCCCTGGCCTATTTCCGACGCCAGGCCCGGGAACACCAGGGCCGCTTCCGGTTGCCACGGCCTGTCCTTCGTTGACCTGAAGCAGGACAACAGCATGAGCATGGATCCGGATACTGCGGTGCGGTTGGAGCGGATGTTTCGCGCCGCCCAGGATTGGTCCGTGCGATGGGGCCTGACCCGACTGATGCGGGATGTCGACATCGAGTTTGCCGAAGACATGGGCGATGCCCTGGGCCGATGCGATCTGCGGACGCTTCAGGTCCGGCTCCATGGGGTGTTGCTGGATCCGCGCAATGAACGGCTTCTGCACGAGACCCTGTGCCATGAGTTGGCCCACATTGTTGCCTCTGTCCGCTATGGAACGCGGATCGCCGAGCATGGGGTCGAATGGGCTGGGTACATGAAGATGGCGGGGTTCGATCCGCGCCCGGTGGTCCCATGGTCGGCTGTGCAGCAGTCGTAGAAGGGAATGGAGCGGCGACGTGGGGTCGCCGTGGGATCGAGGACGGCGAATGGACTTCGCCGCTCCGTTGAAACGCGGCACGGGGTGGGCGTAGGATCGTCGCATGTGGCGAAGGCATGGTTTGTGGGTTCGGCTCTGGGCAGTGTGTCTGGTGTGGGTTGGGGGACAGGCGGCGCCAGGACCGGTGACATTGGCGGAATTCGATGCCGGGTTCGCCGAAGTGCTGGCGCTGAAGGGGCGGACGAATGAAGCGGGACGGTTGCGGGCGCTCTTCGCATTGCAATGGCGCTACACCATGGCCGAGAACCCGGAGACGGCGACTTATACAGGCTATCCTGAGTTCAACGACCGCTGGTCCGATCTGGCGGTTGAAGCTTTGGGCCGGCGCCGGGCCGAGTTGGTACGGACCCGGCGGGCCCTCGACTCGGTGGACGCCACCCAACTGGACGAGGAACACGCGTTGTATCGGGATCTGTTCGACCGCTACCTGACCCTGGATGAGGAGGGGGCGCGGTTTCCGGAGGAATACCTGTTGTTGAACCAGATGCAGGGACCGCAACAGGGGATCGCCCAGACCCTGGCCCTGATGCCGGCAACGACCGGGCGTCAGGTGGAAGATGTGTTGTCGCGATTGGATCGTGTGCCGGCGCATGTCCGACAGACCCTGGTGTTGTTGCGGGAAGGCTTGAGCCGTGGGATCACGCCGCCACGGGTGGTGTTGCGGGATGTGCCGGCCCAGGTGTTGAGCCTGATGCCGGTGGATCCGGCGAAGAGTCCGTTTGTCCAACCGCTGGAAACCTTGCCCGCAACCGCCAGTGCCGGGCAGAAGGCAGCATGGCGGGCGCGTGCATTGGCCAGTGTGACCAACGGCGTGTACCCCGCCTTCCGCGAGTTGCACCGCTTCCTGGTCGAGGAATATCTGCCGGGCGCCCGGACCAATCTTGCATGCTCGGAATTGCCGGAGGGCAAGGAATGGTATCGGCATCGGGTCCGTCGCAGCACCACCACAACGCTGACCCCGGACGAGATCCATGAGATCGGACTGTCGGAGGTGCGTCGGATCCGCGCGGAGATGGAGGGGGTGAAGGCCGAGACGGGATTCAGCGGGGACATGGACGCGTTCTTCGCGCATCTGCGGACCGAGCCGACGTTTTATCACGAGACCGGCACGGCATTGCTGGCGGGGTACCGGGACATATCGAAGCGGATCGATGGAGCGTTGCCCCGCCTGTTCGGGAAGCTGCCGCGTCTGCCGTATGGGGTGATGCCGATCCCGTCCTATGCCGAGCGTTCGCAGACGACGGCCTATTATCAGCCGGGATCCCTGGGTGCGGGCCGGCCGGGGAATTTCTATGCCAACACCTATAACCTGAGGATGCGTCCGAAGTGGGAGATGGAGGCATTGACGTTGCATGAGGCGGTGCCCGGACATCACCTGCAGATCGCCCTGGCCCAGGAACGGGAGGGTGCGCCGGAATTCCAACGTCATGCCGAGACCACGGCCTTTGTCGAGGGTTGGGCCTTGTACGGGGAAAGCCTGGGCAAGGACCTGGGCCTGTATCAGGACCCGTACTCACGGTTCGGGCAATTGACCTATGAGATGTGGCGCGCGGTGCGCCTGGTGCTGGATACCGGGATCCATTGGAAGGGATGGAGCCGTGACCAGGCATTGGCATTCTTCCGCGACAACGCCGGCAAGACCGAGCACGACATCACTGTCGAGGTCGACCGTTACATCGTCTGGCCGGGCCAGGCCCTCGCCTACAAGATCGGCCAGTTGAAGATCCGTGAACTGCGGACCCAGGCCGAGCGCGAGCTGGGATCGGAGTTCGATGTCCGACGGTTCCATGACGAACTCTTGTCCCGTGGCGCATTGCCGCTGGACGTGATGCAGGAGCGGATGGGGCGTTGGATGAAGGCTGAGAAGGCGGGTGACTGAGGTGTCGTGGCATTGACGGTCAGGGGGCGGATCCGAAGGCTGCGGCCGGCTCGTGAAACTGTTTCCGGTGATCGTCGGCATCGCGTTGGGATCCGGCGTCACGTCCCAGGCGGTGCTCTTTTCGTTCCACGCGACCTTGCACGGCGGGAATGCGCTGCCCGCCGCCCTACCAACCCAGTCTTGACCGGACTTCCGCCACCGATGCGGCCGCATCCTGGTGGAGCAGTGCCTGCCAGCCGCGGGCGAGGGCGGCTTCGATGTTGTCGGCCCGGTCGTCGAGATAGAGGAGATCGGCGCCCTTGAATCCCGCCATCCGTTCCAGGGCTTCGTAGATCGGTGTGGCGGGTTTCATATGCCCCACTTCATGGGACATCACGTACCCGTTGAAATGGCCGAAGAAGGGGAACCGGCGTCGGACATGATCACTGGCGACTCCACTGGTGTTCGACAGCAGATAGGTCGGGATGCCGCGGGACCGCAACTCGGAATGGAGTCCGATGACTTCCGGGATTTCGGTGAAGATGTCGGTGAAGGCTTCCTGGAAAAATTCGAACGTCCCTTGATAGCCCGATTCCTTCCCGATGATGTCGACCAGCGAGGTGAAATCGATGCGGCCGGTCTCCAGTTCGTGAAGCAGGGGGCTCTGGTCGATCAATTGGCGGAATGAGTCGGTATCCAACCGGCTCAACGGAGCCAGGCGTTGGGCCGCCCGTCCGTAGTCGAAATCGACCAATACCTTGCCGAGATCGAAGACGATGGCCTTGGGAGTTTGGACGGGATGGGACATGGACGGGATGGGAGGGGTTGAAGGGGGCTGGTGGGAGGGGTCAGAGGATTTCCCGACGCCCCTCAAGGGCGCGGGCCAGGGTCAGGTCATCGGCATATTCCAGTCCGGAACCGGCGGGTAAACCCTGGGCGATGCGGGTGACACGGACACCCTTTCCCGCGAGACGCCGGGCGAGATAGGTGCAGGTGGCTTCCCCTTCGACATCGCTGGAGACGGCCAGGATGATTTCACGGATGGCTTCGGGTTCGATGCGCGCTTCGAGGGCGTCGATGCGGAGGTCTTCGGGGCCGACGCCATTGAGCGGGCTGAGGCGTCCGCCCAGAACGTGGTAGCGGCCGCGATGGGTGTTGGATTTCTCGAGCGAGAGGACATCCAACGCCCGCTCGACCACGCACAGGACGCCATTGGCGCGGGTGGAATCCGAGCAGAGCGGGCAGGGATCCGGTTCGGTCAACGCCCCGCATTGACGACACAACCGGATGCGTTGCCGGGCGGCAAGGAGGGTGTCGGCGAGGTGTTGCGCGAGACTGGGTTCGGCCTGGACGACGTGGAGGGCGATCCGTTCGGCCGAGCGTGGACCGACGCCGGGAAGCCGGCCCAGGGCTGAGGCGAGGGCGGCGACGGGTTCAGGAAGGGAGGCCACGCGGGGCGGATCCGGATCCGGATTACATCAACCCGGGGAGGCTCAATCCGCTGGTGACACTGCCCATTTCCTTCTCGGAAATCTCCTTCGCCTGGCGAAGCGCCTGGTTCACGGCGGTCAGGATGAGATCCTCCAGGAAGGGAACATCCTGCGGGTTGACGGCATCCGGCAGGATATGGATGGACGCGAGGGATTGATCACAGCGTGCGACGACCTTCACGGCGCCGCCACCGGCCTGCGCTTCGACGGTCTTCTGGGCGAGGCTGGCCTGCACGGTCTCCATCTGCTGCTGGATCCGTTGGGCCTGACGCATGAGTTTTCCAATGCTCGACATGGCGAAGAGTGTGGGTCGGAGAGGTGGACCGGTTCAAGCGTTGGGATCGGGGGTTTCAGTTCCGGGCGCCCGCACTTCAACAATCTGGCCCTTGAAGATCTCGAGCGCGGCCTTGATCGCGGGATCATTGATGAACTCGTCCTTGCTCAACAGCATGGGCGCGGGAGCAGCCGCCTTCTTCTGCGGCTCGGTCGAAGCTTCGCCGGGATTCGCCCGGGATTCGATCGGGGGAGCCGGGACACGCGCTGCCGGTGTCACGGGCGCAGGGGGAGCAATCGCTTCCCCCACCTCGAACGCGACATCCAGGGCATGGCCTGTGGCGGCCAGCAGCCGGGCCTTGAGGGTGGCGATGTTCCGGGGGGTCTCGATCAGGTCGTTCTCCGGATGCCGGATGGTGAGGGTGCCGCGATGAAGTCGGACCGGTTGGCAATGGTTGAGGGAACCCCGGATGAAGGTGTCGGCCGGGGTCAACGCCTCAAACAAGGCTGCCCACACGGCCTGGGCATCGGTGGGCAACGGCGAAGACGGGGTAACCGGAGGAACCGGGGCGGGTGCCGTTGGGGGAACTGGAGCCGGGACCGGTGCGACGGCGGAACTCGGCGGTGGGAAGGCAGCGGGCGTGGGCAACGGGGCAGGGCGGGGAAGCGGGGCGGGCGCCGGGGTGGGGGTTGGTGCCGGAGCCGGAGTTGGAGGCGGGGGCGCCGCGGCGACGGTACGCGGAGCGGTTGGGGCGACGGCGGCGGGCGCATCGGGCAAGGGCAGGCCATCCCGCAGGGCGCGCAACTGACGGAGCACCACGTCGAGGCTGGTGGCTTCCCGGGCCTGGACGGCCTTCAACAGACTGACTTCCAGAAAGATGCGCTTGGAAGCGGCATCCCGGAGCCGGCCTTCCGCCCCCGACAGTACATCCAGGATCCGGGTCAGGATGTCGGCATCGAGCCCCACCGCCTGTTCACCCAGGGTGCGGAACTCGTCATCGCTGACTTCCAACAGGGAACGGTCCCCCTTCGAAACCACCAGCAACAGGAGGTTGCGGAAATGCAGGAGCAGATCACCCAGCATCCGACCCAGATCCTTGCCCGAGCGCGCGAACGAATCGAGTTCACGCAGGGTCGCCGGTGCGTCGGCCGCCAGGATGTGCCCGGCCAGGGTGCGGAGTTGGGATCGGGCTGCGAGACCGAACATTGCGAGGACATCCGGCTCGGTGATCCGCAGGCCGCAGAAGCTGATGAGCTGGTCGAGGGTCGACTGGGCATCGCGCATGCCGCCATCAGCGCCGCGGGCGATGGCGTCCAGGGCCGGTTCACTGATGTCGACTCCCTCGGCGACGGAGATCTGGGCTAGATGACGGACGATGAGGGCGGAGGGGATGCGACGGAGGTCGAAGCGTTGGCAGCGCGACAGGATGGTGGGGAGAACCTTCTCGGGATCGGTGGTGGCGAAGAGGAACTTCACGTGGGCGGGCGGTTCCTCGAGTGTTTTCAGCAGCGCATTGAACGCCGCCACACTCAGCATGTGGACTTCGTCGATGATGTAGACCTTGAACTTCCCGTTCGCCGGCGCGAACCGGACGGTGTCCCGGAGTTCGCGCACCTGCTCGACCCCGTTGTTGGAGGCACCGTCGATCTCCAGGACATCGAGCGACCGGCCCTCAGCAATCTCCCGAACCCTCGGATCCGCCTCCTCGAAATCCACCATCGGCCCGTTGGTGCAGTTGAGGCACTTGGCAAAAATCCGCGCCAGGGTCGTCTTGCCGGTCCCGCGCGGGCCGCAGAACAGGTAGGCATGGGCAATGCGCCCCGCCGCGATGGCATTGGCCAGGGTGATGGTGACGTGTTCCTGTCCGACAACGTCGGCAAAACGTTGGGGGCGATATTTTCGGGCAATGACCTGATACGACATGGCCGGGGAGATCCTCGGTTCCCGACGGTCGGCCTCATGACGACGCGACGGGAGGGTGAGGATGGGAACAAGCGGGGCGTCGGGGAAGAAGGAATGCCAGGGCACCCACGGCAAATGCGGGACAGGCTACCGTTGCTGCATTCCTGCCCTGGCGGGGTTCGCACGCCCGCACTCCATGGACCCTGGCGCTCGGAGTAAACGGTGGCGCACCCGACCGGGGCAAGCGTTTGTTCGGAAAGTGCTGCGCGAAGGGCGCACCTTGATACTGCCTCAGATGTAAAACATCCGATCGCGGTCGCTGTTGGCTTCGAGCAATTGCTGGAAGTTGATGGCGCGGGCTTCGTCCGTCACGGCCGCCTGCAAACGGCGCCAGCCTTCACGGAGTTCCTGCGGACACAGCGGATCGGACAGCGCCGGGGTGTCGAAGAGGGGGCCGTGGGCGCAGTGAAGGATGTCGGCCAGAGTGATCTCTGCGGGGGGACGCGCGAGTTGATAGCCACCGTCCTTGCCGCGGACGCTGCGGACGATCTGGTGGGATTTCAGTTCGAGAAGGATCTGGACGAGGTACCCCGGGGCGAGACCGTTTTCGGTGGCGATTTCCTCCAGGCGCGTGGGGACCTGCTGATGATGACGTCGGGCGAGGGAGAGCACGGCACGGGCCGCGTAGTCGCTTTTGACCGAGAGCTTCAAGGGGCGCCAGTGTGGGACAGGGGCGGGATGGAGCCAAGGACGGGAATGGGTTCGGGAAGCAGGGTGGAAAAGGGCAGGGAAGAGGGATCGGGAGGGCGGGAATCGAAGCCGAGGGAGTGGGTCCACCAGGCATACCCGGCTTCGGGATCGGTGAGTGGCTCGTTGAGATGGCCGGGGATGGTGCCGAGTTGGGAGGCGAGGTCGGAGGGAGTTGGGAAATGGTGGTAGTAGCCGGTATCGAGGCCAAGGCCGGCAGCGAGGCTGTGGGCGGAACCCAGGCGTTCGCGGAGGCAGAGATGGAATACGGCGGTGCGGGCCAGTTGGCGGAGGAACCAGACATCGATGGGTTCGAACGTGCCATCGGGTACGTGCTTTTGTTGGGCGGCAAACACCATGAGTTTCTGGGCAAAGGTGAAGGTGCACAGTCCGAGACCGTGAAGGGAACGGAGGGAGTCGGCCACGGTGACATCGCCGCCGGTGTGATTCCCGCCGGCGGTGGCGAAGGCGGTGGCCAGGCCGCCCCACAGTTGGAGGCCGGCACCGAGTTCAAGGAATCTTCGGAGGAACCACGGTGAGCCCTGGGCATAGGTGGGCGAGGCCAACACGATCAGGTCGGCGCCGGTGAGCATCGAGTGGACGGCCGACCTCGACGTGATCGCGGGCAGCGCCCACGTCAGGGAAATGTCGAGCGGAAGACCGGTTTCCGTGGCCGCCTCGCGTGCAAACCAGAGAAAGGCCAGTGCCGCCCGGTGACTGTCGTGTCGTGCATCGGCGCTGCCCGGGGAGAAGTGGAGGACCCGCAGGATCATGGTTGGGTCGCCGCCAGCTTGTCGGCGATGCGGAACTCGACGAGGTCGTCGGTCTTGAGGGGGTGCGGGCTGGCGGCGTTGAAAGCGGTCATGGCGCGATCCCAGGTGTCGCGCTTCATGCGGCCCTCGCCACCGGGACCGGTTTCGAGGCGCATCAGTTCGATGACCTTTTCCAGTGATTTCTCCTGGTAGGGCAGGTCGAGGAGGGGAGCGAAGCGATGGACGATGAGTCGGGCGGTGCCGGGAATGTCATCGGCAGCGGCACGCCAGCCGCGATTGGCGACATTGAGGAAGGTTTCAACGACCTCGGGATGGCGGGCGAGGAAGGCGTCGCTGGTGAAGTAGACCTGGGAATAGGCGGCGTAGCCGTGGCGATGGAACGGGAGGATGTTGACCGGAACACCGCGGGTTTCGAGGGAGACAGCTTCGTCGATGAGATAGCCCTGGACGGCATCGCATTCGCCGCTGAGCAGGGGGGAAAGGTCATGGGGCTTCTCCAGGACGGTCATCTGGTCCCGACGCAGCCCGGAATGCTGGAGCAGGATGTCGAGGGCCTGCTGGCCGTCCGGATGGATCCCGAGTTTCTTTCCGATGAGATCGGCGGGTTGGGTGATGCCGACGGTCTTCTTGCTGATGAGGGACATGGGGCTGCCCTGGAGCATGGTGGCGAAGGCACGGATGGGAGCGCCGCGGGCCCGGGCTGCGAGGAGGACACCGCTTTCGGCACAACCCAGCCAGTTGGTGCCGGCCACCACCCGCTCGACCATCTTCATCCCGCCGTCGACGGGCAGGAAGGTGACGTCGAGACCGGCCTCACGGAACCATCCCTTTTCCTGGGCGAGCAGAAGTCCGGCGAACTGCGCGTTGGGTTTCCAATCGAGTTGGAAGGTCAGCGGCACCGGCGGACGCATCTCCGCGATCAAAGGGATCGGTGCGGACGGCGGGAGGGCATCGGTCACGATGTCCGATGCGGACAGCGGTCGGGTAGTGAGCCCGGCGCGGGAATAGCTTTCGACCATGGCCTGCCAGGTGGCGAGGCGCATGGAGCCGAGGCTGTCCGGGCCGGATTCGCGGGTCAGCAGGGGAAGGAGGCGGGCGAGCGAAGCCCGTTGTTGGGCGAGGTCGTAATCGGGCGAATAGCGGGACACGACGAGTTGCGCGGCGGTGGCGGGATCGCGCAGGACTTCGCGCCAACCGCGGTTGGAGATGTCCAGGATGCGGCGCACGAGACCCGGGTTGGAGCGCAGCATGGTTTCGGTGGCGACATAGACCTGGGAATAGCCGGGGAAACCGTATTCGTCGTAGGGCAGGAAGTTCACGGGATGCCCGCGCGCCTCCAGTTCAACCGCTTCATCGATCAGGTAACCCTGGAGGAAATCGATGTCGCCGCGAATGAGCGGGGAGACGTCGTGTTCGGACGGGACGAGGGTGACGTCGGCGGGTTTGAGGCCCTGGGCGGCGAGGACGAGATCGATGGCGCGATTGCCGTCGGCATGGACGCCGATGCGTTTGCCGCGGAGTTGGGAGGGTTGGGTGAAGCCGCGGGACTTGAGGCTGAGCAGACCATTGGGGGTTCCCTGAAGCATGGTTCCGAAGGCGCGCACGGGCACGCCCTGGGCACGTGCGGCGACGAGGACTCCGCCATCGATGCAACCCACCCAATTGGTGCCGGCGACGACCCGTTCGAGGACCTTGTTGTCGGCGTCGACGGGCAGGAGGGTGACGTCGAGGCCGGCCTCGCGATACCAGCCGCGGGCGTGGGCGGTGAGGATGCCGGCGAACTGGACGTTGAACTTCCAGTCGAGCTGGAAGGTGACCGGGGTGAGGGGCGGCGCCGCCACGGCGGCGAAGGCGGAGGCGAGCATCAGGGTCAACAGGCGGAGCGGATTCATCCCGGTCGGATGCTTCCACGGGGCGGGCGTCGGGCAAGCGGAGAGGCCGTCTTGCGGGCCTCAGTGACGCGGGACTTTTTTGTGGGAACGATTGAACTGGATCATGGACGCGTGGCCGGATTCAGGGCTGGGTTCATCAGGCGAAGGTCTTCCTCCGAAGCACTGCCGCCGAACTGGCGCCAGTACTCTTCCTTGAACGGATTCATCCGGGGCGCTTCGACATTCTCGTTCACCAGATACGGGGGCAGGGATTCCCACCAGGCATCGAACCGGGCCGCCAGTTCCTTCACTTCGTAGGGGTTGGTCTCCGCGAGATCCCGCTTCTCGCCGGGATCCGCCTTTACATCGAAGAGCATCCAGACGGGGTGCCTGCCGCCTGTAGCCGAGACCAGATGCCATCGCGCCGTTCGCACCGCGGCCATCCGGTATCGGGCCGTCTCCGGACTCTCCCGGTACTTCCATCGGCCTAGATGGGTGAACAGCGTGCGACCGGGCCAGACTGCTTCCGGATCCTTGAGCATAGGCAACAGCGAGCGGCCCTCGATCTGTGCGGTGCGTCGGGGATCGTCGGGGGCATCAACGATCTCGACGAGGGTGGGGAGGAGATCGATGTGGGCGGCGAGGCCGGTGCGGTCCCCCGGGGTGAGGGTTCCGGGCCAGCGCCAGAAGGAGGCGGCACGGGTGCCGCCGAGGAACGCGGTGCCTTTCTTGCCGCGCATGCCGGCGTTGTAGTCGGCAAGGACACCCCCATCGGTGCCGTTGTCATTCATGAAGATCACCAAGGTATTCCGTTCGATCTCCCACTCCGCCAGTCGGGCCAGGAGGCGACCGACGTTGTCATCGATGTTGGCGACCATGCCGAGGAAGCGGGCGGCGTTGGTGCTGGCGAAGCGGCCGGCGTAGCGGGCTTCGTCCTCGGGACGGACCTGGAGCGGTGCGTGCGGTGCATTGAGGGAGATGTAGGCGAAGAAGGGTTCGGTGCCGCGTTGCCGATCCATCCAGGAGATCGCCTGGGCAAAGAAGACATCGGTGCAGTATCCCGAGGCCTTTACGAACCGGCCGTTGTGAAGGATGGCGGGATCGAAATAGGTGTTGCCCGGAGCATCCCCGCAGGAGCCGGGATAGGTCTGGCCGATGCCGCCGCCCCCATGGATGAAGACTTCGTCGAACCCGCGCTTGTCGGGGCGATAGGCGGGTTCATCGCCCAGATGCCATTTGCCGAAGATGCCGGTGGTATAGCCGGCTGAGCGAAGGGTCTCAGCGAGCGTGACAGCGCCCGGGGCAAGACGTTCGCGTTCGAGGATGGTATGGGTGACGCCATTGCGGAATTCGTGGCGACCGGTGAACAGGGCACTGCGGGTGGGAGCACAGGTGGGGCTGACGTGGAAATCGGTGAACCGGGCACCCTCGCGATGCAGACGATCCAGGTGCGGCGTGCGCAGGACGGGATGCCCGTGGCAGGACATGTCCCCGTAACCCTGATCGTCAGTGAGGATGAAGATGATGTTGGGGCGTCGGGCGGAAAGGGCGGGGTCGGCCTCCAGAAGGCAGACGGGGACGATGAGGAACAGGAGGGTGCGAACGAGTTCCCGGGGAGTCATTGGAAGATTCTGCCGAGCGTCGGGATGGGGAGGCAAGCCGTTCGGATTGAGGCGGTGGACGGTGATCCGGACATGTTGGGAATGCCGCGGGAGCGTGGCGGGCGATCAACTTTGTGTGGCAGGTGCAACAAGAAGTTGAGAGTTGCGGGGAGGTGGGACGCCGGATGAGGGGTGCGTGGGAGGGCGGACGGGCGGGGATGGGAGGGATCAACGGTGTGGGTTGAGGCGATGCCATTGGTTGATGGCGGGGGTGGGCAGGGGTTTCCAGGGTTTCCCTGGGAAACGGATCGTGGCGGCGTCGATGGAGTCGGATGTGCCGAGACCGAAGTGGAGGTAACCGGAGGATTGGGATCGGTGGGATTCGCCGGCGGTCAGGCGTCGCTCATGGGTGCGTCCGCCGGCCTGGATCCGGATCCGGGTATCGAGACCGGAGTGATCGTTGAATTGGAATCCGATCCAATGTCCTGAATCGGTTGTGTTGTTGCGGAGGAGGATGAGTCGCTGACGGGGACGCGGCCATTCCTCGAAGGTGGTGAGGGCGAGGTCCATCCGGCCGTCGCCATTGAAATCCAGGGTCACGGCGTTGCGGGTGTCAGCCAACACGGTGGATCCTGCCAGCCATCCGAGATCGGTATAGGCGGGTCCATCGGTGCCGAGAAAGAGCGCGCCGTGCTGCCAACCGCCGTATGAGGCGGCATCGGCGGCCCGCTTGCCCGCCGCATTACGAAAGAAGACATCGGTAACCGGATCGGCGATGGAACGGGCGGCGTGAAGATCCTGAAGCCAGAACTGGCGTTCGTAATCGCGCACACCGGCCCGGGTTTCATGTCCATTGCACAGGTGGAAATCGAGATGACCGTTGTTGTCGAAGTCAGCCACGGTGACCGCCCAGGCCCAACCGCCACGGGCCAGTTGCCCGGCCCACCCGGGTTCCTTCAGTCCCGTGGAGTTGCCCAGCCACAGACGGTTGCCATGGGTCATGTCGCGGCGTCGCTGGACGTCCTGCGGCCACCCGGCGTGATGCACTCCCAGTCGGCCCAGGCGATCGGCCACGGGTGAATCCATGCCGATGGCGAACAGGTCGGTATGGCCGTCCCCATTGAAGTCGCCGCTGACATGCGCCATGCCGAACAGATGCCGGCTGTCCCCGAGCATCGTGGTGCGATCCTTAAACCGAGCGCCACCCACATTCTGGAAAAGATCCACTCCCGCGAAGTCGCTGACCCAGATCAGGTCCGGTTTCCCATCGTCGTTCCAGTCGGCAAAGGACGCGCTGTAAAGGCGACGGAATCGGCGGTGCCCCAGGCCCGCTGATTCCGTGATGTCCTTCAACCCGTCCGACCCATCGTTGCGCAGGAGGAAACACGGGAAGCCGTCGTTGGCATCGTACCAGGGCGTGGGAAACTGCCCGCCCACGTAAGGCAGTTTGTACTGGCCAATGAACACGTCGGGATCGCCATCGCCATCCATGTCGGACACGGCGAGAACCTGGGGATGACGCAGGGGTTGGGGTGCCGCCCACACCAGGGTGCCCGGACCGATCCAATCCGGGCCGGCGATCCATCGCAGGCCGTCGGATCCGGCCAGCAACAGATCCGGGTGACCGTCGCGATTCCAGTCGGCAATGGCTGCGGCCCAGAGGCGTTGATGTGGCAATCCGGGCAACGGTTCCATGCGCCAGTTTCCCGCCTCGCGTCGGACCCGGACCGATGCACCCGGCAGGACGAGTTCGGGCTCGGATCCGTTGGCTTGGGGAAGGCACAGGAGCGGATCGGTGAACGGGGTGTGGGGGGGGATGGGAAGGTCGAGCTCGGCTTCGGTGATGAAGAGCGGCGAACCGGTCCGGGTGAGGCATTCGAGGTCGCGGATCTCGATCCGGGAACCGAGCGATTGGGGATCGCTCCATTCATGCAGCACGGCTTCGCCGCGGATGAAGGCCCGGGCGGCATCGGGCATCCGTTCGAGCAACAGTTCGAATCGGACGATTCCATGGGCCTGACCGGTGCGGGGTGGATCGATGAGATGCCATCGGGACCGGCGCAATCGCCAGCCTTGGTTGAACAGGGATTGAAGTTGTTGCAGCCAGGCGGAGGGTTCCCGGCGACCCGGGTTCATCTGTTGCCGGGTGAACTGGGCGGGGGAATCGGGCAACCGGATGTCGGTTTGGGAAGAAGCGGTGAATTCGACGGGCGTCTGGTGCCAGGTGGCGGGCAGGGGCCAGGAATCGGGCTGCTGCAGCAGGTTCTCCCACCAACGCATCACGGCGTCGTCCCAGGGCGCGGCATCGAGTTCCGCGGCGAAATCGCGGGCCGTCTCGGCATTGAGCCGGGCTTCGAGTTCGAGGAAGCGTTGGGCGACGGCTTCGCGCGTGGGAGGGGCGGAGGTCGGGGGTGCGGAAGGCGGGGCAGGGCGGCGCACCTGCCAGAGGGCGATGAGGAGCAGGACGAAGATGAGGCTGGCCGGGAGGAATCGTCGGGTGCGGGGAGACACGGCAGCAAAAAGGGCGGAAGCCTGGGTAGGAACCGAGGCTTCCGCCCGATGTGAAGTGGGATGGGGATCAGCGCCCGGTCATGATGCGGCTGAAGTTGTTGTAGGCTTCGCGGGCCTTGGGATCGGTGGCGGCGGCATCGAGGAGCTTGGTGGTGGTGGCCTGGACGGCCTGTTGATAGGCCTGCACCTGCTTTTCGTTCATGGCCTGCTCGGTTTGCCGGGCCTGGAGCAGGGCGGCGATGGCGGCGTCGTAGTCGTTGTTCTCGATGGCCTTGGACGCGGACTCGACCTGGGCGATGGCGGCGGGGTCACCGGCGCTGCCGGGGACCGGGAGGGCATCACCGGAGACTTCGGCTTCCTCTTTTTTGCAACCGAGGGCGGTGGCGAGGGCGAGGGCGACGATGGCGGTGAAGCGGAGGGAGGTGGGAAGGTTCATGGTGGGGTTGCTCAGCGTTTGACCTGGGCGGGTCCGATGTAGAGGAAGTTGTCCTGGCTGGTCTCGGGGATCCGCAGGGCGGCGGGAACGGAGCCGGGATTGGCCATGCGGATGTACTGACGGAACTTCATGAATTCGGCGGTGCCGCCGAAGCGGCCGACAATGGCGCCGCCGCCGGTGTCGATGGTGGCATTGGCGGATGGAGCGCCGCCGGAGTGGCGTTGGGAGACGCCTTCGTTGGGTTGGTTGCCGGCGTCATTGAACCAGAAGGGCTGCATCTCGTTGGCTTCCCACAGGAGGATGTCCATGGCGCGGAACTGGCCGAGCTTGTAGGTGGCGCCGTTGGGGAGTTGGTTGGCGTTGCCGGAGGCGAAGCCGTTGAAGGTGTAGCTGGTGAGTTTGCAGGCGCGTTCGGCCCACAGACGCTTCTTGGGGCCGCCCATTTCAGCGATGTCCTTGGGACAGAACAAAGCGCGGTGGGTGGTAAGGATCTTGCCGAGCTGACCTTCGCGGAAGAAGGGGATCTGGTTGGTTTCGGCAACCCCAAGCGGCCGGAACTGGTTGGCGGGATAGGCGGCGGTCGGGATGGCGCGTCCTCCAATCTGGGTGGCATAGGCCCAGCCATTGGGGCCGGCACCGGCACCGATGGTTCCCCAGGTGGGATGGGGGACGTAATCGTTGGAATCGTTGGCGTAGATGTTAACCGCCAACATGACCTGCTTGACGTTGCTGAGGTCGACGGTGTTCTGGGCCTTGTCCTTCGCCTTGCTCAACGCCGGCAGGAGCATGCCGGCGAGGATGGCGATGATGGCGATGACCACCAGCAGTTCGATGAGGGTGAATCCTCCTGGGCTTGGGTGACGTGTTTCTGATCGCATAGGTAGATGGGCCACCGTGAGGTTGGCCAATTCGCGTGGGAGACAGGATCTTTTTGCCCCCAATTCGGGGTAGGTCAATGACGGAGTTGCGGATTGGGAGTTCTGAGATGGGCAAAGCATGAGGCGTCCCAGCCGATGCCCCTGACGGCGCCGCCGTCCACGGTGGTGCCCTGGGTGACGGTGGAACGGTCGTGAAAGACGATCCCGGAGGGTTTCACGCGAAGGCGCGAAGAAGGGAACGGAAACGGATTCATCCCGCAGAGACGCAGAGACGCGGAGGGGGACGTTTTGACCACAGAGGACACAGAGATCACAGAGGGGGCCGGGCCTGTCTGGCGGGAACGTTGCGGTCGTTGCGGCGTTGCGTGAGGAAATCGGGGAGGTTTCACGCGACGGCGCAAAGCCCGCGAAGGGGGGAACGGGAACGGATTCATCCCGCAGAGACGCGGAGGCGCGGAGGGATCAAGGGCTTGTCCGGGGCGTGGGACTTGGCTGGCTGACCCGTTCTTCCAGCCAGCGGGCGATGGGTGGGATGAGTTCGGGGAAGCGGTAGGGCAGGGCTTCGTGGTTGGAACCGTCCAGGACCCATAGCCGGCTGCCGGGGGAGGCGAGGTTGTGGAGATGTTCGACTTCGGGGACGGGTGCGATGCGGTCTTTGCCACCGGCCAACAACAGGGCGGGGACCGGGCGTCGGCTCATGGGGGTGCGGGTGTCGAGTTCGGCCTGGGGAAGTTCCAGCACGGCGGGCAGATGTCGCACTGCCTGTCGCACCCAGGAACGGGGCAGCCAGGAGGCGAAGTCGGATCGGAGGTTTTCCACGGCGGCATCGAGGCGGTCATAGGGCGCGATGGCGATGGCGGAATCGAGTCGGGGATCGGAGGCGGTCCAACGGAGGGCAAGAGCGGCGCCGTAGGAGACGCCGAGAGCGATGACGGGTCCGGGAACGCGGTTCTGGGCGATGAGATGGTCGAGCAGGGTCTGGAGGTCGGCGGCTTCGACCGGCCCGAAGGAGACGGTGGCTCCGGTGGACCGGCCGTGGCCGCGGAGATCGACGAGGACGGATTGCCAGCCGCGTTCACCCAACCAGAACGCCCAGGGCAACATGCTGTCCTGGTTCAGGCCGTATCCGTGCAACAGGAAGACGGTGCCGCGTCGGGGAACTTCCGGGGGCAACGGTGGGGCGGGGAGTTGGCGTTGGAAGGTGAACTCGGCCTTTTCGAGCCCGTTCTCGATCCAATTCGTGGCGGCAACCCGGATCTGGTAATCGGCCGGAGGAACGATCCGGAAGGCGAGGGTGAGGGGTTGCCGGGCGGCCTTGCCGACGGGACTTGGGTCGGACGGGATCGGGATGGATTCGGGTGGCGGTTGGTGGTCGAAGCTGGCGCCGATGACGGAAGCCTGGCGCAAGATTTCGAGGGTCTCGATGGGGAGCGATTCGGTGATGCGGGGTGGGAACCCGAGATAGACGCGGGGTTCGGGAGCGAACCAGGTGGGGTATCGATTGGGAGCACCGGCGAGGCGACCGGCGAGGAAACGGCCGGGGCTGCAACCCCAGCAGGTGAGGACAAGGAGCGTCACTGCGACCGGGCGCAGGATCCGGGTGAGGAGATCGGAATGAGACGCGTGCACCGGATCAGAAGCGCAGGGTGTCGAGTGCGGCATCGACCCAGGCGGGATCAATCGGGCGTTCGTGGATGACGGTGTACCAGAGGTCGGGACGTGAGAAGACGTAGGGCTGGAGATTGAGCAACGAAGCGCGGAGTTGATCGCGGGAGATCTGGAGATCGGCGGGTTGATGCCGGAGTCCGACGGTTTCCATGAAGTGGATGGCTTCGGCATGACGATGTTCCTGGAGCCGGCTCAGAAGTCGGACGCCGAGGCCGACGATCCAACCGTGGATGAAGGGGCGGCCGAGGCGTTCCTCCAGTTCGTAGAACAGGTAATGTTCGCTGCCTTCCTCCACCCGATAATGACCGACGGGCAGGCAGAGGGTGTTGACCCGCATGTAGCCCTCCACGATGGCGCGCAGTCCGTCGTCGGAGCAGGAGCGGATGGCATCGGCCTGGCGGATGGTGTCGGTGAGGATCTGGCGGGCGGAGGCGATGTCCTCGGGTTTGAAGGGGTATTCGCTTCGACCGGCCTTGGCGGCGAGTTCCCAGTCGAAACAGGCGGTCAGGATGGACAGGAGATCGCCCACGCCGGCGATGTTGAGTTCGGCGGGGGCGGTCCGGATGAGGTCGTAGTCGATGACGAGCGGATCGGGGCTGGTCTGGCCGATGTATTCGACCCGATGGCCGCGACGGATGCCGGCGGCGGGGGTGACGAAGGCATCGACACTGAGGATGGATGGGGCGGAGACGAGACGGATCCCGCGTTTCCAGGCGAGGTACTTGCCGAGATCGATGGCCTGCCCGCCGCCGATGGCGAGGACGGCATCGCATTCGGGGGCGGCGGCGACCTGGCGGTCGAGGGTGTCGATCTCCATGGATTCCACGCGGAGAACCGCGACGGGATCGGCCCCGAGCCGATGCCGGGCGAGTTCCCAGGGGACATCCATGGTGGTGACCATGAAGCGCCCGAGCTCGCGTCCGATCTGGTCGAGGGCGCCGGATCCGAAACGGACGGAGCGGACGTTGGTCTGGCCTTCAATCATGGGTGGAGCGGGTCAGGGAGTGACGGTGGCGGGGTTGAGTGGGATGGCGGGATCGATGGGAGCGGGAGTGGAGGTGGACGGTGTGGAAGCGTGGCGCCGCAGGCTGGCGAAGCAGACGTACACCACGGGAATGACGAAGAGGGTGAGGAAGGTGGAGGTGACCATGCCACCGACCACGGCGATGCCGAGCGGGCGCCGGGATTCGGCACCGGCACCGAAGCCGATGGCGATGGGGAGGATGCCGGCGACGGTGGAGAGCGCGGTCATCAGGATGGGACGGAGTCGGACCAGGCCGGCCTGGACCATGGCATCGACGGGGTCGACGCCCTTGGC
>DITU01000167.1 GCA_002422905.1 Verrucomicrobia bacterium UBA6176
AGTCCTGCCCGGTGCACCATTCTCCCTCCCGCGGTTTTCCAAAGATTCGAACACCCCGCCGGAAAAGTGTCTTTGCCAGTCCTTTGCCACATTCCGCAGGGCACCTCCACCACTGCTTTGACACTTCGATAGATCAGTGGAAACCGATCTGCGTTGCCTCCCTGAACTCCGACCGATGAACCGGATGAAGCATCCCTGGTTCCGGTGCTCGGTCACCGAGGCAAGACTCTCCCGACTGGCGAATTCCCTCGCGCCCGATAGCCTCCCACCCATGCCGCACTGGAAATCACTGCACATCGAACGCTTCCGTCGGTTGGAAGACCTGCGACTGGAACAGATGGGTGCAGTGAATCTCCTCGTGGGCAGGAACAACAGCGGCAAGACCAGCGTGCTCGAAGCAATGGCCGTGGCCTGCCATCCGTCTTCGCCGATCAACTGGATCAATACGGCGTGGGAACGCGAAGTGAAGTCGGCACGCACACCCGTACTGGAGGTCCTGAACTGGATGTTTCCGCACCGTTCGCCCCGGCAGAACGGGTATGAAGGTACGGTGGCAATTTCCGGTGTCTTGAATCCCTCACCCGGCGAGCAGGCCAGCCTCATGGGGCCGGACGCGATCCGCATCCAGGCCGACTATCGTGAGTTTCAGGAGGTGGCCCTGAACTCGGCGGAGCCCACGGGCGATGAACCGGCAGCCGAGGAACCCGCTGGGTATGCTGGAAAGCTGACGATCCGGGTGCAGCAAGGGCCCGTCGGGACCGCCCTGGGACCGGCGGATGAATTCATTCACGAGTTTCGGGGGGAAAAGTTCTCCGTGGAAGGAGAACGCCCGATGTTGTTGCCGCACCAGTTCGTTTCCCCTGTATCGCACCGTACCAATCAGCAGTTGCTGACGGCGTTGGACCAGGTGCTCGAGGAACGCCGCAAGCCGGAGCTCGTTGAACTGCTGCGCAGGTTTGCCAGCGATGTGGATGATATCGAGATCCGTTCACCCCAGGGGCGGCGGGCCGTCATACACCTGCACCATGAGGGCATGGGGCATGTGCCTCTGGCCATGGAGGGAGATGGGATGCGGCGGGCCCTCGCCTTTGCCTCCGCGGCGGCCTTGGCAAAAGGCGGCGTCCTCCTTCTGGACGAGGTCGAAACGGCGCTGCACCCCGAAGCCTTGGGGGGAATGTTCCGGTTCCTGGTCGAGACATGCTGCGAGACCCGCGTTCAACTGGTTGTAACCACCCACAGCCTCGAAGCGGTGGATGCGATGCTGCGAGCCCATCTGATTCCACCGGTTTGGAATCCACCAACCGTCGCCAGCATGGGCTGGATCTTCTTCAATCAGCCGCGCCAGCTCTTCTTCCTTCTTCAACGTCTCCTTTCCTTTGGTGCCGAGGCGTTCCGCGCCCGCGTTGGGCTGCCAACTGGTGGCCTCAGCTTGATCTGCGGATCCAGAAGCCTTCTCCGTGTTCAGACATCTGAACGCATTCCCTACGCCGGAGGCGTTTCAGCAGATAGCCCTGGGTCGCGAAGCGCACCCCGGGTCATGCGTCAAAAGGCGTTCCTACCCTGGAAGGGTTGCAGATCCTGCTTATCCCCCCCCGCGTTCAGACGTCCGAACAGTCAGAGGACCACCGCCTCCAGATAAGGCCGGATCACATTCGACACCCGACAGGTCTTGGCATGCCGCCAGAGTTCATCGGAGGTCAACTTCCGGGTCCTCCAGGCATCCCGCAGGGCCTCGACTGCCACCGAGGTACCCACCTGATTTCGGAACTTGAAGCATTCCGCCACGGTCTTGGCGACCGAGTAGACCCGGACCGTCACGCCCTCGATCTGGTGTTCTTCGATCCCTTCACCAAAGGCAGCCCCTGAGAATCGGGTCACCTTGAGCCGCACCGTGTCCATGGATGGCGTCCAGGCGTTGCGCGGCAGTGCAATCCAGACTTCAGACGGTCTCTCGGAAGTCAGCTCATGGAATCGCAGCGCGGAGAGCAGACAGATCACCGCCTGGGGAACCCGACTGGCCACCTCCACCAGTGAATGGTGAGGGTTGGGAACCCGACGCATCGAACGATACAGTCCACGCCCGCATCGCTCCCAATCACCCTGCTCCTCCACCGACCCGAGGCTGTATCGGGGTACCCCAAGCCGTTCGAAATCCCGCGTCCTGAGGACGGAGTACTTCGAGGCCAGCTCATGAAGCAGGGTGAAGCTCGTTTTCGACACGCAGCCATCCTACAATACCCACACACTTTTCAGCACGTGTGTGGACATTGTATTCCAGTCGGAGTGTTCAGACGTCTGAACAAATGGTCCGGCGGCGGAGGTCCGCCGCCGGTCGTTCTGGTCGCATCGCCGCGCGGCGCCGGACCCGACCGGGCAAGGACATGCCAGCCTGAAGTCCGTCACTGGCCTTGCCTTCTCCGAACGGGTCCGGTTTTCCCGCCCGGACGTCGCTGGGATCTTGAATCCACTGGACAGCCCGCTGGACATTACCGAACGCATTCTCTCAAACCGCGAAGCCGGACAGGGCGGGCTTCCCCCCAGCCTATGCCACCGCCTCCGACCGTGTGCGGATGCCGCACCTCTCGCAGTTCAAGACCGCGGATGCCTACTTCGCCGCCCTTTCCATGAACTGGTGCATGCCACGGGCGGGGAAAAATAATCGTCGTCGTAAAGACGGAGGTGGGTGAACAAGGAATAGAGTGCGACAACGAAGCAATCTCGGCTCCGGAGCGCCACCCATCTTAAATCACTTCGCCAACGGCGAAGATTCCCATTCCCTGGCGCGTGCTCCGGTGATCTTCTGGACAGGCCATGCAGTTCTGGTGGGTCAACCATAAGCAGACCTTCGCTGCGGAAGTCGCAGGCCAGTACATCTGGTGCCCGAAGCGCAAACAGAACGGCGCTCAGAACCACTTCTACGAGACTCTCAGGGAGGTTCAGCGCGGCGATCTCGTCTTCTCCTTCGCCAACGCCCACCTCCAGGCCATCGGGGTCGCAAAGCTCCCCTGCTACTCCTGTCCACGGCCCGACGAATTTGGACGCGTGGGCGAGGCCTGGAACGATCGCGGTTGGCGGGTGGACGTCGAATTCCGTCGCTTCCAACGACCACTCCGAATCACGACCGTTGCCACCCAGATAGCACCGCTACTTCCGACGAAATACTCCCCGATCCAGATAAACGGCCACGGCAATCAGGGTGCCTATCTCGCGAGCATATCCAAGCCGCTCGCCCGACGACTGCTTGAGTTGGCCGAACCCGGACTCTTGTCGCTGCTCGACGCAGATGTGCTCAACGAGGCTGGCTCCCTCATTGCCGATCCTCAGTCTCTGATTGAGTGGGAAGACAAGGTCCAGCAGCGCATTGCGGCGAGCGATTCCATCCCCGAAACCACCCGGCAGGCATTGATCCTGGCGCGGCGAGGGCAAGGCCAGTTCAAGCAGAACGTGGCAAGACTTGAGGCACGGTGCCGTTTGACTGGGGTGACGAATCCCACCCACCTGATCGCCAGCCACATCAAACCTTGGAGGGAGTCCAACGACGACGAACGGCTCGCCGGAACAAACGGACTCCTGCTCACGCCTTCGATCGACCACTTGTTCGACCGCGGCTTCATCAGCTTCGACGACGACGGAGTGGCGCTCATCTCGCCTGTGGCCGACCCGGAATCCCTGCCTCGAATGGGGGTCCCGATCGATCGCCCGCTTTTCACAGGGGCACTGGGATCCGAGCAGCGGAGATTTCTCCAATACCATCGAGGCGAAATCTTCCTCAAATCCGCCGCGTAAACCCGAGTCCAACGCGAATAAGCCGTTTCACCCGATAGAGGAAGGCAAGAGGACCAGTCTTATAACTCCAACATTGCCTCCTGCCTCTATCACTGAGACTCAAGTTCAGATCGGTTCGCGGAGGGTCTCCGAGAAAGCCTTCCCCTTTCGCCAAAGTGTCGCAGGACGTCGTTGGCGCAGCTGACCCAGCCGTCAATGCGGTCCATCAAGGCACACCGCACCACTGGCCAGTCCGTCCATCACGGCGTCTCCCTGACCCTCGCCCGGCGGCGCTCTTCTCACCTTTGTCGACTTTATGGGACTGACCGCGTAGTCCTTCTCCAGCTCTCGCCGGAACGGTGCCCAGTCCACCAGGCCCTCCAGCCGCTCCGGAAACTCGTTGCCAGGCAACTGCGCCTCCAACCCGTCCCGCAATCCCAACTGCGTCTGCGGCCTAGCTCTCATGCCACTCTCAGTCCCTCACAGCCGACCGGCGATTTCGCGGTTTTGCAGAGGTCCCGACAAGTTGATGAATGGCTGCTTGAGAACGGGATTCGAGCAAAATACGGTCACGGCGATGTCTCTGCCCACACTTGTGGACAATCTCCGAACGCTCTTCGTGTCCCACAAGGGGCACGACGAGTCAGGGTTTCGCCGTAGCGCAGAGGCCATCATCCGTGAACTCAGCGTCGAGAACCGTCCCGGAGAGGCACGCACGCTGCGAGAGGCATTGGGGGCGCCAAATGGGAACTCCAAGTCTGTTTTGCGGAACGAACTTTCCCTGATCTCCAAGCCGGCGAATGGCCTCGTGTCCATGCGTGAGGTAAAGATTTCTCCGACGCTAGTCTTCTCCGAGGTCACAAACAATGCCCTCCAGCGTGTCCTCTTTGAAAACCGTGAGGCATCACGGCTTGCCGAAGCTGGGCTGCGTCCGACTTCGCGCCTGCTTTTCTGGGGACCACCAGGCTGTGGAAAAACGGCGACAGCTTCGTGGCTCGCAGCGGAGTTGGGATTGCCCCTAGGTGTTGTGCGTGTTGGCACCCTCATCACGAGCTACGTCGGCGAAACGGGTGCGAATCTCCAGCGGGTGCTCACCACCGCTGAGCAGACGCCGATGGTGTTGCTCATTGACGAGGCCGACGCCGTGGCGAAATCCCGGGAGGATACACAGGATGTTGGCGAGTTGAGGCGCATCGTGAACGCCCTCCTGCAAGGGCTTGACGCCTTCACCTCGCGCCGCAGCATCATCATCTTCGCAAGCAATCACTCGCACGTTTTCGACGCAGCGGTTTGGCGACGGTTCGATGACGTAATCTCCTTCCCGATGCCTGAAAAAGCGGAGCGTCTTCGACTCCTCAAGCAACTCACGGGTGGGTTGCGGCTAGACGGAAGCCTGGCGACCGCTGCTTCGCAGCTTGCAAGCGCCTCGTATGCGGACATTGAACGCGCCGTGCATGAAGTGGCTAAGGAAATGGTGTTGTCCGAAAGAAAGAGCGCGTCCGTCACGGAGATTGTAGACGCCGCGAAGGTTTGGCGCGGCAAGCTGGCATCTGCAAACGTCAAGCAACCGGGCCGGGCGCGGCGATAATGAACCCGGATTTTCCACCATTGGAGTTTGCTTCACCACTCATTCGGCCTCGCCGACGGGAGCGCCGCGGCTTCGTTGAGCCACCAATGCTGACTGCGGAGCGACGGCGTGAAATCCAAAGCCGCATTCGGTCAGACCGCGAAGAGATCGACCGCAGGATGCAGCAGCTCAGCGCCGAGCAACGCAGAGCGATCTTTCTTCGCATCAAGCACGACCGCCCGCTCACGAGGAACGACTTTGCCGGGACCGACCTCGCATTCATGTCTGGGCCGGGCGAGACCGAGAGCCTCGTCATCACACGGAAGCCTGGCTTTCAGAAGTTTGACCAACGGATGGCGACTTTTGCCGAGGGTGATCAGCCTTGCCACCCAAAGGAAACCGAGTTAGCGGCAGCGCTCCGCTCCCTTGAACTTGGAGAACCAAAGGACCGGCTCTCCGACGAGGTATTCGACGCCTACGACCATTGGATTGCGCAGGACTGGCTGATCTACGAAATCGAGATTGTAAGTTCCGCTACCCACCCTGCCACACAGAAGAGAGAGTTGGGGTCTATACTTGGCGAAATACGCGCCGCGCTTGGCCACATTCACGGTCACATCTTCGAGCATGAGCTGTCTGGCCGCTCCGCCCACGTCGTGCTCCGCAGCACTGGAGCGAAGTTCCGAGAGTTCGTCGAGGAGCCGAAATGGTGGCGCAAGATTGTATTCTTTGATGCGCGCCCACGCTTCGAAACATTCAGCCAAGCTTTCGAGAATTTCCGGGTCAGCGACATAACGATTGAACCTCCGCAGGATAACGCGGAAACCATTTGCGTCATTGATTCAGGAGTGGCTGCGCTGAATCCGTTTCTGGAGCCAGTTCTACGCCGGGATATTTCGCGGTCCTTCGTCTTTGGCTGTTCGCCCACCGAAGACGCCTACGGGCATGGCTCGGGTGTGGCTTCGCTAGCAGCGTTCTATGACATCGAGTATCAGCCGGGCGGTGTGAACCGTGCTGGCGCTTTTATTTGCAGTGCCCGCGTGTTGACCGACGAAGGGCAGCTCGATGTTCCGCGTGTGGATGACACCCGCGAAGACATACAGAACCAATCGTGGTTGCTTTCCAAGGTTCTGCGCAAAGTGGTCAGCCACTTTCATTTGCTTGGGGTGCGTATCTTCGTCCTGTCTTTGGAACTCCAAGGCCACATCTGGAGTCACGCACACCGTAGACAGGTGGCTCGCAATGCATGGACGGCGCGAACGCTCGACCAGCTCAGCCGCGAGTTCGGCGTGGTATTCATTACCATCACCGGCAATGTCAGTCCGAGTAACGTCGCCGAATTGCTCGAAGCTGAAAGCTACCCGGCTCACCTGCTCTCCCCGCTCGCTAGACTGCTCGACCCCGGTCACGCGGCGCTGGCCGTCACGGCTGGCTCCGTTGCCCACTCCGCGAGGGTCGTGGTGGCTCCCCACACCGCAATTGCCGAGGCAGGACAGCCATCACCGTTCACCCGCACCGGTCCGGGCTTCGGTGACAGCATCAAACCGGATTTCACCGAGCGCGGCGGGAATCTTGTGCGTGATTCGCTTCTCAACTCGGTGCGCGAAAATGCGGGGACAAACGTTGTCATGGCTAGCAGCAAGCTCACTCCAGCGCTTCAACACGGACACGGGACGAGCTTTGCCGCTCCCCGTGTCGCACATCACCTTGCCCTTATCCTGCGTGACCTCCGTGCGCTTGGCTTGGAGACGTCTGCGCCGCTGCTGCGCGCGATGCTTGGCGCATCGGCCCGCCGCACTGACCGTTCCGAGTTACTTGATCCTGATGGCAATATTAAGCTGCTGGGTTATGGCCTCCCGGATGGATTCCGAGCGCTGGATTGCGCTCGTCATTCCGCGCTCCTTTTCTGGAGCGGAACTGTGAAAGTGGATCACACAGCAATATTTAAGATCCATGTGCCAGTGGAACTCGCAGGGCAGGCAGGCAGAAAACGCATCGTTGTGTCCGTCGCCAGCGCCCCGCCGGTGCAACTTTGGGGCACTGACGAGTATCTCGGTGCCGAAATGAAGTTCCGCCTTTTCCGTGGGGACCGCGACGCAGCTCAAATCGAGGCACTTATGCAGCGGGATGAAGAAGAAGAGAATGTCGCAGCAAAGGATGGCGTGGACGACTTGAGCACCGATCTTGGCGTCACTCGTCGCTCACGTGGAACCCTTCAAGTGGACACCCATACCTGGTCGCAACATGATCCGAGCTACAGCGGGGACGACTACACGTTAGGAGTCTCTCTAACGGCGGCGAGTTGGTGCAAAGAAGGAGAAACCATTCCGATCGCTGTGGTTGTTCGGCTGGAAGATACGACCGGCAAGTGTGACGTGCTCTATGCGCGGGTTCAGGAGAAGAATCAGGCTCGAATCCGTCAAAGCGTGCGCGCTGAGTCCATCTAATGAATAGCCAAAACAACTAGGGTTATCACGGATCGCACGGATTTCAGAGTCTTAGGTGCCAGTCCTCACTATTGACACAATGCCTGGGTCTCGGGCCGTCGAATCCATGCCTCGCAGCCTGCGGATCGGGTTTGAAGGCGCGATGTACCACGTGATGAATCACGGGGCCGGCGGGAACCGATCGTCCGCGACGACCAGGATCTGTCTGTCACGTCCTGAAAATCTCCTCATTCCACCGGTTTGAAATCCACCACCCATCGCCAGCAGGAGTTGGATCTTCTTGAATCAGCGGCGCCCGCCCGCCCGGAATCATTGTGGATCCCGAAACACCAAGATCTGACGGTCTTCTGGCCGTCGGCGACAACCCGAGATGCGACCGGTGCATCCCACGGCTCCAGGATCAAATATTGAAGATCAGGATGTGACCCCATTGCGTATCCCACCGTTGGCGTTGATCGAGAATTCAGCTCAGCCGATTCCGGAAGTAGCGGTGTGGGAAACCCGTCAGGCGCTTCAACACCGTGTCGGTGTGCCAGAGTTCGATATTCCACTTCAGCGTCCGGCGTAGACCACTCGCGGCCCTGTGCAGATCAACGTCCGGACACGGACCCTGATTCCATTGGCTCGACTGGATCGCAGATGGGTTGAACGCGACTCCAGTTCTGCTGCCGCTCTCCGCGCCTCCGCGTCTCCGCGCGAGACCAAGACTGCATCGGTCCATCTCAGCCGGAACGATTCAGGGGACCGACCCCGTCGCCCCGTCCCCGCGGTGGTGCACTGCGTCCAGCGTACGCCAGACTTCGGCGGCGGTTCGGGGATGAACCAGATGGGCATCGGCATCGGTACCGTTGTAGCCCCAGAGGTGGAATTGACCGGCGTCACATCGCGAGATCAGGGGCCAACGACCGGCGTCGGGACCCACCATCCTCGCCTGCAACCCCAGGGCTGCCATGAGGCCCGTGGCGCATTCCGCCGTGCTGGCATAGGACGGAGTCGGGATCTGGGAATAGGTCAGGACGAAGGTCGTGCGGCCCGCCACCGCGTCGCGGGCGAACGGAGCCAGCATTCGATCTGGTCCGGTTGCACCACGCGGGGACCGGAACCGTCGGCGCCGCTGACCAGTCCGGCATAGATGGAATCCGACAGGAGGATCCGCCGGATCCGGGATCTGGATCCGGTCTGCTGGACGAGTTCCCGGACGGCGCCATAGCCGGCGCTAAAGCTGGTGATGTCCGCTTGGCTGACCTGATTCCTTGTTTCCTGCCCGCCTTCGATGGTCAAGGCACTCAACTCATGAACCCAGGATCTCCGGCAGAAATTCCTGCCAGGGCATGGCTTCGATACCCGGCGCAATGGCTCGCGTACCGGTTGGTTTGCGGGCGGAACGGTGGACCAGCAGGCTGCGGACCTCCCCCCTCAGTCCCGGGCGGTTCGTCCACGTGGCGGCGAGTCGCTGCATGGGGACGGTCATGTCGGGGGTAACAGTCCGGGTTGCCTTGGCCTCGATGAAGGTGATCGAGGCACCCTTTCCGGGGACGAGGAAATCCACCTCCAGTCCCTGTTGGTCGCGGAAATGGTACAATTCACGTCGATGACCGGCGTTGACCTGGGCCTTGGCGATCTCGGACGCGATGAAGCCTTCGAAGAGGGCGCCGAGGAACGGAGACTTTTCGAGCTCGGCGTCGGTTTCGATTCCGAGGAGATGGCAGGCGAGCCCGGAATCAGCGACGTAGACCTTGGGTGACTTGATGATCCGCTTTCCCAGATTCTCGAAGTAGGGAGGGACAAGGAGGATCTGCGCCGTCGCCTCAAGGATGTCGAGCCAGCGGCTAAGCCCAGGAACGCTCATGCCCAGCGGCGCCGCCAGGTCGGACTTGTTCAACACCTGACCATGGCGGCTGGCGACCAACGAAAAGAAGCGCCGGAACAGGGCCAGATCCTGCACCGCACTGATCTGGCGGACGTCGCGTTCGATGTACGTCTGAAGGAAGCTGCTGAACCAGAGTTGGGCGGCTTTGGGGCGTGCGAGAACCTCCGGGTATCCACCCTGAAGGAGAGTGACCTTCGGGGATTCAACTGCGGATAGCGGCATGAGCTGCAGGACCGCCGCCCGGCCCGCCATCGACTCGGTCACACCCGCCATGAGCCCGGATTCCTGAGAACCGGTCAGAAACCAGCGTCCGACCCGCCTGGGCTCGCGATCGATACGGCTGCGGACGAAGTTGAACACCTCGGGCGTGTTCTGGACCTCGTCGAGAATCGCTGGGAGGCGGACCTGGTCGAGGAACCCGTGGGGATCGTTCCGGAACCGTGCGATGACATCGGGATCCTCGAACAGATGGTAACTGGCGTCGGGAAAGAGATGCTTCAGCAGCCAGGTTTTCCCGGAGCGCCGCGGACCGGTCAGCACCGCCGCGGGAAAGTTCCTGGCGGCGGACCGCACCACCGGTTCCAGCTGTCTGGCGAGGTATCGCATTTGAGTTTTTTAAGGTGCCAGCTTCAAAAACTCAATGGCAGGGAATCCAATGGGCTCAGTCCCGTACTTTTGACATTTCATCCCTCTTTCGCCCTCCTTTTTTCGGCAATCACCGTGAGAGGCAATGGGGCCAGTCCCATAACTTTGACATTGTCGCTTAAGCCCTCCATCGAGGCACTCGGGTTCAGGTCGTTTCGCCAAGAGTCCCCAAAAGCGCCTCACCCCCTTGGCCAAGGTGTCGCAGGACGCTGTTGGGACGCCTGACCCAGTCGTTGATCCGGTCCATCCAGGCGCACCGCACGACTCGCCGGTCCATCCATCACGGCGTCTCCCAGACCCTTGCCCGACGGTGCCTTCATCAAACCATCGTCAACCGCCGCAAGAAAAGCCGGCGCGGCTGCTGGAAGAAGATCCAATCCATGCTGGCGTTGGATGGTGGACTTCAAACCGGTGGAATCAGACGGGTTTCAGATCGTGGCTGACAATCCAACTTCTTTTCCAGATTCAGTTCACGTCCCGGATTCGGCCAGCATCCACTCCCATGCCGGGCGGATCGTGATACCCTTGGGGGCGTCGGCCTGGGCATGGCTGAGCCCGGTGGAGGTGGCGGTGAGGACGAGGGCGGCGGCACGCGGGTGTTCTGTCATTGCCTCGTTGAGTGCGCGAAATTCCCGCAGGCGGGTGGCCTCGTCCGTGAGGTCGGCGCAAACCTGGATCAGCAGGGGCCTGCCGGTAAGTGGCGTGGCGAGGAAGTCCACCTCGGTTCCGCTCACGGTGCGCACGTAGGCGCGCTCGTACTTGCGTCGCTCCAGCTCCACGAGCACCGCGGTCTCCAGGGCATGACCGGTATTCGCCTTTCCACTTCGATCGAACGCCGTGAGCAGCCCGGAATCGACGGGGTAAACCTTGCGTGGGTTGGACTGGCGTTGTCGTTCGCTGGAGGTGTGGATCGGGACCAGACGGATCAGGAACGCATCTTCGAGGTGGCCGAGCATGGCGTGCAACGCCTCCTTCGAAACGGCGATGCCCTGCGACTTCTGGTCGTTGAAGAATCGATGGACGCTGAACAGCCCGGCGGCAGCACCGAGGAGCTGCCGGGTGAGCCGACGGAGTGCGACCACATTGGAGATCCCATGCCGTTCCATGACGTCGCGCAGGATGACGGTGTCCACATATCCCTGCAGCAGGGGCAGTCGATCCTGGGCAGCGAGACCTTGTGCCTCCGGGAAGCCGCCATGCAGAAGGAACTCACCGAAGTGCTTTTCGATGCTGGAGCGCCTGGCCTTGGCCAGGAACGCGGGATCTCCGTCGGGCTCCGCCTTTCGATGCCTCAGGAACTCGCGAAAGCTGAAGGGATGCACAAGCGTTTCCATCGCTCGACCGCGCAACGAAGTGGCGATCTCACGGCTCAGGAGCTTCGCGGAGGAGCCGCTGACGAATACATCCACCTTCTCGGTGTCCATCACGCGGCGGACAAAGCCCTCCCACCCCGGCACGACCTGCACTTCATCGAGGAAGAAGCCGACCCGCTGCTGATCGCGATGCTGGGGGAACTGACGGAAGTACTCCTCCAGCACCCAGTGGAGCTGCGCTGCCTCCAGGCCAGCCAGGCGTTCGTCGTCGAAGTTGAAGTAGACCTGTGTCTCGCGGGGTGCCCCCTTCGCGACGCGATCCCGTTGAAGTTGGTGGAGGAAGCAGGTCTTGCCTGCGCGGCGCATGCCTATCACGGCATGGGTCTTCCCCGGCACGGAGGGCAGACGCAGATCCCGCCGGGTCGTCGAAGGCAGCTCGGAGTGAAGGGTGTCGGCGAGCTTCTGGCGGATGACGTCTCTCATGGTGTCCTTCTGGAAAGGACACATTGCCTTGAACCTGTCTTCTTGAAAAGGACCGCTTGAGTGGTCATGACGGTGCAATCCGGGATGCCGATGTCCACAGGGCAAATCCAATGGGGTCAGTCCCGTACTTTTGACATTTCATCCCTCTCTAGCCCTCCTTCTTTCGGCAATCACCCCACTCATTCCGGCAACGTCCGCACCGACCACCAATGCTGCCGATGTGGCGGCTTTCGGGATCGCGGCGACCAAAGACGCCGCCGATGCAACCCCACCACCCGCCGTTCCTTCTTTCGCCCCGCACGCCACTTGAGGCGATGACAGTGTCGGGATTCGTCCGTATCCAAACTAATCCCGGAGAAACACTTGCCCATGTGTATAGCGAAGTATTCAATCAGTCAAAGTGCCACCTGCCCCGCCAACGCATCCGGTTCCGCGCCTCCTTGAACCGCTCCTCCTGCGGCGCCTCGCCGCGTATCCGGTCGTCGTGATCACGGGTCCACGTCAGTCCGGAAAGACCACCCTCGCCCGATCCGCCGCACCGAATGCCGCCTACCTTTCCCTTGAGGATCCCGACACCCGCAGCTTCGCGAACGAGGATCCTCGGGGATTCCTGGGCCAACTCGGCCCCCAGACCATCCTTGACGAGGTCCAGCGGTGTCCCCTGCTCTTCTCCTACCTTCAAGGCGTGGTGGATGCCGACCCGAGGCCAGGTCGATTGCTGCTCACCGGCTCCAGCCAGTTTGAGATGCTGGACTCGATCACTCAAAGCCTCGCGGGCAGGGCCAGCCTGCTCACCTTGCTCCCTTTTTCGCTGGGCGAGTTGCGGGCCGGCGGAAGGTCGGTCCCGACGATTGAGAACCTCCTGCACGAGGGTCTGTTCCCTCGCATCCATGATCGTGCGATCCCCGCCAGCGACTGGCTTCAGGACTACGTGGCCACCTACGTGGAGCGCGACGTCCGCCAGATCCTCCGCATCCAGGATCTGGCGGCCTTCCAGCGTTTCCTGGCCCTCTGCGCGGGCCGGATCGGGCAACTCGTGAACATTGCGTCGCTCGCGGCGGACGCAGGGATCACGCGGGTGACGGCGGATGCGTGGCTCTCCGTGATGGAAGCCAGCTATCTGGTTTTCCGGGTACCGCCTTGGCTCAGCAACCCTTCCAAACGGCTGATCAAGACCCCGAAGCTCTACTTCTGTGATCCGGGTCTGGCCTCCTGGCTGGTCGGCATCCGACAACCCGGCCACCTGATGGCCCATCCGCTTCGGGGCCCCTTGTTCGAAAACTGGGTCATGACCGAACTGCTCAAGGCGCGCCTTCACCACGGACTCCGGCCGGCGCTCCATTTCCTCCGAAACAAGGGAGGCAACGAGGTCGACGCCTTCATCGAGACCGCTCCGCACACGGGCCACGCGGTCGAGATCAAATCAGGCAGTACGATCGCGTCCGACTTCTTCGACGGGCTCGACTTCTGGCGTCAGAACCTGTCGGGCATCGAGATCCAACCCTGGTTGATCTACGGCGGCGACACGCGGCAGGACCGCGACCGTGGCACGGTCCTCCCATGGACGGCTCTCGGCGCCCTTCTCGATGGCATTGCGGGTACCGACGGAGTTGCCGCTTCCGGCTCGCCGAAGGGGCGATAGGCGAAAGGTTTTGCCGAAAGAAACGCAGACGCCGAAAAGGGGTCGGTGCCCGATATGTCCACCTTCCAGGGAAGACCACCGTTGGCTTCAGCGAGAAGTCAGCTCAGCCGATATTCGTAAGGAGATTGAGAAGCGTCGGTCATTCGCGACTCATTCCGAGGAGTTGAGAGAGGAATAGCACCAGGCGAAACACCTATCGAATCCATTGAACCCGGTTGCCGAACCAAGCGGTGAACCGAAGTCGCCTATAGCGCGCGTTCTTGTAGTCATAGCCTTTTGGCGGCGACTCGGTTACCGCCGTTGTTTCATTAACCCCGAACATGCTTATCCGGATCGACTCCGTCGTCATCCCGGCGAAGCCCACCGCGCAACGGCTCCGTTCAACCAGTCGGTGCAGCGAACGGGAGCCAGCCGACTGGTTCAGGGACGATTTCAACGTTGTCAGTAGCCGACCTTCCATGTTATCCAAGAGATACAATTCGCGATGACCCCCTCACTCCGCATGAAAATGTTGTCTTTGGTCCCTCTCGTGCTTTTGATCGCCCTCGTGGCGTCCGCGGCATATGTGGCAGACCAGATGTTCGGAGTCGTTGCTTTCACCTACCGATACCTTGCGTTTTGCCTGCTCGCAGCGCTGGCATTTGGCGGTGTTTGGCATGCCTGTTTCAGGAAGTCTGCCTTGGCGTTTGCTCTGGTGGTTTTCGGCATTCTCGCAGCAAATTTCTTCTTGCCGCCTCCATCGGAGCGCCTGCTGCGCTCCGCGATGCTAAAGGTGATTCCGGGCACAGATGCCTCAGCCATTGTTAGCATCGTGAAGCAGCAATACGAGGACAGCCCCTACGCAATGCCGTGGATCCATGAAGACCAGGCCGGGGCCTTTGATCGGGTTCACGTTTCGCTTTTGTCTCAGAAGGCGAGGAATTGCACTTCCGCGATCTTTCTCGTCCAGAACGGCCGGGTGTCCCGGAGCATATTCTCGGCAGACTGATAATGGGAAGGGACGACAAGCGCATGGAGAGCGACGGCTGACCCGCCCCGAGTATGAGGCAATGGGCCAGTCCCATACCTTTGACATTGTCGCTTGAACCCTGCAGCGAGGCACTCGGGTCCAGACGGTCCGCCCAGGGTGTCCCGGAGCGCCTTGCCCCTTCGCCAAGGTGTCGCAGGACGCCTCGGGACTCCCTGATCCAGCCGTCGATGCGCTTCTTCGAAGCGCACCGCACGACTCGCCGGTCCAGCCATGACGGCGTCTCCCTGCCCTTCGCCCCGCGGTCCCATGACCATACCATCGTCCCCTTCAGGGAACTGACCCCGTCGCCCCTTCCCCACGGTGATGAACTGCGTCGAGCGTGCGCCAGACTTCGGCCGCCGTTCGGGGATGAACCAGATGGGCATTGGCATCGGAACCGCCGTAGCCCCACAGATGGAATTGACCGGCGTCACATCGCGAGATCAGGGGCCAACGACCGGCGTCGGGACGCACGATCCTCGCCTGTAATCGCATGGCGGCCATCAGGGCCGTGGCGCATTCCGCCGTGCTGGCATAGGACGGAGTCGGGATCTGGGAATAGGTCAGGACGAAGGTCGTGCGGCCCGCCACTGCGGCCTGGGCAAACGGGAGCCAGCATTCGATCTGGTCCGGTTGCACCACGCGGGGACCGGAACCGTCGGCGCCGCTGACCAGTCCGGCATAGAGGGAATCCGACAGGAGGATCCGCCGGATCCGGGATCGGGATCCGGTCTGCTGGACGAGTTCCCGGACGGCGCCGTAGCCGGCGCTGAAGCTGGTGATGTCGATGTCGCGGATCGTATCCGCGAATGGATGGCGTGATCTCAGTTTCCCTTCCACCGCCTGGAGGATCCGGGGAAGCAGCGTGGGATCCAGGAACGGGGTGCGGTACCGGGCCGAACCGGAGCCGAGCATTATGGATACGAGGGGGAATCGGTAGCCCGCCCGTTGATGCTCGCGCAGGGCAAACGCGGGGGAGGTGTGGAAATGAAGTGCCAACCGATGGGCGGACGATTGCCAACCTTCGCTGAGTTGCAGGGTGATCCGGATGGGATCGACGTCCAACTGGATCTGCTCGGCAACGACGGTTTGGGAAGCGTCGCTCGGGTGTTGCAGGGCCATCCCGGGCGGATCCCAGGACTTGGTGAATTCCGGTCGGGTGACACATCCGAAGATCAGGATGAAGCAAACGAAGAGGGCTGGAGCGAAGAGGCGTGTCATGGAGCAGATGGGACGGGTGTCGTTCTGAATCGTTTGGTTGGTCTCACAACTGATCGTCTTCAATCGCCTGGCAGATCTGATTCCTTCCAGATGCGCCCACCGCCGGATCGAGGTGAGCCTCGACATCAGAACTTCCGCTCCAGGAATCGTCGTACCCGGGCCAACCGTTCCTCATCGTAGAAGACCGGGCCTCCGTGGACCGCTCCGTGCACCACCTCCAACTCGACAGGAGCACCCGCCTTGCGGTACGCCCCGTTCAACTGCTCGGATTGTTGGATGGGCATTTGCGGATCCTGATCGCCGTGAAACAGCAGCAGCGGCGGGTCTGAGTGATCGACGTGGAAGACGGGGCTGGCAAGCCGGGCGAGTGGCACGGTGTTGGTCGGATGGCCTCCAAGCAGGAGTTCGAGTGCCGGAACGCGCACGCCCAACCCGAACGGAGTGGATTGTTCCAGGATGGTGGTCAGGTCGGACGCACCATAGAAACTGATGATTCCCTGCACCTCGGACCGCCGACCCCGGTCGTCACCGACGGTCCCCTCGAGTTCCGGATGACCGTTTGAGACCCCCACCAGTGCCGCGAGATGGGCGCCGGCAGAATCCCCGGCGATGACGATCGGGTCAGCCGGCAGTTGCCATCGTGATCCGTTCGCCCGGAGGAATCGGATCGCGGCCTTCAAGTCATGGATCTGCGCTGGAAACCTGGCCTCCGTGGAAAGCCGGTAGTCCACGCTGGCAACGGCGTAACCCTCCTCGACCAGTCTGCCGAGGGGCATGCCCGATTTCGAACCGGAGCGCCACGCGCCACCATGAATCCAGACGATCAACGGCCCTCGCCGGGGGCCGGTTGGCAAATGCAGGTCCAGCTTCAACTCCCTTCCGTCGACACGGGCAAAGGCAATGTCCCTCACCAGGGTGCGTTGCGATGCCGCGGCGTCGGACGGGTCTGCCTTCGTCCATGCCGCCGACGGATCACCGGAACCGACCGGCACGGTCGGGGAATCGGAAGGAACCACCCCCGCAGCCGTCATCAATCCTTGGACGGCATCGATGGTTTCGAAGGAAGGTTTGAAGTTGCCCGGGCGATGTCCCTGCGCGAGGACGAGAGGCGTCCAACCGTAACGGTTTTTCCGGTTCCAGACCTCGATGCGGGCGCCGTGATCCGCCAGGAACTGGACCACCCGCGGCAGGTTCTTCAGCGCGGCCCCGTGCATCGCTGTTTCGCCGTTGTCGTCCACCGCGTTCACATCGGCCCCGAGAGTCAGGAGCCATTGTGCCGCCTCGAGGACCTCGGGTTCCTCGCCCGCCACTTCGTTGGCCGCGGACCCCCCCACGCCAATGCCGCACGCGACCATCAGCGGGGTACACCGCTCGGCGTTCGGAACGTTGGGGTCGCCGCCCAATTCGACCAGCAACTTCATGTAGGCCAGATCCGCCGTAGCCGACGCCATCAGGAACGGGGTCGCTCCCCGCATCGTGTAGAGGCCCGGGCCACCCTTGCCGCCTTGAAGCCGGGCGTTCACGTCGGCCCCGCGCTTCACCAGTTCCCGGATGAACGGCAGACTCCCCAGATTCCCGGATCCCTGCGGCGCAGGATCGCCCTCGTCCTCGCCCCGTTGCGGCTTCCGGACCCAGGTCATGACGTGGAGTGGCGTGAAGCCCGAACGTTGATCGTTGGGATCGGCCCCCGCTCCGATGAGATCCAGAGCCAGGTTGAAATGTCCGTTCTCCACCGCCAGCAGGAGCGCACTGGTTCCCTTGCGCGGCCCCTTCCCACTGGTCCGACGCGGTTCGAGGGTTCCGTTGACGTCGATGCCCGCCTTCAGCAGGGCGCGGACGACGTCACCCCGGCCTTCCCGGGCAGCGAGGAAGAAGGCGGTGAAGCCGGAATCCGGAAGCGCAATGCCTGGATCGGCCCCGGCCTTGAGCAACAATTCGACCACCCGGACATGTCCCTCGGCCGCCGCCCACATCAGGGCGGTCTGCCCTCGACGTTCCTTCGCGTTGACCTCCGCCCCCCGCTTCAGCAACGCCGCAACAGGACCGGTCCGCCCGGTGCGCGCTGCCGTCATCAGGGCGGATTCGCCGCCACGGAGGACGGTGTTCGGATCGGCACCCCGTTCCAGCAGCAGTTCCACCAGGGCACCATTGCCGTTCTCGCAGGCGATCGACAGAGGTGTGACGCCGTAATGGTTGGTCACGGCGACGCTCGCGTGGGCCTTGAGAAGGTGTTCCGCCGTTTCCAGGTCCTCGCGGAACACCGCCCAGTGCAACGCGGTCATGCCGTCGGCCTGCGGCACGTCCACCTCGACACGTCCCCGCAGCAACTCGCCGATCCGGGCCCGGTCCCCCCGTTCGACCGCATCAGCCAACCGCGACTCAGCCAACGCCGCGAGGGAAGCCATGGACAGGATCGCGGCAAGGCAGAGTTGGGTAAACCGGACTTCCATCCGCCGCGGACGGCAACGCATTCCCGCCGGGGAAAGCCGGCTTCGTTCAGGATCGGCGATGCGCATCGGGAACATGGTAAGGCGGGTCCGGAATCGGTCCGGCGTCAGATGGGCAACGGTTCGAACAGGCCGTCCACCTTCCCCTGACTGTCGGCGAACCGGTCCAGCCGGACGCCAACCCGGTCGAGCAAGGTGAGGTGGAGATTGGCCAGGGGAGTTGGCCGGGAGTGCCGGAGATGACGGTTGCCCTTCAGCCCGGTGGCACCCCCGCCGGCGACGAGGATCGGCAGGTTGGTGTGGTCATGGATGTTGGGGTTGCCGATGCCGCTTCCGTAGAGGAGCAGCGAATGGTCGAGCAAGGATCCCTCGCCGTCCGACGTCGCCTTCAGTTTCCCGAGGAACTCGGCGAAAAGCGACACGTGGAAGGCGTTGATCCTGGCCATGCGCGCGATCTTCTCCGGGTCGTTGCCATGATGCGAAAGCGGGTGGTGCGGATCTGCAACCCCGATCTCGGGGTAAGTGCGATTGCTGGTCTCGCGGGCCAGTTGGAAGGTGATGACGCGGGTGACGTCGCCCTGCATCGCGAGCACCTGGAGGTCGAACATCAGCCGGACATGATCGGCATAGGCCACAGGGACTCCCACCGGTCGGTCGAGGTCACGGAGCGGGTTCTGGACGGCGTCGCGCTCGGCTTTCTGGATGCGGCGTTCGACCTCCCGGACCGTTTCGAGATACTCGCCCACCCGCGCACGGTCCCCGGCCCCGAGGTCGCGTTGCAACCGGCGGATGTCGGCATTGAACGAGTCCAGCAGGCTCGCCTTCTTGCGCAGGGCCGCCCTCCGATCGGCCGTGCTGCCGCCTTCCCCGAACAGGCTCTCGAAGACGATCCGCGGATGCGCCTCCGCCGGGAGCGGCGTGGTGGGCGACGACCACGACAGGTTGTTCTGATAGGCGCAGGCGTAGCCATTGTCGCACTGGCCCACGACCTGGAGCAGGTCCATCGCCAGTTCCAGCGAAGGGAGCTGGGTCTCGCGACCGATCTGCTTCGCCGCCACCTGATCCACCGTGGTTCCGAGGAAGTAATCCGTGCCCTCGGTCAGCTTCGCCTTGGCGGCACTGAGGAATGCGGAGTTCGATGTCGCGTGGCTGCCGGGATAGGCGTTCTGAAGCTCCAGGTTCGAGATCACCGTCACCTGCTCCCGCACCGGCGCGAGGGATTCCAGGATCGGCGAAAGTTGAGCCAGCGTGTCGCCGGGCGGCGTCCAACGACTCTGGTCACATCCCATCGGCATGAAGACAAAGCCGAGCCTCGGCACCGGTCTGGCCGGGGTCCTGGCCCAGGCCGTTGCCGCTGGAATCATGGCGTCGAGCAAGGGCAACGCCAGCGTCGTGCCCAGACCCCGCAGAAAGGTCCGACGCGGCAGGGACTTCTTGGTGATGATCATTCTGACCTCCTGAAGGTGAACGGTGTGCTTTGGGTGATGCCAACAATGATGGACGAAAAACGGTAATCCCGCGCCTGCGAATCCCGGAGGATCCGGCGAAGGGCCGGGGCGTCGTGGGGCTCCAGCCCACGCCCGAGCGCGTAGGTCAACAGCTTCCCGGCGATCGTCCCCACGATCACCTCGGGACGACGCAGGAGACTTTCCTCCAATCCGGTCACTCCCTCGAACCGGCTGCCATCGGGCAGGCCACCGGTGGCATCCACCGGCCGGCCTTCCTCCAATGTCCGCCATCGGCCCACCGCGTCGAAGTTCTCCAGGGCGAACCCCGGCGGATCGAGCAGCTTGTGGCAGCTCGCACAGGACGGGTCCGCCCGGTGCAACGCCAGTCGTTCACGGACGGACAGCTTCGAGGACACCCGGTTCTCCTTCAGGTTGGAAACATTTGGCGGCGGCGGCGGTGGCGGGGTTCCCAGAAGATTCTCCAGGACCCATTTGCCCCGCATCACCGGTGAGGTGCGATCGGCATACGACGTCACCGCCAGGATGCTCCCGTGACGCAACAATCCACCCCGGCCCACGTCCGCGACCGCGACCTTCCGGAACTGGCTTCCCCGGACATGAGGGACGCCGTAGTGCCGGGCGAGGCGCTCATTCAGAAACGTGTAATCCGCCCGGATCAGATCGAGCACACTGCGGTCCTCCAGCAGGACGCTCTGGAAGAACAGTTCGGTCTCGCGGCGCAGCGATTGCCGAAGGTTGTCATCGAAGTCCGGGAACAACCGAACGTCGGGCGTGAACGATTCGAGATTTCGCAGGTAAAGCCATTGGCCGGCGAAATGATCCGACAACGCCGCGGCCCGCGGATCCGCCAGCATCCGGCGCGTCTGCTCTTCCAACACCGCCGGTCGATGCAACTCACCGCGGACTGCAAGACCCAGCAGTTCCTCGTCGGGAATGCTGCTCCAGAGGAAGAAGGACAGGCGACGCGCCAGCTCCAGATCCGTGATCCGATAGGCGGTCCGCGGCGGTATCCCTTCCGGGTCGCGCTCGATGCGGAACAGGAATCCGGGACTGACCAGGATCGCGCCCAGGCCCGCCTCGATGCCGGCTTCGAAACCCTTCTCCTCCCGCGCCTCGCGATACAACCTCATCGGTCCTTCCAGATCCTCCCCGGTCACCGGCCGGTGATAGGCGCGACGCGCCAGGGCAGTGAGATTTCGCCGGGCACAGTCGTCTTCGTCTGCGGGACCCGTGGGCTTCGACCCGAAAATGCGACGACGACTGGGGGTCTCACCCGGTCCCTTCGCCTCGTAAGGGCCATTGATCGTGACCTGATACACCGCAGGCCCCAGGCGCGGATGCCGATGCATGTTGAACCGCGCGGCTCCCGGTTGCCGGCGGGTTTCCAGCAACGACGAGGGTTTCTTGAGGAAGGTCACCCCGACCGCATGCGGGCCGGCGGTGATCGGCACCCGGATCCGAAGGTGCCGGTCAACCGCCTCGAAATCCCGGTCCCCACCCGGCGGCACCACCACGAAAGAAGCGATCGGCCTCCGGTCGAGCAACACCTCCACACCATGCGGTTCGCGCAGGCCTTCGACCTCCTCGTTGCGATCCCGGGTCAGCCGGATCTGGATCTCGTACTCCGCATCGAGAGGGAACACATGGGGAATCAGCGTCCCGCCCCGGGTCCCCAACGGCAGCCCCTCGACGTGCTCTTCCTGGGTCAGGTCGGGAGGAAGCCGGAAGGTGTGCCCGGCAACGGGCTGGGGAGTCCCCACCGCGAGGCGGCTGATCTTTTGCGCGGCCGACAGGTAACGGTCGAGAAGCGTCGGAGACAGTGTTCCCACCGCGACATTGTCGAAACCGTGGCCGGCGTCTTCCTTCGGCAGCAGCGCCGCGGCATCGATCTGCAGGTCGAGCAGGTCCCGGATGGCATTCTGGTACTCGGTCCGGTTGAGGCGTCGCAGGGTCGGAGTACGGCCGGGATCCGGGTCCCTCACCGCCGCGTCGTCGAGGGAACGCTCCAGGTTCGTCAGCACGCGCGTGTAGGCGGCCTCTTCCGGACGTTCCTTGTCGGACGGGGGCATCTGCCGGGTGCGCAGCCGTTGCACAACCCGCTCCCAGATCCCGGAGTGCACCGAAGGATCCTGGGATCGGATCGCCTCCAGGTTGAGGTCACCCTTGGTCACGTCGCCGTCATGGCACTCGATGCAATGCCGATCGACAAATGGACGGACGACGTCCACGGCAGCCGTGGAGGAATGGGTCGGCACCTGCCCCTCCGCTGGTGCGGCAACTGAAATCAGCGACGCCAAGGCGATCCCTGCGAACAGGAAGAACGCTCGACCCCGTCGTGGGAGGACTTGTTCGATCACCATCGGAGCGGATGCCGGTGAAGGCAGGCAGGGGAATTGGACGCCATCCTACGGACCGATCGTCGGACGTCAATTCACGCTCAGCCAACTCCAGCACCTCTGCGAGGTCGTGCTGCAAGGAGCGACTCGACAAGCGCAACTTCCCGAAGAAAATCCTCGGCATGGGCCTGCTGGTGGATACCGGCGAGATCCAGCAGGACGTGGCCCACCGCGCCGCCCGCCTCCACCGCTTCGACGAACGCAGATACCAGCAACTCCGCAAAACGTGGCTTCCGCTTCCGGCTGTGAGATCGCACCGAGGATTCCACGGATGAACTTCCTCATCTTCCAACGCCTCGCCGAAGCGAAGCCCCTGCGGCTGGGAACCCAATCAGTGGAGGATACGCACCCCGGCGTTCTGACCACGTCCTTCGGGAGGAAATGGGCCTCGCAATCTTCACCGCTACGGTGCCGTCAGCCTGAGCGTGGGGAAGACCGTCCGGAAGTCGCCTCCATTTCGCGTGTGCAACCCGTCATGGAGACCGGCGAATGCACCGATCAACACATCGGCGACCGGCCGTTTGGGAATCCTTCCCGCCCGCTTCCCAACCACGTAACGGTGCCAGGCACCGTGGGCGGCGACAGTATCCTTCAGCGTCCAGCCCTCGGTCCAATCCACGCCCAGGTTGGTGAGGAACTCGTTTTGGGCCGCCGCGTCGCCGTCAAAGACTGGAGCGAGCTCGGCGTAGGTCACGGGACAGATCGTCAGACCTTCCGGGCGTTTCGCGTCGAGCAACGCCGCCGAGGCGACACCGAAAGCGGGATCCGCTTCCGCCACGTCAATCAGCAGACAGGTGTCCACCACCCAGGCCATCAGTCTCGGTCTCCTTCGCGGATTTCAGCCATCCAGTCCGCGGTGGTGCGGCCCTCCGCGCGAAACCGCCGGGCGAATCCCAGCATCGCCTTCGCACCGGCGGGCGAGGCCGACGGGACCACCGGCTCATGGGCCTGGAGCCAGGCCAGCAATTGCCGGGCCCGGGCTTCGTCCAGGAGCTTGACCTTTTCGATGGCGAATTCGACCGCGCTCATGACTGAGAGCGTACTGGCCCCGGCCCCATTCTGGCAATTCGCCGTTCGACATGGAAACCTCGCTCCCATGATGACGACCCAAAAGCGTCTTTCCGGTCTCCTCCTCGGCGGAGCCGTGGGTGACGCACTGGGTTTGCCAGCCGAGGGGCTTTCGTCGGGTCGCCAGCGGAAGTGGTGGCCGGGCGGGCTGCGGCACCGGTTCCTGTTCGGGCGCGGCATGATCAGCGACGACACGGAACACGCCTTCATGACCGCGCAGGCCTTGCTGGCGGCGGACGGCGACGTGGAACGATTCCGTTCTTCCCTCGCGTGGAAGCTGCGCTGGTGGTTCGTGGCGCTGCCGGCCGGTGTGGGCCTGGCAACGGCCCGGTCGTGTCTGCGGCTGTGGTTGGGCGTGCCGCCGGAGCGCAGCGGCGTGATGTCGGCCGGCAATGGCCCGGCGATGCGGAGCGCAATCGTCGGGGCGGTCTTCGCCGGTGAACCGGAGAAGCGGCGGGAGCTTGTCCGTGCATCGACGCGATTGACGCACCTGGATCCCAAGGCCGAGACCGCCGCCCTGGCCGTCGCCGAGGCGGCGGCGTGGATCGTGCGCGGTGAAGTGCCCCTCGAAGACTTCATCGGACGACTGCGTGCGCTGAGTGCCGATGAAGCATGGCAGGGCCTTTGCCATCGCCTCGCCAATGCCGTGGCAGGGCAGGAATCCGTGGCCGATTTCGCCGCCACGCTGGGATTGGCAACCGGAGTGACCGGCTACGCCTACCACACCGTTCCGGTGGCTCTCTTTGCCTGGTTGCGTCATCGCGGAGACTTCGCCGGAGCGGTGGCCAACTCCATCCGCTGCGGCGGCGATACCGACACGGTCGCGGCCATCGTCGGGGCATTGGCCGGATGCGAGACGGGAGTGGACGGCATCCCGGCTGATTGGCGGAATGGCCTGGTGGATTGGCCTCGCTCAACCCGGTTGCTGGAACGGTTGGCCGGGCAATTGGCCTCACCCGATGGGAAGCCGGTCCGCTGGTTGTGGCCGGGTGTTCTTCCCCGAAACCTGTTCTTTCTCGCCGTGGTTCTGACCCACGGAATCCGTCGGGTCCTGCCGCCTTACTGATCGCAGCGTCACAATTTCCCTCACCAATCCAGAACCAAGGAACCCCCATGTTCGGCATCCGCTTCATCAAGACCGATCCCACCACCTACCTGCTCCAATACCAGAAGGGCCAATCCGTGCGGGAGGGCGTCGGGCTCTCGTTCTTCTACTACGGGCCGACCACGTCGCTCGTCGCCGTGCCGGTGGCCAGCACCGACGCACCCTTCATTTTCGAGGAGTCCACCGCAGACTTCCAGACCGTCACGCTCCAGGGCCAGGTCACGTTCCGCGTGGCCGACCCCAAGCGGCTGGCCGGGCTGATGAACTTCGCGCTCGACCCTTCCGGTCGCCGTCATGCCTCGGATGACCCGCAGAAGTTGCCTCAGCGCGTCATCAACGTTGTCAACGTGCTGGCCCGTGCCCAACTCCAGTCACTCAAGCTCCGCGAAGCCATCCGCGCCTCCGAAGCCATCGTGGAGAAGGTGCGCGCCGCGCTGCTGGCGTCGCACGAGATCTCCCAGCTCGGTCTGGAAGTACTGGGGCTGAGCATCCTGGCCATCAAACCCTCGCCCGAGACGGCCCGGGCTCTCGAAGCGGAGACGCGCGAACAACTGTTGAAGGAAGCCGACGAAGCCATCTATGCCCGGCGAAATTCGGCCGTGGAACAGGAGCGTGCGATCAAGGAGAACGAGCTGAACACCGAGGTGGCCGTCGAGATCAAGAAGCGCCAGATCCGCGAGGCCCAGATGGATGCCGACCGCGCCGTGCAGGAAAAGAAGGCACAACTTCAACAGAGCGAGATGGCCGCCAGCATCGGGCTGGAGGAGAAGCGCAGGCAGCTCGTTTCCCTCGCGACGGACAACGCCAAGGCGGAGGCCGATGCCCGCGCCTACGGCATCTCCACCGCCATGAAGGCGATCAGCACGGCGGATCCCGCCACGCTCCAGGCACTCGCCAGCGTGGGGATGAAACCCGACCAACTCATCGCCGTCGCCTTCCAGGAACTCGCCGGACGCGCCGACAAGATAGGCCAGCTGAACATCTCGCCCGATCTTCTCCGGGAGTTGATGGACAAGAAGCCTGCCAGGTAAGGACGCCATGAAGCGGCTGACCGAATCCAAGATCATCCTCGTCACCCGTCCCACACGGGTTGCGGAGCTGAAACGGCGGTTCAACACCCATGCCCAGGCGAAATTCTACATCAGCCATCTGGGTCAGGACTTCTCCGATTACGAACAGGAGGACGAACGGTATGTCGCTTCGGTGAAAGCCACCCGGGCCTTGCTGGAAACCCTGGGCCGCGTCCAGGCCATCGACCGTTCCTTCCTGCCCAACTTCGCCTTCGGACCCGAGGACGTCGTGGTGGTACTCGGCCAGGACGGTTTGGTGGCCAACACGGTGAAGTATCTGGACGGCCAACCCGTTGTCGGAGTGAACCCGGACCCGGCCCGATGGGACGGTTTACTCCTGCCGTTTCGTGTGCCTGACCTCACCCAGGTCATCCCTGAAGTCCTGATGAAGAAACGGCCATTGAAGGCGGTGACGATGGCGCAGGCCCGGTTGAACACCGGCCAGACGCTCTATGCGGTCAACGACCTGTTCATCGGGCCTCGCACCCACACGTCGGCCCGGTACGTGATCGAACTCGGCGACCAATGCGAAACCCACAGCTCCAGCGGCGTGATCGTGTCAACCGGGCTTGGTTCGACCGGTTGGCTGAAAAGCCTCCTGACCGGAGCATCCGCAATCGTCCAGAGTCTCGGATCTGAGTCAGGCAGGGAACCCAGCGCAGATACCGGCCCGACCGTTGCCGCCCGGCGCGGAAGTAAGCAGCCTCCGGCTTTGCCAGCGCAACGGTTGGTCGCGAAGAGCGGGTTTGCCTGGGACGCCTCCCACCTGTGTTTCACCGTGCGCGAACCGTTCCCCAGCCACACAACCCAGGCGGGCATCGTGTTCGGCAGGGTCACGACCAGACAACCCCTGACGCTGACCTCGCAGATGCCGGAGAACGGCGTGATCTTCAGCGACGGGATCGAAGCCGACTTCCTGGAATTCCGTTCCGGCTCACGGGCGGTGATCATGCCGGCTGATCGACAAGGATGCCTGGTGGTCTGAACGCCTGGACAATGAACCCCGACGAGGCATTCCTTGATGACGGGTTTCATGGCACCCTGTTTCCTCTCCAGACCGTCCGAGGAATCGAAGCAGCTTCACATCGACCAGAAAGCTCCCCCCATGCATTCCCGCCTCCACTCCCTCCATCGGTTCCTCACACGACTCGCCTTCCTGTCCCTCCTCTTCCCCACCCTCGCCCAACCGCCCAACTTCCTGCTCATCCTCACCGACGACCATGGCATCGGCGATGTCTCGGCCTATCGGCCGGCGGATGTCCGGACCCCCAACATCGACCGACTCGCCGCCCAGGGCATGCGCTTCACCCGGATGCGCGCCAATGCCACCGTCTGTTCCCCCACCCGCGCCGCCCTCCTCACCGGTCGATACCCCGATCGCGTCGGCGTACCGGGTGTCATCCGGACCCAACCCGCCGATTCCTGGGGCTGGTTCCATCCTGCCATCACCACCGTCGCCGATCATCTCCGCACCGCCGGGTACCACACCGCTCTCATCGGGAAATGGCACCTTGGACTCACCCCGCCCAACACCCCGAACCTGCGGGGCTTCGATCTCTTCCACGGGTTCCTGGGCGACATGATGGACAGCTACACGCTGCACCGTCGGCACGGTGAGAATTACATGCGCCTCAACACCGCCATCATCCAACCCGAAGGCCACGCCACCGATCTCTTCACCCGCTGGGCTTCCGATCATCTCCGGGAACGCGCCCGGGATCCGGGCAAACCCTTCTTCCTCCATCTCGCCTACAACGCACCCCATTTTCCCATCGAACCTCCCGCTGATTGGCTGGCCCGAACCACCGCCCGACTCCCCGACACCCCCGCGCCGCGCCTGCGCAACATCGCCTTCGTCGAACACCTCGATCATTCCATCGGACAACTCCTGGATGTCCTCCAGGAAACCGGGCTCGCCACCAACACACTCGTGATCTTCACCTCCGACAACGGCGGATCCCTGGCCCATGCGCAAAACAACGATCCGTGGCGTGGCGGCAAGCAAAGCCACTACGACGGCGGACTCCGCGTCCCGTTCATCGCGCGTTGGCCCGACCACATCCAACCCGGCTCACTGAGTTCATATGCCGGCCTGGTCTTCGATGTCTTTCCCACCTTCCTCGAACTCGCCGGAGTCGCCCTGCCCGCCGATCTCGATGCCGTCAGCCTGCTGCCCGTCCTCCGCGGCAGTGCCATCGACACCCCGCGCGACCTGTATTTCGTCCGACGCGAAGGCGGCCCGACTTACGGAGGCCAGAGCTATCAGGCGTTGATCCGCGATGACTGGAAGCTTCTGCGCAACGATCCCTATAGCCCGTTCGAACTCTATCATCTGCGCGATGATCCGGGCGAAACCAACAACCTCGCCCGATCCAACCCGGCCAAACTCAGGGAACTCGCCGAAGCCCTCCGTCACCACACCCAACGCGCCGGATCCATTCCCTGGCAACCTCCCGCGACTCCATCCAAATAGGTCTTGTGACGATGTCCGCCGTGCCTGGAACCCGTCCTGATCGAACCCACCGACCGCGCTTGCGGCCCCGCCCTGATCCAGAACGAAGATCTTCTGGAAGTGGCCCGGACCAGGGTCGTGACCTCGACCCAGCATCAGTTCTGCACCGCAGGTGTCACCGACGAAGACATCCAACTCGACGTCCTCCATCGCTATGTCTCCGCTCACCTGACCCGGGATGAGTCCCGTACGGAATTCATCGGCCACCCCGAACGGGTCAAACGCCTCCTCACCGATCACTGCACCGATCTGAAACGCGACCGATATCACCAGGGCGCCGGCGTGCCCAACCTCACCCGGATGCTGCTCCAGGGCTGAACCATGCGCCCGGTGCGACCGACCCTTGCGCCGTTCCAATCCGCTCGGCGCAGCAGATTCCCAGTGCTTGCCGCAGGGACCTTCGCTGTTAGCGTTTCGCCATGAACCGGCTGCTGGAACAGGTGATGGAATTGCCCACGCTGCCCGAGTTCGTGGCGGAACTCCACACACGCCTTGCCGCCGAGCGCGAACGACGGCGCCAGTTCTATGCCGAGATTCCGGACGGCGCGAAATGGGAGTTCATCAACGGCGAAATCATCATGCACTCACCCGACATGGTGCGGCACATGGCGGTGCGCGGGAGGCTGGAGACTCTCCTGTTGACTCATGTGCAATTGCATCACCTCGGCACCGTGCTGGCGGAAAAGGGGCTCTGCGTGTTCCCGCGCAATGATTTCATGCCCGACGTGATCTTCTTCGGATCTGAAAAGGCCGCGACACTTCAACCCCGGCAGCTTCGCCTGCCCGTGCCGGATCTGGCCTGTGAAATCCTTTCCGACTCCACCGCGGGCCGTGATCGCGGGGTGAAGTTTCGCGACTACGAGGCGCACGGCGTTGCCGAATACTGGCTGGTGGATGCCGACGCGGAGACGTTGGAACAGTATCTCCTGCGCGACGGCACCTACACGCTGGAGCTGAAGTCGGGCAATGGCCGGGTGCGTTCCCGGGTCGTGGCCAATCTTGAGATCCCGATCCGCGCCCTCTTCGACCCGGTTGAAAACCTTGCCGCCCTGCGTACGCTGTTGACCGTCGGCACGCCGCCGACCTGAACCCGCACGCCACCCACCCCGGACCCCTCCATAGGAGGCAATGGGGTCGCGTCTAAATCTTTGACATTTGAGTCGCATCAACAGGCCTGCCCGCCTGCGGCCAGCACGCCGGCTTTCGACCGTCCTCAGGGGGGGCACGGGGGCAGTTGGGTCTATGGATCCACGCAAATGTAAAATATTTAGATCCGCCCCATTGCCTCTTCCCGGGAAAAACCAATTCGCCGAAACGTGTACGAATCCCAACGGGATTCCGGCCATGGCCCAGGGTCGCCGAGCTCGCGAGGCTACCCTGGGTGAAGCGCCCGAAGGCGATTCCAACCGCAACGCGGTTGTGGCCATCGACGGTCGGAGCCCCATGCGTCCCGGCGCATCGATGTTGATGGCAATGCCGGCCACAACCGCCTTGCGGTTNNATTGCCGAAACGCCGTTGGCGTTGGTAGCCAATACGGGGTCGAGGATGGAAATATACGCGCTGGAGACGCCGAGGCGCAGAGTTGTGTTCCCGGGGATCTGTCCCAGACAATCCCCCCCCGTCTCTTCGTGTCTTCGTGTGAGTCATTCCGACCCTCATCCGTTGTCCTCCGTTGCGAGCGTTGCACCGTTGCGTGAAACCCTTCCCCCTCCGCGTTCCCTGCGTCTCCGCGCCAAACCTTCCCCGCATCCCCGATCTCCCCATCCCACGTCGCGCGAAACCTCCCCCATCTTTTCCCTAATAAAGACCGGGGCCCGGTGTCATCCCCGCAGACACCCGGTTGCCGGTCGCTTCCGGGTCAGCACGCGAATCATCCCGTCATGATCCCAGAAAGCCAATGACCGTGGTCCGTCCCGAGGATTCCGGTTCCGTCCGCGAGTCGATCGAGGAGCTCTTCTCCTCCCTCGAATCACCCCTGCTCGCCTACGCCCAACGTCTCACCGGCCATCGCGAATCCGCCCAGGACATCACCCAGGAAGCCTTCATGCGCCTTCACTCCCAATTCGCTTCCGTCCTCGAACCCCGACGCTGGCTCTATCGCACCGTCCACAACCTCGCCATCAATCAACTCCGCCAATCCTCCCGAACCGTCCCTCTCGAACCCCTTCCCTCCTCCCCTTCCGATGACCCGCACCCGACCGAGTCCACCACGCCCGATCCCGATCCCCTGCCCGATGCCCACATCATCCGCCTCGAAGGCATCGGCCTGGTCCATCTCAGCCTCGCCACCCTCGACCCGCGCAGCCGCGAAGTCGTCCGACTGAAGTTCGAGGAAGACCTTTCCTACCAGGAAATCGCGGAGCGCACCGGCCTGCGCACCGGTCATGTCGGTTATCTCCTGCATCACGCCCTCAAGACCCTGGGCGATGAACTCGCCCGAACCGGTCTCGTGCCATGAACCCCGATCTCCCCTTCCCCGATTCCAACCACGACGACGTCCTCACCCCCGAGGCCCGTCTCGAAGCGCAGATCACCGCCCTGCTCCTCGGCGAATTGTCTCCCACGGACGCCGCCCGGCTCCGCGACCGCATCGAGTCCGATCCCGCCCTCCGTCTCCTTCACGACCGGTTGCGCATCGCCATCGAACTCTCCCGCGAAGTTGCCCGTCCCCATTCTTCTCCCGACTCCGCACCCCCCGATTCCCCCCGACTCGATCCCGCCCGACGCGCCCAACTCCTCGCCGCCTTCCGCACCCCGCCGGAACCGGTCATTTCCTTGCCACCGCCTTCGCCTACTCCCGCGACGAACCGACGCGAATGGCTCGCGATGGCGGCCATGCTGGTGGTGTTGCTCGGTGGTGGAGCCGGGGTCGCCCTGCTGGAGCACCAACCCTCCACCGCCGCCGCAGTGGGGCTCAATCGGTCCGACGCCAATTACTACTTCAACAGCCCCAACTCCGACGCCCCAGCCCCCGATCAACTCAACCTGGGGGACGAATCGAAAGGCCCGGCACGTCCCACCACCGCAGCCAACCCGGTGAATCTCACCCGGTTCTCCATGGCACTGCCCCCTACCGAAACGCCCCAGCCTCCCCCCGAGGCCGACCGCGATGAATCGGCGCTCCCCACCGATCAACCCGCGTATCGGATGGACCCGTTACTGGCCCAGCGCTATGGCCTCGCGCCGCGTCCCGCAGCAGCGCCTTCCCAGACCCGAACGACGCCGGAACAGCAGACATCCCTGGACCGCGGAGGAGTCGCTGGACCTCTCCCCGCCAAACCTTCCCTGCCCGACTCTCCGCTCACCGACTTCGACAATGGCCGGACCACCCTTCGCTCCGAAGTCGCTCTCCAGGCAAAAACTGAACGGTTCAAGAAGGACAACCGGGACCAGCGCGACGCCTTTTACAGACTGGAAAAAGCCGCCGCCAGCGCCGCAGAACCCGAGTCGAAATCCCTCGAAGAATCGATCAGGAACAACTTCTCCAGTTTCGCCAGCGGCATCGGCGGTGCAGTCGACGGACTGGGCAGGGGCGCAGCCGGGCGCATCAACACCGCCCAAGGTCTCGCCCGAGATGGAGAAGAACGCCCGAGCCTCAATCGCGGCGTCGTTCGACTCTCGAGCCTCCCCGCTAATCCCGACGATTCCCGGAGCAAGCTCTGGTACTTCAACGCCACCCTGCACACCAACACCCCGGTCCAACTCGGCTTCCTCAGCGACAGGAACTCCCCCGAAGAAACCGTTCACGAACTCGAGCAGCTCGCCAGGACCCCAGAACTCCTCGAAGCACAACCTGGCCAGACCGATTCGCCCGGCCGGCAGCAAGTCCTCGCCGCCCCCATTCCCCAACCCGAAGTCGTCACCGCCGAACAACCGTTCTCCACCTTTTCCCTCAACGTCAGCGACGTCTCCTTCCAACTCGCCGCCGCCAGCCTCGATCAGGGCATCCTCCCCGATCCCGCCTCCATCCGCACCGAGGAGTTCATCAACGCCTTCAACTATCACGATCCCGAACCCGCCGGCACCGCCCCCGTCGCCTTCCATTGGGAACACGCCCGCGACCCCTTCTCCCAGCAACGCGACCTGTTCCGCTTCTCCATCCGCACCGCCGCCACCGGCCGGCAAGCCGGCACCCCCCTCAATCTCGTCCTGCTCATCGACAACTCCGGTTCCATGGAACGCGCCGATCGCGTCGCCATCCGTGCTGAATGCCTGCGCATCCTCGCCGCCCAACTCCAACCCGCTGACCGCATCAGCGTCGTCACCTTCTCCCGCACAGCCCGCCTCTGGCTCGATGGCCTTCCCGGCGACCAGGCCGGTGATCTCGCCGAGCGTTTCGGCACGCTGACTCCCGAAGGCGGCACCCATCTCGAAGACGCGCTCGACCTCGCCTACCAGACCGCTTCCCGCCACTTCTCCCCGAACAACATCAACCGCGTCGTCCTCCTCACCGACGGTGCCGCCAACCTCGGCGATGTCTCACCCGTCACCCTCCGCCAACGGGTCGAGGACAACCGGCGACGCGGCATCGCCCTCGACTGCTTCGGAATCGGTTGGGACGGCCTCGACGATGATCTGCTCGAACAACTCTCACGCAATGGCGACGGCCGTTACGGCTTCATCAATTCGCCCGGCGAAGCCACCGCCCGGTTCGCTGCCCAACTCGCCGGCGCACTCCAGGTGGCCGCGTCCGACGTCAAGGTACAGGTGGAGTTCAATCCCCTCCGCGTCCTCACCCATCGCCAGGTCGGCTATGCCCGGCATCAGCTCACCGCCGAACAGTTCCGCGACAACACCGTCGATGCCGCCGAACTCGCCGCCGCCGAGTCCGGAAACGCCCTCTACGTCGCCCAGATCCTTCCCGCCGGGCAGGGTCCCATCGCCACCGTGCGCGTCCGTTTCAAATCCCCCGACACCGGCGAATACCACGAACACACCTGGGCCGTCCCTTACACCGGCCCCGCCCGGCCTCTCGACCAATCCTCGCCCTCACTCCGTCTCGCCGCCGTCGCCGCCGGATTCGCCGAGTGGCTTTCAACCAGTCCCCACGCCGGTGAAGTCACCCCGGATGCCCTGCTCCGATTCCTCTCCGGCATTCCCGCCTCCCATTCCCCGGATCCCCGACCTGCCCAGCTCGAATCCATGATCCAACAGGCCCGCCGCCTCCGGCCGGAGTGAGTGTCCGCAGAGGCCCGGAAACCAGAGCCAGTTTGGCCGCAGATTTCGCAGATTTCGCAGATGGAGAAGTCATGAAACCCGATTCAGACGACGGATTGAAACTCAACCGAAGCGGGGTCGGAACCGATTTGCTGAACCCCTCTCCATCTGCGGCATCTGCGGCATCTGCGGATCCAAGACACCTTCCCACAATGAACACTCCCATGCATCGCTTCGCCCTTGCTCTCGTCGGTCTCCTCTTCCTCACCTGCGCGGGCATCGCCGCCGAGACCACCCGACTGGATCTCGAAGATCTCGCCATCCAGGGCGGGATCCGCGATGGCAAGGCCCGGCTCACCCTCGAAGCCCAGATCGCCGGCACCGCCAACAGCTCCCCATCCCTCTACTCCACTTCCCTCGACCAATCCATCGACGTCCGCTCCAACAAGGTCACCCATTCCGCCAACGCCACCTTCGACATCCTCCACGGGCAACCCGCCGAGTTCTTCCTCACCCTCGCCGGTCCGGGCGAGATCCAACGCGTCACCGGCGAAACCCTTCTCGACTGGTCCGTCCGCAACGAGACCAACGGCTCACGTTCCCTCGTGCTGCGACCCACCCGATCCGTTCCCGCATCCACGCGCATGTCGGTCCGCATCGAAGCGGTCAGCCCATTCGAAACCTCCGGCTCCGCCACGAACCCACCGCTTGGTCTCCTCACCTTCACCCCGCCCCACCCCGCCCTTTTCCACGGGCACTTGCGCATCACCACCGATCCCTCCCTCGATCTCCAACCCACCAACACCGCCGGCATCGTCCCCATCGAACCCCGGTTCCTCCCCGAATCCATGCGCCCCGCCGATGCCGCCGGGAATCCCGTCACCCTCGCCTTCCGCATCCAGGGCGCCCCCGGCCTCCTCTCCGTCATCCTGCGCCCCGCTGATCCCGATGCCCGACGGGTCGTCCTTCGAGAATTCCAACTCGAAGGCCGGCTTGATCCCCAGTCCGCCGCCTTCACCCTCACCGCCATCGCACGGGTCCAGGATCCGCGCGGTGGTTCCATCGCCATCCTCTCCGGCGATGTCGCCCTGTCCGACCTGCAATCCTCCACCAACAGCCGCATCCATTGGCGCAACGGCGGCTTCGTCCTCGACTTCAACCAGGCCGGCGACTTCCCCGTCCACCTCCGCTTCAACGCCGCCGTCGTCCAGTCCAACGACTGGAACCGCATCCGGTTCAAAATCGCACCCGCCAGCCTCCAACCCGTCTCCCTCACCGGTCTCGCCGAAGAAACCCGCCTCGAATTCGAAGGCGCCGCCCGCCCGGTCCGCAACGGCCCGTCCTTCACCAGTCACCTGCCCCCGGACGGCTCCGTCCATCTCGCCTGGAAATCCGCCCGGCCCGAGGCCGAAGGCAAACTCTTCTACGCCGCCGAACTGCTCTCCCAGGTGACCATCGGTCCCGGGCTCATGCGCCAGATCTCCCGGGTCGATGGCCGGATCATGCAGGGCGAAATGAATGGCATCACCCTCGCCATCCAGGGCGCCGGGAACATCACCGCCGTCCAGGGCGCACAACTCCTCGGATGGGAACTGCAACCCGCCCGCACCAATGGCCAACGCCATCTGGTCGTCCGCTTCAATCAACCGCGTCGCGACGACTTCTCCCTGCTCATCCATCTGCAATCCGAACTGCCCGCTTTCCCCCATGCCGCCGATGCCGTCGCCATCCGCCCCCTCGATGCCACCCGGTTCTCCGGTCATTTCCGCGTGGTCAATGACGGCGCCGTCCGACTGGAAGTGGTCCGCTCCGAAGGCCTGTCCCAGGTGGCCCCAACCCAGTTCCCTGTCACCGATCCCGATCCCGCCTTTCCCGTCGGTTCATCCACCCAACGCTTCGTCTACCGATTCACCGGCATCGACTTCGCCCTGGGCATCCAGGCCGACAACATCCAACCCGAGGTCAGCGTCTCCCAGGTCATCCATCATCACCTCGGCGACTCCGCCCTGTCCATCGAAGCCGATCTCGAACTCGACATCCGCGAAGCTCCCCTCCGCGAAGTCCTCGTCCAGATCCCGCGCGGCTTCGCCATCGCCCAACTCGATGTCGCTGACCTCGCCGATTATCACGTCCGCGATTCAACCAACGGATCCGATGCCGAACTCCGGCTCATCTACACCAAGCCCGTCATCGACCGGCAACTCATCCGATTCAAACTCGAACGGAACTCGCCACTCACCCTCACCAACTGGTCCCTGCCCCGCATCAGCATCCTCCGCGCCCGATCCCATCGCGGTCACGTCGCCGTCTCCGCCGATCCCGGCCTGCGCATCGCCCCCGAACGAACCGTCGGACTCACCGACATCGCCACCGCTTTCTTCCCCAAAAAGATCACCGGCATCCAGGCCGCCTTCCGCATCGCCGATCCCGACTGGTCCGCCGACGTCCGCATCGAACGTCTTCCCCAGTCGGTCCAGGCCGATGTCTTCCACCTGTTCTCCATCGGGGAAGGCATCGCCTACGGCAGCAGCACCATGAACTTCTTCATCTCGGGCGCCCCGGTCGCCGCCTTCGAGATCTCGCTGTCCGAGGAGTACTTCAACATCGAGTTCAACGGGAAGGATCTCCGCGGCAACTGGCAACGCACCACCAACGGATATCGCGTCCACCTCAATACCCCCGTCTCCGGTGCCTACACCCTCCTGGCCACCTACGAACGCCCCTTCAAGGCCCAGGGCGACACCCTTACCTTCACCGGCGCTCGTCCCCTCGATGCCCAGTCCGAACAGGGCCACACGCTGGTGGTCTCCGCCTATCAGTTCCAGGTCTCCCCTTCATCCGTTTCCCCCGGCCTTCTCGCCCTCGAAACCGCCGAGGTCCCCGCCGAATACCGGCTCTTCTCCGATGCCCCCATCCTCGCCGCCTACCGCTATTCCTCACGCCCCTTCAATCTCCAGCTCACCCTCAGCCCTCTCGCCCAGGCCGAAACCCTCGCCCTCGTCATTGACCGCGCCGCCCTTTCCACCCGCGTGTCCAAGGACGGCGAAGTCCTCACCGACGTCCGTTACTTCATCAAGAACCGCGGCAACCCACACCTCCGCGTCACCTTGCCCGAAGGCCTCACCCTCTGGTCCGCCACCGTCGGTGGCGTCACCTCCGTCCCCGTCCGCGACGGCGTCGCCCATCTCGTTCCCCTCCCCCAACAGGCCGACCCCAACACCGTCCAGATCCTCGAACTCAAACTCGCTTCCCGCTCCCCCAACCCCGCCCNNCCCGATGCCGGACGCCGCCTCGATTACCTCGGCGGATCCCTCACCCCCACTTCCGGCAACGTCATTTCCACCGCCGCCTCCCGCCTCATGTCCCACCTCACCCATCGCGCCAACCAATCCCGGATCCTCCTCATTCTCGGCCTCCTCATTCTCGCCGTGATCGCCTGTCGCTGGGCCCTTACCTCCACCCAGACCAGCTCGCGCCTCCGCATTCCCGCTGGCTCCGTCGTCTGCGTCGCCGCCCTCGCCCTCGCCGGATTCACCGTGGCGCAATTCACTCCGAACCCACTCCCCGAACCAGATCCCTCCCAAGGACACCTCGCCTTCCTCGCCCCCGTCCAACAACCCGACAGCGCCCTCCACATCGATGTCGCCAATCAGGACGCCAAGGCCTCCGCCCCGCTCACCTCCGCCTGGCCCGCCCTCATCGCCTTCCTCACCGCCGCCTTCGCCCTCCTCCGCACCCAGGGCCTCGTCCGCACCTTCCTCATCGCCACCGCCTGGACCCTTCTCGGCTGGGCCACCCTCCGACCCGATTGGAGCCTGTCCCCCTTCCTGATCGTGCTCGCGGCGTTCGTCTCCATTCACCTGGTGTGGCCGGCTCTCGCGCGACTCCAACACCTGCCCCCGCCTCCAGCCACTCCGCCCGCGCCGCCCACTCCGCCTTCCACCCCGGCCGATCCACCTTCGTTCCCCGCCGCTTCAACCGCTTCAGCCCTCCTGTTGTTCCTGCTGCTCTTCCCCACCCAACGCTCCCACGCCGCTCCCCAGGATCCGCCCGTTGCCGAATCGGTCATCCAATCCGTCCGCGTCGAGGACGGCTTCATCTCCGCCACCGCACGCATCCGATGGAACGCCACGCGGAACCAATCCCTGCCCATCCTCTCCGATCCCGCCGTCCTCACCCGCGCCCGTTTCAACACCAACGCCCTGCGCCTCGTCCAGGCCACCGGGCCCGATTCCGCTTCCCGAAACCTCGTCGCCACCCAGGACGGCTCGTTCGAGATCGAACTCGATTACCAATTGCCCGTCAGCCAACGCGACGGTCTCCCCGGATTCCTCCTCCCCACCCGACACGGCCTCATCAACCGGATCGATCTCTCCTTGCAGAACCTCGACGTCGATGTCTCCTCCCCCGCCGCCGTATCGGTCCTGAGATCTGCCGCCGCACCCCATACCTCCGTCCAAATCGTCCTCAGTCCCGCCCGCGATACCTGGATCTCGTGGCAACCCCGGACCCGCGACCTCGGCAACGAGAAGTCCGTGTTCTTCTCCGATACCTCCCATCTCTTCATCCCCACCGCCGGCCTGGTCGAGGGAATCCATCTGGTCCACATCCGACCCGCCCAGGGCCAACTCTCCGAACTCCTCCTCGAACTCCCTCCCGAAGCCACCGTCACCGACGTCACCGTGGTCGGTAACCCGGAATCTAATCCCGCCCCACCCCGATTGGCCCTGTGGCGATTCGACCCCGACTCGCGCCGGCTCCGCATCACCCTCGCAGCGGCCCAATCCCATCCTTTCACCCTCCGCATCCTCTCCCAATTCGCCACCGGCGCCTTGCCCATGCAGCAACGCATCGCCCTGCCCTCCGTCGTCGGTTCCGCCGGTCAACTCGGCTCCGTCGGCGTCGCCACCGGCACCGATGTCCAGATCGATCAGATCGATGCCGACCTGTTCACCCCGCTTCAGCCCGACGATTTCCCCACCGAGCCGCTCCTGTCGTCGTTCCCTGCCGAGAATCGCCCCGCCCTGCGGCGCGCCTTCCGGCACACCGACGCCCGCGGTTCCCTCGTCCTCAACGTCTCCGCCGTCGTTCCCGATATCCGGATCGAATCCCAGGAAACCCTCTCCCTCGGCGAAGACCGCACCGTCCTCGCCGCCAATCTCGTCGCCGTCATCACCCGCGCCGGCATCTTCCGACTCAGCTTCATCCTGCCGACCGGACTCGATGTCGAAACCCTTTCCGGTCCCGCCCTCAGCCATTGGACCGAGCTCGCCTCCGATGCCGGCCGCGTCATCACCCTCCACCTCAACGGCCGCACCGAGGGCGAACAGCGCTTCAGCATCCAGCTCACCGGTCCGGGCACCCGCGGCATCACTTCGGTAACCGTCCCCCGCCTCGCCATCCGTGAAGCCTCCAAACAACAGGGCCAACTCGTCGTCGTCCCCGAACAGGGTCTGCGCCTCCAACTCGCCCAACGCGAGGGCATCACCCAACTCGATCCCGAACGCGCCGGCATCCGACAGAAGGGCGTCCTCGCCTTCCGCATCCTGCAATCCGCATGGAACCTCCAACTCGACCTGGAACAGGTCGATGCCTGGGTCCAGGTCACCGGTCTTCAACACATCCAACTCACCGAAGCCCAGCTCAAGGTCACCGCCAACCTCCTCTATCAGATCGAGAATTCCGGCCTCAAATCCCTGTTCGTCATCGTCCCCACCAACGCTTCAGGCCTCCGTTTCCGCGGCGATCAGGTCGCCGATTTCCTCCCCGTCCCCGGCTCCATCACCAACGGACTCCAGACCTGGGAGGTGAAACTGCATCGGCGCATCCTCGGCAAATACTCCCTCCAGGCCACCTGGCAGGCGCCCGTTCCCGAGGCCGCCCCAAGCATTGTCCTCCAGGGAATCCAGGCCGCCGATGCACGCCTCCAACGCGGATTCGTCACCCTCCAATCCTCCGGCCGTCTCCAGATCTCCGCCCCCGATCTCCCCGCCGCACTTCAATCCGCCGAATGGCAATCCATCCCCTCCACCCTGCTCCAGGATCTCGCCGGCACACCCGCCAACCTCACCTTCCGCATCGTGGATCCGAGCTTCACCCTCCCCATCCAACTCGTCCGTCACGAAGCCACCCGACTCCTCCCCGCCCGCGTCCTTCGCGTCGCCCTCACCTCCGTCCTCTCCGACGAAGGCGTCATGCTCACCCAGGCCCGGGTCGATCTCATCCCCGGTGACAAACGGTTGCTCCACCTCTCGCTCCCGCCCGATGCCCGGTTCTGGTTCGCCTTCGTCAACCAGAACGGGGTCTGGCCCTGGCGCGAAACCAATCAGTTCCTCATCCCCCTCCAACAGGAAGCCCTCCCCGACAAACCCACCTCCGTCGAGTTCTTCTACTCCAGTCGCGTCGGTTCCCCCGCACGCCGTTCCCTCGATCTCAACCTCGTCGGGCCGCAATTCGATCTGCCTCTCGAAGACATCACCTGGCAGGTCTATCTCGACGACAAATGGGAGCTCGACGACTGGTCCGGCACCCTCCAACTCCAACCCGGCGCCCAGGTCATCACGGGATCCGTCACCACCCTCAAGGCCTACCTCGACAACGAACTCTTCAGCAACCAGGCCAAGACCCGTGCCGCCGAGGAAATGCTCCAGGTCGGCAACCGGTTCCTCGTCGAAGGGGATCCCCAGAAGGCCCGGCGCGCCTTCCAGAACGCCTTCGGTCTCAGCACCCACGACAACGCCTTCAACGAGGATGCCCGGGTCCAGCTCCACAACCTCAAGCTCCAGCAGGCCTTGGTCGGCCTCAACGTCCGTCAGGCCGCTGCCGCCGGCGAATCCGCGCCCGACGTCGGCAACCTCCGCCAGCTCCGTTCCCGGCCTGAGGTGAACTACACCCAGCAGGAAGCCCAGGCCATCCTTGGCGCCAATAACGCCGACGACAACGCGACCCTCCAACGCCTTGCGGAACGGATCATCGAACAACAGGACGCCGCCGTCCCCACCCCCGCCGCCATCCGCGCCACCATCCCCCAGCAGGGTCGCCTCCTCACCTTCCAACGCGGTGTCCAGATCGAGACATGGACCGATCTCCAACTCCGCCTCCAGGCCACGCCCAGTCGTCCCCCGGGCACCTCATCCCGCCTGCCACTCCCCGTCCTGCTGTTGGGAATCCCCATCCTCCTCACCGCCCTCCTCCAATTCCGCCGCCTCCCCTCCCCGTAGAAGTCGAGGTCACGAGACTCAAATCAATCCTCGCCCCGGCTTGCGTCCCCAACGGGGACCCGGAACTCATCCCAGGGCTGAGGGAACCTGGCGACCGATGCCCTGGGTTGCCCCCCCGGGATCCGTGCCCT
>DITU01000085.1 GCA_002422905.1 Verrucomicrobia bacterium UBA6176
CTTCGCCCCTTTGTTGTTCCTCCACCCGGCGCTTGCAGTCACCCCTCTGGCCTTGCACATCAGGCCCCACCCCATTCCCCTTCAATCCATGCGGGCCCCATTCCGTTCCCTTTCATTCCTGACCCTGACCCTTTGGATCGGCTTGATTACCCTCACCGGCCGCGCCTCGGAAAGGGTCCTCGTCCATCGCCCGCTCGCCGCCTCACTTACCCGCGTCCCCCAGACCCTCCTCAACCTCGCCCACTCGGTCGAAGCCCAGCGCGAGATGAAGATCCCCGAACCCGATCGCCAGGAGTTCGAGGATTTCCTTCGCGGACCCGACGCCGAATGGATGCGTAACCGGAGCAAGCCCGAACCCGAGGTCCGCGCGGCAATCGCCCGCGGCGAAGTCCTCCTGGCCGAAGAGGTGGGTCGTCGCTTCGGTGAAGACACCCTCACCCGTCTCCGCCAATTCGAGCTTCAGGCCCAGGGAACCCGTGCCCTCCTCCGCCCGGAAATCGTCGAATACCTCGAAATCTCCCCCGAACAACTCAATCGTCTCGATGCCCTGTTCGCCCAGACCGACGAAGCCGCCCAGCGCGCGCGCCAACCCGATGCCCTCGGCAATCCCGCCCTCGCCGTCGCCGCCCAGCGTCTCCGCACCACCGAAGGTCCCCAAGCCGAAAAGATGCTCACCCACACCCAGCGCAACAACTACCGCAACATCCTGGGAGTCAAGTTCGACACCTCCCGCTGGGAACGCGTCTTTCCCCTGGCCCCAGAACTCATCGACTCCGGCACCTGGCTGGACGGCCGCAAGGCCAGGCTGGCCGACTTCCGGGGCAAGGTGGTGCTGGTCCACTTCTATGCCTTCCAATGCCACAATTGCCGCGCCAACTTCCACATCTATAACCGCTGGTATAAGTCGCTTCGCGAAAAAGGCGTTGAATTGATCGGCATCCAGACCCCCGAAACCGCCGCCGAACGCGATCCGGCCAAGGTCACCGAAGCCGCACACAAGGATGGCTTCGAGTTCCCAGTCCTCATCGATCTCAAGAACCAGAACTGGGATGCCTGGGGCAATACCATGTGGCCCACCGTCTACGTCATCGACAAGCGTGGCTATGTCCGGCACTGGTGGATGGGGGAACTCAACTGGCAGGGCGCCCAGGGCGACCGCTTCATCGAACGTCTCGTCGACCGGCTCCGCGCTGAATAAGTTCCTGCACCTCGCCCCACAACGCCTCAAACACCACGTCCGCCGACTGGCTCGCGTCAATGCGTCGCATCGCCGGATGCCGGATCCGGGCGAAGATCTCCCGGCAACGTTCCAGATGATCGCGATGCTCGAACGCGTTCACCTCCATGCCGCGTCCCTCGATCCGTGACGCCGAGGCTTCCGGCGGCAGATCGAGCCAGAACAGAAGATCGGGCGGAGGCGCAAACGCCTCGTTCACCCGCAGGATCTCCTCCCAGTCCAGGCCACGACTGCCCTGATACGCCGCGTTCGAAAAGTAATAGCGATCCAGCAACACCACCTTGCCCAAGCCCAGCGCCGGCAGGATCACCTGTTCCACATGTTCACGCCGGTCGGCGATGAACAATTCCAGTTCCTCCGCCGGCCCAAGCCGTCCTTCCGTCGCCGATGCCCGCAACCGACGCCCATGCGGGCCATCGGTCGGTTCCCGGTCGGCCATCACCTCCACCCCCGCCCGTTCCAACGCCTCCTTCAGGCGCCGCAACTGCGTGCTCTTGCCCGCGCCATCGATGCCTTCCAGCACCACCAGCACCCCTTGCCCGGGCAATCGTCGACAGGTTTCACCCATGGCCTCTCAGGCTCAGACACACACGCCAAACGCCTTTTCCGGGTCCACCCCCAACTCCCGGATCGCCGTCTCCACCAGCGTCGCCGGGATCTCGCCCCGCTGCGACAACGCATACAGGGTCGCCACCACCGTGCATTCGGCATCGATCTCGAAAAACCGCCGCAATACCTGCCGCGTTTCAGACCGCCCAAACCCGTCGCAACCCAGCGTCATCAAGCCACCCGGAATCCACGGGGCAATCTGGTCCGACACCAGCTTGAGATTGTCGGTCACCGATATCCACGGCCCCGGTTGTCCCGCCACCACTTCCTCCAGATAGGAGCGCCGCGCCGGTTCCGTCGGATGCAGCATGTTCCATCGCTTCGCCGCCTGGGCCTCCGTCCGCAACCGCTTGAAGCTCGTCGCGCTCCAGACATCCGCAGACACCCCGTACTTCTCCAACAAGGCCTGCGCCCGGAGCGCCTGCATCAGGATGGCTCCCGACCCGATGATCTGGGCCTTGTGCGCCAAACCATTCTTGCCGGGGCTGCACCGGTACATGCCCCGCAGGATGCCCTCGGCCACACCTTCACCCTCGGGCATGGCCGGGTGGTCATAGTTCTCGTTGTGGACCGACACGTAATAGAAAACGTCCTCCCCCTGCTCATACATGCGCCGGATGCCATCGCACACGATCACCGCCAGTTCATACCCGTAGGCGGGCTCATAGGACAAAAGGTTGGGAACCCCCGTCGCCGCCAGATGGCTGTGCGCATCCTGATGCTGCAATCCCTCGCCATTCAACGTGGTCCGACCCGACGTCGCCCCCACCAGGAACCCACGGGCCCGGCTGTCGCCCGCCAACCAGATCTGGTCGCCCACCCGCTGGAACCCGAACATCGAGTAGTAGATGTAGAGGGGAATCATCGGCAGGCTATAGGTCGAGTAGGCCGTGCCCGCCGCCACGAAGCTCCCCATCGAACCCGCTTCGTTGATCCCTTCCTCCAGCAACTGCCCGTTCTTCATCTCCACGTAGGGCATCGATTCCGAATTATCCACCGGGTTGTATAACTGGCCCTTGGACGAATAGATGCCGATCTGCTTGAACAGGCCTTCCATGCCGAACGTGCGCGCTTCATCCGGCACGATGGGCACGATGTACTTGCCGAATCCCTTGTCCCTCAGCAGGGCGCTCAACAGGATGGTATAGGCCTTCGTGGTCGAGGCCCCCTTCAACACCGCCCCACTCACCAATCCCGGAAAATCCCCGTAAGCCGGGGCCGTCACCGCGGGAGCCTTCACCTCCCGCTTCGGCAGGAATCCGTTCAACGCCTTCCGGCGCGCCAACAGGTACTGCGTCTCCGGACTCTCCAACGGGGGGCGGAAGAACGGCATTTCCGTCACTTCCTCATCCGGCAACGGCACACTGAAGTGCGCGGCGAAATGCCGGAGGTCGCGCTCTCCCAGATCCTTCTTCTGATGCGTCGGGTTACGACCCTCCGCCGCATCACCCAGTCCATAACCCTTCACCGTCTTGGCCAGGATCACCGTGGGCCGCCCATTGCGCTGGTGCACCGCCCGATGATACGCGGCGTAAACCTTCTTCGAATCGTGCCCGCCCCGCAGCAGACGCTTGAGCTGTTCATCGGTCAGGTGATCCACCAACCGCAACAACTGGGGGTATTTCCCGAAGAAATGTTTCCGGATGTAGCTGCCCGGTTCGACGATGTACTTCTGGTACTCGCCGTCCACCACCTCCTCCATCCGCTTGGCCAGCAACCCGCTCTCGTCCCGGGCCAACAACTCGTCCCATTGGCCGCTCCAGATCACCTTGATCACATTCCAGNNCCTGGATGATCTTGCCATTGCCACGGACCGGTCCGTCCAGGCGCTGGAGATTGCAGTTGATCACCCAGACCAGGTTGTCCAACCCCTCGCGCCCGGCCACGTTGATCTGCCCCAGCGTCTCCGGTTCGTCACTCTCGCCGTCCCCGATGTAGCACCAGACCCGCGGTTCGTCCTCGTGCGCGACCGTGATCAGTCCCCGGTGCTGCAGATACCGGCTGAATCGCGCCTGGTAGATGGAGTGGATCGGTCCCAACCCCATCGACACCGTCGGAAACTGC
>DITU01000099.1:0-56049 GCA_002422905.1 Verrucomicrobia bacterium UBA6176
GGATGGCGCGGGGAAGCGGGTGGGGTCGGGGGATGGTTTTTGCACGGGTTGAAGTTGGTGGCGTTGGCGGTGGTGAGTCATGGATTGGTGGGAATGGTGCCGCGCCTCTGTCCGGACTGGGTCCGGCGCGGGTTGGCGTTGGTGGGGGCGATGCTGGCATTGGGGGTCCGTTGGCCATGGATCCAGCCCCTGATTGTGGTGATGGGTGGATTGGTCGGGCTGTGGTGGTGCCGGGGAGGGGAGTCGAAGGATCACGAAACGCCGGTGGGATTGCCCGGGGTCCGCGCGGGAGGAGTGGCGTTGACGGTGTTTGGAATCCTGCTCGTGGGTTTGCCGGTGTTGGCGGGTGCCTGGGGCGGGGTGTGGGGTTGGATTGATGGGATGTATCGGGCGGGGTCGTGGGTGTTCGGCGGAGGGCATGTGGTCCTGCCGTTGATGGAAGATGCGGTGGTCCGGCCCGGATGGATTTCGCGGGACGAGTTCCTGGTGGGCTATGGCGGGGCGCAGGCGGTCCCGGGCCCAATGTTCAGCCTGGGGGCGTATGTCGGGGCACGTTCGATGCCGGCGTCCTGGGGTGTGCCGGGCGGATTGCTGGGAGTGTTTGCACTGTTTGCGCCCGGGTTGCTGTTGGTCACCGGAGTGGTCCCGTTCTGGCGCCGGATCACCGGGCATCCGAAGGCAATGGGAGCGGTGGCGGGAGCCAATGCGGCGGTGGTGGGATTGCTGGCGGCGGCCTGGTGGGATCCGGTCTGGGTGACGGCGGTGACGGATGCGGGAGATGCGGTGATCGCAGCGATTGGATTGGCGATGTTGTTGAGTGGGAGGGTGCCGGTTTTGGGGGTGGTGGGATGGTGTGTGGCGATGGCTTGGATCCGGGGTGATTGAACGGAGCGGACAGGAAACGGGCGGGTTGTTAGGCTCGGACATGCCCTTGATCCCCTGTTTGGAATCACCGGAATCCGTCTATGACATCCGGACCCGAGCTGTAGGTCCGGCCGGACGATTGCCACTGACGGAGACCATGTTGCGGGAGTGGTCGAGCGGCGACCTGTTCGGCCTGTCGCAGAATGCGGGGATGGGATGGAATCCGGCGGAGGTGGGGCGCTCGCAGTATCTGGTATTGAGCACGATGGGCGGGCTGCGCGGGGAGGACGGGACGCCGATTGCGCTGGGTTTCCACACGGGACATTGGGAGTTGGGGCTTCAGGTGAAGGCGGCGGCGGACGCATTGCGTGGGTTGGGTGGATTGCCCTTTGCGGCGCATGTGTCGGATCCGTGTGACGGTCGGACGCAGGGTACGACGGGGATGTTTGACAGCCTGCCGTACCGGAATGATGCGGCGATCGTGTTGAGGCGGTTGGCGCGGTCGCTGCCGCAGCGGCGTGGGGTGATCGGGGTGGCGACGTGTGACAAGGGAATGCCGGCGATGTTGATGGCGCTGGCGGGTTGCGGGGATCAACCGGTGGTGGTGGTGCCGGGCGGGGTGACCCTGCCGCCGGAGCAGGGGGAGGATGCAGGAACCATCCAGACGATCGGGGCGCGGTTTGCCCATGGTCGGATGACGGTCGAGGAGGCGGCGGATCTGGGATGCCGGGCGTGTGCGACGCCGGGGGGTGGTTGCCAGTTTCTGGGAACGGCGGCGACGGCGCAGGTGGTGGCGGAGGCGTTGGGAATGGCGCCGGCGCATTCGGCCCTGGCACCGAGCGGTTCAACGGTGTGGCGCCAGATTGCGGTGGATGCGGCGGCGGCGTTGGTGTCGATGGATCGGGCGGGGATCCGTGGGCGCGATGTGTTGACCGATGCATCGATCCGGAACGCGATGGTGGTGCATGCGGCGGTCGGTGGTTCGACCAACCTCCTGTTGCATGTCCCGGCGATTGCCCATGCGGCGGGATTGAAACGACCCACGGTCGACGATTGGATCGAGGTGAACCGCAGGACGCCGCGGTTGGTTTCGGTGCTTCCCAACGGACCGGTACCGCATCCGACGGTCCGGATGTTCCTGGCGGGGGGTGTGCCGGAAGTGATGTTGCACCTGCGCGACCTGGGTTTGCTGGATCTGACGGTTCGGACGGTTTCGGGCGGCACGCTGGGTGAGGTGTTGGAGGAGTGGGCGGGTTCCGGACGCCGCCGGAGATTCCGGGAGTTGTTGATGCAGCACGACGGGGTGGATCCGGACGATGTCATCCTGCCGCCGGCCCGGGCGCGGGAACGCGGATTGACGAGCACGGTGACCTTTCCGAGGGGCAACCTGGCCCCGGAGGGATCGGTGATCAAAAGCACGGCGATTGATCCGGCGATGGTCGATGCCGACGGGGTGTTCCGGCACGAGGGACCTGCGCGGGTGTTCACGCGGGAACGGGATGCGATGGCGGCGATCAAGGAGGGACGGATCCGGGCTGGCGATGTGATCGTGCTGATGGGTGCGGGTCCGATGGGAACGGGGATGGAAGAGACGTATCAACTGACATCGGCCCTGAAGCATCTGCCGTTCGGGCGGCACGTGGCCCTGCTGACGGATGCCCGGTTCTCGGGGGTGTCGACCGGGGCGTGTATCGGACATGTGGGACCGGAGGCGTTGGCGGGTGGACCGATCGGGCGGGTGCGGGACGGTGACCGGATCCGGTTGGTGATTGATCGGGTGGGATTGTCTGGGGAAGTGGATCTGGTGGGGGAAGGAGAACAGGTTTTCGGGAAGGAAGAAGGGGTGCGGGTGTTGTCGGGACGGCCGATGCATCCGGGACTGGCGCCGCACGAGCGGTTGCCGGCCGACACGCGATTGTGGGCAGCATTGCAACGGGCTGGGGGAGGGACGTGGGGTGGTTGCGTCTATGACGCAGACCGGATTGCGGAATTGTTGGAGAAGGGGTTGGCGGCGGAGGGTTGAGGCGGCATCAGGGCAGGCGCCGCACTCGGAGGAATCGGGTGGAATCGTTGGCGGGAAGGGATTCCGAGGCTTGAACGGTCTCGATGGATTTCGGGAAGCCGGGAACGCTTCGCCAGGGTCCGTCGAGGGTTGGGGATTCCTGGAGATCATGGAGGCCGGGGATGACCGGCCATGCGACCTGGATGGATCCGTCGCTGGTGTGTTGGGCGAGGATCTCCAGTTCGATGGAGGGATCTCCGGGCACGCGGATGGCGATGCCTTCGAGCAGGCCGATCCCGGCGTCATCGATGCTGAAGGATCTCCCGATGAAACCGGAGTCGAGTGCGCGAAGCTGGCGGACGGGGTCGGGTCTGCCGGCTGCAATGACTCCGATCCGGAGGAAGTCTCCCGATTTCAGGGGGCCGAGTTCGGATCGGGGCAGGGAGATCACGATGAAATCGGCGTTCTGTTCGGGTGGGGCGATGTTGTCCTGAGGGGATCGATTGAATTGCTGGAGGTATGCACCCGGGAGGTTGGGGAAGCCGGGAATCAGATGGAAAACACCTTGTCCAAGCCCCTGGGAATGGCCGGGACGTTTGAAGGATCGGTCGGTGGCATCCGCGAGTTCGTCGCCGACCACGGCGGCGATGGATGGGCGGAACCGAAGGAAGGAGAGGTTTTCCATGCCGTCGAGGGCATCGACTCCTTCGCCGGCGGGATCAGGAATTCCATTGCCGAGGCCGGCGAGGGTGGCGATGCCGGACTGATCAGGCAGTTCGATGAAGACGCAGGCATCGGTTTCGGGGCCGAAGATGAGGCGGTCGAGGCCGATGTGGAGATGGGCTGGGTCGAGGGCGACGCGGAGTTGGCCGAGGTTGGCGGTACGGCCGGTGACGGCCGGGATGGGTGTGGCGGGGTCGAGGGGATAGGTTTGTCCGGTGATGTTGCCATCGGTGTTGTTGGCCGTGCGCGTCTCCGGGGTAATGGGGATCCATGCGGCATGGAACGGCGGGGCGGCCGGCGGGGCTTGGTGGAGACTGAATGAATCGAAGACATGCCCCTGGGCGTTGACCGCCTGCACGTGGGCCTGATGACGGTCCACGGTGAGCCGGATGAAATGATGCTGCACGTGCATCTGTGAGGAGAGGAAATCGTAGGCCCTCAATCCATAGAGTGGTGCGCCTCCACCGCCGGTGATGAGGGAATGGAGACCGTCCTGGGGAAGGAAACGCTCATAGATGTGGTCATGACCGGACAGGTAAAGTTGGACGCCATGACGTCGGATGACGGGCAGGAGGACTTCGGAGAGTTCAATCCAATCGGGGATTCCGTTGGCGTTGTAGTCGGTGAAACGATGTCCGCCGGAGGTCTGGATGGGGTGATGGGCGATGAGGAACTTCCAGGGCTTGGTGGAAGAGGAGAGATCCGATTCGAGCCATTTGAGTTGGGCGGATTGGGGCCGGAGCGCGTACTGGCTCATGGCGGGTTGGTACAGCACGGCGATGTGGGCTTCGCCGATGTCCAGGGAGTAGTACGACTGTGGGGTGGTTTCCTCGGCGAGATGGGTTTCGGCCGGGGTGTCCGTTGGTGGGGTGCGCATCACGGATCGCATGGGACCGGTGCCGTGAGGCAGATCGTGATTGCCCCAGGCGAACACGAAAGGAACCCGGGCCATGTGTTCCCGATAGACGCTGAGCAACCGGACATCGGCGAGCGCGTCGGTGAAGGCGGGGTAAATGACGTCGCCGGCATGCAGCACGAGATCGGCGGGTTCGCGCGCCAAGGTCCGGGCGATGGACCACTGCGCTGCGGTGCCGGCGCCGGAATCCCCCAGGACGCTGATCCGGGCGCGGCCGCGATCGGGCAGTGCCCGGAAGGAGTGGACAGGACCCCGGATCTCGCGTCCGTCCGGGGTGAAGGTCGAGACGGCGTAGTGATGGATCTGGCCAGGAACGAGGTTGGGCAGGGTCACCTCATGACGTTGACCGACGGGCAGGTCGATGACGTTGGTCGGGGGATGGTCTGGACCGTGACGGAGCCGGGCCGGGGCGGAATCGGCGGAGTGCCAGAGGATCGTCATGGCATGGGGGTCGGAGGCCTGGAGATAGGGGCCGCGGATGAAGTCGGCGAGGAGTTCCGGCACCAGGACAATTCCCTGCCATGCGACGGCGGAGTGAACCTGGATGGCGAGGACATTGGTACCGGGCATCAGCAACGCAGACGCCGGGCCGAGGCGGATGTCTTCGGCGGCGCCGGCGGGTCGGGACAGGGGAATGGCGTCGATGGCGACCGGAGAGGTGGGCGGGATCGAAAAGCCGCGTCGGGCGACCTCGCGCCCATTGAGGTGTGCTACGAATCCGTCGCGAAAATCGATGCGGAGGAGGAGGGTGCCGAGGAGTTCGGGATTGGAGACCGGGAAGGTCTTTCTGAAAAGGACGGTGCGGGTGTTGTCGAAGGCGGGAATGGGGGTTTGTTCGCCGTAGGCGAGGGTGCCGAATCCGGAACGGCCGCGGTTCCAGGAGGAGTCGTTGAAGCCAGGCTCCAACCAGAGTGGGGAATGGGAGGAGGGCTGGGCTGGGCTCCAGGACCATTCCTGATCCAGTCCGACGACCACGGTTGCCCGGGCGACCCCGAAGGCGAGGCAGGACAATGCGAAGACCAGGAGGAGCGGGCGCACGATGGGGAGCCTGAAGGAGGATGGAAGGGGCTGGAAGATTGGAGGGAACCCGGTTTGCGGGGATGCGGCGTTGCGTTGGGAGGTGTGGACCGGCTAACAAGGCGGGGATGTCAACGGTTGGGGAGTTGTTGAGGGAAGGGCGGGAGCGCCGTCAGTTGTCGGTCACCGAGGTGGCCAACTCGACCAACATCAAGTCGGACCACATCCGGGCCATGGAGAGCGGGAACTGGCGGGCGTTCAGTGCGCCGGTGTACATCAAGGGATTTGTCCGGACCTATGCGACGCATCTCAAGCTGCCGGTGGGCGAGGTGATTGCGGGGCTGGAGGCGGAGTTGGCGGCGGATCCGGGGGTAAAGGAGTCGCCGAATCTCGGGGGGCTGCGGACGGGGGTGATCGACTGGATCATGTTGCAGTTTTCCCGGGTGAAATGGGTGTTGGTATTGCCGGTGTTGGTGGGGGTTGGGGTCTTGGCGGCGGGATATTTCGGGGTTCGAGCATGGCAGAAGCAGGGCAGTGCATCGCCTGCGGAAACGTTGGGGCCCGGGTTGCTGCAACGTCCCCGGACGGTGCAACCGGGACGGTTGCCGGTGCCGACGAATGCCCCGGCGCCGGTTGTTCGTCCGGTCCGTTGAAGATTTGCTTCGTCGCGGGGCTTCGTACCGGTACCACTTCGCGCCGATGCAGGTACCGTTCCTCAATCCCGCGGCACAGACCGCGGCCTTGCGCGAGGCGTTGATCCAAGCCGTGGTGGGGGTGCTGGATCGGGGTCATTTCATCCTGGGTCCGGAGGTGGCGGCCTTGGAACGGGAGGTGGCGGCCTTGATCGGGGTGGCGCATGGGGTCGGAGTCAATTCCGGTTCGGACGCCCTGACGCTGGCCCTGCGGGCTCTCGAGATCGGGCCTGGCGATGAAGTGATCACCACGCCGTTCACCTACATTGCCCCGGCGGAATCCGTGATCCAGGTCGGGGCGCGGTTGGTGTTTGCAGACATTGATCCGGTGACCTTCACGATGGATCCGGAGGAGGTGAAGCGACGTTGTACTTCCCGGACACGGGCCATCATCCCGGTGCATCTGTTCGGTCAGGCGATGGATGGGGACGGATTGTTCGGTTGGGCGCGGGAGCGGGGCATCCGCATCGTGGAAGATTGCGCCCAGGCGATAGGGGCGGGACGTTCGGGTCGGGCGTTGGGTTCCTTCGGGGACATCGGGTGTTTCAGCTTTTATCCGACGAAGAACCTCGGGGCCGATGGGGATGGTGGGATGTGTGTGACGGGGGATGAAGGGTTGGCGAAGCGGTTGCGGATGTTGCGGGTGCACGGGATTGAGCGTCGCTATTTCCATGATCTGCATGGGTACAACTCGCGCCTGGACGAGATCCAGGCGGCGATCCTGCGGGTGAAGCTGCCGCATCTGGAGAAGTGGACCCGGCGACGGGGGGAGATTGCGAAGCGTTACACGGATGGGTTGACTGGATTGCCGGTGGAGTTGCCGTGGACGCGTCCTGGGAATGAGCATTGCTGGCATGTCTACGCGATCCAGTGTGACGGGCGGGATGCGTTGCAGGCGCACCTGGCGGATCGTGGGGTGCCGACGCTGATCTACTATCCGCGGCCGCTTCACCTCCAGAAATGCTATGAAGGAATGGGGTGGCAACCCGGGGATCTGCCGATGGCTGAGCGGGTGTCCGGGCGGATCCTGCCGTTGCCGATGTATCCGGAATTGGAGGATGCCCACGTGGATCACGTCGTGGGCGTGATCCGGGAGTATTACAGGGGGGCTTGAATCTGACTTTCGAGGGAATGGATCAAGGTGGGTCCTGATCCATGGCGGCCTCGATCATGCGCCGGGTTTCGGCATCGAGGTTCGATTGCTGGAGCCATTCATTGGCCTGCCCGGGGAAGTTCTGGATCCAATTCTGGCCGAGGCGCACCACTTCGGTCTGGCGCCGGGCTGGATCCCGTATGGCACCCGCCCACTGGAGGGCGGAGGTGGGTTCGAATTGGGAAAGGCTGGAGGCAAGGGACGCTACGACATCGTCAGACCGGAGTGTCTCGGGCTGCTGAGCGAGCCATTGGGCGGCGGCGACGGGATCGGAGGCGCCCCAGGTGCCGACGAGGGAACTGGCGGCGAGCGTGCGGGTATCTCCTTCGGGCAGGGCTTCGAGCCATTTGGCGGCCTGTTCCGGATTGCTTCCGCCCCATGAATTGACTGCGGACAAAACTGAATCCCGCTGGGTGCCGGGGTCCGTCAGGGTTTGGGCGAAGGCCAGGGCGTCGGCAGGGGAGGTTTCGGCCCATCGACCGATGATGTCTTGCATGACCGATTGGGATTGGGAAGTGGAGGTGAGACTTTGAGCCCAGGTCAGGGCGGCTTTCGGGTCCTGTTCAGCCCAGGAACCGGCGAGGTTGGAAACGAAGGCGTCGGTTTCAGATCCGGGTGGGAGTGTCGCAGCGAAGCCTGCTGCTGCTGCGGGATCGGAATCGGCCCATTGCCCGGCCAGGCTTCCCAGTGCGGCGCGACGTTCGGGGCTGTCGGGTGTGGACTGGGCCCATCGGATGGCGCCGTCGAGGTCGTTGCCGGCCCAACCGGACATGAGGTTGGCGTAGAGTTGGTTGCGGTTGGCGCCTTCGGGGAGGGACTCGAGCAGTGCGACGCCCTTGAGAGGGTCATTCTGTGCGAGTTGCCAGACCATGCCCTGGGCAGCGCTGACCTTTTCCTGACCGGGTGGGAGACCTTGGAGCCAGGCGACGGCGGTATCGGGATCTCCGGCGGCGAGTTGGGCGGCCACGGCACGGATGGCTTCCATGCGACGGCTGCCGGGGGGGAGATTGGTGGCGTAGAGGGCGGCAGCGGCGGGATCCTGGGCGGACCACGACTCGATGAGTCCACTGAAGGCGGCCTGACGGGCTCCGGCGGTGGGGAGTGTTTCCAACCAGGTCAGGGTGGCTTGGGGATCGGAGGCGAGTTCGACACCGAGGGTTCGGAAGATGTCCTCGTTGTCGCCGCCGAGGCGATGACGTTGGAGCAGTTCGAGGGCTAGGTTGGGTTGGGACGGGGCTAGGGACTCGATCAGGGCGGTCATGATGGCGCGCTGATCGCGAGGATCGCCGATGGACTCGACCCATCGGATGGCACCGGTGGGATCGATCGATCCCCATCGTCGGGCGACGATGGAGAGTAGATCGGCGCGGGATCCGATGTGGGCGAGGTCGAGGGCCAGTTGCGCGGCATGGGCCGGGGAGACGCCGGCGAGGGTTTCGATGGTGGCGACGACGGCCTGGCGTCGGATGGGTCCGGATGGCAAGGAATCCAGCAGGCTACGGGCTGCGGCGGGGTCACGCTGGGCCCATTGGCCGATGACGGCACCCAGCACGGCGGCGTGACGGGGGTTGGCGAGGAGGGTTCGTCCGGCCCGGGCTGCCGAGGCGGGATCGGTCTGGCCCCAGGCATCAAAGAATTGCCCAAGAAACCCATCCTTGAATGGACCCGATGGAAGGCGTTGCACCAAGGCCAGACCCTGGGCCGGGGCGCGGCGGGCAAGAGCCATGGCCATGGCATCCTCCACCTGCATGCGGGCATGGCCTACACCCAAGGATTCGAACCAGACCAGGGCGCCGGCGGCATCGGTGCCGACCCAGGCCTCGATGATGGTTTCGCGAAGGCCCCAGTCGAATCCGCGATTGGAATAACGATCGGCCCAACCGAGGGCTGCCTTGGGATCCACCGCCGCCAGACGGTGCAAGAGGCGTTCAACGAAGACATACAGGATGTCACCGCCGAGCTGCTGATCGGCCAGTTGGAGGATCTGGGCGACCTGGGAGAGGGGGGCGAGATCGGCCAGGGCGCGGGCTTGGTCGCCGCGCGCCACGCTGGAACCCAGTCCGTTCAACGCGATGAAATCGCGTTCCCAGTCGCCCGTTGATCGAGGGGAAGCAGGGGACACGGCCTGTGTTCCATTCTTGGCCTCCCCGGATTTCGGGACGGAGGGGTCGGTGTTGGTGGAGGCTGTGGTCGCAGCGGCGGGAACGCTGGGGGCGAGGAGACGGCGGGCGGAGAGCAGGCCGCCTCCGAAACCGACCAGAAGGGCGGTTATGGCAAGAATTCCGGTGTGGATGCGCATGGTGGACGGTGTCGGCAAGGGGCGGATGCGGCACCGTGATCCACGGCCGGCCTGGTCAGGCCTTTTCCTGGATCAACTCGCGCCGCGCGCCGGACAGGAGTTTCTCGACGAAACTGGTGGTGTACTGACCGCGCCTGAAATCGGGATCCTGAAGTACCGCCATCTGGAAGGGAATGGTGGTTTTGACCCCGGTGATCAGGTACTCGTTGAGGGCCCGGCTCATGCGGTTGATGGCCTCGGCGCGGTCTTTCCCCCAGGTGATCAGCTTTCCGATCATTGAATCGTAGTACGGCGGGATGGTGTAGCCGGCATACGCATGGGAATCGAGCCTTACCCCGATCCCACCCGGTGAGTAGTACATCTCAATCCTGCCGGGCGACGGACGGAAATCCTGGAAGGGATCCTCGGCATTGATGCGGCACTCGATGGAATGACCGCGGACCCGGACATCGCTCTGGGAGATGCTGAGGCGTTCACCGGCGGCGATCAGGATCTGTTGACGGACGAGATCGATGCCGGTGATTTCCTCGGTGATGGGATGTTCGACCTGGATGCGTTTGTTGACTTCGAGGAAATAGAAGTTGCCGTGGTCGTCGGCGATGAACTCAACGGTACCGGCGTTGGTGTAGTTGGCGAGTTCGCCGATCCGGAGGGCGGCCTTGGCCATCTTCTTGCGGAGATCCTTGGATTCGCGTCGGTCGAGGAGGGGGGAAGGGGTTTCCTCGATCAGCTTCTGGTTGCGCCGCTGGATGGAACAATCGCGTTCACCGAGGTGGATGAGGTTGCCGCGGTTGTCGCCGAGGATCTGGAATTCAACGTGGTGGGGGTTCTCGATGAATTTCTCGATATACACCCCGCTGTTGCCGAAGGCCTTTTCGGCCTCGGTCCGGGCGGTGTGGTAGCCCTTTACCAACGACACATCGTTGTGGGCCACACGCATTCCGCGACCGCCGCCGCCGGCGACCGCCTTGATCATGACCGGGTACCCGATCTTCTTGGAGATCGAAAGGGCATCCTGCTCGGTCTCGACCAGACCTTCGGAGCCTGGAGGGGTGGGGACCCCGGCGCGCTTGGCCAGATTGCGGCTCAGCGCCTTGTCGTGGAGCGCATTCATCGCGGCCGAGCGAGGCCCGATGAACCGGATGTTGCAGGACTCGCAGACGTCCGCGAAATGGGCGTTCTCGGACAGGAACCCGTAGCCGGGATGGATGGCATCGACATCGGTGATCTCAGCGGCGCTGATGAGGCGATCGATGCGGAGATAACTGTCCGAGGAAGGGCCTTCACCGATGCAGATGGCCTCGTCGGCGATCTGCACGTGCATGGAGTTGGCGTCCGGCTTGGAGTAGACGGCGACGGTCTTGATGTTCAATTCGCGGCAGGCGCGAATGATGCGCATGGCGATTTCGCCCCGATTGGCGACCAGGATCTTCTCAAACATGGGTATCAGTGGCTGGAACCGGGGAATTTGGCGGAGGCGGTTCCATCAGGGTGAGCGGGAGGGATCAGAGGGGACGGATGCGGAAGAGGGGTTGTCCGAATTCCACCGGTTTGGAGTTTTCGGCAACGATGGCGGTGATGATTCCCCGGGTTTCGGCTTTGATCTCATTCATGACCTTCATGGCTTCGATGATGCACACCACGGTGTCGGGGCCGACCTCGACGCCGACTTCGACATAGGGCGCTGCGTCGGGAGCGGGGGTGCGGTAAAACGTACCGATCATGGGGGATTTGATCTCGGCATCGTTGGATACAGGCGGGGCAGGAAGTGCGGCGGAAGGGCCGGGAGGGGGAGGCAAGGAAGCGGGCACAGCCATCACGGGCCGGGCCGAATAGAATGAAGAATCATCACCGTCACCGGGATGATTGCCTCCACGCTTAAGCTTGATCTTGAATTCCTTTTGCTCGAGCTCGAACTCCGTGACGGAGCTCTTTTTCATCAAGTCGATGATCGCCTTGATCTCTTTCAGGTCCACAGCGCTACTCCAATTTCCCGCGATAACGGCCCGCGGAGTTAAGGTCTAGGTCGGACCGAAACGGATTCACCCGGGATTTCAACCCAAGCCCGAGATACTCCGTTTCGGGTGCAGCAAGCTAGGAACGAGGCGCCTGTAACGTCAAGGTAACACTCGGACACCGCGGTTAAATCTGGCGTCAATCGGTTGCGTTTAGCGGGTTTACAAGTGTTCGTTAATGGTAACGGCAGCCTCCAGACCCAGTAAATAGGATCGAAATCCGAATCCGCTGATCTGTCCGCGACAAACGGCCGCGATCCGGGATTGGTGACGGAATTCCTCCCGGGCATGGATATTGGACAGATGGATCTCGATGGTGGGGACCCCGACTGCGGCGATGGCGTCGCGCAGAGCGACACTGGTGTGGGTGTAGGCGGCGGCATTGAGGACGATGGCGTCGAAGCGGCCCCGGGCGTCCTGGATCCAGGTCACCAATTCGCCTTCGTGATTGGACTGGCGGAAGTCGAGGGTGACTCCCAGTTGGTTGGCGCGGAGACGGACCTGTTGTTCGATGTCGGCCAGTGTCTGACGTCCATAGACCTCCGGTTGGCGGGTGCCCAGCAGGTTCAGATTGGGTCCGTTGAGGAAAAGGATGTTCATGATCCGGACGGAGGATGCGGCGTGGAATTGTCGGGTGTCGACGCGATTTGCCGGGGCAATCCGGCAAGGATGCCGAGGAAGGTGAAGCCGGTCCAGGCGAGGGCGGGTACATAGAGGCCGAACTCGCTGAGGCCTTGGGCGAACCACCCCGTGGTCCCGATGAGCAATGCCCAGACGACCGGGTCGCAGGTCCGCCCCTGGCGTTTCCAGATCCAGATCAGGGTTCCTCCGATCCAGGTGACATAGAGGATCCCGCCGGGCAGGCCGGAATCGCTGAACTGTTGCAGGTAGTCGTTGTGGACCAGACGTGCCATTTCGGCATCGGGCGGTTTGAGTTGGGCGTAGGGCCGCATGAAGGTGCCGGGGCCGGATCCGAGGACCGGATTATCCAGGGCAATGCGGGCCGCGGCTTTCCAATAATCGAACCGTGCGGCCACCGAAGTGGCGCCCTTGCCGAGATAGCCGGCATTGCGAATGGCGAAGAAAACGAGTCCAGACACCCCAAAAGCCAGCGTCAGGATCAATCGATAACGTTGAAGAGTTGGAATTCGTCCAATACTGACGGCGACCAGGGCGACTGCGATGAGCCAACCGGAGCGGGACCCCGACCAGTACAGGCTGCCGAGGGCGAGGAAGCTGAGAAGGGCCAGGAGGAGGACCCGGATCAGGGGGCGCATGGAGCCGGTCCGGAGCCAGGCGACAACGAGGAGGACAGGAAAGGTGAGGGCGACCAGACCGGCGAGGGCATTGGGGTAGACGAGGGTGCCGTGGACGCGGGCGCGACGGAGTTTGTCGAGGATGACGGGGTTGGCGACATCCACACCGTTGGTCTGGATGACAAGGTGGTTTTCTCGAAGGGACTGGAGTTCGGCTGGCGTGATGTTGGTCCAACCGGCCTGTTCGCCAGTGAGGAGCATGTCGCGGGCGACCCGGAACTCCACGGTGTGCTGGTTGACGGCTTGCAGCCAGCAGAGGATGGAGCCGGCGGCGAGCCCGAAGAGCAGCGGTTGCCATCGGGTCTGGGCGGCGAGTACTCCCATGATGAAGGCGGCGCCGACGGAGAGAAGGTGGGGGAGGGTGAGGGAGGTCAGGGTGGAATCGACGGTTCCGAAGGAGCTGACGATCTGCCAACCAGCCCAGGAGGCGAGGGGCCAGGTGATCCAGCCGGGAAGATTGGACTGCCGGAGGCGGGAGAGGGTGTTGGAGCGAAGCAGGAAGACGCAGGCGAGGATGGCAAACAGGATCAAGCCGATGCGCACCGGCCACGGGCGGCTGATCCATTCGGTCAGTGGCCCGGGGACGCCGATTTGCTGTTCGAGGATGACGGGGTTCCCAAACTTGAGGATGGCGAGGCCGAGGAGGGAGCCGAGGGCGACGGACCGGAGATCGGATGGGAGAGTTCCTGAACGGACCGGAGTATTCACAGGCGAAGCTTGAGAAGCCCGACCTCCAGGGTGAGGGCTTCCTGGACATTGGTATGGAGGAGGCGCTGGGTGGTTTCCCAGGAGTCGAGATTGGTCCGCGCTTCGGTCACGGAGAGGCGTCCGGCAATTTCTGCGGAGGCGGGGGCGAGTTCGGGGAGGAAAAGGGATTCCGGAACCCCGGAGCGGATCAGCCAGATGTCGCGGAGCCAGGCATGGAATCCGGCGAGGAAATCGCCTCGGATCCGCCGGTATTCGGACTCAACGGCGGCGACGAGTTCAGTCTCCCATTGTTCCCGTTGATCGGGTGAGGCATCGGGATACCGGTTGAGAGGGGAACCTTCTCCAAGTGAAGATTCCAGCCGGGCCTTCGCATCGACCAGTGCCCGGGAGAGTTGATCCAGCAACCGGTAACGCCCCATCAGGCCATCGGCCGGAAGACGGGCGGACTCCGAGAATCCGGCCACCCAGGAACGGACCTCGTCGCGAAGCTGGAATCCGTTGGAAGCGAAGTTCAGGCGGAGACACCGGGAGAGGATGGTTTCGAGGACGCGATCGGGTTCGGTGGTCAGAAGCAGGATGACGCATCCGGCGGGAGGTTCCTCAAGGGTCTTGAGGAAGGCATTGGCAGCGCCGGAATTCAGTCGGTCGGCTCCGACCAAGATCGCGACCTTCCGAGGGGCTTCGGCGGGGCGGAGATTGAGGATGCGGGTGATCTCGCGGGTCTGGTCGGCCACGATGAGGCGCATCTTGGACTCGGGATGGACCCAGGACACATCCGGATGGCTGCGATTCGCAATGCGGCGGCAGGAGTTGCAGGCGCCGCAGGCGCGGAGTGACTGGCCTTCCGGTCCGGTTTCGGGAGGGGCGGTGCAGCAGAGGATCAGCGCCAGGCCCAGGGCAGCCTGCTCGAGGGCGCCGAGATCATCGCCGTGGAACAGGTAGGCGTGGCCCAATCGACCGCGGGCAAGGCTGCGACGGAGAAGTTCCGTTGCACCCTGAGAGGCCTCTGATGGCGGTTCCACCCGGGGATCCTCACAAGGGGGACGGCTGGTTGGCAATAGGGTCTCCGGGCGGGTTTTCCGAGCTTGGGCTCGGTTGGGGTATCCGAAGGAGAATGGGGCTTCCGGCAGCGGCAGGGGAAACGGTCAGGGAAGGGATCGGGGTGACGAAGGCAATCCGAGGCGACTGGCCACGGCGTTGCGGCGTTGCTTCCACTCGATCCAGTCGGATTCCCAGATTGATCCCGAGAAGGCCTCCTGCGCTTTCGGCCATTCGGCGTCGAGCAAGGCGAGTTCCTTGAGTGCGGTGGGGTGGTCGCGCCAGGCGGCCAGTGCTTCGACCCAGGCGAGGCGGTTGCCGGGGTAGAGTGGATCCAGGTGGAGGGCCCGCTCGAGGTGTTTACGGGCCTTGGACCGGCTTCCGACGCTGGTGGGCCAGCCCGGGGCGTCCTGATAGAGGAGGCCGAGGGTCCGATCCGGACCGGCGTGATCGAAGGTTTCGTCGAGGGAACGCGCGGTGAGAAGGGACGATTCCATGCGGGAGACCAGTTTCAGGGCCGTGATGGACCGGGTGCGGGCGAGTTGGCCGAGGTTGAGGGCGAGATAGTAGTGGGCGCCGGCGGAACCGGGATCCTGGACGAGAGCGTCCTGGGCGATCTCGATTCCGATCTGGGCGATGCGAGCCCGCTCGGGCTTGGAGACCTGGGTATCGGCCCAGTTGAAGGCAGCGCGGGCGCAATGGACGGCGAGGGTGAGGTTGGTGGGGGAGGCATCCCAGGAAGCGCGTGCGTGGTGGTAAGCTGACTCGGAAGGGGAGGTGGAGGGAGGGGGTGGGGTGGAATTGGGGTGGCAAGGGAGGACGGCAAGGAGGAGAGTCCACAGAAAGAAGGCTGTGGATCGGGCAGAATGAACGGTGGTGGAGCCAGTTTTCACTTGCGATTCGAGAGACGGGCCAACTATACCGTCTCCAATCTGTCCAAGACAGTTTCTGTTTTGTTTGCCCGCATGATTTATCCCCAACCGGAGGCGGTCTCTTGAGCCGCCCGTTTACTCGCAATCAGCCTCAGCAGCCCCTTCACCGGGTCAACGGCAAGATCAGGGCCCGGGAAGTCCGGGTGATCACGCAGGATGGGGAGCAGGCTGGGGTCATGGATCTTCCCTCGGCATTGAACCTTGCCCGGAGTCAGGCCGTGGATCTGGTGGAGATTGCGCCCAATGCCGTGCCTCCCGTCTGTCGTTTGGTGGATTACGGCAAGTTCAAGTACGAGCTCGCCAAGAAGGACAGGGACTCCAAGAAGACCCAGCACGCAAACCTCGTGAAGGAGGTCCAGCTTTCGGCCCGGATTGATCCCCATGATCTGGGCATCAAGATGGATCATGCGGTCGGGTTCCTCTGTGAGGACATGAAGCTCAAGGTGACCCTTCGCTTCCGTGGTCGTGAGATGGCCCATACCGAGGTGGGGCGTCAGGTGGTGAACAAGTTCCTTCATGACCTCGAACCGTGGGGACACCCGGATTCTCCCCCCAAATTGATCGGCCGTTCGATCAACGTGATGATCAGCCCGCATCCCAAGCACAAGCGGGCCAAGAACCCCAAGGAGATCCCCGATACTCCTCCTCCCGGCGCAGTTGGCCAGGAAGCATCTGCTGGCAGCGGCACCGAAGGCGTGGCCAAGTCAGCCTCCAAGAAGGCGCCGCCGGTCCGGGTTACGACGGATGGTGCGAGCAATCCTTCCGGTTTTGGTCAGGCGCCCTTTGCTGATCTGGATACCCCGCCGGCCAGCACCCCGCCGGCCAGTTGAGTTCCGCGGTCTTCGGTGATTCCCGGGTGGGCGACATGACCGTGCCGGTCAGCGCCCCGCGTGATTCGGGCTGGGGACTCTTGCGTGAAGTGCTGCGGAATGGCGGGCCGGGTTATCTGCAGTTTGCGATCACCAGTCTCTGCAACGCTGACTGTGGTTTCTGTGGGTTTGCGAGATCCCGACTGGAACCCGCCAATCGGAAATCCGTCACCCTGACCCAGGCGTTGGATGTGATCGACATCGCGCGGCGCAACCACATTGGATACCTGCTTTTCGTGGGGGGCGAACCGATGGTGCATCGGGACCTTCGCGCGATGGTCCGGCATGCGGCGCGGGTGGGGATCCGTCCGATGCTCTGCACCAACGGTGCCTTGTGGACGGAGGAAAACATGCGGGCGCTGGCGGGGGATGGTCTGAGCAGCGTGATCATGTCGGTGGATGCGCACGATGTGGAGCGTCATGAGGAGAACCGCGGATTGCGGGGTGTGTGCGCGAAGATCCGTCGGGCGAACGAGTTCTTCCGGGAAGCCGGGATCCAGACGACGGCGAGCATCACGGCCAGTCGATTGATCGAGGATTACGGGAGATTGCCGGCCTTTCTGAAGTCGATGGGGTTCACGGGTTGCACCTTCAGCTACCCGTTGACCCGGTTGCAGAGCAGTTACCTGAGTTTTTCCGACGGTGGTCTGGTGACCTATTCCCCGGAGGAACTGTGGGAGGTGTTTGAGCGGATCCGGGAGTTGAAGCGTGGCGTGGGGATTGCGGTGGCGAACCCTGAGGAATCCCTGGCGGAAATGCAGCGCCATGTCCGGGGTGAGCGGCAGCGGTTCGGATGCCTTGGGGGGCACAAGTACTTCTATCTCGACTGGCACCTGAACCTCTATCGATGCCACTTCTGGGAGACGCCGATGTGCACGGTGTATAAGTGGGATGATACCCGATTGATCCGGGACGGCTGCACGCGGTGCATGATTGATTGTTACCGTGATCCGTCGGTCCTGCAGTTTGTGGCGATCAGCGCCAGCGATGCCTGGCAGGCGCTGAAGCAAGGGCGGGTCATCAAGGCCGTCGACCACCTGTTGGACCCCCGGAACGTCACCTCGCTGCGGGCTGTCTGGGACGAGCGGAAATGGGTGGGCCGGGTTTGACGCTTCAGGGTTGGCCCGAGGAAGTCGGGGTGGTGGATGCGCGATTTCCGAGCAGGACACCGTGCAGGATCTGGCGGGTGGCTTCGGGGTGATCTTCCTGCAACTGGTACGATTGACCGGGTCGCAGGCCCTTGAAGACCTGGAGGGTGGGGTTGCCTGGCCATCGCACCTCGACCTTGTCGATCGAGGTGGCGTTGCCGATGCCGATCTCCTGCCGGAGACAATTGGCGCCGAAACTGGCGCCGGAAGAGACGGTGCGGTGGAGCATCCGTTCGCCGCCGGGACCACTGAGGGTGATGGCAATACGGGCTCCGATGGCGGCGCGGTTGGAGCGGGTCCCGACCAGGCGGAGTTTCACCCAGCGATTGGACGAGCCCGGGTTGAGAAACAGGGAATTGCGGGCGATATCGCCGGGAAAGGCCCCGCCCATCACCGTGTAGATGTCCTGGTCACCGGACCATCGTTGTGGAAGAGCAGGTTTGGGGAACTCCGGCAGGAAAGATAGAGATCGGGGCGTCCGTCATTGTCGTAATCGGCCACCGTAACCGCCTTGACGAACTGGACCACGGCGAGCCCGACGGATGCGGCGCATTCGGTAAAGGTGCCGTCGCGATTGTTGCGAAGCAGGGAATTGGGAACCTTGCCGGCGGGACCCAGCCAGGCTCCGCGCAGGACCCAGATGTCGAGCCAGCCATCGTTGTTGTAGTCGGTCTGCATCAGGTGCAATCCGCTGACCAAACCCACCAGGCCGGCCTCGCTGGTCCGTTCATCGAAGCCCCCGTTTCCGTTTTTCCGATAAAAACGGAGCTGTCCGTCCTGGCCCCACGACGAAGCGACCACATCCAGAAATCCGTCGTTGTCGAAATCATCCACAACGGCACCGCCAGCGAGATCATTGACGTCGAGACCGACCGACCCGGCGATGTCGGGGAAGCGGGCCATGGGATGTTCCGAGGCGAACGCAGAAGGAGGGATGAGCCATTCGGGACGGATCCTTCCGGGATATTCGCCGAGGGTCATGCGGGCGATGTTGAGAAGCCACCGTGCCGTCAGATTGTCCGGGGTCTGGGTCAGTTGTTCTTCCAGGACGGAGATCGCGCCGCGGGATCCGCGCGGGAGCCGGTGCTGGGCGGCGGTGCTGATGGGAAAAAGGCAGGATTCGGGCCCGCGGGTAATGATGCAGTTCTCCTGCTCACCGAGGCGGAGCAGCGCGGCGGCCCGGCGCATCCGGAGCTGCGTCTGGGCGCCGATGCTGGGGTTGAGCCCGTGAGAGGACATCAGTTCCTCCATGAGGCCGTAAGTGTTGAGGGCGAGATCGGGTCGCCCCATCTGAGCCTGATGCATCCCGAGTTCAAAGGCGGCGGCAAGTTTGCGTTGGATGTCGATGGCGTCATCCATTTCCCGTTGAAGCATGGGCACGGCGAGGTGGCTGAGGAACCCGATGGATTGGGATTCATTGGCCTGGAAGGTCGAACGGAGCCGTTGAATCATCCGCAGGGTGGATGCCGCGGGTTTCCCGGGGGGCAACGGCGGAGGGCGCATCGCCTCGACCTGGCAGAGCGGATCGAGGGTGAAAACGGGCGGCGGAAGGGCTTGTCGTGCCGCAGCAACAACAGATGTGAGTTCGAGGATGAGGACGCACCAGAGGCCTTTCACCAATTTCAAATGCATGGGGCGGCGGGAGTGCGGGGTGAGGGACGATTCACACTGGAAAGTTATGCAGATCAAAAAGTTGGGAATAGGAGTCGATTGCGGTGAAGGGCTGGATGAGGGGTGGGTTTGGGATGCGCTTGCCGTGAAGGGGCGGGTGCGGGGGCGAAAGCTGGCTATGGCCGGAATTCTTGCCCGCCCGCAGTCATCCCCGGGATCCAGCGTCGCCATGGGGGCGGGACCCTGATATCGACCGCTGCATGCGTACGGTCATCTATCCTGGGAGCTTCGATCCGTTGACGAACGGCCACCTCGACGTGATCCAGCGGGCTTCGCGGATGTTTGACCGGGTGGTGGTGGCGGTGGCGACGAATGCGGCGAAGGAGCCGTTGTTCACGCTGGACGAGCGGGCGGCGTTGGTGCGGGAGGCGGTGGCGGTGGCGGGGTTGGCGAATGTGGAGACGGATCGGTTCGAAGGATTGCTGGTCAACTATGTGGTTCAGCAGAAGGCGCAGGCGATCGTGCGCGGATTGCGGGCGGTGAGTGATTTCGAGTTCGAGTTCCAGTTGGCGCTGATGAACCGGAAGTTGAATGAGTCGGTGGAGACACTCTTCCTGATGCCCAAGGACACCTATTCCTTCCTGAGTTCACGCCTGGTGAGGGAAATTGCGCGATTGGGCGGTGACGTTTCCGAGTTTGTTCCGCCCCATGTTCGCGAAGCGCTGCAGGTACGCCTCCATTCCAAGCCGGTGCACTGAGGGAATGGCGGGTGTTGGGGTGTGGATCGCGCTGGGTGGCAACCTGTGCCCTGGCGCAGTCCACGGGAGCTTCCCACGTGCCTTGGTCGGGGATCACTTCGAGGGCCATACGCGACCCAGCGGTGGATCCATCCGCTGCCATCCGCCTGCTTCAAGGGTATCGACTGGAAGGTATCGTGTCCGCCCGTCCGGGCTTCGCCATTGGTGGAGCGGCAAGGCATTCCGGGTGGGAGGTGGCGCACCCGACTGGGGTCGCGTTGCTTCCCACGTGCCTTGGTCGGTGCCGTCAGTTCGGCGCCAGGTGCCAACGAGTTTTTGATCGTGGAGATCCGCCGTGAGTTCGTAACGGTCACTGATGTATTCGATCGTGAGTGTCAATCGGTTCGTCCGTAACGAACCCTCGGTGACGTAGGCAAAGCGGTAGTCCGTGTCCTGATCCAGTCGGCCCGCGACCTGTTCGCCGTCCACTGCCAGGTCCATGGCGAGTCGATGCCGGTGGTTTTCACGATTGGTGGAGAGGATGGACCATCGACCTGCGATTCGTGAGGCGTTGGTTTCGTCCGTACGGGGCAGGACAAAGAAAAGTGGGTCCGTGAAGTTTTCGCGGCCTTTGGGGGGCAGGCGTCGCAGTTCAAAGCGGCCGAGCTTTTCCACGGGGAACAGCGGCAGCAACCCGGGCGGCCATTCCCGCTGGACGACGGCATGGAATGCCGGGGGCAGTCCGGTCCCGGGTTGGGTTGGGGAATCTGGATCCACTGCCAGTGATTCCGAGCCATCGGGGCGGATCCAGCGGAAAATTGGATTCAACCCAAGCGCTTCGATGCCGAGAACGTGTGGAGTGGTCAACCACAGGGCAGAACACAGGATCAGTTGCCGAAGCGTGAGGTTCATACCGGGTTTCCCCACGGTGTTTGGGCAGTGGAGGGATTCCAAGGCCTCGCCAGCATCATGGGATACGCTGGAGATGAGGGTGGCCACAGGTCGATCTTCCATCCGCCAGATCCGGTCGCCATCCTGACCCGGTGAGCAGCAAGCCGCCCTATCGATTGGGCATACTGGGATCGGGTCGCGGATCCAACTTTGTGGCCATAGCCGATGCCATTGCCGGAGGGCGGTTGCCGGCCGCGGTGGCGTTGGTGGTGAGCGACGTTGAGGATGCCGGAATCCTGGGGCATGCCCGGGAGCGGGGATTGCCGGCGCGCCATCTGGATCCGGGTCGGTTCCGGACCAAGCTCGATGAAGCGGCGGAGGCGGCTTACATCGGGGCGTTGCAGGAGGCGCAAGTGGATCTCGTGGTGTTGGCCGGATTCATGAGGATTCTCAAGGGGGAATTCCTGCGGGCGTTCGCCGGGAGGGTGGTCAATATCCATCCCTCACTCCTGCCCTCATTTCCTGGACTTGAGGCTTGGCGTCAGGCTTTGGATTACGGCGTGAAAGTGACCGGTTGCACGGTGCACCTGGTGGATCAGGGAATCGACACCGGCCCCATCCTGGGACAGAGGGCCATTCCCGTCCTGGACGGGGATACGGCCACGACTTTGCATGCGCGGATCCAACAGGCGGAACGGGAGTTGTATCCTGCGGTGGTGGCAGGATTGGCCCGGGGCGAGATCCGGGTACGCGGTCGCGAGACCCGTGGATTCATGGTCTGAGGCCTGAGTTGGCGGGTTGCGATGAGGCAGGACGATCTTCGATCAACGAGGAACTTCGACCACGCGGAAGACGCGGTGGGTGGAATCGGCGGGTAGGGTCACCTTGTTGGTCATGTACTTGCCGGTGCCCTGGATGAGGGGGCCGAGGTCGGCCCAGGGACTGGCGGGTTCGACGATCCGTTGTTGGATCTGGTATTGGAGCGCGGATTCGGTGCGCCAGCGCAATTCCACTTCGGAGATACGGACATCGAGATAGGGGCGTTGGATTTCGACCACCCCGAGGTGGAGGCGCATGCTTTCGGGCAAGCCGTGGTTGAACAGGTCGTTCCAGACGCCGTTGGGATAGATGTGGGTAAAATGTTCGGCGCCAAACGCGTTGTTGGGCTCCCAGTTGTCCCAGTTCTGGAACCGGAATGGTTCCCCACTGACCCAGCCAAAGCGGCCTTCGTCATCCGTGTCGTTCAAACCGATCCACAGGTGCGCCTGTCTCGGTGCATCCCAATTGCCAAAAGTGGCAACAATCCAGTCGTTTTCGGCCAGTGACGCCACGGTGGCGAGGTTGCCTCCCAATTCCCGGGCCTTGGATTGGGCCTTCTTCCAGGATGAATCCGAGAGCAGGTAATAGGTTGAGCCGTTGATCGGACTCAGGATCGGTCCGGTCAGCACGACCGGCATGGGCGTCACCTTGACCAGGGCGGGCAGGATTGCCCGGGAATCCTGGTCATCCCAGAAGGCGCCGTCGTCCGCGGAGGTGCCCACCACCATCTCGACGTGGTCCTGCTGGTCGAAATGGTTGTCGGGCTGTCCCGGAGCGAAATTCCGATAGGCCGATTTCCTGCCATCCACCGTCCGAAACTCTCCCTCCACGTGAAAATCCGTGTAGCCGATCCAGAACCGGGGGGCGTAAGGACGGAAGGTCTCCGCAATCCATTGGTTCTCGGCGGCGTCCTCGATGACGGCCAGATGCCCTTCCATCAGCATCGCTTCGCTGTGGGCCTGTTGCCATGTACCTCCGTCGATGAGGTAGTAATCGATGCCATTGACCGGGTTGCGGACAGGGCCGGTCAAGGTGCCAGCATGGCCAATCATGGCACACCCCAACACGATGGAACTGATCCATCGAGAAACACTCGTAGAACGCATTTGATTGAAAACGGAATTGCCTGGAAGCAGACGGTCAGCGTCGCTCAGGGCGGCGACCGGATCCCCTGCGACGCGATGTTGCTGAGATCGGTTTATGGGTTCCATCTGAAAAAGCCCGGCAACCGAATCAGATGTTGATCCGCAATGACATCTGTTCATTGGTTCCAAGATTTAATTTGATCGATTGAAGGATCGGGGGGGGCGATAGGTGACCGGTGGACTTGGGGTGGAGACGAAGGATGGATCGGTGTGCGGAGGGTCGTGAGGAACGATATTGGCTGAGGCTCCGGATCGGGGGCCGGGCTGAGGTTTCCGGGTGACGATCGGAGGAGGCTTGGGCGGCTTGGAAGCGGTGGAAGGCCTGTCAAACCTGATGATTCAGCGTTGGGAACCCGAGGGAAGGATCAATGGGAGCGAAAGCTGGGGTGGGGTGCGATGATGGTTCCTGTGGGGCAGTCCTGATTGACAACGGAAAAATCCCCCTTGCTCCCGGGGTCTTTCTCCATAGACTGCGCGCTCCTTTTCGTAAGCAAGGAAGCTGATATGCGTCGTCCGAAGGGTATTAAAACCAAGAAGTCCGTGTCCAAGCGGTTTAAGATCACCGCTAGTGGCAAGGTCATGTCGCGCCGGGCCGGTAAACGGCACCTGCTCTCTGGAAAAAGCTCAAAGCGTCGCCGCAATCTCGGCGAGGTGCGGGAGGTTCATCACACGGACGTGTACAAGATCAAGTCCTGCCTCCCGTTCTCACACTGAGGTCCCCGAACTGAAGTTCCCCGAACTGATTTACTGTCATGCGTGTTACAAACGCCCCCGCCTCCCGCAAGCGCCGTAAAAAAATGGTGCAGCGCGCCTCCGGCTACCGGTTGCGCCGTTCGAAGCTGTACCGGTACGCCAAGGACGCCGTTTACCACGGCATGGTGTATGCCTTCCGCGATCGCAAGACCAAGAAGCGCAATTACCGCATGCTCTGGCAGGCGCGTATCAATGCCGCAACCCGCGCAGCAGGAATGACCTACAGCCGGTTCATCGAAGGTCTCAAGGCCGCCGAATGCGCCCTCGACCGCAAGGCTCTGGCTGATCTGGCCGCCACGGATGCCACTGCATTCGGTGAATTGGTGAAATTGGCCCAGGGAGCTTTGCAGGCCAAGGCAGCCAAGGCTTGATGTCCTGCCGGTCCCCGTCGGGCCGGCCATCACCAGCACCCCCGGTCGGTGCCGCCGGAGCGGGTGTCCTCAATGCGAGGCGCCCGCTCCTGTTGTTTTTCAAAAGGCCCTGCTCATGACCCTTGAACTTGAATCGGTGAAATCCGAGGCCCTCGCGGCCTTTGCCGCCTCCACCGACCTGCCCACTCTCGACCAGGCAAAGGGAGCCATTCTCGGCGCCGATGGGCGATTCACCCGCCTGCTCAAACAGTTGGGAGCGTTGCCCCGCGAGGAACGTCCGGCTGCCGGCAAGGCCCTCAACGCGGTCAAGGTTGAGATCGAGGCCGCCCTCGCTGCCCGAAGGACCGAGCTTGAGCTCAAGGCGGCGCTTCCCAAGGAACCCACCGATTTCACCCTGCCCGGTCGCCGCCGCGGCTCCGGTCGGTTGCATCCGCTGACCCAGGTCACCGACGACATCGTGCGGGCTTTTCGAAGGCTGGGGTTCGCCGTGGCGGATGGGCCTGAACTCGAGGACGAGGTCCACTGTTTCGATGCCCTGAACACTCCCGCGGATCATCCGGCGCGGGATGCTCAGGATACCTTCTTCGTGGATGCGCCGGGTCGTCCGCTGCTCCGGACCCACACCAGTTCGGTCCAGATCCGGGTCATGGAGAAGATGCCGCCGCCGATCCGGATCGTCGTTCCGGGACGGGTATTCCGACGGGACAATGCCGATGCGACGCACAATCCGACCTTCCATCAGATTGAAGGTCTGTATGTGGATCGGGATGTCACGGTGGGCGACCTGAAGGGGACGGTGGAAGCGGTGTTCAAGGAGGTGTTGGGCAACGATGTCCGGTTGAGGTTCCGGCCTCATTACTTCAGCTACACCGAGCCGAGCCTGGAGATTGATTTCAGCAATGCCCTGGTCCGCAAACTCGGCAAGGAATGGCTGGAGATCGCCGGGTGCGGGATGGTGCATCCCCAGGTGTTCGAGAACGTCGGATACGATCCCGAGGTGTGGAGCGGGTGGGCCTTTGGATTCGGGATCGAGCGGATTGCGATGCTCCGCTACGGCATCACCGACATCCGGTTGCTCTACGAGAACGATGTCCGGTTCCTGAAGCAGTTCTGAGTTCCCGACCTGATGCCGGTGCGTCCGTCCCTTTCCCTTTCAAGTAATCCAGCGCCATGAAAGTCACCCTCAACTGGCTCCGTCAGTACGTCGATTTCGACGGCACGCCCGAAGAACTCACCGAACGCCTCACCCTGCTGGGCATGGAGGTCGAAGGCGTCGAGAAGCGCGCCGGCGACTTCGACGGGATTGTGGTGGCGCAGGTGATCAGCCGGGATCGGCATCCGAATGCCGACAAGCTTTCGGTATGTCGCGTGGCGGATGGAAGAGGTGAACGCCAGATCGTCTGTGGCGCCCAGAACTTCCAGGCGGGCGACAAGGTGCCCTTGATCCTTCCCGGGAGCAGCCTGCCGATGAAGGCCGGTGAAACCGCGCCGTTCGTCATCAAGGTGGGCAAGATCCGGAATGTGGAATCGCACGGCATGATGTGTTCCGCCGAGGAGTTGGGCGTGGATCCGGAGGCGACCGGGCATCGGCGTGAGGATGGGCTCCTGTTGTTGCGGTCGGACGCGACGGTGGGTCAGGGGTTCGGGGAGTATCTGGGACGGGCGGGTTCAGACGTGGTGTATGACCTTGAGATCACGCCGAACCGGCCGGATCTGAATTCGGTGGTGGGAGTTGCCCGGGAAATCTCGGCGGTGACCGGCAATCCCCTGCGGTTGCCGGAAGTGGCTCTGGTTGCCGGGGATGAACCGGTCAGTGGGTTGGTGGAGGTGCGCCTGGAGGCTCCCGATCTGTGTCCGCGCTACACCGCCCGCGTCATTCGCGGAGTGAAGATCGGACCAAGCCCTGCCTGGTTGAAGTCCCGGTTGGAACAGGTGGGTATCCGCTCCATCAACAATGTCGTGGACGTCACCAATTTCGTGATGTTGGAGACCGGCCAACCCTTGCATGCCTTCGATTACCGTCTCGTGGGGCAGGGTGCGACGGGGATTCCCACGGTGGTGGTGCGACGGGCCGGGGTGGGGGAAACGTTTGTGACGTTGGACGGGGTGTCGCGGGTGCTGACCCCCGACATGCTGTTGATTACGGATTCCGGGAAGGCGATTGCGCTGGCCGGCGTGATGGGTGGGCAGAACACGGAGATCCAGGACAGCACGACCGACGTCCTGCTGGAGAGCGCCTGGTTTCAACCGACGTGCATCCGAAGGACCAGCAAGTCGCTCGGGTTGCGGACGGATGCCAGTTACCGCTTCGAGCGCGGGGCTGACATCGGGGCGGTGGATTGGGCGAGTCGGCGGGCGGCGGCATTGATCCTGGAGGTCGCCGGCGGACGATTGGCGGACGGGGTGGTCGATGCCTATCCGGAGACTTCCAAAACCCGGACGGTTTCGCTCCGGCCAAGTCGTGTGGCGGAAGTGCTGGGAGTGGAAATCCCGCAGGAAGAAATCCGACAGCACCTTTCCCGGCTTGGATTGGTGGCCCCGGCAGATACTGGGGCTGTGGCTGGAACGGGCGCTTTGGAATGGACCATTCCAAGCCATCGACCGGATCTGAAGCGGGAGATTGATCTTATCGAGGAAGTGGCGCGGTTGCATGGGGTGGATCGCATCCCGTCCACGGCACCGCGTGGGGGCATGGGCAGCCATCCGTTCGACGCCGTGTACGACGTGATGATGGAGGTCCGGCGTGGGTTGGTGGGGTTGGGGTTGTCCGAGGCGCAGGGCCAGACACTGGTGACCGACGGCGCGGCGCGGGCGGTGACCGGGGAGGTGTTGGCATTGGCGAATCCGCTGAGCGCGGACATGAGCGTGTTGCGGCCTTCGCTGTTGCCCGGATTGCTCGACACCCTTCGGCACAACCTGTCGCGTCGGAATGGCGACGTGCAGTTGTTCGAGGTGGGTCGGGTCTTCCTGCCGGTGGAAGGCGGAGTGAAGGAAGGCTGGCGATTGGCCATTGTCCTGACCGGCCAGCGGAACCCGGGCTTTTGGTCGGGAGCCGAGCGGGACGCGAAGTGCGATCTGTATGACCTGAAGGGGGTGGTGGAGGAATTGCTGGAATCGATGGGGTTGCGGGGTGTGGGCTATGTCCGTCGTGCGGAGCCGACGGGACTGTTTGTGGAATCGGCATCGATCGCGTTGGGCGGGCGCCTGGAGTTGGGGCAGATGGGACAGGTCCAACCGTCGGTGGCGCGTCGGTATGATGTCCGGGATCCGGTCCTGCTGGCCGAGTTGAACCTCGACTTCCTGCTTTCAAAGCGGAACGCGGCGCGATCCTTCAAGCCATTGCCGGCATTTCCGTCGATTGCGCGGGACGTGGCGATGATCGTGCCGGAGGCGACCACCCATGACGCCGTGCTGGCCCTGGTTCGCCAGTTGAAGCCGGCCAACCTGGAGGCCGTTGAAGTGTTCGATGTCTTCCGCGGACGCCACGTTCCGGAGGGAAGCAAGAGCATGGCGTATTCGTTCACCTATCGGGCCGGGGACCGGACCTTGAAGGATGACGAGGTCAACCCGGTGCATCAGCGGGTGGTGGACGCCCTGAAGCAGGGACTCGGTGGATCGGTGCGGGATTGACGGCTTCAGTTCAAAACCGGAGTTGGTCTTGGTTTATCCGCAGATGGCGCAGATACCGCAGATGGAAAGACAGTGGAGGGGTATCGGCGCGTCGGGTTGGACCTCAACCCGCGGATGGGCGTATCGATTTTCTGATCCCCGGCTCATCTGCGCCATCTTCGGATCAAGCCCGCGTTTCAGGATTGGGTGAGCCGGTACACGGTTGGGACAAGAATCAGGGCCGAACCATGCGCAGGAATTCGCCGCCGTTCAGGTACAGGTCGCCTCCGGCGCGTGCCACGAGGTTCATCCGTTCGGCATCAGGAAAGCCATCGGCTCCAAGGATCGAATCTTCCACGTGAAGTCCCACGATGGTGCCGAGGACGATGTTGCCGCCGGCGGGTCCTTCACTGACGCGGATGATGCGGTCGAGCCGACATTCGAAGGCAACCGGGCAACCGGCGACGCGGGGTGGACGGATGTGGATGGAGGGGGAAGGAGTGACGTTGAAGCGGTCGAACTCGCTTTCGCCGTGGGGAAGGGATTCTGAAGTGGCGTTCATGGCCTCGCAGAGGGCGAGGGGAACGAGGTTCACCACGAATTCCCGGGTGGCTTCCACATTTCGGAGGGTGTCCTTGGGATGACCGTGCCGATCATTGACCGGACAGAACAGGAGGGTGGGGGGCTTGGCACAGACACCCATGAAGAAGCTGAACGGGGCGAGGTTGGTGCGACCGGCGGGATCGCACGTGGAGATCCAGGCAATGGGGCGGGGAAGGATGGTGTGGATCATCCACTGATACATCTGCCGCGTATTGAGGGAACCGGGGTCGATGTGCATGCCGAACGAGGGTCAGGAGGTGGCGGAAGTCGGGGTGCAGGGTGCGAGGCCGAGCGAAGCCCGGAGTTGACTCCATTCCGGGTGGGAAGAGACGTCGACGACATCGGGTCCGGGCGCTTTGGCGGGTGCAAGAATGGCGAGGAAGACCACCGGTTCGCGGAAGGGGTTGTAAGTGCCGTGGATCTCGCCTTTCGGAATGAGCACCATTTCGCCCGGCTTGAGCACCCGATACTCGGATCCGCACCATTGCTCGGCCTGGCCGGACAGGATGTAGATGATCTCTTCGCGGGTGGGGTGATGATGGAACGGGTGGCATCGTCCCGGTTCCATGGTGGCCCGGACCATGAGCAGGTCGTGACAGGGCACGATGTCGGGCCGGGAAAGCCAGGCGTTGAGCGTGAACAGGGTGGGTTCAGTGACCGACTCGGCGGCCGTCACAAAGCGTCGGGAAGGGGAAGTCATGGTGCAGGAAGGATGACGGCGAAGCCACCCACCACGGCGTAATCAACTCCGGCCCGGACGAGATCGGCCAACAGTTTTTCGAACCGGGAAATGGTCGGGCTCGGTGATGATGGGTTTTCCATGGTGATGTTGGCGGATGAACTGCCGCATCTGTTCCAGTTGCCAGAGAACGTGACCCGGAGAGGGTGGACGCCCCACCCGTTTACGGATGCGACCGGGATCTGGCGGGTTTTCGGGATTCATTTTCCGGGTCGCAATGAACGCCAGGGTTCTTCGTTGCTGACATCCACGAGGAATGGGCCGGTGGCGGCGGCAGGCGAAAGGATGGCAAGGATGACGGCGTCGTTGGGCGACGAGTTGAAGGTGGCGTGGACGATTCCCTTCGGGATGTGGGCGACTTCGCCGGGTCGGAGGATGCGGTATTCCTGTTCGACCCACTGTTCCACCTCGCCCTCGAGGACGTAGATGACTTCTTCGAGCTCGGGATGGGTGTGGAAGTTATGGCCTTCACCCGCGGGCAGGATGGCTCGGCAGACCTGGATGTCCCGGGCTTCACAGACCTCGGGGCGACACATCCAGTAGTTGGTGCGGCCTTTGTACTCCTCCTGAAGCGCATCGGCGGCGGTGACGAAACGGCGGGCATTCATGGGGACGGATGTTCTCAGTTGGGAAACCCGGGGTTGAAGGGAAAACGCTCCTCACTCCATGGGTCCGATCAGTTCGACGAACGTGCCGTCGGGGTCCTGGACCAGGGCGAACAGGGTGGTTCCACCTATCGAAATCGGCGTGTCGCCGAGCAGTTTCACGTTGTGTTCCTTGATGCGGGCGAGGAACGGCTTCAGCGCCTTCACATGGATGGTGATGTATTGCATGCCGGTGTCGTCCTGAAGGTGTTGCTTCTTCGCCTGCGCGGCGGGCTTGCCGAAACTCATGAGCTTCCAGTCGGTCGCGGTCTTGCTGTCGCCGAGCTTCAGGATGGTGATGTCCACCGGCGTGCCTCCGGTCAGGCCCGTGCGCTTGCCCATGTCCGCGTTCACGGAAAAGCTGCCGGCCTTCTTCATCCCGATGACCTTGGTGTAGAACTCGACGGACTTCTCCAGGTCACTCACGACGACGCCGATGGAGATGGTTTCGCTGGTGAACTCGTTCGTCTGGGCCGCGGCGCGGGTCCAGAGCAGCGAGGTGGCAACGAGGGTCAACAGCAGACAGGCAATCTTGTTCACGGCAAAAAACAGTGGGTGAAGCCGTGGAGTGCGGCGATGGGAAAATCACGACCGAAGGTGGCGGCGCTCCCGCGACGCGATCAGGAAATCGCCTCGCGGGCGTGGACCTGAATGCAATAGCTTCGGCATGCATGAAGGACCATCGACTCATTGATGAACGCAGCCTTGCGCTGGGTGCCGCCATCGCGAGGGGTCTGGAGGATCACCCGTCATGGATTCCTCACGCGCAGCAAACTCTGGAACGCTGGCTGGTGACCGCGGATCCACGGGTCCGTCCGGCCCTGTTGGAGTGGCGGGCGCTACTCAGCGGGCCCGTGGCCGACCTGATCGTGGTGTTGACCGGACCGGACGAACGTTCAATGCGCCTGCGACAATCGAACCCTTTTGCCGGAGTTCTCCCGATCTCGGAGCGCAACGAGATATTCCGCAGGTTCGCCCGTCATGAATCGGTATCAACTTGAGCATGTCATCCGCGCCGCCGGCTCGCTTAGACACCTTCCTTTCCTCTCGCGGCGAAGGCGATGGTCGATTCGCGCCTCGACTCATGGGCGTCGCCGTCGAAGGGTGCCTGACAACGTCGGCCCCGGAACGTCGGACTGCGCCGTTCGATGCGTGGCGCAAGAAAACAACGGTGTCCGGGCACCTTCAGAGGTAAGCTTTCGTCAGGGTTAGGGATCAGTCCTCACTATTGACACACCATGCCAGGGTCTCGGACTGGCCAATCCACATGTCGCTGTCTGCGGATCGAGTCTGCCGGTGCGATGTACCACGCGTGGTGGCAGATGGATCGTCTGTTCCGGAAGATGCGGTGGGTGAGTCACGACCTCGACCCAGTGGCGATGCCGGCAGGGTGAGGATCGCCCGACGGATCCGCAGGGAGACGAAGACGACGTTGGGGTGGATCGAGAGTAGGCTGGGGATGGGAGTGTGGACCTACGTCTCAAACCTCTCTGGACAGCGCCGAAACCACCCACCGGAGCGCCGCGGCGCCTCCGACCGTGTCAATAGTGAGGACTGCCCCCTCAATGGAACCCGGAGGAACCCCGCCAGAACCAACTCATCTTCATCGGACGCAATCTGGATCGTGAAGGGTTGAACGCCGGATTCCGCAGTTGTCTGGCTTGAGTTGGTGAGGGTGGCCACGGGGTGATCGTTCGCGACGACCAGGATCGTCCGACGAGTCCGCCGGGAGACGTTGCGCCTTTGCGTCGTGGCGTGAGGCCTTCTTGCACGTCACGGGGAATGCCGCACGCCACGCCGCAAAGCACGCGACGCCGGGAGGGAGGGTGGTTGCCGGTCAGGAACCCGACCGCCTTTGCCGGCTTGCCACCACAACTCCTGCGTCTTTTGGGTTCTTTTCGGCAAACCCGCTTCGGATCACGGCATGGGAAAGCGGTGCGGCCGAAAGAAACGAAAGAAGCCGAAAAAGTGGAAAGGGATTCCGGGTGGGCCGGGGGAGGGGTTGGCGCTGCGGTGAGACACGCCGCCGATTTCGACCCGTGCGGTTCATTCCGTTCCGCAGGCAAATGTCGTGGCCTTGGAGGTGACTCTATTGCCTTTCCCCGCCTCATGACCTGATGCGACGCCCCGGCCCTGTCGATTCGCAGTGTTCCTGGCCTCGTCGTCGATTTGTCATTTGGACAGAACGGACCGCATTGCCTCCTCCTTCAGAACGCGTCCGCATTCCTGTTGGATACCCGGGGTTCCACCCCGGGCTGGTATGCTGTCGCCCCTTTGGGGCTGCTTGAGTGTCTCACGAGGAGGATGGCCCCGTTACCCTGTCAGCTACGGGCGGCGGTTCAGCTCCGCAGGATGAGGCGGAGGGAGTCGAGGCGGGGGCGGGCGGCGGCGAGGTGTTGGAACAGGGCCTGTTTCTGGTCGAGCAGGTGCTGGACCTCCTCGGGTCGGACACTGGGGTTGACCCGGGCGAGCTGACGGAGACGCGCGATCTCGGCGTCGAGTTGGGTTGTCATCTCGCGTTGGGCCTGGGTGATCAGGTTCGGGAGGTGTTGGTGGACGATGTCCTCGGACTTCTCGATCAGGAGCGGGAGGATCCGTTCCCGGATTTCGGGTCGGCTCACATGGGGGTAGGCGTCGCCGGCCCGGACCAGACGGGCGAGGGATTCGCGGTCGATGAGCGTACAGGCGTCCTTGCCCTGGGGATCGACCAGGACGCGGAGGGGTGTGGGCGGCAGGAATCGGTCGATGTGGAGGGCTGGGGGGGCGACGCATTCGAGGAGGAAGATGGTTTCGAGGTAGAGCCCGGTGGCCTTGCCGTCGGTCCAGAGGCCGAAGCTGGAGTTTCCCTTGTCGACGCCGAGGACCAGGTCGAGGGCGCCGGTGACCAGCGGATGATCCCAGGTCAGGAACTGGACGTCTTCGCGGGAGAGGGCGCGGGTGCGATCGCCGGTGACGGTCAGGCCTTCGAGGGGAAGGCCGGGAAAGGATTCGGCGAAGATGCCCGCGGAACCGAGTCGCCAGGTCCGTGCCGCGATCTCCTCGACGTGGATGTTGAAGTGATCGAACACGGCGACCATGAACGGATCGAGGGTGGGATCGGCGTCCTGTTTGCGAATCTCGTCAACGACACGGGCGGCGAGCTTTGGTCGGAATGAGTTCAGTTCGAGGAGACGGTCGCGTCCCTTTTCCAGATGTGCGGTGAGTTCGAGTCGCGCGGTGCGGGTCTCGTCGATGAGGGTGGCGAGGTCGGCGCGGGCAGCCCCGGCGCGTTCGTGGAATTCAAGGGCCAGGTCGGTGACGCGGGAACCGAAACGTTCGAGCAGGGCGCGTCCGCCCTGGAGGTTCTTTTCGAAGGAGTTCAGGCCCTCGTGATACCAGCGGACAAGGAGTTCCTGGGCGCTGCCGACGACGAATGGGAGGTGGAGCTGGATCTCGGAGGTCTGGCCGATGCGGTCGAGTCGGCCGATGCGTTGTTCGAGCAGCTCGGGGTCGAGGGGGAGATCGAACATCACGAGGTGATGGGCGAACTGGAAGTTGCGACCTTCGCTGCCGATCTCGGAACAGATGAGGAGACGGGCGCCGTCCTCCTCGGCGAACCATGCGGCGTGGCGGTCGCGTTGGACGAGGGTGAGGCCTTCGTGAAAGACGGCGAGTTTGGCACTGGTCCAGGCGCGGAGTTCGCGTTCGAGGGTCTCGGCCTTGGCCCGGGTGCGGCACAGGACGAGGATCTTTTCGGTGCCAAGGGCGCGGAGCTGTTCGATCAGCCATTGCACCCGGGGATCGGCGGAGAAGTCGGGCTCGAAGTGCGCCGACAGGCTGGCGTCGGAGTCCGCGGAGAACTCCTCGGTGAGGCGTTCGAAGAGTTCGACGTTGTCGCTGTCTTCGTCGAGGGGCCAGAGATGGGCGATGCGGCGGGGAAAACCGGAGATGGTCAGGCGCGTGTTGCGGAACATGACCCGCCCGGTGCCGTGCTGGTCGAGGAGCGCGTCGAGCAGGGCGTTGCGGACGGAGTCGTCAGCGAGCTTCGCCAGGCGGGGTTGGAGTGCGGCGGGCGTTTCGACGAGGAGACGTGCGAGGGCGGTGACTTCGGCGGTTTCGAAGGTTTCCTGCGCAATCACCTTTTCCGCGAGACGTGCGACGTCGCGGTAGCCCTCGGATTCCTGGATGAAGGCGTCGAGGTTATGGAAACGGTCGGGGTCGAGGAGTCGGAGGCGGGCGAAGTGGCTGGCCATGCCGAGCTGTTCGGGGGTCGCGGTCAGGAGCAGGAGGCCAGCGGTGACCTTGCCGAGGGATTCCACCACGGCGTACTCGGGGCTGGCGGATTCGGGGGTCCAACCGAGGTGATGGGCTTCGTCGACAACGAGGAGATCCCAACCGGCGGCAAGGGCTTGTTCACACCGGCGTGGCTTGCCGGCGAAAAGGCTGAGGCTGGTGATGACGAGTTGGTCGTCGAGGAAGGGATTGGCGTCGGGACCACCGGCCTCGATGGCGATGCAGCGTTCCTCGTCGAAGATGTGGAACCAGAGGTTGAAGCGCCGCAGCAACTCGATGAACCACTGATGGACGAGGGAATCGGGGACCAGGATCAGCACGCGTTGCGCGCGTCCGGTCAGCAGGAGGCGATGGACGATGAGACAGGCTTCGATGGTCTTTCCGAGCCCGACTTCGTCGGCGAGCAGGACGCGCGGTGCCAGGCGTCCGGAGACTTCGGCGGCGATGCAGAGTTGGTGCGGGATCAGGTCGATGCGTCCGCCGACGAAACCGCGAACGCGGGACTTGCGGCGGCGGTGCTGGTGGCGCAGGGCGGCGACGCGGAGGTTGAAGTCCGCGGGGGAATCGACATCGGCGGCCAGGAGTCGTTGTTCGGGTCGGTTGAAGGTGAGGGTGTCGGAGAGTTCGGACTCGGGGATTTCACGACCGTCGGCGCGGTAGAGGAGGAGACCGCGACGCTCGACGACGGACTCGGCGGTGACGGATGTGCCATCGCGCAGAAGGAGGGTATCACCCTTGTGGAAGTGGACGCGTCGGAGGGGAGCGTTGCCGAGGGCGTATTCGCGGGATTCCTGGGTGGCACCAAAGCCCACGGTGACGGTGTGTGCGGTGGTGCGGAGGATGGAACCGAGACCGAGCTCCGGCTCGGTTTCGCTGACCCAGCGTTGGCCGGGAAGATAGGGAACAGACATGTTGCGGCGGGAAGGGGGAGGGGAGTGGGGCGGAGATTCAAGAGGCGATTCGCGGGGCTGGCTCCAATGTCAGATCGAGATCGGACGCGAGACCTGGCGGATGAAGAAAGGCAATGGTTGCCCGCGGAGGCGCCGAGGCCGCGGAGGGGAAGGTGGAGTGGGTTCGGTCAGGGGTTGGGCTGGGTCACTCGATGGATTGGCCGTCCTGCAGCTCCTTGAGGGTTTTGCCTTCCTTGGTCTTCCAGTCCACGCGGCCATTGGCTGCCCGACCTTGCACCACACCGGCAGCAGTCGATGGGGAAGGGAAAACGTAATCCTGGGAAAAGGCGTATCCGGAGCCGGCTTGCTTCAGGACGCCGTTGGAGATCAGGGCGCTTCGCAGTTCCTTCAGGTAGGCGTGGCAAGAAGGGACTTCCTCCCGGACCACTCCACTGTTTGCACGAACCACAAAGCCATCCTGTGTGTCCATGCCCTCCGCCTGGATTCCCTTTGCAGAGATAAAGAGGCGTTGGACGTTTCGTTGGATGGGAGCCGCAGCCAGGAAAACGCTGAGACCGAGCACCGGGAAGCAAAGCATCATCTCCGAGAGGAAGCCTTCAGCGTCGGCCGCATCCGCTTCGGAGAGGGAAGGCAGGGTAGGCGTGTTCCCGTTGTCGAGGGTGCATCGTTTAGCTACGGCAGCCAGGCTGATGAGCCGGGACTCGATGAACTGCACATGAGCCTTGTTCAGGTTTTCGTCCTTGCTCGTGAAAGCAATGCAGCTCGTCCAGAAGTCCTTCCTGGCCGCGTGTTGATCAAGGCGCGGCTTGATTGGATCTCCTTCGCCGACATAAACGCGGGGTAAGCCGGATTCCTCGGGCGGGCCTAGAAGCACATACACCCCGGTTCGGGTAAGTTCCCGACGATTCCTTGCATCTCCCATGAGGGCACGGGGGATGACGATGCCTGCACCGCTCCAGTTGGACTTCTCGATTGTGCGGAGCCCTTCGGGGTCGCCGCCGGGGAGGAATATCTTGATCGAGTATGGTTTGCTCACGGCGGATATGGCTGGCGTCGTGAGGCTTTTGCATGAGGGACGTTGCTGTCAACGTCTCGGGTTCGCCTCGTTCCGGATGCAGGGATCTGGGATCTGGCGGATGGGAGCCTCTTCCTGGGCCAGCTTCATTACCTCGGAAGCTGCGGTCTGGGGACTGGAACAGGCTGCTGGCGCAGGTCGGTGGCGATCTCGTCCACGGGGCGGACATTTCCTATTGTTGTCATGCATTCCACCTTCTTTCAGGGACCCGGTTCGCGGGCACAATCGTCAAAACGGCAACTTCGACTGAGTCGATACAAGGATGTGCCCCATAGACTCGAAGGTTTGACCCAATGCTTGCCGAGCAGTCAGACTTTTCAAAGGCCGCACCTCTCACACGAAACTTCGAAACTGTGACCCTTCCCCTTTCACAAACGGACTCGGAGAGCTGTTTTCGGACGACACTCGCGTTGGAAACTCTTCGAAGTGAACAACGGAGATTGAGGCTGATCCTCGGGTTCCTGGCGGCCGCATTCGGTGCGTTCGTCGTACTGAGCCTCGTGCCGGGGGTCATGACCGACATGACGATGAAGGCTTTCCGTGGGCAGGCACCCTACGTGGCGATCCTGTTCGGTGTAGCGATGGTATACGAGGGGGCGGTACTGGTTTGGGTGGGGCGCCTGTTGCGGGACGGACAAATTCCCGGGATATGGCCCCGTTTGATTCATGTCTTGATCGAGACGAGCCTGCCAACCGCGACACTGATCATTGCTTCGACCGTATTTGGTCCCTTGGAAGCGTTGGTCGCCGCGCCTTCGCGCTTCTACTACCTGTTCATCATCATGTCGGCCCTGCAACTGGACTACAGACTCTGTGTCTTCAGTGGTGCGGTGGCTGCGGTCCAATATGCCTCGATAGCAGGCGTTCTGTTGCCGCGGGGTTCGATGACATCCTCAGCGCCACTCCTGGCGGACCCGGGACACCACCTTGCACTGGCTGGACTCCTGTTCATGGCCGGAATCATCGCGGCCTTTGTGGCGGCGCAGATTCGAGGCCAGTTGGAGTCGGCATTAAGATCGTCGGAAGAGAGAAATCGAACCATCAGTCTTTTTGGCCAGTACGTTTCATCTCAAGTGGTCGACAAGGTCCTCCGGCAGCCAGCGGGATTTCGTGGAGAGGTGCGTCGTGTCTCGGTGATGTTTGTCGACATTCGAAACTTCAGCGAATTCGCCAATCATCGGGAGTCGGAGGAGGTCATGACCTACCTCAATTCCTTGTTCGGGCCCATGGTCGATGTCATTCACCGGCACCATGGAATCGTGAACAAGTTCCTCGGCGACGGTTTCATGGCCATCTTCGGAGCACCGTTGGATGACACACGGCACGGGCGTCATGCCGTGCAGGCTGGGTTTGACCTCATAGCCGAGATCCGGAGGCTGTCTGAAACCGGTGCGGTCCATCCCACGCGGATCGGGATTGGCATTCATGAGGGTGAGGTCATGGCCGGTACGGTTGGATCGATGCAGCGCAAGGAGTACACAATCATCGGTGATGTCGTAAATGTGGCCGCCCGGATCGAGGCAGCAAACAAGCGGTTCCAAACACAGATGTTGGTGAGTGAGAACGTCAAGGTGCTGCTTGAAGGGTCGGTGCCGGACGAAGATCTGGGTCTGGTCGATCTCAAGGGACAACAGGCGCCCATTCGTCTCTACCGGCTTGCCTGATTCTTGAGGAACCCATTGTTTGAGGCTCCCGTCCGGCCTTCAACAGAGAGGGTGAAGCCAACGGTGTAAGTCCAAAGTCAGGGTTCAGTCCTCATTATCGACACCATGCCTGCTGGGAGGTCACCGCCCTTTGCATGATGCGGAATCACGCTGCAACGGTCTTGTAGTGCGCTGGATCACATCACTGCGGGAATGAGCGACAGGAGTGCGTCGAAGAGGTGGCGGTAGTGCCGGAGGACGTCACCAACGGAGGTTCGATACGGTTCGACGGCGGGTGCAGGAGATCCAGTGTTGCTGATCTTCCCTCCAGGCTTTGACGGGGTCAGAGATGTCCGTCAGGGTGTCAGACATGCGGACGACATCACGGGATTTCCAGCGGGACTTTGCGAGGATGAAGGCCCGGGCCAGGTCCGGAGAGGCCATCCACATCTCTTCAGGGTCGGAGGAGTTTGTGTTTCAGGTCGTGAAGCCCCGGACCTGGCGGGGCGCGCTTCGAGGCAAGGGAAAGATCAAGGGCGACCTGTTCAGCACGGGCGTTGAATGGGAGGCGTCCCGGTGACGCACCTGCTGGACACCCATGCCTGGATCCAGAGCGCACTGGGCGAGCCGCTGCCGGCCTTGGTGGAGAAGACGCTCGCTGCGCATTCCAACAGCGTTGCCCTGGCCGATGTCTCCCTGTGGGAGGTGGCCAAATTGGTTGAGTTGGGCAGGCTGGAGTTGTCGGTCCCGTTGTCGGAGTTCTTCCGACTGGCAATCACTCCCGACCTCACCGTTCTCCCCATCTCCACTGCCGTCGCTGAGCGGGTAGCTGGGCTGGAGGCTTCCGGATTCCACAAGGACCCAGCGGATCAATTGATCGTCTCAACAGCATTGGTTCATGGTCTCCGGCTGATCTCAGACGACTCGCGGATTCGTCAATGGGGGCGTGTGCCCCTGCTGTGGCGCACTTCCCGGGGGTAGTTCCTCCGTTGCCCCACACGATGTCCGTCAAGGGAGGGGAATCAGGGGTTGGTCGCCGAAGAGATGGCGGAAGTGCCAGAGGGGGGAGCCGGGGGTCAGCGGGAAACCGATGCCGCTGACGGTCTGGGACCCGCCATCGGTGAAGCCTTGATCCGGGGTGATGAAGTCGACTGGGTACTGGTACATGACGGTCCCATCGGTGGCGTCGAAGCGGAGGTAGTGCGCCACGGAGCCATCGGCATCGCGGTTGGCGTGGTAAGTGACGAGGGAGTCGCGATCGCCGAGAGGGCTGGTGAGGTCGTCGAGGCGTTCCTGCATCGGGGGTTGGAGGAACTGGGCGCGGGTGGAGCCGACGGCGTCGGTGATCCGTGTGACGAGTTGCTCGCGGAGTTGTGGGAGATCGTCGGAGAGGCTGGAGAGCTTGAACTGGATGGAGCGGCGGTTGGGATCCGTGATCGAGTTGGTGTCGGGCATCCGTTCGGCGGATTGCACCTGCCGTTCCTGGAGGTCGAAGCGGAAATCGGCCCAGGCATTCCGGAGGTCATCCCGCTCCGAGGGGGTGAGGCCAAGGAGGGCGATGGCCTCGGGTGTGGGTTCACCATCCGGGGTCAGGGCAGTAAAACCAATGTCCGCGAGGTGTTGTTTTGGGAGGTAGAAGTAGGGTTTGTCAGCGGGCCATGAACCTTCGGTGGCGGGGTCGGGTTCGGTGCGGGCGCTGAGGGCGATGTCGGAGGTGGTCTTGAGTTCGGCGGAAGTCGCGGCGAGATCGAGGGACAGTTCCGCATGACGTTCGGACGAGGAGTCCGAGCGGGCCTGAACCTCGGCGAGGGCAAGTTTCGCAGCGGCCTGCTCTTCCTTGAGGTGGGCCAGTTCGCTGGCTGCGGTGCGGGCGGCGGTCCGGTGGTGAAGGGTGACGGCCAAGGTGGCCAACAGGACGGCTCCGGCGAGGAGGATCTGGTTCATGGTTGGTTGTCTGGGGATGGGGTGAGCCACTCGGCAACGATGGGTTGGAGGCGGGCGGGAAAGGTGTCGAGGCTGAGGTTGCCACCGGCGTTGCCCCAGGAAGAGATGCTGCCCTCGGCGTCCAGGGTGGCATTCCAGAGCGCCAGGTTGCCGGGTCCGTTGAAGACCACGGCCTGGATCCGTCCGACACCGCCGAACTGGTTGAATTCTCTTTCGAAGGTCTGTTTACCCTGCTGCCAGACGACAGCGGCGCGCTCAGTGCCCAGCGCCGTGGTCAGGGATTGGCGAAGGGTTTCGCGAAGGGCCTCGCCGCGGTCGGGAAGAGCCGGGGTGACGAGGGCCGCAGCAGGGTTGCCATCGGTTCGGAACTGGGCGGGGACCTGGTTGGTGAGATAGGCGTTGGCATGTACCTGCTGTTCGAGGACGGAAGCGGTAAGGGCGAACGCCTCGCTGATGGCAGCGGCCTCTTCGGGGGTGATTCCGAGGGCCTCGGTCAAAGGTTCGGAGAGGTCCCCGGTCGCGTCGACGGCATCGATCGCGCGGATCACAGGCTTGAAGCCGGGTGAGGTGGGGAGAGGGATGGAACCGGAAAGGCGCAGGGAAGGTACGAGGGACTTGGGGACGCGGACGTGGGAGGCGGTATCGGACCAGAGATAGAGGGAGGCTTCGGGGGTGGAAGCCGCGGTGGAGATCTGGTCGTTCGCGCGGCGGAGCAGGGAGCGGGTTTCGGCGAGCCGGGTCGAGGTGGCCTCCAGTCGGCGGGTGGCCGCCTTTGCATCAGCTTCGGCGCGCGCGAGTGCCTCGGTGATGGATGCGAGGTCCCGGGCGGCATCAGCTGCGGCCTGGCGCAACTCGGAGGCGGCGTGCCACTGGTATCCGACGGGTGCGGCGGCCAGGAGAAGGCAGGCGGCGGCGGTCTGGGTTTTGGTCAAGGTCATGATTTTGGCGGCGAAGATTGCAAGGGTGGTGGCGGAGGAAGTGGCGACGGCAGCAGCGAGGGCGATGGAGGTGATCGAGGTGGCGAGTTGGGTGGGGGCGATGGAGAGCGCTGCGGCTTCGAGGGTCTTTGCGGCGAGCGCGCCCGTGATGGTGGTGGCACCGCGTCGACGCAGGATTCCGGCGAGGGCTTCGAGGGCGCGGCTGGTGCGCTTCTGGGCGGTGTCCTCGCCGATGCCGAGCGTGTTGGCGATGTCGCGGAAGGGCCGCTGCTCGAAGTATCGGAGGAGCAGGGTCCGACGGTCCTTTTCAGGGAGTTCGAGAAGGGCGTCGTCGAGGAGGGTGAACGGCAGGTCATCCGGCTCGTCCGGGGTGGTCATGGTGGTACCGAGTTGGGCGGCGAGGTCTTCGCGGGATTGACGGCGCAGATCGGTGCGTTGGCGGAGTCGGGCTTCGAGAATGGCTGCGCGATGGAGCCACCCGGCCAGGCCGGCGTCGGGTCGGATGGAAGCGGCCTTGCGCGCGAGGGAGATGAAGACGTTCTGGGCGATTTCTTCGGCGGCGGACCGGTCGCCGAGGAGTCGCAGGGCGGTGCTGAAGACGAGGTTCAGGTGGCGCTGGACCAGTTGGGCGAAGGCGGCTTCGTCGCGCCGGGTGCAATAGTCCCGGAGGAGCTGTTCGTCGGTGGTGGTCTGGCCGTCGTGCATGATTCCGATCCGATTGCCGTCGTGCTTTCCGGGAAACCTGCCGGTGGGTGACGGAATCCGACAGAAAACTTTCGGCTGGGAAGGATCGGGTTGGGGGTGGTGGGAGTGTGTTTGTCTTCTTTGGGAAGGGTTTCACGGAACGGCGCGACGCTCGCAACGGAGGAAAGAGGTTTTGGCAGGTTGTTGTTGGGCGGTTGTGATCCGGGGACGTTGCGGTCTTGGCGGCGTGGCGTGAGGACTTTGGGGAAGGGAGGTTTCACGCGGAGGGGGAGGGGGAGGCATCACGCAACGGCGCAACGCTCGCAACGTTTTCGGGGATGAGGACGGGAAGGGCTCACACGAAGGCACGAAGGCACGAAGGAGTGGTGGGGAATTGTCGGGGACAGGCCCACGGGAACACTCCTGCGAAAACTTTACGGGACTGCCCCACTACTCTCCTGGGATTACAGGGACCAGTATGGAAAAGCGGTGGCGGATTCTTCCTTTGCTCGGATGACCCGGCAGGGAATTGCGTTGGGCCTGATCCCTGCGCGGTGTCACCACTGGACGTGGAGGCGGAGGAACAGGGTGGGGCGGTCGAGGGTTGGAACTCCCCACACTTCACGGAGGATGCCTTCGGATTGGGGTTCGATCGAAAGGCGGGTGGCGGGCAGCCACGAACGGAGATCGGGGGAGTACTCGACGGTGGCGATGGCCGAGTCGGTGCCGGGGCGATGGGGGAATTCCAGGGTGATCCAATCGGGAATGACGGGTCCGGCGCGGACGAGTCCAGGGCCGCTGGCCGGGTCGGTGTCGGACGAGCCGAAGACGTATTCGAGGATGGCGGGCACGCCGTCGTGATCGAGGTCGGCCAATGGGTCACCGGAGAAGGGGATCGAGTCAGCTTCGCCGGGCGTTCCATGGACCACCGCGCTGGGTCGCCAGGACGACGGCAGGTTTGGGTCCAGGGCCGGATCGATGAGAACCAGACTGTTCTGGTGTCCGATGGGAGGGATGGGTGAACCGGGTGTTGCTGGAAATTCGAAGTCGAGAAGGGGCGATCCGGAGCCATCCACCAAGGCGAGCCTTTCGCCATCATCGGCCAGGCGACCCGAGTAGATGCCGTCGACGGTCACATCGCGACCATACCGTTGTTGGAAGCGGAAGAGATCGCGCACCAGCACCAGGCGTCGTCCGGGTGCGATCCAGATGTTCCGTTGATCGGGGAAACTGAACTCGATGCCGTCGGTGAACCGGACGCCCCGGAGGTTCAGGGCGTGATCGGAGATGTTGGTGAGTTCGACGAACTCGGCATCGCGATCTCCGGCGGGGTGATAATGCAGTTCGGTGATGGCGAGGGAACCGGGTTCCACGGCGGATCCGGTCTGGAAGAAGGTTTCGTCGAGGGCGGACCAATTGTTTCCGATGCGGGCCCGGCTCCGCACCAGGGTATTGCGGTCGATGCGCAGATTGGGATCGCCGGGGTTGGCGTTGGTGATGTTGGCGTTCAATTCGAGGTCGAAGCTGGCGTCGCTTGAGGTGGGGCTGGCCTGGTGGAGTTCGACGGCCAGAAGGTTTTCTCCGGGGAGGAGGGCTGAGGCGGGGATGGGAAAGGAGTTGAAGGATTGGCCGTCATCAGGGGCTCCATCGGCCGGGGTGACACCGACGACGGCACCGCTGCGGATGGAGCTTCGCAGCACTTCGCGTCCGTTGAGGTAGACAATGGCTCCATCGTCGCGGAGCAGACGGAGGGTCAACGATTGGAGGCTGGCGAGGTCCTGGACGACGAAGTGTTTGCGGAAGTAGATGGTCATCCATTTCGACGAAGGGTTGGGGCCGAACGGGATCAATGTCCGTTCGTCGCCTTCGCCGTAGCCGAGTTGAGCCGGTCCCTCGGGCCAGTTGGTGTCCGGGAACCCGGGGTGTTTCCAATTGGCATCGCTCCAGTCGGGGGCGCCTTCGACCACGGCGCTGGATCCGAGGCCGACGGCGTCGGTGTGCCATTTCCAGGTTGAACCGGCGGGCACCAGCGTGGTGGTCCGGCTGCTCGTTTCGTAACGTCGGGCGTTGGGATTCAATCCGCCGCCAGGTGCCCGTGGATCCGAGCCGTCGAGGGTATAGAAGATTTCGGCTCCGGGAGGGCCGTTGAATCGGAAGGTCGTTCCAGCGGCCAACGGACCGCCTGCAGGAACGGGAGTCGGAGGGTCGAATTCGGGGAGGAATCCGGCGTTGCGGAAGGTGTTGATGGCTTCGGCGGTGCGCGTGGGAAACCAATTCTGGAGAACATGATCGCGGCGGGAGGCCCATTCGACGGGGTTGAGATAGCCCCATCGTGCGGCTTCGGTGATGAACGCCCTTTCGATGGGAGTGGTGCGGGCGAGGAGTCGGGCGGCGTTCTGGGCAGGGGTCAGGGCTCCGTCCTTGGTGAGCGCACGATGGAACCGGTCGGCGACGAGCATGCGGAAGTCGGGGTGATTTTCCTTGAGCAGCATGGAGAAGAGGCTGCCTGGGCCGTCCCCGTTCTGGCGGCCGGGAGCGCCCCGGGCGGTGCGATCGCCCGAGGCGCAATAGTTGGGCACACAAAGCCAGCCATCGGCGTCGTTGAGGTAGAACTTGAAACCGCTGCCGGGAACATTGGGACCCACGCATCGGTATTCCTCCTCACTGCCGCCGAAGAGGAAGGTGAGCATGTAATCGGTGTACTGCGGGAGATCCACCCAGGGTGCGACCTCGGTGAAACTTCCGCGCCGATTCTTGACGTGGGACCAGACGGAGCCGTCGCCGTCGTAGGGCACACCTGGATCGGCCCAGCCGCCCACGTTCCAGTTTCCGTTGATGGATTCGTAATCCTCCTTGGAGCCCCCGAGGTATTCGCGGTGCATGGAGGCGCCCCAGCGTTCCCTCAGGTGGTATAGCCCCCAGTAGGTTCCGTTGATGTAGAGATGGACGAACCGGCCGTGCGGATTGAGTTGGCCGAGGTCGAGCAGGGTGTCGTCGGTGAAGATGTTCGACATGTAGAACCCCCGCTCGACCATGTCGTGGGAGCCGCTGCGCAGTTCGATCTGGTCGAATTCCTCAACGGCTTCCAGTCCGTGATCGTGTCCGGCGAACAGCGGATATCGGAGTTTGGTGGCGCCGTATTGGCCTCGGAAATAGACCCGGAAACTGTCCTTGGCGAAGTCGGTGAAGGCCCCGCCGAACTTGCGCACGGCGCAATTCTCCTGGAAACCGGGGTCGCCGGATGGGTCGAGCCATTCGATCGAACTGGGTTCCTCGCGCAGGTCGTTGTAGGCGGTCGGGGTGACCAGCGAGATGCTGGGTAGATCGAGCAGGGCGGCGTGGAGTTGCGGTTGGTAGATGGGGTTCCGCGTGATGCTGGTCCGCATGACGGACGAGGCGAGGACATTGCTGGGGAAGATATAGCTGGCGGTATGGACGCGGGTTGGTGCCCAGCCCTCGCGGAATGCGGCGAAGCGAAGGACGGTGGTGCGGGTGATGGGGATCGGTTGGGAATAGACGGAGCCGCTGGTGGGGGTCGGGAGGGTGGTGTTGGTGGTGTACCGGATCACGGCTCCGGGGGTGGAGGTCAGCAGGGTGAGATTGAACGGTTGATCCGAGAGACCGTGCGCGTGGCTCGGGACGGGATCGGCGACGATGCCGTCGAAGGCGGGTCCGTTGGTTGTGCCGGGGGTTGGTGGACGCATGAAGCCCAGATTACCCGCGGAGCCGTAGCCGTGGCTGATGTTGACGCCCAATGACGGGAAGGTCCGCGGGTTCGGATGGGTTGGAGGAAATTGATCCAGGACCGTGAGCCCGTCGCGATCCACCAGGGCCAGGTATTCGCCGTCGGCGGCGAGACGGAAGTTGGTGTGGAGGAAACCTGCGGGATCGCTGCGATCCTTGCCTGAGGCGAAGACGACCAGGAAACCACCGGGTGGGATCCGCAGGGAGGGAAACCGCCATTTGGTCCGATTCGATGCGGCGTCCGTGAGGTGAAGGCCACCGAGATCGAGGGAGTACGGGTTTGGATTCTCAAGTTCGATCCAATCGGAGGAATCGCCGTCCTCATCGTCGAGACCGTTGGCGTTGTCGGCGACGAACTCGGTGATCCGGGGTGGAAGGAGGGTGACACCGACACCGACGTTGACCTGGGCCTGGGTGGTTCCGGCTTCGTTGGTGGCGGTCAGGATGTAGGTGGTGGTGGAGGTGGGGTGGACGATCAGGAATCCGTTGGTGGTCGGGAGTGCGCCGGGAACGGGAAGCAGGCTCACGTTCATGGCCCGCTCGACATTCCAGCGCAGGGTCACGGGTTCGCCTGGTGCGACGACATCGGGTTCGGCGGTGAAGGTGCGGATGACGGGGGTGAGCCCGCCGTAGACCTCGATCTCGGAGAGTTGGGGGTTGTACGCGGCACCGCTCCGGTTCACGACGCGGACGAATCGTCCGGCGAAGGTACCGGTCGGATGGGCGGCGGCGGTGACGGTGTCCATGCCGCCCACGCCCGAGTGGGAGCCGTCGGGGCGGATGGTGCTGCTCCAGTTGAGGGTGCCGGGTTCGCCTTCGGCATCGGCGTACAGTTCGATCCCGAACTGGCTGAGACGTTCGGGACAGCAACCGTCCTCGCGGTTGCGCAGGACAATTCTTTCAAGCCGATAGACCCGGCCGAGGTCGATCTGGAAATGGAAGCCGCTGGTGCCGGTGGCGGCGAGGGGATGGGAGAAGGTGGCGGTGCTGCCGTCGTTGATGAAGGAGGCGGGGAATCCGGGCCAGGTGGCGGAGGAGGCGGTGGCGGGCTGGTTCAGGGCCAGGTTGGGGGAAAGCTCCTGGGCCGGGGCCAGATGCCAGGCCAGCAAGGTGGCCAGGAGCCCGATCATTCGGGACAGGGCAGAGGGAAACGGAGTCATCCGGAGAAGGGAGTTTGTAGGACCCACCGAGTTCACCCGCGTTGAGGGTGGAAAGCAAACAGCCGTCGGATGCGTGGAGGCATCCGACGGCTGAGCGTGGGAAACGTTCTGGCGTGGGCCTATTGGCGGACGCGGTACAACAGGCTGTCGGCGGTGGGCGACACGACAAACGGACTGGTGGCGCCGGTCACCGCAGACCAGGGGCCGGTCAAGGCCGGGGCGGATTGAAGTGCTCCGCCTGAGTAGGTGATGGTGATGGGACCCTCCACTGCACGCACGATCCCGAGGGTCGGGGTGACGACGGCCTGGGCCGTGCCGAACACTTCGACTTCAGCGAGCTGCATGGCGTAGTCGATGAGGGGATCGGTGAGGGCGAGGATCCGTACCCAGCTTCCCTTGAACGTTCCGGTGCCCATGGCGGCGTCGAGCTGGACCACCACGCCCGGACCGGAACCGGCGTTGGAGCCGTCGGTGAACAGGTCGACGTGCCAGTTCTGGTCGCCCGGCGCGCCATTGTTGTTGTCATGCAGGGACACCCGGACGTCGGCAAACCGTTCGGGGCAGCATTCGCTCTGGCGCGGATAGATATCGATGCGGGTGACATCCACTTCGACGCCGAGATCGATTTCATAGGACATGCCGGTCGCGGGAGCAGTATCGGCGTGGATGGCGACAGCTCGATTGCCATCGACGAGCATGCCGGCGTTCCAGTTGCCGGGAGCCCACAGGGGTCGGTTGGAGAAGGCCGGCTGGTTCTTGGCATAGTTGCCATCGAAGAATCCCTTGGCGGCGCGGGAGGGGACATCGGCGACACCGGGATACGACACGATGGCCCGGTAGAGTGCGCCGTCATCGGCGGCGGTCAGCGGGGGCGTGGTGTAGGTGCCTTCGGTGGCGCCCGGGATGTTTTCCCCGTTCTTCTGCCATTGATAGGTGATGTTGGCGGGGTTGCCGTTGACGACCCGACCTTCGACGGAGAACCGGGCGACGCGGCCGGGGACGGTGGCGAAGTCGGCGGGCTCGGCAAAGACCGAGAGGACCGGCTGGGAGAAGGTGAAGGCGCCGTACGCTTCGACCTCGGCGAGCTGCATGGCGTAAGGGGTCACCGGATCTTCCAGGTTGAGGATCTTGATCCATTGCCCCTGGAACTTGCGACCGGGATTGGTGTCGAGGGCGGCGAGGATGTTCACGACCACTCCGGGTCCGGACCCGGCATCGGTGCCGTCGGTGAAGAGGTCAGCTTCCCAATTGGCGGGTCCGGGGACGCCACTGTTGTCGGGATGGAGGGAGATGCGGAGGTTTCTGAGGCGGTCCGGGCAGCAGCCATCCTGGCGGGGATAGATATCGATTTCCTCGAAGGAGATGTCGGCGCCCAGGTTGATGGTGATTTCCGCGCCGGGATCGATGGTGGCGTCGCCATGGACGGCAACGCCCCGGTTGCCGTCCACGATCATGCCGATGTTCCAGGATCCATTGGGCCACAACGGACGGTTGAAGCTGGCATCAGCCTGGAAGGCGAGGTTGACGCGGAGTTCGCCTGCGCTGGTGGTGACCGAGGGCACACCGGTGTAGGAGATCCGGACGCTGTACAGGGCCTTGTCGTCGGCGATGAGGACGGGGGGCGTGGTGTATTCGGCTTCGGTGGCGTCCGGGATGGGTTCGCCGTTCTTGAGCCATTGGTAGTCGATCTCCGCGTTGTCACCGTTCACGGCGACGGCTGCGACACTGAAGGAGGCGGTCCGGCCGGGGCCGGTTGAAGTCGACCGGGGCGGTTGGCTGACGAGAAGGTTCACGCCGCCCTCGGACACGCCGAAGGCTTCCACTTCGCTCAATTGCAGCGGGTAGAGTGAAACGACGGGATCTTCCAGGGTCTCAATGCGGATCCACTGACCGCGGAAGGTTCCGGCGGGGTCGAGATCGGCGGTCAGGATGACGTGGGTGCCTGGGTCGGTGGGGGGATAGGAACCGTCCGTGAACTGATCGGACTTCCAGACCACCGCCCCGGGTTGGCCGTTGTTGTCGCTGAGGACGCTGATGCGGAAGTTGGAGAGCCGATCGGGGCAACAGATGTCCTGCCGGGGCCAGAGCACGAGGCGGCTCAGGCTGACGGTGGCGCCGAGATTGATGGTGTAGGCAAAGCCGGGTGCTGGGGCCTCGACGCCATGGATGGCGGAGGCGCGGCTCCCATCGATCAGGCTCTGGGCATTCTGGGCTCCGAAAAGGGGTTGGTTGGCGGTGGCGACCTTGCCGAGGGCTCGGTTGACCTCGGAGGGGGGGACGTCGGCGTAGATTTCCAGTTCGGTCAACTGGAGGGCGTAGTCCTTGGGTGGGTTGTCGAGGGCTTCCAACTTGACCCACTGCCCCTGCTGGGGTGCGGGAAGGGTGACTTCAACAACGACTCCCGGACCCGAGCCCGGGTTGCTGCCGTCGCCGAACAACGTCTGTCCCCAGAGCTCGGGGCCCGGGGAACCCCCGGCGTCCGCATGGATGGAGACCCGGACATTGCTGAACCGATCCGGGCAACAGGCATCCTGCCGCGGAAAGATCCGGAGATGGGTGATCAGACGGCTCTTGCGCAGATCGACCGCGTAACTCAGGGCGGGACTGTCATCGGTGTCGGCATGGAGCACGCGGCTCCGGTCCTGGTCGATGAGCCAGAAGATCGAGTTGTTGCCGAAGAGCGCCCGATCCGCGTAGGGAATGCCTTCACCCGCGACATTGACGATCTCCGCGCGGGCCGAACCGGCCCAGGCGAGCGCTGTCAAGGCCAGCAGCCGAGCCAGGAGGGATAATTGTTTCATGGGGTTTGACGTGATTCACCCCGATTTTGCATCCGCATCCATCCAAGGCGGATGGGGGGCGAATGAAACACTTTACGGGGTACGCTCCTGTCGTATGGCGATGCTTCCCAGGAATCAATCTGAAACCCGGTGTGGCGGTTGATTGATTGTCAAATGGTGTTCCCGGGAGCACAGCCATCTGTCCGCAATGGAAGGGTGGGATTGGGAAGCGGGTTGAAGCCGGTCCTGGGAGGAGGGGCATTGGGATGCGGAATGAATTCCGCGCTCCTGGGGGGGAGGCCCGGATCCGGTCATTCGGTCGGGTGCCTGACCTCGAGCGTGGTGGCACCGGGAGGAATGGGCACTTCCTGAACCCGGCCGCTGGGCCAACGGATCACGAGCGAGGTTGCCGGAACGGGGTTGGCCAGGACCGGGATGGAACTGTCCTGGGACAGGAACCCGGAGCCGGCGCGGATCTCACGGGCAGGACCCAACCCGGTGGCCGACCGCAGGCGCAGGCGCGCGCCCACCGCCTCTGGATTGCCTGCCGGTCCGAGCAATCGGACCCGGAGGCCGGGCCGACCTGACCCATTCCGGAACAGTTGGGTCGGGCCATCGTTCTGGCCCAGCAACACGTCGGGCCGTCCGTCCTGATCGAAGTCGGCCACGGCAACCCCCCGTTGTTCGCCCTCCACCTTCACCCCGCTTTCCCGCGCGGATACGGCGCGGAACCCGCCGCGTCCATCCCCGGCCAGGACCAGTCCGCGGCCGGCATCAAGACGCGAGGTCTCCGGTTCGGTGCCGAAGAAGTTCTGGGCCAGGAAGACATCCTCATTTCCGTCCCCGTCGAAATCCGCCACCGCCAATCCAAACACCGGCGCCAACTGCGCTTCCATCGGCAGGGATCGGAGCACGAAGCCATCCGGTCGCGACAGCAGCACGACCGAATCGCCGATGACCAGGGGAATGCGGTTGGGGTGTACGTCCCGTCCGGAGAGGAACTGATCGACATCGGCGGCGGCGAAGGCGCGGTAGCTCGCAAACCGTTCCGGAATCCACGGGTAGGCATCCAACAGTTCGTCCCGCGCCCGCCATGGGAAACGTCGGCCGGTCGCCGGATCCAGGATCGTTTCGAGGATCTCAACCCCGCCGCCACCGGAGAAGTCGCCGTGCCAGAGCTCAAACGCGGTCGAAGCACTTTCGCGGGTGTTGCGACCCCAGTTGCCCACCACGAGGTCAGGGCGTCCGTCGCCATTGAAATCGCCGGCGACAATGCCGGTCCAACGCCCGATCCATTTCGACAGCGGCGCCCCGGGCTGGGTCGCATCCGATCCTTCCACGGTCACCGTGGGATCCCATGCCGTGAACTGGCCCCGGTCGTTTCGGAGGAGGCGGATGGCACCCCATTCACAGGCCAGCGCCAGGTCGGGATCGCCGTCGTCATCCAGGTCTGAAAAGACCGCGCCCTGAATCATCCCGAGTTGGCTCCAGGGTTTGCTCGCTGATTTCACCGGCTCAAACACCCCGTTCTTTTGAAGCAACAACTGCGAAGACGCCGCTTCCGGCCAACGCCCGGGAATGACCCGGCCCCCAATGAAAAGGTCCAGGTCGCCGTCACCATCGACATCCGCCATGGCCATCGGTCCTGGCTCCGACCGCGAAGGGGGCGCGACGGGAAGGCTGCCGCCGGAGTCGGGTTGGATGGCCCGGACGGAATGGGCGGGTGAAGAACGGTCCGAGGCGTGGGTGACGGTGGTGAACAGGTGGAATCCGCTGTTGAAACGGGCACCCAGGACCATCGATGCACCGTTGCCCAGCGGAGTGTCGAGGGTCGGATGGCGCACGGGTTCGAATCCGCCCCGACCGTCATTGCGGAACACGGCGAGGCGTCCGCCTTCCGATGCGCTGATGGCGATGTCGTCGTGGCCATCCTGATCCCAATCGATCCACGCGACGCCGGGTCCGGTGACATCGAGGCGGGCTGGGAGGAGGGGTTGGAGGGGAGGTTGCGGGGCCGGGGCTTGCCGGTGCGTATGAGCCAGCAAGGCGCTGACGTTGGTGAACCAGGCGGTCGAAGGTGAAGTCGGAGTGGATGCGACGGGCGAGGGATTGGGGGCGGTGGGGGCGACGATCTCGCACAGGTGATTCGCGGGTGCGGAATCGATGTGGCTGATGCGTCCGTCGGGCCAGCGGACCTGGATCGATGCGTTGGTGGCGGTGCCGAGGGCGAAGGTCCGGACGGATTGATCCGACGACAGGTAGCGTCCTCCGGCGGCAATGGTCTGGGATTGGACCGGGGCAACGCCGGCGGTGCCCGGGATGGTGACAATGATGCGGGCTCCGATGCCGGCGCTATTGGGTGGGGTGCCGCGGAGTTGGACGGTGAGACGGTTGGCGGAGGCGTTGTTGCGGTAGAGCCACGCCTCCTGGTTCAGGTTGTTGACCACCACATCGAGGTCGCCATCGCCGTCGAGGTCGGCCAGTGCCATGCCCTGGGAAATTCCCAGGCCGTTGAATGACCACGGGGTGCTGATCTCGGTGAAGGTGAGATCGCCGTTGTTCCGGAACGCGAGGTTCGGCTGGAGCAAGGGGGGATAGAACGCCAACACCGGCATACCGCTCCGGGTGCCTTCGCGGTCGATCCGTTCCTGCGCGTCCATGTCGAGTACATCGTGGGTGTTGCCGGTGGCAACGAGCAGATCTTCCCAACCGTCCAGGTCCACATCGAGGAACGCCACGTTCCACGTCCAGTCCGTGGCCGCCAGGCCGGAGAGCCAGGTGACATCGGCAAAGGTGCCATCGCCGCGTCCCCGTTGAAGCACGTTGCGGGCATGTTCGATCTGGTAGGCGGGGTCGGTGATGGGAAGGACGACCCCGGGCGATGGTGCGTTGGCACGTTGGATCCGCCGGGTTGCCTGGGCCCGGGCCAGCATCTCGGCCACGAAGAAGTCGTCGTGTCCGTCCCGGTCGACATCCGCGACATCGATTGCCATGGATGAAAGCGGGAAGCCACGGATCACCTCGGGGGATGCGGCGCGGAATCGTCCGCGTCCATCGCCGAGCCACAGGCGGTCGCGGGAGCGGAAGAAGTCGTTGCACACGTAGATGTCGGGTTGCCCGTCTCCGTCGAGATCGCGCAGGGAAACGCTCAATCCCCAATCCTCCGGCGCGGCCTCCAGCGTGCGGCCGTCGGGATCGGTGAAGGTTCCCTCGGTCCAGGAAGCGGGGGTGAACCGGCCCTTGCCGTCGTTCCAATACAGCCGATCCGCTTCACCCTTTTCCACGAGTTCAATCGAGCCATCCGCGCGCGGGATTCCAAAGAAGCGGTCGGCCGGAGTGACCACGGCCCGACCATCGACAACCTTGGCCGAGATGCTGGGCGGGCGATCTTCGCCACGGATGCTCGTGGTCCGGTAATGGCACACGTACAGATCGAGATCACCGTCGCCGTCGAGATCGGCCATGGCCATCGAGGTGGCCGCTCCACTGCGGCGCAGGCCGGATGATTTCGACTCGGTGAAATGCCCGCGGCCATCGTTCAGAAACAGCCGGGTTCCCACGCCCAATCCGCTGACCAACAGATCCAGGTCACCGTCGCCATCCACGTCTGCAAACAACGCTCCGGTCGAGAACTGTCCCTTGCACGCGACCCCGGCCGACGCCGTGACGTTGGTGAATTTCCATCCGCCCTGGTTGAGGAGCAGGGCATTGTCGTTCTCCGATCCGCACAGGTAGATGTCGCAACGCCCGTCACCGTCGACGTCGCCCAGCGCCACGCCGGCGCCGTTCTCCAGGATCTGATTGTTCAGGGCGAGGACAGGGGAAAGTTCGTTGGTGAAGGCGACGCCGGTGAGGGACGACGACATGCGGGTGAAGCCCGGGGCGGTGGCGGCGACGGGAGCCAGCGGGGTCAGTCGGAGTCCGGGTCGGCCGGGGTCCTGGGCTTGGGAGGAAAGGGCGGCAAGGAAGGGGACCAGGCTGATGCCGACGAGACGGATTCGGTGAACCCAGCCGTCGAGGGTGGGGTGGACGCGAGCCAAGGCGCGTGGACGGGGCATGGGCTGGAGCGTATCGGCAAGGCTGGTGGAGGGCAGTCTTTAGTCCGGAGTCATGGACGGCCATCCCGAGGTCTTGCGTGTGAGGAGGGAGACGGAGCCCGTTGCGGATTGCGTGACAACCGCTGCGCCCGGTTTCACAAGTCGTTGATGGGTGGATGTCGTTGTCGAAAATCTGATTTCGTAAGTAAGAAATACAACAATCCATGGAGCGACGAACATTGCTGGAAGCCATCCGGGTGCGGTTGGAGGAGCTGGAGGGGTTGGTGGTTTGAGAATCAAGATAACCGCCTTGCCGCTGCGGGAAATCGGCGCGCTCGACTGGACCTCCCCGGTATGAGGCGCACCAGTGGTGCGCGGGCCCCGGATTACGATTTCTTCTTCGCGAACTTCTTCGCCGCGGGCGCCTTCAAACTCTTGAACTCCCGGGTGAGATTGGTGAGCGAAGCTTCCACACCCATCCGTTCAAGACTCGTGGCACCGACGAATCCGACGGCGTCGGTGGCCTTCATCACGCGGTCGGCGTCGGCAGGGGTGTTGATCGGGCCGCCATGACACAGGAAGAAGATGTCCTTCCGGACACGGGTGGCGGCATCGATGATTTCCTGGGTGCGTTGGATGGTGAAGTCCCAGCTCTTGACGGCGCTCTTGACCCCGATGCTGCCGCCGACCGTGGTGCCGACGTGGGCGATGATGGCGTCGGCGCCGGACTTGGCCATCTCGACGGCTTCTTCGGGCGAACCGACATAGACGATGCTGAACAGGTCCATGCGCCGGGCGAGGGCGACCATCTCGAACTCCTTCTTCACGCTCATGCCGGTCTCTTCGAGCACGCCGCGGAAGTGGCCGTCGACAATGGTGTGGGTGGGGAAATTGTTCACGCCGCTGAAGCCCATCTCCTTCACCTTGCCGAGCCAGTGCCACATGCGGCGCCGGGGATCGGTGGCATGAACCCCGCAGATGACGGGGACTTCCTCCACCACCGGCAGGACCTCGTATTCGCCGATCTCCATGGCGATCGCATTGGCATCGCCATAGGCCATCATGCCGCAGGTCGACCCATGGCCCATCATGCGGAACCGGCCTGAGTTGTAGATGATGATGAGGTCGGCTCCGCCCTTCTCGATGAACTTGGCGCTGATGCCGGTGCCCGCGCCGCCGGCGATGATGGCATCGCCCTTCTTGATGGTGCTCATCAGGCGGTCGCGGACTTCCTTGCGGGTATAGGGATTTCCTTTGCCGGTCCAGGGATTGGGCATGTGGGAGGAGGATGGAGTTCGATCTGTGCAATGGAGGATGCCTAAGGCATCCATGAGTTTCGGAACGCCGAGTATTGGTAAACAGGGAAGCAGGAGGCAATGCCCGGGAGGCACGCCGGCCTATCCGGAAGGCACGCGCGGTGTCGGGGCAGTCCATTCATTCAGGGCGCGTTCGCCGGTGGCGGCCCGGGTTTCGCCAAGGATTTCGAGGGCTTCCCCCACGAGATAGAGGGAACCGGTGACGAGGACGAAGGGATCGGCAACGCAGGCGCGGAGTGCTTCACCGACGGATTGGGTGGTGCGGATCGGACGCGGAACACCGGCGGCGAGACAGGCTTCCTTGAGATCGTTCGCGGAGACGGTGCGGGAACTGGAGACCGGGGTGGTGATGACCCGGGCGACGAGCGGAGTGAGTTCCCGAGCCATGTCGCGCCAGGGTTTATCAGCGAGCATACCGAGGATGAGGGTGGGTGGGCGCCCCTTGAAATGTCCCTGGAGCGCGGCCTTCAACGACTCCAAGCCATCGCGATTGTGGGCGCCGTCGAGGAGGAAGGTGCGTTGGCCCTGCCGCAGGATTTGGAGGCGGCCGGGCCATTCAACGGTGGCAAACCCCCGCGCCATTTCGTCGTCGGAAACGGGCAGGATGAAGCGCAGCATGCGCACGGTAGCGGCGGCGAGGGCGGCATTGGTGCGTTGATGTTCCCCCAGCAGGGCGAGGGGGAGTTGGAACCGGTTTACCGCGAGGGCATCCACGTGAAGGAACGGGGCGCCCACTTCACGCGCCTTGTACTCAAGGATGGCGACTGCGTCGGGATCGGTGGCCGAGGTGAGGGCGGGGACGCCGGGTTTGAAGATGCCGGCCTTTTCAGCGGCGATGGCGGCGATGGAATTGCCGAGCACAGCCATGTGATCCCAACCGATCTGGGTAACCACGGCGGCAAGTGGCGTGACGATGTTGGTGGCATCGAGTCGACCCCCGAGGCCGGTCTCCCAGAGGACGATCTCGACCTGGCATTCCAGGAACCACAGCAAGGCGATGACGGTGGTGAACTCGAAGAAGGTGGGTTCGATGGGTGGTTGGGCGGTGCGGGCAAGGTCCCGGACCCGTTCAACCAGACGGGCGAGGGCGCCATCAGGAATGGGCACACCATCGACCCGGATCCGTTCACCAAACCGGACCAGGTGGGGCGAGGTGTAGAGCCCGGTGCGCCGGCCGGCGGCCCGGTGGATGGCATCGAGCATGGCGCAGACGGAGCCCTTGCCGTTGGTGCCGGCGACGTGGATGAAGCGGAGGGAATCCTGGGGATTGCCGGCCAGGGCGGCGAGACGGCGTGTAGACTCCAGGCCGGGCTTGAATCCGAACTGGCTGAGCGAGTGCAGATAGGCCAGCGCTTCTTCGTAGGTCACGGGGCGGATCGTTCCCCGGCTGTTCCAAACTGTCCAATGTCGGCTCCCGCATCCGATCACGGCGGACTAGGCCTGGCTGCGGACCTGGCAGCGGGATTAATGGCGGGATATGATCTGTGTGGAGATCCATCCAACACAAAACCTTGTTGGGAGAACATTAAGGCTTGCACCATCGGCTCGATTCCAGTTCAACAAGTTAACACCGTAGGTAGCGCATCAACCCGCCAAACCATGAGCCTCTCCTTCCGCTCTCCTTCCGCTCGCTTGTAGTCTCCTCGTTCTGGCGGGCGGAACCCTTGGTCTAATGGGTCAAACAGTCGTCACCTCCATCGGTAGTTCCCCTGTGGAGGTCGTGGCGATCCCCAGTCTCTCGGCCCGGATCATTCCCGTCTCCTCCCAACAATCCCCCGCCGGATCGGGCGCTGCTGCGCTGCGGGAAATAGTCAACAAGACCCGGCATGCGGCCAGGCCGGGATCCGACCCAACGCTTGAAATGATCCGACAGGAAATCGCGGAATTGGAACACTATGTCGCCACTTATCCCGATTCTCCCTATACACCCG
>DITU01000099.1:56153-62974 GCA_002422905.1 Verrucomicrobia bacterium UBA6176
TCATGCGAGCAAGGCCGGGGATAGCCTATCGATGCGGTGTACTGGCATTGAACAACGTCGCACGGGCACTGACCGGCCAGCCGGTTGCCGAACTGTTTCACATGGAGTCCCCCGAGACCGGCTTCAGCCTGGCGGAACTGGAATCCCTCGCTCAAAGAAACGGATTGCGGCTGCGCGCAGCCGTTCGGGAGAGCGGAAACGCGCTCGTGATTCCAAGTTTGGTTCACTGGGGCGAAAATCATTATGCCGCCATCACCCGAAATCACGGAGACTATTCTGAAGTGGCAGATCCAACCTTCGGATATCGGCAGACCCTGGAAAACAATGACATTTCCGCCGAGGCAAGCGGCATGTTCCTGATTCCATCAGACAGCCTTCCGCCAGGTTGGAGATGGTTGACGCAGGCAGAGTCGGCAACCGTCTTTGGCAAGGGATTTCCGTTCCTGATCAACAGTGGTCCCGACGGTACGTGCCCGACGAGTACAGGTTCCGAAGCCGGTGCAACATGCGACGAATGTCCGGGTGGTGGACCGGGTGGTGGACCGGGTGGTGGACCGGGTGGTGGACCAAATCTCGGACTATTGGGCCTAGGCTGCTTCAGTTGTAGGTCCATGGGAAGTGGAATGCCCTATTGGTGGGTTTCCGAGCCCTACCTCAATCTTTGGCTGAAGGATATCCCCTTGTCCTATGAGCCAAACAAGGGACCAAAAATCCAACTGGAACTGAAATTTAAACAGCGCGGGGCGGTTCCACTCGAACTCCCCCACACCAGCTTCGGTGCCCTGTGGAAATCCACCTGGCTGAGTTATGTGGAGGCACCCGCCCCTTTCCTATCCTACGGAGTTGGAAATCTAACGCTTCACGGACGCGACGGCGAAACGATTCCCTATACCATTGTCAACGGCCAATCCGAGAGCGAGGTCAACTACTTCAATCGCAGCAAAATCAAGCTGGCAACGAGCGGCGGGACAATCCTGGGATTTGACCTGCTGCTTCCCGGCGGACAGGAAGAGCGATATCGCTTCAAGGCAGGGAATAGTCCCATCTTCTTCCTCACGGAGATCGTTGATCCTGCCGGCAACCTGGTGACTCTCAACTACGACGCAATTGCCGATCCCAGCGAGCCTTTTGTCAAACTCCGCACGTTGGTGGACGCGGACGGGAACACCTTCACGCTAAACTATGCCCAACCGACGGACACCAACCTGGTCACGTCAGTCTCATCCACCGTCGCGGGCACCGTCCTTCTGGGATATGACGATGATGTTCATTTGACCGACTTGACCGACACCGCGGGAATCAAGAGCGAGTTCACCTATGATGGCACCGGTTGGCCACTGACTCTCGTCACTCCGTATGGGACCACAGAGTTCGCCCTCTACGACGCTGGGGAAGACGAAACTGCCAACCGCGTCGCAGTGATCACCGAAGCCGACGGCGAGCAGCACGTCTATGCATTCGGCGACGACATCGGACCCGACGCTGACCCGCCGATGCCGTCCGACACCCCTCTGGGAACCCTGGAAGTCGGCAACTATAATCGTGCGAACTCCCTGTACTGGGGGCGGGCGCAGGCTCAAATGCTCACCAACCACGTATTGAGCAGCATGACCGCCGCAGAAATCAAACTGGCCCGGGTTCGGCATTGGCTTGGGTTTGAAGATGACCACGGCAACACTCCCGTACACACTTTGTCTTGGGAGATCGAACCGAGCCCGGACGGAACGTTGGAGGGGCAGTCTACCTGGTATGATTATCCGGACAAGCCGGCCCCGAGCATGCAGGGCTCCAGCATACTGCCGTCTGTCATTGCGCGCGTCATGCCTCCCATCAACGGTACCAACACCACCTGGTATCAGTACTTCATCCGCAATAACCTCGGGAGGGTGACGCAATCCATCGAGAAATGGGATGTGGGAGGATCTCCCCAGTACCGCACCAATACCTACACCTACGATGCAAATGGCATTGATCTGCTCCAACACACGGGTCCGGACGGGGCCGTCGAACAGTGGAGCTACAACGCCTATCATCAACCCTTGTACCATACCAATGCAGTGGGCGAGATCACCAGCTACACCTACAACGGCAACCAGCAGTTGACCTCGGTTACTACCCCCTCCGGACTGGTGACAACCCACACCTACAACGGATCCACCTTCGCCCTGGAGAAGAGCGTCGAATCGATCTCCGGCACTCCCATCAGCACCAACACGTTCGCCCGGTACCCCGGCCAGACCTACATCCGCGCCGGTCTCAACGGGGTCAACGTGACCAACGCCACCACCTGGCTGGTCTCCACCGATTCGCGCGGTTTGGTGGTCACCAACATCACCGACAGCCTCGGCCGGCCATGGGAACGCCGGAGCAGCGGTTTGGTAGAATTGACGCACTACGAATTGTTTCCGAGCCAGAGCTACACCGACAGCACCGGTGGAAAGCTGATCCTCGATCCAACCGCTTTGGTCAAGGTGGTGGGGGGTACCAACTACAGCACCAACACCTGGACCTACGACGCCGTCCGGCGCCTGGCGTATGAGGGGGATGCGCTCGGCACCTACACCGCGTGGCAATACTGCGATTGCGGTGGCCCCACCCAGATTACTCGTGGCTACGGCTTGAGTCTGGCTGAAACGACCACCAACGCCTTCAATCTGGTCGGATGGAAAACCCACACCTGGTTTCCCGGCAAAGGTGGTGTCACCAACACCTTTGATCTCCTGGGGCGGGTGATGACCACGACCGACGCCCTGGGGAGCATCACCAACAGCTACGACAATCTGGGTCGATTGACACTGGTGAAGAATGCGGGCGGAACCGTTGAATCCCGCAGCTATGACGTGGAGGGCCGCATTACCCTGCACACTGATCATAATGGCGTCACTTCCACCAACACCTACGACGGCCTTGGCCGCATCCAGACCCGTACTCTGAACGACGGGGTCGCTGAACAGTGGTTCTACGCCACCAACATCCTCGGTCCCCTCAGCTACACCAACCAGATCGGCAAGGAAACCCTGTGGACGTACGATGCCGCCGGGCGTAAGACCAATGAGGTGGTGGTGGGCGTCATGACCAATCGCTTCGTTTACAACGGTGCCGGTGACCTGACCGATCTGTACGACGGCAAACAGATCGGCAGCACCAACCGCACACAGTGGCGTTATGACAGCCACGGACGGGTGACCGCCAAGGTCTATGCCAACAACCAGACCAATCTCCTCTACGCCTACGATCCCCTAAGCCGTCTCACCAACCGTTGGTCCCAGGCCAAGGGGAACACGAAGTACGCCTACGACCGGCGCGGCAGCCTCACCAATGTGGACTATGCCTCCAGCACGGATCTCAAATATCAGTTCGATGCGTTGGGCCGGCTGACCAACATGATCGATGCCGTGGGCACGACGACTTACACCTATGCCGATGGACTCTTGGCAACAGAAGATGGACCGTGGTCCAATGACACCGTAGCCTGGGAATACAATCACGCCAGGATGCGCAGCGCCCTTCGTCTTCAACAAACCGCCACCCATTGGTGGACCAACAGCTATGCATGGGACGCCTCGCATCGGTTGGCATCCTTGACCAATGCCGCCGGCACCTTCACCTATGGCTATACTGGCGCCGGGAACCTTCGTTCGGGCTACAGCGCACCGGGGGGCAGCGTGACCAATCTCCATGACAGCCAGGGTCGATTGACCCTGACTGCGTGGAAGAACACTTCCGGGACGGTGTTGAACGCCCACGGCTATGAACTGGACGCCGCACATCAGCGCATCCGCCAGACCCGCACCAACAGCACGGCGAGCCACAGTCATACATTGGGGTATCAGTACGATGCGGCAGGGCAGGTGACCCATGCCCGTGCGACCAACAACTCCACCGGGCTGGCGGTGACGGGGGAGTTGCTGGGCCTGAGATATGATGCGGCGTGGAACATGACCGCGCGAACCAACGGAGCAACGGCCAATTACGGGGTGAACAACCTGAATCAGGTAACCAGCGACAATGCCACTTATTCGTACAGCTATGACAACAACGGAAATCGAACATATCGAACTGCGAGCGGCGGATATGTGGCGATGGTATACGACGACGAGAATCAGTTGATCCGGCAGGAGACGGATGTGAGCGCAACCTATGAGTCCTATCGATTCAAACTGGAGTATCTGTATGATGGAAAACTGCGGTTGAGGGAGCGGAAGTATTACACGTGGCAGTTCGGGAGCTGGTATCTGAGCACGACGGAACGGTACGTGTACGACGGGATGTTGGTGGTACAGGAACGGAGCTCCAACACCCCTGCCGTCACCTATACCCGCGGTGTGGACCTTTCCGGGAGCATGGACGGTGCAGGTGGCATTGGCGGATTGCTGGCCCGCAGCCATGGATTCAACACCGGAACTGGCGCATGGAGCACCCACAGTGCGTATCACGCAGACGGCAACGGCAATGTGACAGCTTTGTACAGCACATCGACGGGTTCCCAGGTGGCCTGGTACCGATATGACGCCTTCGGACGCCTGTTGCAGGGCTCCGGGAGTCTCGCCTCGGCGAACCGCATGCGCTTCAGCAGTAAACCCTGGATGGCGCCCGGCGTGGATGATAGCGCTGGGATGTATTACTATGGCTACAGGTTCTATGATCCGCTGACGCAGAGGTGGTTGAATAGGGATCCATTGGGGGAGGCTGGTGGGCACAACCTCTACACCTTTGTCGGCAACGACACGATCAATTGGATTGATCCCTTTGGAGAACAAAAGGGTTACAGCCGTCCAACAACCCGAAGACCGTCAAGGGGCGATTATCGATATCCAAATGGTGTGCCAATTCATATCATAAAGCCGCCAAAGCCGGAGACACCTTGGTCAGGTCCAAAGCCCCCTTCGAGATGCATCAGAATCCCTGTAGTCAGTGAACGAGCGATAGATGGCGCAGAGAAGGCTCAAGAAGTCTTGCAGCATCTTGCAGGTGATCCGGCGAACCCGTGTCTTCATCTGGTGGATCAGCCGCCACTACCCCGCCCTGATTCGTGTACGCCTCCATCACCGCTTGTTTTGGTCAAAGCCCCGCACCGTGATTCAGTGATTAATTCTCCCCCATCGCTTGGTCTTTACAATCCACCACCTCCACCACCTCCACCGAAGATCTTGCGGCTTGCGCCGGACGCTGGCCCGGTACTGGTTTCCGATGACGTAATTGTGATCCGAGGGTTTTAGCTCCCATGAATCGATTAGATATTCTAACCAATCTACCTATAAAGGTACACTCAATTGCTTGGGGATGCATTGGATTGGTAGTCGGGGTCATAATTGGAGTGCTGACGTGCGCTGCTAGAAGCATAAGAGTTTCCAAACAGGATTTCGTGGAACTGGAGGATCTAAATAGCGATGGCTCGCCGGATTCAGAGCTCGTTTACGAGCGTGGCTTCTTGGTTCGATCCCAATCTGACCGGAATTTTGACGGCGCACCGGATGTATTTCAGTGGTACGAAAGAGGGGTGGTTGTACGCGCTGAGTCCGATGACAATTGTGACGGCGTTATTGATGGATGGATTTCCTATCGGCATGGTGAAATGTATCTATCGAAGTACGATACTGATGGGAACGGGATCCCTGACCTGTTCTTGTATTTTGAGCACGGAGTGACGAAGCTCCTTGCTTGGCGCCCAAACGAGGCATCCAAGCCTACTCGAATAGAGGTCTATGAAGCAGGTTTGAAGGTTAAGGAGCTTCGCGACAAGACGGGTGGTGGCGCATTTGACACTGTTGTAGAGTTTGATCAGTTCGGCTTGCCGGTGTTAGAGAAGAGTTTGATTCCATCACTCAACGTCGAGGACGAGCTACGCAGGCTTCTGGGCCAAAAGTAATTGATAAGCGGGGGGCAACGGTGTCCGGGCGGCATGTTGGAGGGCAACGGTGTCCGGCGTTGCTGTCTAATCAATAATTAGACGAGTCATCTAACAGCTGATGCTGGCCCTGTGTCGCGTCCGTTCTGGCGGGGAGTCTTTCGGGAACCCATTTCGCAGCCTGGGGGATTTGGCGACCGGTCGGCATGCCCTATGCGGCCCCTTGCTGGCGCTATACGCCTCGCTGGCGCGATTTTCCCAATCAAACGCGCAATCACCCTCCACCAACAGCGACCGCACCTATAGGCCTTCCCGCTCGATTACGGTCACTTTTTGGATTCCTATATTCGGCGCTTCGCCAGCACCGCCGATCTGATAGCCTTCCCGAATGACTGTTTCGAATCCGTTACCCCCTTCTCCAGCCCCAATCCCAATCTCATGGGTGTGGTTCTCGCCCCTGCCTTTCACATTCTCGACAACTACATCCGAAACGTCCGCCGACAGGGTCCCGTCGACGATAGCCGCTTCGTGGAGGCAATGGGGTAGGCAATGGGGGCACATCCTAAGCATTGACAATGGCCACCTGACCGGAGGAAGCCGCGCACGGCTTGACCATTTCGCATGTGGGTTCCCGACGGCTGTCAATCTGTCGTCAACCGGGGCGACGGCGGGGAACGCATCTTCCGCACCGACGACGACCGGCATCGCATTCCCGGCTGCCTGTCCGAACTCCATGGAATTGGAATCGCAGAAGGTGCTGGTCCGACACGGGGGACTGGACGCGGGACACGGTGGTGTACGCGGCGGTGAGGCTTGGTGGGTGGACGCTCTCGGAGTTGCTCAAACCTGGCTGAGTCCCCAACGGGGACCCGGAATTCAGCCCAGGGCTGAGGGAGCTCGGTGACCGATGCCCTGGGTTGTCTCACCCCCCCGGATAGCTGCCCTGATGGGGGAATGGCACTCAGTTAAGAGG
>DITU01000014.1 GCA_002422905.1 Verrucomicrobia bacterium UBA6176
ATCCTCATCGTCGAGTTCGCCAAGGCCCAGCAGGACGAAGGCAAATCTCCCGCCGAAGCCGCCCTCGAAGCCTGTCGCCTCCGGCTCCGCCCGATCCTGATGACCAGCATCGCCTTCATCGCCGGTGTATATCCCCTCGTCGTCTCGTCCGGTGCCGGCTCCGAAATGCGCCAGGCCATGGGCGTCGCCGTCTTCTCCGGCATGATCGGCGTCACCGTCTTCGGCCTGTTCCTCACCCCCGTCTTCTACGTGGTGCTCATGAACTGGTTCAGCAATCGCTCCGGCACCGTTACCCACGGTTGATATCACCACGGTGGGAACACGGTCAGACTCATGACCGCGGCTAACAAAGCTCATCATCCCGAACGGATGACAGCCGGTAGCCCGGGCTCTGAGCGAAACGACACCCCGGGTACCGATCCGCAAGGCAAATCAACCCGGGAGGGGTAGCAGCTCTCTCACCGCGTCCGGGCTGGGGAATTACACCCAGACCGATTCGCCACCAATCGGCACCGGATAAGAAACCACGGGAAAAGAGGCCACCCAACGCATCTCCACGCGCTCATGTGTGGCACAGACACTGCTAAAAACTGGCCGTCACTCCCCGCACCGCGCCTATCAGGCTATGAAGGCATCCTGGCATACAAACAAGACCCTCGAAGGCATTCCCAATGCAGCCCAAAGCGCGACCGGTAGGCAGCTCGACTGATATAAGAAACGGTGGTTGACGCTGTGCAGAAAATCAGAGTAGAGAAATATAAGATCGCATGAAAACCCCTTCGACTTCCCGCCTCGACTTCCCGCCTCGACTTCCCGCCTCGCTCAGCATTCTGCTGAGCCTGCTCTTCCTCGGAACATTGGGGGTGGGGCAGAGTAAAGCCGTGACTCATCGGTGGTATGCCCCAAGCGGGACTGGTGACGGTTCCACCAACACTGCTCCCTTGGGCTTTTCCGCCGCCGATTTCAACGCGTTCCTGACCAACTCCGGGGAAACCGAGTTCGTCATCCATTTCCTGCCTTCGACCACCAACTACAACGTGGAGACGGCTCTGGTGATTCCAGATCGCCACGATCTCGCGTCACTGAAGATCAGTATCATCGGTGAGGGTGACTTTCCTGAAGAGGTCCGACTCATCAATACCACGCCCACCAACAGCAGCATCAGCCTTCCGAACCCGGACTACATCATCGCACTGAACACCCGACTGCCGGCCAGTGGCACCAACCCGCCAGTGACGGCAAGTCAGTTGATCGTGGAGAACTTACTTCTGGACGGCAACTGGGCAGGGAAGATGGCAATGATCGGGCATCCGGCCCTCGCACAAGGATACAAGAATGCGCCCCTGAATCTCAGTGCACGAACGGGGGCTGTCCGCAAGGTGATCGTGCGCAACTTCGGAGCCATCGGCTATGCTCCGTGGAGTCATTACGGTGGAATGGCTGGCGTGGAAACCTTTCCCTTTGTCGTCAGCGGCGACGACTTGGGACAGGTTCCACCCACGGGATGGCGACGACCCTGGGTGGTGGAAGACTGTGAAATCCACGGATTCAATGGGCCGTTCAGCGGTTATACCACACAACTCATGGCCTCCGGAAAAACTCACGGTACCAACTACACTCCGGCTTGGATCGGCGATGATCCTGACCGCCGCTTCGTACTGGCGCGAAACGTTCAAATCAGATCTGAAGGCGACGGGTCCTACCTGATCGCGACCGGAAATGCGGGAATCGGCGGCGGTGGCGGACGAACGACCTTCATAGACAACATCATCCTCAACAACAGTCTTGGGTACAATGCCGACACGGGGCCAGTCCGATACGTGGACATCCACAATTCCATCGGATTGAACGTCTGGTGGTGGGCCAATATCCATTCCCATACCACCAACTACTTTCGAGGATTTCACATTGGAACCAATTCGGTTCGATTTGGTCCCATGGCAACCTATCCCAAGTTCACATCGTTTTGCTGGGACAGTTCAGCCAAGCCCTATACGGACCCCTCACTGATACTGGGGCGATGGGAAACCAACACCCTGTTCACTCTGGCCAACCTGGGCTCGATCCATAACGTGTGGATTGACAACAATTGGCTGAGCACCATTCCAGGATCGGCATTTGACGAAACGGGAGGCGGGATCACCAACGGGCAGTTCCGATTGGTTCGCACCATCCCCTCTCGAACTGGAGCCTCCTGCATCGAGCCACCTTTAACCTATCCCGGCTACACCAATTTGGTCATAGGCACGAATAAGCTCTCAGACTACGCCCACGCATTCTATCCCTATGGAAGTTCACTGACCACACCGGGAACCTATACAAATGTTGCGAATGCGAGTCCCCCCAGTGAACTCCAGATGGAACGACCCATCCTTCAGGACATGTTCCTGGGGCCGCCAACCTCCTTTGGTCGAATCGGGCGGGTGCTGCCTTACACCTACCCCCTCAATCGGGACTACAAATGGAAAACCGATGCTTCGACGGTGGTCACCCAGTCGTTCACTGATTCAGCGTTGCTGGGTGCATGGGAGTTGAGTCTTGCCAAGCCGGAAGTTGGCGCGACCAGCGTGAGCATTCTGACGCATTTCGAACGCCAGCATACACCCGCCTATAATTGGGAGACCCTTTGGGGTGATGGAAGCCTCATCTGGTTGACCACATCGGGGCTGGTGACCAATTCCCAATGGGCCGTGGCAGACGGACTCGGTGACGCCACCTTTGACATTCCCATTACTTCAGGGAGCCACGGCGAGATCTTTGTAACCGCATTCCATGATCCCAGGGCCACCAATGGAGCCTCCGGCGCCTTCTCAATCTACCAGGTTGCCTACGCCACCGGAATCATTCCCATTGGCACCGTGGTTTCAGTCAAACCTCACGGCGAGGTCGCGGTGGATCGACACGAAGACGGCGTTCAGACGGGACGCTTCCGTCTTCACCGCAGCGGTAGCACAGTATCCAATCTCACAGTCAATTTCACCCTCCCCACGGGATTTCGGCCCGCGACTTTGACAACGGACTACACCTTGGGAGCAGTTTCCCCCGCAAGTTGGTCGAGTGGCGGTGCCACCAATACCTTCACCTTTGCCAGTGGACAGGCCTACGCGGATCTCGTGGTAACTCCGGTGGCTGATGAAACCATTGAGCGGGAGTTGGTCCATCTGCAAATCGTGGGTGGGAGCAACTACGCCGTCAGCCAAGGGTCCGGTTCAGCTTCAATCTACATCTACGACGGGCCGGAATGGACGCTGTATGAGGTGACCCATTCCGGAGATCCCTATTCCGGAGCAACCATAGGGGTGGGACTGAGCAGCGATGTCACGTCCGGTGGAGCGCCAAACCCGATGATTGCCGCCAATTTCCTGACCAGTCGCACCGTCCTGGTCCCCCCCGGGTATTGGGTTCTCGGGTCGGGATATCAGGGCGGTGGGTGGTTTGAAGACCTGACTGACCTTGAATACGTGTTCGATGTAACGCAGTTGCCCGCAGTAAGCCCCATCGCAACCGGTGTAAGCAACGGAGCGCGGGATGCATACTTCCCAGGATACAAGGGGGAGAGTTCAGGTCAGACCCGGGCACTGAGGGGTTACCGAGACACCTGGACCTACCTGAACCCACCCGGCACCGGCTGGTTGGCGGAAAAGAATCGGGCTCTTTGCATCAGTCCGGATGGGACCCTTATCGGAGGATACGCGACTCGGACCCAGTCCAGTCCGGCCGTTGATGAGCAACAGCCTGTGTTCTGGACCAATAGCACCTTTGTCGCGCTGTTTAGCGGGACCGGACTTGAGGCAGGCCGCTCTGGGGAGGCAAGGGCCGTTAACAACGCCGGTGAGTTCGTGGGGCATCGGGTACTTCAGATGGATTCAACAACGAATTACATCCCGAGGGCGTTCCGAAGTCGGGTAAATGGAGCGACAGTTCTTGATTCGGACATGTTGGTACCGCCTGATCAAGAGATCATGCCCGACCACGCCGATATTCAATCGGTAGCGCTGGATATCAGCGCCCCCGTGGGCGCTTACAGCGGGATAGCGGTGGGTTGGGGAGCACGATTCTCTGATATAGGCGAGTGGTTGCCTCGGCCTGTGATTTGGTGGAGTCGCACCAACGGCAGTCCAGAGCCGGACAACGGCAGCTTTCTTCCAGTCACAACAGAGGAGGGAAAGGTCAATGCAATTAGAAGTGCCAAGGAATTATATGGGCAAGTTAGCGATTCAGGTGGGGCCAACCCTCAGGCTTGGAGATGGCCTAATGGCTGGACTCATGGTCATGGTTTTTCGGACAAGTTCATGGTGTACGGTTATGAGAACGAGTGGTTGCTTAAGGAAATTGTAGATGTGTCAGACGCTGGGTTACTCTTGGGTAATGGCACCAAGAATTCCTCAAGCCGGGCATTCCTGCTGGTTCCCCAGAGCAAGATTGATTGAGGAGCAGTTTATGAATATCTACAAATGTATTGGAGCATGCGTGGCGCTATTTGGGCTGTTTGGTTCGGTCTCCGCCCAGTTGTATGAGTTTCCCCGGTCAACACCGGTCTTGGAAGATCAGTCTGGATTATCCGGCGTCGGATTTTCAATTGGGGTAATTGGGGAGGAGATTCCAAGCGGCTACCGGTATTCGGTTTCAAGCCGGCTCTTTGCAACTGGGTCTGATGGAAACTTTCTTCAAAGTGACTTGGGCACGGTTCCCTTTGCAGTTGGAGAATCAGTCGGTCCGGGATCGGTCTTCTACTCAAATCCCAATGGTTCCGGTAGCGCGAGCCTATCACTCGTTTCCTACTCTTGGCGGATACAGTATCCCGGAAACATTATTACCGTCTCACCGGGCCGCGACTACTTTACCAACCAAACTGAGATCGTCCTCGGCTTCTCACGAGGCCACCCGGGCCCGGTCCAATACGGTTGGATCCGCATGCGACGCGAGGTAACCCGGGCGCAAGACATGTTTGATAATCAGACCCCGGAGAAGTTCTACGTTTTCCAGCCGGTGGACTATGCCATCCATCCGATTGCCGAACAGCCCATCCGGGCAGGCCTGCCACCCGAATTGCCCAGTATGATGAGTTCGGTGGAAACTGCCGAAGACGGATCGTCGGTGATTCGCATCTCGTGGCCGGCGGGATTGTATGGGATGCGGTTGGAGACCACTTACGCCCTGGAAAGCCCAACCCAGTGGACGCCTGTGTTGGATGTGACAGGCAATGAGGCGGTGTTCGCCCTGCCGGATGAGGGAGAGCTCTACTTCAGGTTGAATTATGTGCCGTAGAGCCGCCCACCGATGCCAATTCGGGCGACGCTGTGGCGCCGGCTTCACCCTGATCGAGTTGCTGGTGGTGATCGCCGTGATCGGAATCCTGGCCTCCCTCTTGCTTCCGGCCATGGCACGGAGTCGGGATGCTGCGCATCGGGTGGTATGCGCCAGCAATGTGAAGCAATTGATGTTGGGTTGGTTGCTCTATGAGAACGATACCGGCCGTCTGGCTCCGACGGCGGGCGGTCCTTGGTGCGGCGATCCGACCAATCCTGGTTGGACCGGAGGTTCGATGGCCTGGAATGATCCGCCGGAATGGGCCTATATGCGGACCAATGTGGACATGTTGATGTCGCCCGGGGCAGGGAAGATCGGACCCTACGTTGGAGCGCCAGGGGTCTATCGGTGCCCGGGCGACCGGAGCGGATTCGTAAAGGGCACGCAGCGGCCGCCGTTTCGGGTTCGAAGCTACACCATGAATGTGGCCATCGGAGTGAGGGACACCACTGATCCCGAGATGAACGTCAGTTTCTACAAGATGACCGACTATCGGAAGCTTGCTCCGGCCAATGGGTGGGTGTTCCTGGAGGAACATCCGGTGACCATCGATGACGGACGGTTCGAGGTGATGTGGCCCGCTTCAGCCGGATCGGAGGTTTGGACGGGTGTACCGGCGACCCGGCATGGACGCGCAGGTCCGGTGGGTTTCGCAGATGGCCACGTGGAGATCCGGAAGTGGGTAGAAGCATCCACGTCGCCCGACCCGGCAGTGCTGACCGGTACATGGGTGTATCGGGTGCCGGGCAGTCGCGACTTCCGATGGCTTCACGACCGTACTCGAAGCTATGGGTTCAACGGGCCATAGTGCTGGGGTTGGGTGGGACGGAGACTCATCCTGAAGACAGGGTAGGTGGGAATGAGTGACGGGATACGCCACTTCCCGAGACGCTTGAGGGCGACACAGACAGGCACCCCACCCCCGTTCCCTTCCACGACACTTGTTCCGCATCCATCGCCTCCCGTAGCCTTGGGCCATGCCACGTCCTGTCGTCTCCCGTCTCCTGGCGCTTGCGCTTCTCGCAGCCAGTCCTGCCCTGGCCCAACATCCGCGCCTGCCCGCCCTCGAACGTCTTTCCCAGGACGAATCCCCCGCCGTCCGTCTCGAAGCCGTCCGCGCCCTCGGTCGCATCCCCGAAGCCCGGGCCGCCGAACTCGCGCTCGCCATCCTCGATCAACCGATGGATCCCCAGCTCGACTACGCGCTCTGGCTCACCATCAATGAACTCTCCAAGGTCTGGATCGACGCCCTCGAATCCGGCGCATGGAAACCCGAAGGACGCGAACGCCAACTCGAATTCGCCCTCAAGGCCATCCCCGGCGCTGAAGCCAGTCGCGTCCTCGCCAAGGTCCTCGCCGCACGTCCCCTCGACCGCGCCGGCTCCGGTGCCTGGATCGAACTCATCGGACAGGCCGGTGGTCCCGCCGAACTCCGTCTCCTCCTCGACCGTCTCGTGGCCCAGCACTTCGACGGACCCGCCGCCACCCGCGCCGCCCGCGCCCTGGTCGAAGCCCAACGCCTCCGCAAAGCCACTCCCGCCGGCGGTACCGCCGCCCTCGGCGACCTCCTCAATTCCACCGAACCCGGCGTCCGTGAAGCCGCCGCCCAATGGGCCGGCATCCTCAAGGACGCTTCCCGCGTCCCGCGCCTCGGCGAACTCGTCATCAACGACCCCACCGCCCCCGTCCGCCAGTCCGCCCTCAACGCCCTGCGCCAGATCGGTGGCCCCCCCGTCATCGCCCTCCTCACCCGACTCGCCTCCGAAGGCTCCCGCGAGAAACGCAGCGAAGCCATCGGCGCACTCGCCTCCGTCGATCCCTCCGCCGCCCTCGCACCCGCCCTCGCCCTGCTTCCCGAAATCCCCGACGAAGCCTCCGCCCTGACCTTCTGGCGCGCTCTTCTTGCCCAGAAGGGATTCGGCAAATCCCTCGCCGATTCCATCGACGCCCGACTCGCCGGTGGCGCCTCGCGGTTCATCCCCGAACCCGTCGCCCGCGCCGGCATGCGCGCCGGACGCGAGGGCGGTCGCAATGAAGTCGAACTCGTCCTCGCCCTCTCCAAGGCCGCCGGCCTCTCCGCCGAAGCCCAACAGTTCACCGCCAACCTCATCCGCGACCTCGCCGCCCGCGCCCTCCAGTCCGGTGATCCCGCCCGCGGCGAAATGATCTACCGACGCGACGCCATCGGCTGCGTCGGTTGCCACGCCATCGGCGGTGCCGGTGGCAAGGTCGGGCCCGACATGACCTCTATCGGCGCCAGTGCCCCCGCCGATTACCTCGTCGAGTCCATCCTGCTGCCCAACGCCAAGATCAAGGAGGGCTACCACTCCGTCGTGCTCACCTTGAAGGACGACAGCGAACTCGTCGGCACCCTCGCCCGCGAAACCCCCCAGGAAATCGTCCTGCGCAATGCCGCCGGTGCCGAACAGGCCATCGCCAAGGCGGACATCTCCAAACGCGAGCAGGGCATCGCTTCCCTCATGCCCGCCGGCCTCATCGATCCCCTCACCGAACAGGAACAGCTCGACCTCTACTCCTTCCTTTCACGACTCGGCAAACCCGGCGATTACGACGCCAGCCGGGGCGGCATCGCCCGACGCTGGCGCCTCACCCAGACCGTCCATACCGACGCCCAGAACGGTCAGGAATCCTGGCCCATTGCCGCGCCCTGGACCGACAAACGCTGGGTCCACACCTTCGCCCTCGTCCGCGGAACCATCACCCGTCCCCTTATCGAGTCCGTCACCAAGGCCCAGGCCTGGACCAGCCGCCTCGCCGTGTATGCCGGAACCGAAATCGATGTCCGCAATGCCGGCCCAACCCGCTTCATCCTCGGCGCCAACCCGTCCGCCGAACTCTGGATCGATGGCAAAAAGGCTGGCGGCCCCGGCAATTCCCAGGTCGATCTCCAACCCGGTCGCCATCGCGTCCTCGTCAAGCTCGACCCCAAGAACCTCCCTGACTCCCTCCGCCTCGAAAGCCCCGACGTCACCTTCGTCATGGAGTGATCCATCTCCCCGTGGCAGGCGAGGTCACGAGACTCCATCCCCACCCGATCCTTCCCGGACCCCTTGCCTGTGTTTCGTGATCCAAATCTCTGGCGATAACCTCCCCGGAACAGGCGCCCCGAAGGAGCAAAACTCCTGACTTCCCAAGGGACAGGCTCCTCAACCTGTATTGACCCTTCAGGGCGTGATGATCGTTTATTCGATCCAACCCAGCGCGGCCCGCTGGGCTGATGAGTCGCTGCCCCTTCGGGGTGTTGAGTGAGCGATTGGGGACAGTGAGCGATTGGGGACAGGCTCCCCACCCTTTTGCGTTCCCTGCGTTCTCAGCGACTCCGCGCGAACATCTCCCATCGCGCGTCGACATCCGGGTGCTGCCCCCAACCAACCCTCCCCCGCCCCTTTCGTGTGTTTCGTGTATTTCGTGGTCCGATTCCCCAAGGGACAGGCTCCCGGACCTCCTCAAAACGCCTTCAGCAGAATCAGGATCAGCTCACCGACGGACCCGACTCCGTCACCAACGACCTGCCATTTCCCTCCACCACCAGGTGGCACCCGATCATCGGCAATCACCACGGGCGAACCTTCCGGAAACAATCGTCGGAGCCGCACCACCTCCCCCGAATCCAGCCAGACACCCCGACATCGGGGACAGCGATCCACATGGCAATCGTCAATCCCCAGCGGATCGCAGTTGATGCCGCAGTCCGGACAAACCGCATCGCCCAGCCCCGGCCCGACCAGTGTCTCAAACGCCTTGGCCGCTTCCTGAGCAAGGGCGCGATGCAGGACCTTGCCCGGGATCCAGAACCCGGCACATCGTTCACAGGACCAGTATCGGTACCCGGCAACGTCATTGCTCGCGAGTTCCCCGCCATCCTTGGGACAACAACTCATGACTGGTCGGGAAGTTGGACCTGCCGATGGCCGATACAACGAGAATTCAGGGGAGGCAGGCAGGATCACCTCACCGCCCCCATCCACCCGGCGGGCAACCCTCGCCGCTCCGAAACTCCCCCAAATTCCCCGTTCCTACCCCAACCAGAGGAATCAGATCCGCGAAAGTGAATCATTTCACAATCGATTCCGGATTTGGGCTTTCCCGCCACCAACGCCTTCGGTTCTGTGTCGGGAATGAATGGAGGAGAACGGGTTGCGTTGGAACGGAGCCGCCGCGGGATTCCGCACAGGGCATTCACCCTGATCGAGCTTCTGGTGGTGATTGCGATCATTGCGATCCTCGCGGGGATGCTTTTGCCGGCGCTGGCCAAGGCCAAGGTGAAGGCGAACCAGATCAAGTGTCTGTCGAACCTGAAACAGATGGGCCTGGCCCACACCATGTACCTGGATGACCACCGGGGAATCCTGCTGCCCTACGAAGGTGCGCAGAACCTGTGGATGAACCGCCTGCTCGCCTATCAGGGAAGATCCCATTTCATCCGGTACTGTCCGATGGCCAACGAACCGCTTCGTCGCATCTCCCGCAACCCGGCCAATCCGGATTATGGGACTGCGGATGAAACCTGGATCTGGCGTACCAACGGGGTCCGCGGATTCCAGGGCGGATACTGCTTCAATTCCTGGTTCTACTCGCAGCCACCGGTCGAGCCCGCCAAGGCGTTCCTCAAGGATACCGGTGTCGAGGTGCCCTCCCTGAGCTTCATGTTCGGCGACGGGATGTGGGTGGATTCATGGCCGGAAGCCAACGACCCGCCCGCGCGCAATCTCTACGAGGGGGACGGTGTCGGTGGTGGTCTGGGCCGATTCATGATCGGTCGCCATGGATCGGGTCCGGTGGGAAAGGCGGCACCGCGACGGATCAACCCCGGCGAAAAGCTGCCCGGATCCGTGAACATGGCCGCCATGGATGGCCACGCCGAGTTGGTGCCGCTGGATCGTCTCTGGTTCTACAACTGGCACGCCGGTTATCGCATCCCAGCCACGCGACCGAGGTAAGAGCCCGTCTGAAAACTCCGAGGGGTGCTGAGACGAGAGATCTGGCTGAAAGCCGAGGCGTAAGCGACGAGCATGTCCGCAGTGATCTGTGAGGAGCGAACAACGAAGGATTTAAGATCTCCTGCGCGGGAACAGTGCCTCTGGGAGTTTTCAGACGGGCTCTAAGGGTCGGGGCCTTCCCCTCACCGCAGGAGGACCTGATAGAACCGCTGCTCGTCCGCGGCAGCATCCGGCACCTCCACCACCCGGGCCGCCCCGGCCGGCACCTCCACCAACACCTGCCAGTCGCCGGCCTCCAACTCCGTCCTATACCGCAGGGTATAAGCAGATCCTGAAGCCGCCTCGAACCGCAGGCTCACCGGATCGCCCGTGAACGCACTCAACAACGGCGCCCCCGTTTCCCCCGGCAACACCTGCACCGTCACCGTGTCCGACACCGTGAACTCTCCATCCGCCGCCGAGAACCCCAATACATAAGTCCCGGCCACCCCGAACGTCGCCTCGGTCATCGGCGAACCCGGAGTCATGAAAGTGACCGTTCCGGGTCCTGACACCCGGCTCCATTCAAAAACCGGCACACCCGGCGGCTGCGGCAGACCGTCATCCGTAAAGGTCGCCCGCAACATCGCCCGCGCCGGCAATGTCACCCCTCCCGCCATCCCGGCATCCACCGTCGGCGCCTGGTTCAACCCGATCACCACCGCCTCCAATGCCAGATCAAATCCCAGATCCGAACTGGTCGAGTTGGCCTGATGAATCTCCACCGCAATGACATTCTCTCCAGCCACCAACAGGGCCGGTGATACCCCCGCGTCCGCCGGCGTCGTTTCTTCCGCACCGCCGATCACCGTGTTTGCAAATGTGCTGAAGCTGATGATCCCTTCCGGCATCCCCACCCGCATCACTTCCACCCCATTCAGATACACCACCCCGCCATCGTCCCGGATCAGGCGCACGGTCAGGGCCGAGATCACCCGCGGATCCGTCACGTTGAAGCGACCCCGGAAATAAGCGGTGGGAATCCGATCCGATGCCGTCCCTCCGTTGATCGTTGTCACTTCGCCGTCCCCGCCATAACCCAGTCGCGCCCTTCCACTCGCCCAAGAGGAATCGTTGAACCCCGGTTGCCGCCAGGTCGTGCCCAGGTTCACCCGTTGATCAAAGTATCGCCATACCGACCCAAACGACATCAGCGTGCCCTTCGTTCCCCCGCGCTCCACCGTCAGCAACACGTCGTCCGACGTCGCCCGTTCCCCATCCGACACCGTCATCCGGAGTCCGAACGCGCCCTGCCCCGGCAACTCAACGACGCCGTTACTCGAACCGGGATTGCGGAACACCACACCCGGCGGTCCCGACACCTGCTGCCATTGCACCGACAATACCCCCGGCACCGTCGGCAATCCGTCGTCTGTCGCCGATCCCGCCAACACCACCGCCAACGGAAATGCCTGTGCTGTCAGCGACTGGTTCGGCCCGGCGTCCACCCGTGGCGACCGGTTGCCCTCCGCCGCCGATCCCGGAGACGGTCCTCCCGTCGCCGCACGCCACGACGCCGGGTCATTCCCGTACTGCACCGGAAGACGTCGCTCCAGGGATACCCCGCCCGATCCAACCCCGGCCGGCCAAGGCGGTATCAGGCTGAATCGGACCCGATCCACCGGGATATAATCCACCTGCAACACCTCCCCACCGCCGGGAACCGTCACCCGGCGCGGTCGGTCCGGTCGACGCAACTCCAACCGTTCTCCGTCCCGTTGCAGACTGCCCGGGACCGGTCCGAACACCGGAATCGAAGCCGGAATCCCAAATCGCGCCCGAAACACCGATGCATCCGATTCCGTCACCAACGCATAGCCATCCGGTGGAAGCACCACTCCCGGCGGAAACGAAAAATCCAACCCTCCGAGTTGCCAGGTGTTCTCCGGATGATCCGGGTCAAACAACGGCTGAGGTTCGCCACTGATGTTGCGCAACTCCACAAACGACAGTTCGCCCGAGCCCGGCACAGGATGGATCTCCTGAAAAACCACCGGCCCGATCGCCGGCCCCGAATTCACCCCACCCGGCGTCGGCACCACCGCCAGCACATACTCCAGCGTCCCCACCGAGTTCACATGCCGGATGAAGGCCGCGTCATCCGGGCTTGCAGGAAACACCCCACCATCCAGGTACCCCGTCAATCGACCTTCGGAATCCGCACTGAACAAGAACACCTCGTCGCCCTGGGCCGAAAACCGAAACGCATTCGTCCCCTGTGCCACAGCACCAAACTGGTTCTCGCTCAGCACCAGATAGCCTCCCGGCGGAATCACCGTCCCCGGAGCAATCCGATACTTCGCCGGCTTCGACCCGTCATCCGTCAGGAACCAGCCCCCGATGGCCGCCGGCTCTCCATTCGGATTATATAATTCCACCACGTCGACCTCCGGCAGATCCGTGTTGGAAATCACTTCGTTCACCCACACCGACACGATCCCCGGCACCGGATCATCCGCCCCCGGAGAACCATGCACCGCCGAACTGGCCCGCCAGGAAGTCCCGACACTGGGCGCCGGATTGCGCACCGGATCAATCGGCACCAGCGAGAACCCGAGTCCATCGGCCGCCGGCGGCCAGGGGGCGGCGGTTCCATAAGTCACCTCCAACACCACGGTCCCATCCACGCCCAGGATCGCCACACGTTCACCCGAGTTCGACAACCGCCCCGCGAAAACCCCATCCGGACCCCGTCCCGGATAACGTTCTGAAAAGGCCGCCGCATTCTCCGCCAGCACCCAGAACCCGCCCGGTTCAAGGACGGTTCCCAACGGAAACTCATATCCAATCCCATCCGTCACCCGCACCCCGGACAGGTCCAGCGCTGTCGCCCCGGCATTCTTCAACTCCAGAAACTCAAATTCTTCCGCCCCCCATTCACCCGCGGGAACCGACTCTCCCGGTGCATAGTGGATCTCCGATATCTGCAATCCGGAAAAATCCTGTTCCACATGAAAAACAACATCGGTCAACGCACTCCACTCATTGGTCCCTCCGCTCACCCGCTGCACCCGCGCCATCAACCGGACCGCATTCGATATCGGCACCGGCGCACCATAGACCAGTGCACCCGGATGAACCGCTCCCCCCACCGACCGTGGATCCGTCCCATTGAGCGTATAAAGAATCGAACCATCCCCCGCACCACCCATCGCGAGCGGGAACCCCGACGGCACCAATCCCCCGTGCCGACCCAGCACCGGTGCTGTCAGGCGTTGAAGCAATCCGGCCGCCCGCAATTGCAGCAGGTTGGTCGCCGTCCGACGCGGCAGGTAATTGTTCAGGATGTTGTTGGCCGCCGGCAACCAGTTGCCGTCCCGGGTCAGCGGATTGGATGTCTTGCTGTCACCCCACCGTGCAGACTCCGCCACCACCGGCAGGTATAATTGGTTGGTCCGGGCGGCGAACCGGGCCCGGGTGGATTCCGGAGTCAGCACGCCTCCGTTGAAATAATGCTTCTGGACCCGGTCCGCGATGCGCAACCGGAACTCCGTGCTGCGCCACAATTGCTGCCACAGATACTGGGGATTGGAATAGACCACCGAATCGCTTCCGGCGGAAAACGGTCCCAAGCGGTTCTGGGACAGGTTGAGCAGGGTGTGCTCCGCATCATGGGAGATGAACCGGAATCCGCCATTCGTCCCGGAACGATCCCTCAACCCGTACCAATTGTTGGGCCGCGTGTTCCCCAGGAAATTCGAGATCGGCGCATCCAGGTTTCCCCCGAACACGATCACCAGCATGTAATCGATCAGGTTCTCCACATCGAGCAGGTTCTCCAGGCCCGGGTTCAACGCCCCGTCCGGATCCCGCCCCTGCACCCGCCAGAAACGTTCATCTGCATTCGCCACCGTAATGCCCCGACACAAATTATAGAGCCGGGTCCATGCCAGTAGATTCCCGTCGGTCGCGTTGATCGTATAGGGACCAGCCTCCACCTTCACCACGTCATAGTTGTCGGCCACCCCGCCGAAATAGGCCTCGCCAAAGTTCGCCTCCGGCCGCTCGCAACTGTTGAAGATCCCCCAGTACACCCCGTTGATATACAGATGATAGTAGTTGCCGCGCTCGCCCGGATGTCCCATCGCAATCTGGGTGTCCCGTGAAAACACGTCCCGGATGAAGACCCCATTGGCTCCGTTCCCCGGATCAAAACTCCACGAATAGTTCTGGAACGTCCTCAGATCGAGCGCGTCAAATTCCTCCACCCCGCCCTCATGCAACGGATAACGCAGTTTCGATTCCCCGTATTCTGACCTGAAAAAGAGTCGGAAGGCATGCTTCGGATTTGCCGTGCTCCGACTGAACCCACCCCGGATCCGGATTCCACAGTTGATCTGGAACCCTTCCGTCCCGTCCGGATACAACAACTCCAGTGAACAGGGCCGTTCCCACGGACGCCCATCCTGTCCAGGATTCGAGTAGATCCCCGTCTGCACGTGGAACAGGTTCGACAACGCCGTCACCACCGAAAACGTCGGCAGCGCCTTCAATGCCGGCACGATCTGATCCCTATAGGTCGTCGAATCCACAATTTGCGGGTCCAGGCCATAATCGTATTGCTGCGACTGACTCCCCGGTGCCGGCCACTCAGGCCAGGGCACCTGCCCGTTCGGCTGTTGCCGGATCACGTCTCCCAGGAACAGATAGGTATGGGTGTCGACAACCGATGACTGCAATCCGTCCTTGAAGGCCGCCGCCCGGATCACCGTGGACCGGTCGATCCGGATTGGTCCCCCATAAGTCATTCCCAGGGTCAACGTGGGGATCGCTCCGTTGGTCGTATACCGGATCACCGCATCCGCCGTGTCACAACGGATCTCCAGGTCGAACGGTTCCTCATACAACCCGCGATCCCGGGTGAACCGGGTTTTGGCTACAAAGTCCGCCAACCCACCCACATTCGCCGCGTTGGGCGAAGGCGGATTGAAGTAGTACAACTGACCCGCCCGCATCCCGTACGAGATGTCCGGACGCTGCGGCGGATATGCCGGCGCGAACTCGGTCGCCGCCACCGTCTCTTCCGGTGCAAACAGGCCGAGATACTCGCCATCCACCGACAGACTGAAACTCGTGTGCAGTGCCACCGCCGCGTTGGTCCGGTTCTTGCCAGAGGCAAACACCACCCGATATCCGCCGGCCGGCAGCGTCACCGACGGAAACACCCATTTGCGCGGCAGTGCTGCGTTGTCGGTCAATGACCAACCCAACAGGTCCACCGCCGTTGTCCCGGTGTTGTGCAGCTCAATCCAGTCCGGACGATCTCCGTCGCTGTCGAGCAATCCCCGGCCGTTGCTGGCCAGGAATTCCGAGATGACCACCTGTCCGTGGCCGGTGAAAATCCACATTCCCCAACACAGCAGGGATCCCAGAAAATGACGAAAGCGCTTCATGCCGATGGCCAGTGAATGGCCATGTGCTAGCACGCACCGCGCCGGGCGGCCCGCCATTTCACAAATGCGGGATCACGCCCCGATACCGCTCCAGCAACCGATTGTTCTCCAATTCCCCACCACCATTGCTGCTCCGATACAACTCCGGGACCCAACCCGCCGCCAGCGCCCGCGCCGCCCCCTCCGTCATCACCGCCTGCAACAATGCCGCCCCCACCGCTGTCGAAGTCGCCCCGGTCCGCAATCCATCCCCCAATCCCACCACCGCATCCCCTTCCACTCCCGCGTTGTCCAACACCACGTCCGCCACCTCCATCAGGCGTCGCCCACTGTCATGCCGCGACGGATGCGCCCCGCTGTGGGCCACCGACGTCACCGCAATCACCGCCGCTCCACGCGCCCTTCCTTCCATCGCGAATTCCACCGGCACCGCGTTCCGACCCGAGTTCGAAATCACGAAAAGCACATCACGCCCACCCACCCCGTATCGGTCGAGCAAACGTCCCGCCCGACCTTCCTCCCGTTCCAATGCCGTGGAAGTGCTCGCCGAGCGATGCAGCATCAGATCCTCGTCGAGGATCGGCACCGCCCGCACCAGGCCTCCCGCCCGATAAAACATTTCCAGCGCCAACAGATGGGAATGGCCGGTGCCCGCGAAGTAGATCCAGTGCCCGTTGCGCAATGCCGTCGCCACTGCGTCGGAAGCCTTCTCCAACGCCGGGCGTTGATCGTCAAAGGCCCGCTCCAATTGATCCATCAAGGCCGCCCGATACTGATCCAGATGCTGCATCGGCTGATCCAAGCCCAACCCATCGCCGACCGCGAGGCAGTCTTTGTCCCGAAGGGATGCCAACCGGCGGTGCATCCGGATTTATTGGGGGGTACGGGCAGGGGTGGGCGCACCGCGTGTGCTGATGAGTTCGCACTCGTAATCTCGCCATCTCCACCCCATCAACTTCGGCATGCACGGGACAACCGGTTACCCGGGCGCACCCTCTTGTCGGCGCTTGCCTCTTCATCTCTGCCGTCCCACCCAGTTGTCCGTGCGCTGATGATCCAGGTTATGCCCCACTTCCACTGGAATTGACGGTAATACAGCAAGCAAGCTTGCTGAGTGAAGGCGACCAACGATCTTCCCGAAGAAGTTCTCCGACGAGCCAAGGCTGAAGCGGCCCTGCGCGGGCGCAAACTTCGGGAGTTGTTTCTCGAAGGGATCCTCCGGGTCCTCGACCACCCTGAACCGGAGGCGGCACCGCACCCTAAACCCATCCGTCGCTTCAGCGACGGCTGTGGCATCGTCAACAGCGGTGTGGGAGATCTGTCGTCCAACCCCAACCACATGGAAGGATTCGGACATGCCCAAAGCCGGCGTTGAAGTGATCCTCGATACCGGTCCGCCTCACCCCTTCTCGATGCACGCGTAGGCGTTGTGGTTGTGGATGCTCTCGTAGTTTTCCGCCTCCACCTTGTACCACTCCACATCCTCGCGTGCATTCAACCGCAGGGCCACGTTGCGCACCAGATCCTCCACAAACACCGGGTTCTCGTACGCCCGCTCCGTCACCGCCTTTTCATCCTCCCGCTTCAACAGCGAATACATCTCACTGCTGCCCGACGCTTCCACCAAGGCGATGACTTCCTCGATCCACACGATCGATTGCGACCGGAGTTGAACGGTGACCACACCGCGCTGGTTGTGGGCGCCATACCGGGAGATCGCCTTCGAACAGGGACACAACGTCGTCACCGTTGCCTGTACCGTCAGCACGAAATCCAGTTCCTGACCATTCATCGTGGCATCGAACCGCACGTTGTAATCGAGCACGCCTTCCTTGCCAGAAACCGGCGCCTTCTTCACGAGGAAGAACGGGAACTCCATCTCGAGGTGAGCGCACTGGGCGTTCAATCGCTCCTGCATGGCCCGCAACATGTCGGGGATGTTGGCCACGTGGACCACGGAACCATGGGAATTCAACACCTCCACAAACCGGCTCATGTGGGTTCCCTTGAATTCCTTAGGCAGATCCACGAACAGACCGACCGTCGCCACCGTGTTCTGCAGGTCATGCGACTTGTCCCGCACCTGCAACGGGATCTTCAAACCTCGCACCCCCACCTTGTCGATGCGTAGTCCACGAACATCCGGTTCGTTTTGTTTGTCCGAAAGGGGCTTCACAGGGGATTTCAACGTGGGAACGGCGGTAGGCGCAGGAACTTCGTCTCTCAGCAGAACGCCGGTCTCGGCGCATTCGCTGACCTCGGTCAGATTCGACATGGTCGATCGTACCACGGACCCCTCCATCGGCAAAAACCAGTTTCCACCAACTTCCCCCACCCATCCGACAGCAGTTCCTGAAAAAAAACGGCGGGCGCCGGGGTGACACACGAATTCACACCGCCGGCGCCCGCCGCGCTGCCCACTCCACTCGAAGTGAACGGCAAAACTTACCCTCGCACCTACCCTCCGACCAGCGTCATTCCGTGACAATTCCCCCGGAGCCAACGCCGCGGCAGCGTCACCTGCGCAGGTCCAGCGTCAGCGGGAATTCCGCGTTCGGTTCCAGCGCAGGGATCGGCATCCGACCCGGTGTGTGGCCATGCGAAAAGAAGCGGGACAGACGCCGGCTCTCAGCCTCATAGGCATTCACCGGAAGCGCGTCGTAACTCAACCCGCCCGGATGCGCTACATGATACGTGCATCCGCCCAGACTGCGTTGGTTCCATGTGTCCAGCAGGTCCAACACCAGCGGCCCATGCACCCCGATGGTCGGGTGCAGGCACGAGAACGGTTGCCAGGCCCGATATCGGATTCCCGCCACAAACTCGCCCTTCACACCCGTCGGATGCAACGGCACGCGCCGGCCGTGACAGGTCAACAGATGACGTCCGTCCACCATCCCCGACACCTTCACCTGCAAACGTTCCAGGGAACTGTCCACATACCGCGCCGTGCCGGTGCTCGCCCCTTCCTCACCCATCACATGCCACGGCTCCAGCGCCGTCCGAAGTTCCACCTTCACTCCGCGTTGAACAAACTCCCCGATGTACGGGAACCGGAACTCCCAGTGCGGCGCAAACCATTCCGTCTCCATCCCGTACCCATGCTCCTGCATGTCCTCGATCACATCGCTGAAATCGTCCCAGACGAAATGCGGCAGCAGGAACCGGTCATGCAACGCCGTGTCCCATCGGACCAGGTGATGTTCATAGGGCTGCTTCCAGAACCGCGCGATCATCGACCTCAACAACGCATGCTGGGCCAGGCTCATGCGCGCGTGCGGCGGCATCTCGAACGATCTCAATTCCACCAACCCCAGGCGTCCGCTCGACGAATCCGGGCTGAACAACTTGTCGATGCTGAACTCGGACCGGTGGGTGTTGCCGGTGATGTCGACCAGCAGGTTCCTGAACAACCGATCCACCAACCAGGGCGCCACCGCGCCCCCGGGCGGCACCTGGCGGAAGGCGATCTCCAGTTCATACAACGAATCGTTCCGGGCCTCATCCACCCGCGGATGCTGGCTCGTTGGCCCGATGAACAGGCCGCTGAAAAGGTAGCTGAGCGAAGGATGATTGTGCCAATACGCCAGCAGGCTCCTCAACAGGTCCGGCCGTCGCAACACCGGTGAATCCGCCGGCGTGGCCCCGCCCATCAGGATGTGGTTGCCACCCCCGGTCCCCGTATGGCGACCGTCCAGCATGAACTTCTCCGTCCCCAACCGGCATTGCCGTGCCTCTTCGTAAACCGTCGTGGTGTTGTGGACCAATTCACCCCACGAATGCGACGGATGCAGGTTCACCTCGATCACCCCGGGATCCGGCGTGACCTTGAGCACCTTCAATCTCGGATCAAACGGCGGTTCCGTTCCCTCCACGATGATCGGCAATCCCAACTCCCGCGCTGTCTGCTCCAGCATCGACACCAGCTCGAGGTAATCTTCCAACTCCTCCACCGGTGGCATGAACACATGCAAACGCCCTTCTCGCGGCTCGAAACACAACGCCGTCCGCACAATCCACGATGCCGATTCCTGCGAAACCGGCACCCGGTCCGGCGACGTTCCCGCCACCGGTCCCGTCGCGCGCCGTCCCAACAATCCAGCTCCCGGCACCGATTCCCCCGCCCGCATCATCCGAACCGGCACCCGTCCCATCGGCGGCAATGGCGCCCGCGGTTGCATCGGGTCGCCCTGGTGCACATACGGATAATCTCCCTCCGACACCCACGGCTGCGAATCCAACGGCAGCCGCAGGCCCATCGGTGAATCCCCCGGGATCAACCACAACGTTCCCTCCCGCAGGAACCACGGGCCGCTCTGCCATCCGTCCGCCGCCCTCCGCAACGGCAACGCATACCCCGCCACCTTCTCCAATCCCTGCGAAAACAATCGCGTCATCCGCGCCCGCTCCTGCGCATCCGCCAGGTTGCTCTTCAACGGATCCACGTTCACCGGCAGGCGACGCTCCTTCCACAGGTAGTAATAGACGTCCTCATGCGCCGGCATCAGCCAACGCGTTCCCACCCCGCAATTCTCCGCGAACTTCTTCGCGAACCGTTCCGCCTCCGCCGCCCCATGCCCAAGATCCTTCCGCTCGTCCGCAATCAACGCGTCGTCCGTCCAGATCGGTTCCCCGTCCTTCCGCCAGAAACACCCCAGCGCCCAACGGGGCAAAGCCTCGCCCGGATACCATTTGCCCTGCCCATAAAACAACAACCCGCCCGGCGCGAACTTCGCCCGCAACCGCTTGATCAGGTCTCCCGAAATCAACCGCTTCGTCGGCCCCACCGCCGCCGTGTTCCACTCCGCTCCATCCATGTCGTCCACCGACACAAACGTCGGCTCACCACCCATCGTCAGGCGCACATCTCCCGCCACCAACTCCTCATCCACCTGGTGTCCCAACACCTCGATCCGCTCCCACTGCTCCTCCGTGTAGGGCTTGGTCACCCGCGGCGATTCCAGGATCCGCGTCACCCGCATCTCGTGTTTCAGCTCCGATTCACACTTGTCCACCGCCCCGCTCACCGGCGCGGCACTCGCCGGCTCCGGCGTGCATGACAACGGGATGTGTCCCTCCCCCGCCATCAATCCCGAGGTCGGATCCAATCCAATCCAGCCCGCCCCGGGCAGATACACTTCGCACCACGCATGCAGGTCCGTGAAATCCGACCCGGCTCCGGCCGGCCCATCCAGCGGCTTCACATCCGGCTTCAGCTGGATCAGGTATCCCGAGACAAATCGCGACGCGAATCCCAATGCCCGGAACAGGTGCACCAGCAACCAGCCTGAATCCCGGCACGATCCGCATTTCAGGGTCAACGTTTCTTCCGGCGTCTGCACCCCCGGCTCCAGCCGGATCAGGTACTTCACCTCGTCATGCACCGCCCGGTTCACCGCCACCAGGAAGTCGATCATCCGCATCTTCTTCCCGCGCCACTGGTCGATCAACGACAGCAACCGCGGCCCAGCCCCAGGCCACGCCAGGAACGGCGCCAGATCCTTCCGCAACGGTGCCTCATAACTGAACGGGAAATCCGACGCGCTCTCTTCCAGAAAGAAATCGAACGGGTTGTACACCGCCATCTCCGCCACCAGATCCACCTCCACCAACAACTCCTTCGCCTTCCCCGGAAACACCACCCGCGCCAGGTAGTTCGAAAACGGATCCTGCTGCCAATTGATGAAATGTTCCTCCGGCCGGACCTTCAGGCTGTAGGCCAGGATCGGCGTCCGACTGTGCGGCGCCGGCCGCAGCCGGACGATGTGGGGAGAATGCCCGACCAACCGGTCGTAGGTGTAGTGGGTCCGATGATGGAGAGCGACGTGGATGGCCATGTTGATGCGCGTGCCGATGACGGCTGGCGATCCTCCCACGAAAGCACCGGGAATGCCATCCCGCGTCCGCACGCCTCCGGAACGTCACCCGGCCGCGCCGATGGCCCGTAGCATCCATCCCTCCTGCACAACTGAACAAAAAGAGCCAAAGCCCCCCCCTGAGCGGAGCGGCGACGTTCGGTCGCCGGTGGCGGGTGGTTCGGAGAATCCGCCGTTGGCCGGATCAAACGCTCCCCACCAGCCCCCCCTCCGGCACTCCCCTTCCTCATCCCCCCGCAAATGCCGGGATGATGCTCACCTCATCCCCGGGGCGGAGCTCGGTCTCCTGGTCCCTCAGAAACCGGATGTCCTCGTCATTCACGAACATCAGCACCGAACCCCGGATCTCTCCGCGCTCGTTGCAAAGGCGCTCATGCACGCCGTTGTAGCGCTCCCGCAATTGCTGCATCGCCTCAGCCACGGTTCCCGGCCGGACCCGGACCGTCGCTTCGCCCCCGCACAATCCCCGCAGGGTGGGTGGAATGGATACCCGCACGCTCATGATGCCCTCCATCAATCGACTCGCAGCCTCACGCGCTGACCGTCGGACGATCCGACGCCAATACCCCCTCGAACTCCCGCAGGCTGGGCCGGATCTCCCGGGTTTCGCCTACGTGCCCGACCACCGCATCCAACGTCTTCAAGCCATTGCCCGTGATGCACAGCACGGCACTGGAATCCGCCGGAATCTTGCCCTGGGCGATCAGCTTGCGCGCCACACCCACCGTCACGCCACCGGCCGTCTCGGCAAAGATCCCCTCGCACTCGGCCAACATCCGGATCCCCTCCCGGATCTCATCGTCCGTGACGTCTTCCCCATGCCCGCCGGTCTCCTTCATCACCTTCAACGCATAGAAGCCGTCGGCTGGCGTCCCGATGGCGAGGGACTTGGCGATGGTGTTCGGCTTCTGGGGCTTGAAGAAATCCAGTCCGGCCTTCTTGGCCAGCGTGATGGGATTGCAGCCCGTGGCCTGTGCACCGTGGATCTTCCAGGGCGTGTTGGGGACGATGCCCAGCTTGGAAAACTCCTGATAACTCTTGTGGATCTTGGTGAGGAGCGAACCCGATGCCATGCAGACCACCGTGTGTTCGGGGATGCGCCAACCCATCTGTTCCTGGATCTCGAAGCCCATGCTCTTCGATCCTTCCGCGTAATACGGGCGCATGTTCACGTTCACGAATGCCCACGGATACTTGCCTGCGATCTCCGCGCACAAACGGTTCACCTCGTCGTAATGGCCCCGGATCCCGATCACCCGCGCTCCATAGACCAGCGAGTTGACCACCTTGCCCTGTTCCAGGTCCGACGGAATGAACACGTAGGCTTCCAATCCCGCCGCAGCCGCATTCGCCGCCACCGAGTTGGCGAGATTGCCGGTGGAGGCACACGCCACCGTCTTGAATCCGAGTTCAACCGACCGGCTCAATGCCACGCTCACCACCCGGTCCTTGAACGACAATGTCGGATAGTTCACCGCGTCGTTCTTCACCCACAACTCCCGGATCCCCAACCGGCGCGCCAACCGATCCGCCTTGATCAACGGCGTGTATCCCACCTCGCGACCCACCGTCGGCTCTCCCGCCACCGGCAACAGTTCGCGATAACGCCACATCGAACGCGGTCGCGACGCGATGGATTCGCGGTTGAGCACCGCTCGGATGCGTTCGTAGTCGTAGGCAACTTCCAGCGGGCCGAAGTCGAATTCGCAGACATGGGTGGCGGCGAGGGGATATTCGCGCCCGCACTCCCGGCACTTCAGTGCCTTCATGTAACCCTGGTGGCTCTGGCTCATACTCGTGTTCTCAAGCACCGGGCAGCAGAGACACTCACCCGTTCCAAGCCCGGAGCCGTAAACACAACGACCCCGCCTTGCGAAGCAAGAAGGGGTCGAAACCATTCGTCCAGCGCCCCTCATCTTCGCCCCCCGCACCCGCAGGAGTCCTGGATTTGGCACCTGGCCGCGGGCACGCATGCTCCGCCGGTTGCCGTGGTTTCATCGGGCCAGTCCCTCCACCACTCTGGATGAGTGCCCCGTTCCCGGAGCACCCTTTCTTTGCGACAGATGACCTCCCGGTGTCAAAGGGGATTTTCCACCGCCAAAGCCGCGGGATCCCAGCTCCGCCCCATCCCCACAACCCCGGCGCAGGCCACTGCAAACCCAGTTGATGGCCCATCGAAATCCTGAGCTCCAGTCCAACCTTGAGTCCGCCCGGCCCGACATCCACCGCATCTGTTTCACGTGTCCGGAATGGGGCGTTGCCCACGAACCACACGAAAGGACACGAAACCAGACGGAGACAACTTGGCGGACGCGCGACTTCACCCGTTGGTGCCAGCGGTCATAAGCATGAGCCTCGGTGAGGATCGAACGGTTTTCGATTTTCGTGTGTTTCGTGTGTTTCGTGGTTCCTCCCTCCCAAGCAGGCGTTGCCCACGAACCACACGAAAGGACACGAAACCAGACGGGGACAACCTGTCAGACGAACTGCTTCACCCAGTGGCGCCAGCGGTCAAAAGGATGAGCCTTGGTGAAGGCCGAAGCGGTTTTCGATTTTCGTGTGTTTCGTGTGTTTCGTGGTTCCTCTCTCCCAAGCAGGCGTTGCCCACGAACCACACGAAAGGTCACGAAACCAGACGGAGACAACTTGGTGGACGCGCGACTTTTCCCGTTGGCGCCAGCGGTCATAAGCATGAGCCCTGGTGAAGGCCAAAGCGGTTTTCGATTTTCGTGTGTTTCGTGTGTTTCGTGGTTCCTTTCTCCCAAGCAGGCGTTGCCCACGAACCACACGAAAGGACACGAAACCAGACGGAGACAACTTGGCGGACGCGCGACTGCACCCAGTGGCGCCAGCGGTCATAAGCATGAGCCTGGGTGAGGGCCGAAGCGGTTTTCGATTTTCGTGTGTTTCGTGGTTCAGGTCTAAAGAACGAATCTTTCAATCTCGGCCTTGGGGTGATGCCCAAAGTTGACGATCAACCCGAGGCGAAGTTTGGTGGCGTTAAGGTAGTTCAGAATCTGGGCCCGGTGTTCCGGTGCGACTTCCTTGACGGCCTTTATTTCGAGGATGATCTGGCCGTGGCAGAGGAAGTCTGGCCGGTAGGATTGAGCCAGCACCGTGCCCTTGTACGAAAGCCAGAGATCCTGCTTGGCCACGTAGGGGATACCGCGCAATTCCAGTTCCCGCTCAAGGCACTCCTGATAGACCGCTTCCAAAAAACCAGGGCCCATTTCGCGGTAGACTTCGAATACGGCGCCTTGGATCGAATAGACCTCTTCCCGGAACAGGAGACTTTCGTGCGTTGGGTTGTTCATGGGTCGAATCGGTAGATGACCACCAAAAACACGAAAGACACAAAATGGGCGGGTTGGAAGAACCAGACGGGCAGGGCCTGCTCACGGACCCCAGCATTGGCAGCAGGTAACGGTTTTCGTGTGTTTCGTGTGTTTCGTGGTTCCTCCCTCCCAAGCGGGCGTTGACCACGAAACACACGAAAGGACACGAAAAGGAACAGGGACAACTATCGGACGAGCGCCTTCACCACCTACAAGCCAACGGTCAGCCGCATAACCCTTGGCGGTAGTCGAA
>DITU01000156.1 GCA_002422905.1 Verrucomicrobia bacterium UBA6176
TGGTGCCGACGTTCATGTGCGGCTTCGTCCGTTGGAAGTTTTCCTTGGCCATGTGACTACCTGGTTTGCGTTTCTACCTGCGTTGATCTGTCTAATGCCGTGCCGGTGGAGCCCACGACCGGGCTTGAACCGGTGACCTCGNNTCCTTACCAAGGACGTGCTCTACCAACTGAGCTACGTGGGCTTTCGCCCGGAACTCGTCTGGACACTTCCTTGTCGCTTTAAGACGACAAAAAATCCCAGCTTCCAGAGTCTCCTGCTGGAATCCGAACATCGGCACCGGCAACTCTCTAATGAGGGGCGAATTGATATGAATGCGCTCGGGAGGAGTCAACGCGATTCTGAATTTTTCCCCGAAAATTTGAGAATCCTTGGGAGGGCAATATGGCGGGACGTCCCCTTCACATCTCGCGGCGGCGTGACCATCGCGAATCGACTTTAAGATTTTGGATCACCTATTACGTTGCTAAAGAACAGTTTACACATCGTTTTCTGAACTCGAAGAGTTGCGATCGTCGTTTTTGCCGGATGGACCCGCATTCCGGATCAGGGTCGACCGGGCAACTCGCCGAGCTTTCCAAAGGACGCATCGGGAGATGAATCGTTGATGTGGGGTTCCGATCAAATTGTCCTCCCCTTGATACCCCGACCATTGGTTGTCAGTTTTTCTTCTGGGGATCCTTCCGTCGGATTTGGAGAAGGCGATCTCCTCGCTGTGGTCCTCTGTGATTTTCCCTAATTTTTCACGGGTTGAAGTCGATTTCCTCCCCGGAACCACCCTTCAGGGAAGCCACAACCGGCGTTGGGACGCCGTGAGACAGGTTGACCACCAAACAGCGTGGGAGTTCCGCCTCAAGCTGCTTCCGTGATCCGGATTCGGATCTACTCATAGAGAATCACCAAAGCAGGCCCGCGGAAAGCCAAGGTTGTCGGTTTCAGACCGACGCGTTTGCCACCAGAGCGCCCATCACTTCCGCCGTTTGGGCCTTCCTCCCTTCATCTGTTCTGATTCTACGGACTGCCTCGATACGAGGTTGCGGGCCAACCGGTGATCGTTTTGTTTGGTCTTGGTCCACGAAAGATCCTGCCAAGGAACACTTGCAGACCCGTTTGCCCTTTCACTGAGATTGTCTCTCCAGATCTTGCCGATGATTCCCCGGTTTCAGATTGCATTCCGAACAATCGCCGGCGAATTGCTGCCAATCCGCGGAGATCAAAGATCGGCTCGATCAGCATCATGAGTCCCGTATATGAGTAATCTGATTCGATCCCAATGCATCGCGCCCCTGCTCCTGGCCGCCTCCTCAACGATCTCAGCTTCAGCTGAAGGATGGCAGGACCGCGCCATCGCTCCTGTTGCCAACCCTGTGTTTTTCGAGACACCCATGATCCAGTCGGAGGTCAGGCCGTTGTTCATGTTTCACCGTCTTGACTCGGGTCTCCTGGGTCAGGACGTCGATGTGAAGCTCTACGCTGTGCAACTCCGGTATGCCGTAACGGAGCGATTGGCGCTGATTGCCACCAAGGACGGATACATCGAGGTGGACCCGGCCAATGGGGGAGGGACGGATGGTTGGGCAGACATTGCTGCCGGCCTGAAGTACGCCCTGATCCAGAGCGAAGAGAAGCAGTTCGTTTTGACGCCTGGATTTACTTTCGAGATCCCCACAGGTAATCGCAAGGTGTTCCAAGGTAATGGTCAGGGGGAGTTGAACGTGTTTGTTTCGGCGATGAAGGGATGGAACAACCTCCATGCCACGGTCAGCGTTGGGGGACGCATCCCAATGGATTTTGACAGGGAGACAGCCAACATCCGGTACTCCGGGATGCTCGATTACTGGGTGTGCAACTGGTTCATTCCCTTTGTGACCGTCAACGCCTTTACAACGGTCACAGATGCGGACGTACTTGGGCTTGAAAGCGAGGGATTTGATTTGATCAATTTCGGTAGCACCGGTGCCAGCGGACACACCCAGGCTGCGTTTGGCGTTGGATTCCGTTCGCGACTGCTGACCAATCTGGACCTCGGATTTGCTTATGAGCGCGGTTGGATCAGCAAGAATGATCTTTTCAAGGACCGGTTTACGGTGGACCTGATCTGGCGATTCTGATCGTCGGGGCCGCTTGTGGACGGCAGTAAGGGCGATCAAGATTGACCGTCCTTACCACCGATGTTGGAGAGCCGGATTCACACCAGCCTTGCCCTCGCCCCGGCCTAGGAGACAATGGCAACCTCATGATCGGGATTCGCCGCAGAACTTTCATGGTGTCGATCGGCACCATCATGATGGCGGGGTGCGCCAAATTCGAGCCGCCCCATGTGTTGGTGGACCGTTATGATGGAAGGAAAGTCCGGGTGGCCTGCGTTGGTGACAGCATCACTTACGGAGCTGGTGTGGAGGACCGAGAGGCCAACAACTATCCCGCAGTTCTTGGAGGACTGCTGGGAGGCAGCTTTGAGGTCCGCAATTTCGGAAGGAGTGGTGCCACCTTGCTGGAAACGGGCGACCTTCCGTATCGCAGCACAGAAGAGTTCAAGGGTGCGACGGCGTGGGTTCCCGACGTGGTTATCCTGAAGCTGGGAACGAACGACACAAAGCCGCAGAACTGGCGGGGCCCAGAGGCCTTTGAACAGGATTTGAATGCGTTGCTGAACCACTTTCTCGGGCTCAGGAACTCACCCAGGACCCAGGTGTGGGTTTGCCTTCCAGTTCCGGTATTTGAGTCCAGGTGGGGAATAAACTCCGAGACCCTCGACGACGGGGTGATCCCCTCCATGATGAAGGTTTGTCAGAAGCGCCGTATTCCTGTGATTGATCTCAATGACGCACTGACGGGGCATCCGGAGATGTTCCCGGACAAGATCCACCCCAATGCGGCGGGAGCCAAGTTGATGGCCCTGACCGTGTTTCAGGCGATCCGACCCTGAATTGGAGGGCTCCAATTGCTCACGGGTGAATGACTCAACGCGTCGAGATTGGTCGAACGTTTGCGATGATTCCCCGATTTCACGACCGAGAGTCGACTCCAGAGCCTTCGGGCATTGAACCGGAGTTCCATCCAGCGCGGCGTGCGACCATAGAAGATCTGCCGGCATTGCAAGCCCTATGGCAGGGCGCGGGGCTGCCGTGGGATGAGCTTGAAAGGTATGTGACCGAGTTTGTTGTCGTGCCGGACGAAGGCGGGGTGGTCCTGGCAGCCATTGGTCTCCAGATTACCGACGATCAAGGACTACTTCACAGCGAGGCAATTTCACCTGGGGGAAGGGCCGATGAAACCCGCCTGGTCCTCTGGCAAAGATTACAGATCGTGGCCAGAAACCAGGGAGTCTGCCGCCTCTGGACCCTGGAGGATGCGCCTTTCTGGTCTGCGATCTTTCTAAGGGCAACCCCGGAAGAGGTTGCGGAGATGGGTACGCCCTTCGCCGACCCCTCCGGATGCTGGTGGACCCACCAACTTCTGGACTCGAAACGTACCCAGCAACTTCTGGATGAGCGTTTGGCCCTGTGGGAAGCGAACCGGCAATCGGAGTCCACTGACCTTGCGGAGAGCATCCAGAAGATTCGTCGGGGTTCCTATGCAGTGGCCGGGGCAATCATCCTCATGATGGTTTTCATGGTCCTGTACGTACTTCTGCGGCGACCGGGTGCAATCCAGGAAGTCCTGAAACAACTTGGCTCACCCTGAGCACGAGCGTTCCGTGGTATCACCACCCCTCCACTGGCGCCCTTGGGACAGGAATCGCTTCGCGGAGTGCCGATCTAGGGCCTGAGTCGGAGTCATCCTCACAGGTTCGTGCCATTGGAGCCAACCGGTACCGGGGCAACAGCTCTCCTGAATCGTCACAGAACTGCCGACGCCAGTGCTGGTAATCCCGGAGAATGGCCTCGAACTGTGCCACAGACGACATGAGGACCACTTTCTTGTTGAACTCGCTGGCCGGCCCAAAACGCTTGGCATACCAAGGAGCCACTTTTCGAAACATCACACATCCCAACGCTTCCCCGAACACTTCGACCATCAGTTCCAGATGCCGTCGCAGGATCTGGATTCGATCTTCAAATGACGGCTCTGGTTGGAGTTCGCCCGAAACCAGATAATGCTGAGTGCGCCTGAAAAGCCATGGATCGTAAAAGGCGCCGCGCCCGGCACTGACACCGGCGCAACCGGTGATGGCCAGCATCTGGGCCGCGGCCGCCGGAGTGGTGACATCTCCGTTTCCAATCACGGGGATCGAGCGAACCGCCTGAACCACCTTACGGATTCCATTCAGACTGACGACGCCTGAAAACCCCTGAGCGCGGGTACGCCCATGAACAAAAACAGCGGCAATCCCAGCCTCCTCGAGAGCCTTGGCGAGTTCCGGTGCCGTGATGTTCTCGTCATCCCAACCAAGTCTCATCTTGGCGGTCACTGGAATGCGAACGGCCTGTATCATGGTATGGACCAGTTCCTGGGTCTTCCCCAATTCGGTCATCATTGCCGACCCCCCTCCCACCTTGCAGACCTTCTTCACGGGACATCCCATATTGATGTCAACCGACATCGCTCCAGCGTCTTCACAGATCCTTGCTGCGTCCCTCATCTCGGCTGGATTGGCCCCAAAAAGCTGGATGGAGAGGGGGCGATCATCGGTGCTCGATTCAATGAGTTTGAGAGCCTTTGGATTCCGTTCCAGGAGCGAACGGGCGTTGACCAGGTCGGTCGTGCAGAGATCGACCCCACCGATCTCGCGTACCACCCGTCGAAACGGGAGGTTGGTGTAGCCTGCGAGTGGCGACAGAAACAGATTCGATTTGAGCCTCAGGGATCCCAACTGGATCATGCAACGGACACTATCCCGGCCGGGAATCTGTTCCCATGAGATCCTGTCATTTCACGTACAGGCGAGGCGCGGAGTTTCTACTCCCGCAATGTCGCGATTGCGGTTCAACCAGCCTTCCATCGACGCCGCAGCTCGTGGCCCGCAAGTGCCAATGCCACAATTGAAGCAGTCTCCGCGCGCAAGACAGCCCGACCCAGTGTCACCGGCACCATCCCGGCCTCTATGGCGGAGCTGAATTCTCCCGGGGTGAAATCACCCTCGGGACCGACGACCACGACGACCGTCTGTGGGTTTGATGCGTTCTCCAATACATCGTGGATCTCGGCGGCGCCTGGGAACAGGGAAGCTACCAATCCCACATCCCATCGAACTTTCCCGTTCAGGAAGTCAGTCAGCTTCTGGGGTTTTTGGATCTGGGTAATCCACGGCGAACCGCACTGTTTCGCCGCTTCATTGGCCGTCTTCTGCCAGTCGCTGCAACGACGTGCAAGCGCTGCCCCATCCGATTCCACTTGGACGACGCAGCGATCCAACACAAGCGGGACCAGGATCGAGGTCTCCAACTCGGCGGCCTTCTGCAAAACCCAATCCCAAGCCTTCCCCTTGAGGATCGCGGCAGCAAGGACCAGTCCATACGGACGCGGCGGAGTGAACTCCACCTTTTCAACCGCCACTTCAAATCGCCGCCGGTCAGGAACCGTGACCCGGCCCGCGGCGACATTCCCCTGCCCGTCCAAAAGGGTCACTTGATCTCCCCCCTTCAGTCGCAAAACCACAGCCGCATGATGCCCGTCGGATGGGTCGAGTTGCACCGACTCCCGGTCACCCAAGGCAAATCCGACAACAAATCGATGCATGACTGGAGGCCCGGTTACTCAACTGAAAAACTCCTTTGCCCGTTCGAGGAAACTCTTGGCCTGAGGATTGACGTCTTCGTCGCAAAGCCGGGCGAACTCCTCAAGTTTGCCACGCTGGGCGGCATCGAGACGGGTAGGCACCTCCACCGAAACCCGGACATGAAGGTCGCCGATGGTGCCATCCTGAAGGTTTTTCACTCCACGGCCCTTGAGGCGGAACAAAGTTCCAGTCTGGGTCCCCGTGGGAATACTGATACGAGCCTTCCCGGTCAGGGTTGGGACATCTACTTCGCCCCCCAATGCGGCCTGCACAAAACTGATGGGAACGTCGCAGAGGAGGTCGTCGTCCTCCCGCTTGAAAATATCATGAGGCTCGACGGAGAGCACAACATACAGGTCCCCGTAGGCCCCTCCACGAACACCCGCCGAGCCATTGCCACTCGACCTCAGGCGCGATCCGGAATCAACCCCACCGGGGATTCGGATCCGAACACTGGTCGATTGGTCAACCCTACCTTGGCCCCCACAGGCCCGACACGGCTTCTCGGTGACCTGACCTACGCCTTCACAGCGGGGACAAACCTGCTGGATGGAGAAGATCCCGCGTGACATGACCACACGTCCCCGGCCGTTACACTGCGGGCATCGAATGACCTTGGATCCCTTCTCGGCCCCATTGCCACTGCAACTCTCGCAACGGGAGGGCTTGCTGAACTTGATTTCGCGTTCGCATCCGTGAACTGCCTCTTCAAGCGTGATTCGAAGGTCGTATCGGAGATCCTCCCCCCGCTGGGGTCCCCCAGGCTCCCGCGACTCGCCCCCACCTCCAAAAAAGCTTTCGAAAAAGTCGGATCCCCCGAACGCCTGCCTGAAGATATCGGATGGATCCACACCTGCACCGGGCCTGAAGCCACCGCCGGCCCTTGACCGGGGATCAAACGCCGCATGCCCAAGCTGGTCGTAGGCGGCGCGTTTCTGGGGATCGCTGAGGACAGCGTAAGCCTCGCCAAGCTCCTTGAACTTTTCCTCAGCGGCCTTGTCGCCCGGATTCTTGTCCGGATGAAACTTTACCGCGAGCTTCCGGTACGCCTTCTTCAACTCCTCCTCGGACGCACCCTTCGCCACGCCGAGGACCTCATAAAAGTCACGCTTGCTGGAGGCCATGATGGATCAACTCGCGGCTCCGCCGTCATCAGGTGTCACAGGCGCCCCAGCCACGATCACCATGGCAGGCCGAAGGAGACGGTCACGACACCGGTACCCCTTGCGGATCTGCTGCACCACCTGTCCTTCAGGCACGTCAGCGACTTCCAACTGCGACACTGCTTCGTGAAGAGACGGATCGAAGGGCTGCCCCACGGCCACGATCTCATCTACTCCGAACTCTTCAAGGATCCCTCGCACCTGGCTCTGGATCATGCCAACCCCAGCCACGAGCGTCTCGGTAGTGGTGCCAGGCTGGAGCGCCGCCGTCATGGCCATATCAAAATTGTCTACGACTGGAAGGATCCTTGCGATGACCCCTTCGACTGCTGATCGACGCACATCATCCCGCTCCCGCTGAGCACGCTTCTTGAAGTTCTCGAAGTCCGCGTACAGGCGAATGTACCGGTCCTGAGCTTCCATTCCGCGGGCAATCGCGAGCTTCATTTCAGCTACCTGTTCCGGGGTCCAGGTCTCCGGGGACGAAGCTGGGGCTGAGCCATCGGGCGAGTGAGTATCGGATGCGGTCGGGCCTGGGACAGTTTCGCTGCTCATCTTCTTCCAAAAATTCCAGTTCAAAAGCGGTTCAATTTAGTCATCTCAAGGTATCGGAGCAATAGCCCGCACCACCCAAACAGGCCGGAAATACAGTGATGGATCACGGGGTCAGGCCGGTTGTCTCTGGCCAACCCGCCATGAGGTTGAGGCTTTGGACAGCCTGCCCACTTGCGCCCTTGAGGAGATTGTCCTCAGCGCTGACGACCACCAGACGGCCAGTGCGAGGGTCGAGCCTCCACGCCAACTCGAGCACATTGGTGCCCACCACATTCTTGGTGTCCGGGAGCGAACGTCCTTCGAGGACACGAACGAACGGCTCATTCGCATAGGCCTCCGAGTAACAACGCTCAATGCTGGCTGCCAGTGCAGCGACCTCAGGGTCTTCGCGGAACGGTTGCGTGGGTGCCAGATAGAGGGTGGTCAGGATGCCACGGTTCACGGGCACAAGATGGGGTGTGAACTGGATGGTGACCGGCTGGAGTGCCGCAAACGACAACTGCTCTTCAATCTCCGAAAGGTGCCGGTGTTTCGGGACGCCGTAAGCCCGGAGGCTCTCATTGCACTCACAGAAGAGGTAATCGACATCCGCCTTTCGACCCGCTCCGCTCACTCCACTCATTGAATCGGCGATAATCCCCGTGGGGCGGATCAATCCCGCCTTCAAGAGTGGAATCAGGGGCAGGAGGATGCTGGTCGGGTAACAACCGGGTGATGCGACAAGTTGGGATCCCCGGATCACGTCGCGGTAAACCTCGGGCAATCCGTATGCAGCGGTGGTGAGCAGATCCGGAGCGGGATGTTCATGCCCATAGAACTCCCGATAGGTTTCAGGATTGCGCAAGCGGAAGTCCGCGCTGAGATCAATGACGCTGCACCCCGCCGCCAGCAGCGGAATGGCAAATTCCGCCGCCACTCCGTGGGGCAGTGCAAGAAACACAACCTCCGCCTTACGGATGAGCAATTCGACATTCGGTTCACAAAAGCGGAGGACCCTTGCCTTGGGGTGACTTCCAAATCGCGGAAATACCTGGGCCAACGTCTGTCCCGCCGACTGCCGCGATGTCACGGCCACCAATTCCACCAACGGATGGCTAAGGAGAAGTCGCACCAATTCTTCTCCGGAGTAACCCGAGGCACCGACCACCGCGACCTTTTTGCTTTTTGTCATGGCCACCCTTTGCCTGCGCAAATCCCGCCGATCCGTCCAAAAAAAATCCCCGCTGGAAAGCCAGCGGGGATCCTGCCTCCAACCCGATCAACGCTTGGAGAACTGGAAGCGCTTCCGGGCGCCGGGCTGACCGTACTTCTTGCGCTCACGCATCCGCGGGTCGCGGGTCAGATAGCCTTCCTTCTTCAACAAGGGACGGAACGTGGTATCGGCCTCCAACAGGGCTCTCGAAATGCCGTGACGTACGGCCCCCGCCTGCCCAGCGGGCCCACCACCCTCGACATTGACCCGTACGTCAAACTTGCCGGTGGTACCTGTCGCAACAAACGGAGCCAGAACAGCCCCACGATGTTGCTCAAGGGTGAAATACCCTTCGAACGTGCGACCATTCACGGTCACCTTGCCGGTGCCGGCGGAAACCCGGACCCGGGCAGTCGCTGTCTTTCGTCGTCCGGTCCCGAGGAATTCGGTTATCTGGGCCATATCAAAAATCTGAAGTCAGAAGCAGGAAAAGAGGGGAATCTGCGAAACAAAATCAGCCGGCGTAAGCCATCGTCTTCGGCTGCTGTGCATCGTGGGGATGATCGGCACCGGGATAGACCTTCAACTTGGTCAGGAAGCGGTCGCCCAAGCGGTTCTTGGGAAGCATTCCCTTGACGGCATGCATGACCAGACGCTCCGGATGGGTTTCACGAACCTGAGCAACCGTCCGGTACTTCTCCCCACCCTTCCATCCGGAATACCTCATGTACTCCTTGGCCGTCTCCTTATTACCTGACAACACCACTTCAGCGGCATTGATCACCACAACAAAATCACCCGCGTCCAGGTGAGGGGTAAAGACAGGCTTGTCTTTCCCACGCAAGGCATCGGCCACCTGAACCGCAAGGCGGCCCAAAATGGCACCCTTGGCATCAATGATCCGCCACCCACGACGCTGCACGTCAATCTTCGGCAAAAATGTCTTCATCAAAACTCCGGAAGCAAAGGAGCGGGTTTTCTACCAAACGAAGTCTTCCCGTCAACATTCGATTCCCGAAATTGCACAATTTCACTGCTTCCTTCAGCTTCGAATCGCCCGTGATGCTTCCCCAACCGCATGTCATTGTGTTCGACGGAGTCTGCAACCTTTGCAATGCCGCAGTGGCCTTCGTCATCCGGCGCGACGTCGCCGCCCGCTTCCATTTCCTGTCCATCCAATCGGATCTCGGTCGAGAATTCTACACCCGACTGGGACACGATCCCGACCATCCCGGGACGCTGCTTCTGGTCACCGACGACAGGGTCCTTGACCGTTCGGATGCCGCGCTTGGAATTGCCCGACACCTGGGTCTGCCATGGCGATTGCTGGCTGCGGCCCGGATCCTTCCCCGCTCGTGGCGAGACTTCATTTACGACCGGGTTGCCCGAAGCCGGTATCGGCTCTTTGGACGGCGGGCCGCCTGCCTGGTGCCAACTCCGGCGTTGAGAGCCCGCTTCCTGGGCGGTCCTGCAGGTGTTCATTAGCCCGGGCGCGATCCGCTTTGCCTCCGGTACCCAACCGGGTAGCGTCCGCGCAGCCATGAAGGTCTCACGCTTGCTCCACACGCGATATCGGGTCGACGATCTCGATCGTTCGGTACGTTTTTATCGGGATGTCCTTGGATTGGAAGAAGTGCGCCGACACAAGTCTCCACGAGGGTCGGAACTTGTCTTTCTGAAGGCGTTGGAAAGTGAGTCAACCATCGAACTCTGCTCGTTTCCGGCGAGTGGCCCGGTCCAGGTCCAGACCGACCTGACCCACCTTGCTTTCGAGGTCGAAAGCCTGGTGGGCTTTGCGGCGCATCTCGCCTCCCTGGGATTGGCCTATTCCGACGGACCCCACTATCGACCCGACGGGTCGGGCGGATTCGCCTTCATTGATGCGCCCGAGGGATACGAGATTGAACTCATCCAACGCTCACCGGCCGCATCGACCTTCAATCAGACCTACTGAGTTGTTCGATTGAATCCCCGTCCCGAAAAGAGTTGGAGATTTGGCGATCACGAACTTCCCGCCAGACCGCGGGCATGGGTCATGGGAATCCTGAACGTCACTCCCGACAGCTTTTCCGACGGGGGCCGCTATCTGGAGACCGACAAGGCCATAGAACGCGGGCTTCAGATGGCCCGGGAAGGGGCTGACCTGATCGATGTGGGCGGTGAATCCACCCGCCCGGGGGCGAATGCGGTGCCGGTGAATGAGGAACTTCGACGGGTACTCCCGGTGATCCGCGCCCTCCGCGCGGAAAATTCTCCACCAGTATCCATCGACACACGCCATGCAGAAGTGGCTCAAGCGGCCCTCGAAGCGGGCGCTTTGATCGTCAACGACATCCAATCCAATCGCACTGATCCGCGGTTGTGGCATGTCGTCCGCGACCATCGCGCCGGTTATGTGTGCATGCACATGCAGGGCGAACCCTCGACGATGCAACGGGCCCCTCGGTACGAAGATGTGACGGCCGAGGTGGTTGGGTTCCTGGGGGAACGGGTTGCAAGGCTCGAGGCGCTGGGTATTGAACCGGATCGGATCGTAATCGATCCGGGAATAGGCTTCGGCAAGACGCGGGACCACAATCTGGCGCTTCTACGACGGTTGGGAGATTTCACGCGCCTTGGCCGCCCTGTCCTGATAGGAATTTCACGCAAGACCTTCCTGGGACAACTGGCTGGGGACACTTCCGTCGACCGACTCTCTGGCGGACTCGCGTGCACGGCGTGGGCGGTCACCCAGGGAGTCCGGATCTTTCGGACTCACGACGTGGAACCCACGGTTCGGGTGTTGGAAGTGATGGCAGCCTTGCATTCCGGGGTTGGGGGTCACGGATGAATCAGATTTTTCCATGGGTGTTGCAGTGGTGGAGGCCAGCGCTCGAGATCGCGATTCTCGCCGTGGGCATCTACTACGCATTCATCTACCTGCGCGGGACACGGGGCGCGCCCATCGTCACCGGATTCCTCGCCCTGTTGCTGGCCACCACGCTGATCACCCGACTCCTCAGCCTTCAGGTCCTCAACGCCCTCCTCAACGAGTTCTTCAAGTTCCTCGCCGTCGCCATCGTGGTGCTTTTCCAACCCGAATTGCGTCGAATGCTCGCCCAACTCGGCAACTTTCCGCTCATGGCCAACGCCCAACAGGAACGCGAGAAGATCGAGGTCCTCTGCGAAACCGTTGATCGGTTGGCCCCCCTGCGCATCGGCGCCCTGATCGCTCTCGAACAGGGCATCCAGCTTTCCGACATCGTCGAGTCCGGCGTCACGGTGGATTGCGAAGCGACTCCCGAGATGCTGGAAACGATCTTTTTTCCCAACAACGCCATCCATGATGGGGGAGTCATTCTCAAGGGCGACCGCATCCTCAAGGCTGCCTGCATCTTCCCACTCACCCAACGCCTTGATCTCCACAAGTCCCTGGGCACACGCCACCGCGCCGCCATTGGGCTTTCCGAAGACACGGATGCCGTTGTCATTGTGGTATCCGAAGAGACCGGCCAGATCGCCTACGCCCACCGGGGCCGATTGGTCCGGAATGTCAGTGTCGAGGAACTGAGATCGTTCCTGACCCAGGTGCTCGTGCGACGGGCGGAACCCCGTAACTGGTTCCGTTGGACCCGTGGATCGACCCGACCCGAAAAGCCGGCCTGAACCATGTCCCTGAGCGAATTCATTTCCTACAACCGCTGGCAGAAGGGGTTCTCCCTCCTGTTCGCGTTGCTCATCTGGTTCACCGTCCGTCAGGGGGTCGAACGCGATTCCGGTGCCCCGGTGGTTCCCGACGGCTATTCGCGGACATTCGAGCACCTGCCGATCCGTGTCCTCACCCATGCATCCGAGCTGAACCGGTTCCGCGTTACACCGGCCGAAGTCACCGTCGTGCTGCGGGGGACCCCGGACACCCTCAACCGCCTGCGTCCGCAGGATGTCGAAGTCTACGTCAATATCGCGGAGGATTCAGGCGGGGCTCCCGGGCGACGCGCCATCCACGTCAATGCCCCCGGCGCTCAACTCGGTTCGGTCTCTCCACAGGAAGTCTTGATCGAACGTACCAATCCCACCCTTCCCCCAGAAACGGAGTAATCAACAAACCCATGTCCCATCCCAAGCGAATCTTTGGAACCGACGGCGTCCGAGGCCGGGCCAACATTGAACCGGTCACGGCCGAAACCGCACTCCGCCTTGGCCGGGCGGCCGCCCACGTTTTCCGCCGACGAGCCAACCAGGCCCGCAACCGTCTCCGATACCGCATCGTCATCGGCAAGGACACACGACTGTCCGGCTACATGCTCGAAAACGCCCTTTCCTCCGGGGTGCTCTCCATGGGGGTCGATGTCGTCTTCATCGGTCCCCTCCCCAGTCCGGGGGTCGCCTACGTCACCCGTTCACTCCGCGCTGATGCCGGCATCGTGATCACCGCATCGCACAATCCTTACGATGACAATGGCATCAAGTTCTTTGGTCCCGATGGCTACAAGCTGGCGGACGACATCGAGACGGAGATCGAGGACCTGGTCTTCTCAGGCGAGATCGAGAATATCCGCCCCACCGCCGGTGAGATCGGCAAGGCCTTCCGCGTCGATGATGCGGTGGGTCGGTATGTGGAACATGCCAAGACCAGTTTCCCCCGGGGCCTCACGCTCGAAGGTCTGCGCATCGTGCTCGATTGCGCCCATGGAGCCGCTTACAAATCCACGCCGGCCGTGCTTCAGGAATTGGGGGCGGAACTGATCGTCTTCGGCAATCAACCCAATGGCACCAACATCAATCTCGAATGCGGTTCCATGCACCCACAGAACCTGTGTGCCCGGGTCCGGGAATTCCGCGCGGACCTCGGCATCGCCCACGACGGCGATGCGGATCGGGTGCTGCTTTGCGACGAGTTCGGCAACCTGATTGATGGAGACGACATCCTCGCCATCGCCGGGTTGCAGATGCTGGCGGACGGAACGCTCAACAAGAAGACCGTGGTGGCGACCGTCATGTCCAACGCGGGACTCGATGCCGCCGTTCAGGCCGCAGGTGGGCAGGTCGTCCGAACCAATGTCGGCGACAAGAATGTCATCGACCGGATGTTGGCGGACGGACTGAACCTGGGTGGAGAGCAATCCGGCCACCTCATCTTCCGGGATCACAGCACGACCGGCGATGGCTTGGTGGCAGCGCTCCAGATTCTGAGTGCCATGAAGTCCCAGGGTAAGCCCCTGTCCCAACTCGCCCGCTGCTGGAAACGGTTCCCGCAAATGGTCTCCAACGTGCGGGTCCGGGAGAAACGCCCGTTCGAGGAACTGGATGGGGTTCTCGATCTGGTGGACCAGGCAGAGAAGGCACTGAAACCCCTGGGAGGCAGAGCTTTCCTCCGTTACTCCGGGACCGAACCCAAGGCCCGGCTTCTGGTCGAGGGACCCGATCAACTGGAACTCGACCGATGGTCCCAACTGATCTGCCAATCGATCCAGCGACAGGTCGGTGCGCCCGGTTGATGCCGCATCCCCTCGGGAAGCGGACCCCACCCAGACGGGCAGGCGGGACAATTCCAGCCACGAGATTGCGGATACGAAATTCCGGATACGAAAACGGCGGCCAACCCGAAGGTGGACCGCCGTTCATTTCAAACCGGGCAATGCGGAGGGACCCGATCCAAGCCCGATCCCAGGCGACTCCCCGCAGCTTCAGGATCAAAAGTCGTCGTTCGGCTCCAAGGGCGGTCTCACCCCATACTTTTTCTGGAGGGCCTGCACCGTCGCCAACGGTTTCATTCCACCGGTACAGGTGGGATCGCTCAGGGAGGCTGCGGCGGCACAGACACCGGTCAGAAGACACTTCTGGAGATCCCAACCCTCGTGCAGTCCCATCAACACACCGGCGCAGAAGGCGTCCCCGGCACCCGCCGTCCCGGCAATCGCCTTGACCGGGACCTTGAGGGACGGCTGCCAATGATCCTTGCCGTCGCGTGTCCGGGCGAAACAACCCTCGGGGAAATGGATGACGACCAGTTCCTTGACCCCATGCTGGAGGATCGCCCCGGCGGCATGCCTCAGTGAAACGGTGTCGAGCACCCCTTCCTTGCGGATCTTGAATCCCGTCACCATGCCGGCCTCGTACTCGTTGATGATGGCGTAGTCGCAGTGCTTCAAGGCCGGGGTCACCACCGCCTTGAACCGGTCGCTCGCTTCGCTGACGACGTCGATGCAGGTCTTGATCCCGGCGGCCTGGGCGGCGGCGAGCATCTTGGAGGCGGGCGTGATGCCCTCCTTGCTGACCGCATCCATCTTGTCGAGCAACAGAAGGTATCCCAGGTGGAAGAAACGGGCTTTGGTCTTCGAAAAATCCACATCCTTGCCATCCCACAACGCATTGGCGCCCCGATGATGGAAGAAGGTGCGTTTGCCTGTCCCGGACACCGTCATGACATCGGTATACGAGGTCGGCGCATCGCTGGTGGATTTGAGGAACTTGGGATCGATCTTGTTCGCCGCGCAGTCGGCGAGGATCTGCTGACCGAGGGCATCCTTGCCCACCAACCCCGCGGCCTGGAGCGGGAATTCCGCACCCAGCTTCGCCAGGTTGACCAACACATTGTAGGGCGACCCACCGGTGCCCTGATGCTGGCCCTTGATATTGGCGAGCTGCTCAAGGCCCGGGTAGGTGTCGATCAACTTGACCTGATCAATGATCCAATTGCCGCCGGCGAGTATGCCGACGCGCTTCGAGGCAGGAGAGGCTTTCATTCGCTCCGAACAGGGACGGTTCCACCTGCCCACCAAGGCAGGAAAGGTTCCGTTTCGTGAACGTTCCGAGCGTATCCCACCGATCCCCGCCGTGTCTCCATCGAATTGTTGCGCACTGTACCTGATTGGAAGTCGCCCTACCCCAAGACACCGCTTCAGCCCTGCCGCGCCAGCAGGAACGCCTTCAATTCACCGGCCAGTTTCTCCCCGAACCCCGCCACCTCCCCCAATTCCTCAACGGTCGCCGCCCGCAAACGTTGCACCGAGCCGAACCGCTTCAACAACGCCTGCTTGCGCGCCTCACCAATGCCCGGGAACTCGTCCAGCAACGATTCGCTGATCCGCTTCAACCTCAGTTGGGCGTTGTAGGTGTTCGCAAACCGATGCGCCTCATCCCGAACCCGCTGCAACAATTTCACCGCCGCACTGTCCAGGCCCAGGCGCATCGGTTCCGCACGATCCGGCAGATGGATTTCCTCGTACTCCTTGGCCAGACCCAGGATCGGGATTCCCTCCAGACCCAACGCCTTCAGTTCCGCACAGGCCGCGTTCAACTGTCCCCGCCCTCCGTCGATCAGGATCAGGTCCGGCATGCGCGCCTTCGACCCAGCACGGGGCAACCACGGCGCCTCCAACCCGCCCACATCCGCCCCGCCGGCTTCAACCGGTTCCCCGGCCGCCTCCCCAATCCTGTCACCCATCTCCCCTCCGGGCACCGGCCCCGGGTTCATCTCCCGCAACAGTCGGCCATAGCGGCGTCGGATGGTCTCCGCCATGCACGCAAAATCATTCTGCTCCGTCACCGTCTTCATCCGGAACCGCCGGTAATTCGCCCGGTCCGCCCGCCCATGCCAGAAGCTGACCATCGAAGCCACCATGAACGTCCCGCTGATGTTCGAGATGTCGAAGCCCTCGATCCGTTCCGGCGCCCGTTCCAATCCCAGCACCCGTCCCAGTTCCCGCATGTCCGACTCCGGATGCATCGCCACCGGCAGGGTGTAGGGCACCCGTTCAAACTTCTCGGTCTTCTGGGTGGCGCGTTGAAGGTCCGCAATGGCGTCGCGAAGCTGGGCGGCCTTCTCAAAGTCCAGGGCCGCCGCCGCCCGTTTCATTTCCCCCTCCAATTCACCGCGCAGCTCGTCGGTCTGCCCCTTCAAAAACTCGATCCCCGCCTTCACCTGCCCCAGGTATTCCTCCCGTCCCACGTTCCCGATGCACGGCGCCGTGCAATTCTTCAGGTTGCCATACAGGCAATGCCGGTAATCCGCTTCGCCCGGCGTCATCGGACGACATCCCCGTAACTTGAACTTCCGCCGCATCATGGTCAGCGCCCGCCGCACGCTGCCGCTGTGCGCGAACGGCCCGAAATAGACCGATCCATCCTCCTTCCTCAACCGGGTCAGGGTAAACCGCGGGATCGGGTCGTTGAGATTGACCTTCAGCAGGAGGAAGCGCTTGTCGTCCCGGAAATCGATGTTGAACCGGGGCCGGATCTCCTTGATCAGCTTGCCCTCCAGCAGCAACGCCTCCGCCTCGCTCTTCACCACGTGCCAGTCGAGGTCGTGGATCGCCTCCACCAACGCGTTGAACTTCAGATCCCAGCCCATCCGCCGTGACGGGTGGAAATACTGCGACACCCGCTTCCTCAGATCCCGGGCCTTGCCCACGTAGATCACCGTCCCGAACCGGTCCTTGTGCAGGTACACTCCGGGCCGGTGCGGCACCTGCGACAACTTGTTCCGGATGTGATCGGTGAGAGGCATCAGACATCCCGCTTCGCATCAACCCCCGCCAACCGCAACCCGGGACAGCGCCACATCAGCTGGCGACCCCGGTTTCCATGAAGGCATAACACAACAGGTGCAGGACATGCATCTGGACATCCTCGACCCGTCCGTAGTGGGTGTCGCCGACCACCACCACCTGTTCCGCCAATTCCGCCATCCGCCCCCGCTTCGCCCCCACCAACGCAATCGTTCTCAACCCATGGTCCCGCGCCCATTCATGGGCCTTCACCAGGTTCGGCGAATTCCCACTGACACTGACCCCGATGAACACGTCCCCCGCCCTCCCGTAATTCCTCAACTGGCGCACGAAGATTTCGTCATAGGAATAATCATTGCCCAAGGCCGTGATCCACGCCGTGTTGTCGGTCAGCGACAGCACCCGGAACGGTCGCCCCAACTTGTCCGAGGCGCCCTTGCCGAGGTCGACCGCAAAATGGGAAGCATTGGCCGCGCTCCCCCCGTTGCCCGCCACAAAGATCTGCCGATCTCCGTCATAAGCCTCCTTCAACGTCGCCACCAATCCCGCCAACTGCTTCACGTCGAGGCTGTCCACCGCCCTTTTCTGCGACTCCAGATACGAACCGATCCATTGCTCCATGCGCTCAACGCTGCCCAAGTCCGGGTCCAAGGTCGAGTCCCGGACCATCCCGCAACCGTCCGGTTTCCACCCCTCGATGCCCCGCGTCTCTCCGGATGCCGGCCTGCAACCCATTCACACCACAAATCAGCACCAAAAGCCGCGTTCATGACCCAACCCCGCGCACCGACCATCTCACGGATCAGCTCTTGCCCATGACTTCAACAAAGGCAAAACATCCGATTGCGCTGAATCCAGCCGTGACCTGCCTCCCGGGCAGTGGCACGAAACCTAGCGGTGGACCCTGGGTAAGGGCCTGCGCATTCCGGATTCAGGCAACGGAGTCATCAAGGAACTGAACATCATCACCTACAAAACCACCATGCATCCTCCATCCCTGCTCCAATCCAGCCGGGCCAGCCTGCTGGCCGGACTGCTTCTGGTCCCCGCCGTCACCCATCACGCCGGCGCCCAAGGCATCCTTTTCAGCGACAATTTCGACACCGACACCGCCGCCCAGTGGAATGTGTTCGAGGGCTCCGCCAGCGGCACTCCCGACTTCACCGCCCAATTCAACTTCGACTACAGCACCCACGGGATCCCTTCCGCACCCGGCTCGGTCGGCGGCACCACGCGCGGCGTCAAGCTGACCGTCAACAACAACGACGAAACCCCGGACACCGCCGCCGCGGTGATCTTCCCGAAGGACCAGTCCTTCTCCGGCAACTACGCCGTCCGATTCTGGATGTGGATCAACTACAACGGTGGGCCCTATGGCGGCACCGGCTCCACCGAGTTCGGCATCCAGGGGATCAATCACGCCGGCGACAAGGTCGTCTGGTCCGCCGCCCCGGACAGCGACGGCCTCTTCTTCGCCGTGACCGGTGAAGGCGGTGCAGCCGGTGATTACCGGACCTTCCTCGGCATTCCCGGCGGGCCGTTCATCCGTCAGACCGGGATCGAAAGCGGAATCCTCGACCGGGATGCCAATGGTGCACCGGACCAGGAAGCCGTGGGCACCAATCCCGCCACTTCGCCCCTGCGGTCCGTCTTCCCTTCCCCTCCGTTCGAGACTCCCGAAGTCCCGGGCAAGCAGTGGGTCCTCGGCGAACTCCGTCAGTACAACGGATTCGTGACGTGGTCGCTCAATGGCTGGGTCATTGCCGAACTGGACTCCGCCTCGCTCGCCACCACCAGCGGCAACTTCATGCTCGGCACCATGGACATCTTCGCTTCCATCGCCGATCCCCGGGCCGACAACTTCGTCATCTATGACAACGTCTCGGTGGTGAACCTGGATGTCGAAGCTCCCCTCCCCCGACTCAGCGTCATTGCCACCGACGCCTCCTTCGCCGAACCCGGCACCGACACGGCCACCGTCACCTTCTCGCGCACCGGTGCAACCACCAGTCCGTTGACGGTCCACTACTCGTTCCTCGGCACCGCCACCCCGGGCGTGGACTTCGCCACCAACTCCCTCACCAGCGTCGGCCCCAACCTCTACGCCGTCACCATCCCCGCCGGTGCCAGCTCCGCCGACGTCATCTTCACCGCCTTGGACGACGCGATCGGTGAACCCGACGAAACCCTTCTGGTGACCGCCGCCGGCATTCCCGGCAGCTATGAAGTCGGACTCGATTACCGCGCAAACCTCACCCTCGTCGACGACGGCGACCTCACCACCGTCAACATCGAGGTGGTCGATGGTCACTCGTATGAACGCGATGCCGAGGACACCCTGACCTTCCGGGTGACCCGCGCTGGATTCACCGGGGACGATCTTACCGTCAACCTCAGCTACGGCGGCTCCGCCAGCGCTTCCGACTACTCCGGCGCCATCGCCAGCGTGACCATCCCCGCCTTCGAAACCAGCGAACTCATCATCCTGGCTCCCGTCGACGACTCACTCGTCGAGGGCACCGAAGAAATCATCGTCACCGTCACGGCCGGCACGGGTTATGTCGTCGGCCCCACGGCTTCCGGCAGCGGCCTGTTGCGCGATGACGACCGCGCTCCGGGCACGGTGTTGTTCAGTGAAAACTTCGACACCGATGTCTCCGCCAACTGGTCGGCCGTTTTTGGTTCAGCCAATGGCATCCCCGACTTCGCCGCCCAGTTCGGTTACGATTACGCAGTGGACGGCCTTCCTCCGGCCCCTGGTTCTTCTGGAACCACCGGTCTCCGCGTGACGGTCAACAAGGATGAAATCGGCAGCGCAGCGGCGGTGAATCTCTATCTCCGCAACCAGAGCTTCAGCGGCAACTTCGCGGTCCGGTTCAACATGCTGTTGAACTACGACACCACCGCCGCTGGCACCACCGAACACGCCATCTTCGGCATCAATCACTCCGGTTCCATCACCAACCGCCACGCCATCGCCGGCAGCGACGGTCTGTGGTTCGCCGTCGAGACCGATGGCTCTTCCCAGGGTGGCATCGCCTACGCCACCTACCTCGGCCAGACCAACGCCGTGCCGGTGATCGCCGGCCGTCCTTCTGCTGACTTCCGCCAGTTCTTCCCCGGACCGCTCTTCATTGCCCCCGGCATGCCCAGCGCCCGCTGGGCCGACGTCGAACTGGTCTTCACCAATCGCGTCGCCTCCATGATCATCAACGGCGTCACCACCGCGACCCGCACCGACATCGGTGACTTCATCTCCGGCACCATCATGCTCGGGCACATGGACCGCTTTGCCTCCATCGGCGGCTTCGGCAATGCCACCTACTACGACAACCTCCGCGTCGTCGATCTCGGTGGCTCCACCACCGTCCCCGCCACCGAGGCGACCCTCGGTCTGCCTGCCATCAGCGGTGCCCAGATCGCCATCCCGTTCACTGCCACCACGGGTACGCCCGAGCAATTCGAACTCGTCAGCAGCACCACCTTGACCGGCACCTACACGCCCGTCGCCGGTGCCGTCATCTCCTCCACCGGTGCCGGCGCCTTCTCGGCCTCCGCACCGTTGCCCGCCGCCGACGCCTCCTTCTTCCGCGTCGTCACCAAATAATCGGCCCAAACCGATCCATCCAGGCCCGGAGACCCACGTCTCCGGGCCTTTTGCTTTGCCCCGGACAGTCCCGGTGCACCCCGAAGCGGATGGCGAGTACGAGGGGGCGCACCCCGTGTGCCGATGAATTCGTACTCGTACTCGTAATCTCCCCATCCCTGCCCCAACAACTTCGGAATCCAAGGAGCCCGATCCGTCGCAGAAATCCAATCTTCCTCCGTAACACCCACCCGGCGACGTTTCAGGAAAGCGCGTATGGACCAACCTCAGTCACCCCTTCGCTGCCCGGGTTGTCAGCATCCGCTCGAAGCCGGCCGCGCCCTCGGCCTTTGCCCGCGCTGTCTCCTCGCCCGCGCCGCCTTCGCCACCGAAGCCGATCCCGACGCCACCCCGCCCATCGCTCCGGATCTCGACACCGTCGCCGCCGCCTTTCCCCAACTCGAAGTCCAGGAACTCATCGGGCGCGGCGGCATGGGCGTCGTGTATCGTGCCCGCCAACTCTCCCTCAACCGATCCGTCGCCCTCAAACTCCTCGCCCCNNCCCAACATCGTCACCGTCCACGATTTCGGATTCGCCCCGACGACCTCCGCCGGCCAACCCGGAGGCTTCTACTTCCTCCTGATGGAATTCGTCGATGGCGTGAACCTGCGCCAGGCCATGCAAGCCGGACGGTTCACTCCCGAACAAGCCCTCGCCATCGTCCCGCCCGTCTGCGCCGCCCTCCAGTTCGCCCACGAACGCGGCATCGTTCATCGCGACATCAAACCCGAAAACCTCCTCCTCGACAAAGACGGCCGCATCAAGATCGCCGACTTCGGCATCGCCCGGATCCTCTCCGATCCTTCCGCTCCAACCGACCCCGGCCAACCGGCATCCGGCTCCACCTCCAACCCTGCTGCCTCCCTCACCGCCCATTCCGCCGCCGGCACCCCGCAGTATATGGCCCCGGAACAACGCGACCCTTCGGGCCGATCCGATCACCGGGCCGACATCTATTCGCTCGGGGTTGTCCTTTATGAACTCCTCACCGGTGAACTTCCCGGCGCCCGTCTTCAACCCCCGTCCAGCAAGGTCCAGATCGATGTCCGCCTCGACGAGATCGTCCTGCGCGCCCTCGCCGCAAAACCCGAACTCCGGTACGCGACCGCCGCTGAATTCCGCACCCAACTCGATCTCGTCACGCCCAGGCCAACTCCATCCGAGCCACCCCACCCTCCCCAAACCCAACCCTCCGGCATTCCCCGATTGCTCAAGACCGGTGGTGCCCTGTTCCACACCCCGGAAGAACTCGCGACCTTTGACGGCCAGTTCTGGGCGATGCGCAAGCGTGGCCAACTGATCCTCGACGAACTGCGCCTCACCCACGTCCTCAACGGTGTCCCATTCGTCATCCCTCTCGACACCATCCGCGACGTCAGCATCGGACAATATCCTCGGGCCATGAACCCGGTCGGACTCGATGTCCTGAGCGTGACCCACGAGGTCGATGGCCAACTGCGCCGCCACCTCATCCATCCCATGGAAGGCTGGTTTGGCTGGCCCTCGGACCGCAATGCACGGATCGCCGATTGGCATCTCGCCATCCGCAATGCCGTCGCCCGGGTCAACGGACACGAGCCGAGTTTCACCCCACGACACCAGGTCGGGATGCCCCCCGGACATCCGGCCCTTGCCGTCGCCATGGTCGCGACATTCCTCATCCCATTCCTCTTTCTAATCTTCCTGAGCGGGAAGTTCCCTTCCCCCGCCCTCATCGTTCTAGGCCTGGCCGCAGCGTTCGGGGTGGCCATCCGCATCAACCGGTTCCGCCCCGCCTTCGCTGACAAAGACGGGGCAACGCCGTCAACGGGTCCCTGGGAGCGGATCATCGGCATCCTCCTGCTCCTCGCCGGCCTCACGCTCCCCATCGTGATCTCGGGCAGAAGCTCCTCTTCCCAACACCTCGAATCCGCCCACCTCCAGAGAGAATTGCAGATCGCTCAATTGGAGGAATCCCGACTCCAACAGCTTCTCCACAACTCTCCCGCACCCCAAACCGGTTCAGGCCCGGACGCCAACCCCACCGCATCCGAAATCATGTGGAGCCAGCATGCCCGCCAACTGGCCGCCACCTCCGAACACCGGAATAACCTCGAACGGACCCTCGGTGAACGGTTCCCCCGATCACCCCGATTGCTTGATCTTCTCCCCTCCCTTCCCCTGTTCCTCGCCGGGACAATCCTCCTGCTCCGCCCCCGTGGACCGAAATCGTCCGTTCCACCGCGACGCTGGATGCAATGGAGCGGTGCCGCCTGCCTGGTTCTGGGAACTCCACTGCTTGCCTTCGGCGTCTGGATCGGAGTGCAGGTGGCCAATGACTCCAGTTGGAACCCCGCTCCCGGGGAAGCGATGCTGGCCTTCGCCACCTGGATCGGAAGCGCCTTGCTGGTCGGCCTGGGCGCCGTCCTGCTCGCACTCTCCCGACCCCATGCCTCCCATTCTTGGCGCATCATCCTCCCTCTGGCTTCCACCGCCCTCATTGCTTCCATCGCCATTGCCGGCCTTCTGAATTCACCACGCTTCCTTCCCGGCTTCGCCACTGCCCCACCGCAGGGTGTCCACCGACTCGCCATCGAACCCCTACGCCAGGATGAGAATCGGATCGTGGTCCGTATCGTCGCCTCGGTCCTCGACAATCCGGTCCAACTCCGCGTCGCCCTTGATGGTCCCACGCTACCTGATCCCATCCTCGCGCAACTCATCCTCCCGCACCTCGCGATCCCTGGAGCCTCCTTCTCTGGAGCCCGTTCCGGTCAACCCTCGGGCAATCGCCCCATCCGCATCTTCCCCAAGGGCGACCATGTCTGGGAGGTCGCACTCCTGTTTCCCAATGAAGCCGCGGCCGTGGAGACCTACCGGAACCTTCAATCCCAGGAATGGTCCCGCCCCGGACTCGGCACTTTGCCCCTGTTCGAGACCATCGCGTCGGACGGCGCAACGTACCGTGCACACCTCGACATGGGCCCTCTCCGGACCATGGGTTCTCCCGACTGGGTTTCAGTAACGAGCTCTGCCAACTTGAATGAGACTTCGCTCCAGCTGAACTGGACCCTGTTCACAACGTCCCCCGGGCAGGCCCAGTTCGCTCTGGGCTCCCGACTTTCCTCCGTCCCGATGGCCTTACCGCTCCCACCCGGACAAGTCATCCAGGTCAACATCGACCGACTGTCCAAGGATCGGGTTCGCATCCGCACGGTCCTGCCCGGCAAAGCCGCCACCGTCGAAGTACCGGGGGATTACAGTTCAATTGTCCGCACCGTCATGGGTTCTCTCCACGAGAGAAACGAAGGTACATCATCCGACCTTTTCGAATTGTGCCGGATCAACGGTGAACCGCTTCAGATGCGGATCCATCCAATTCCATCCACCACCACCACCACCACGCCCCGATGGCGTTTGAACCTGACGTTTCTCCTCTTGTTGGTGCTGTTGACCCTGATCGGACTCGTCCTCGCCCTGATCGTCGGTGGACGCGCCCGCAAGATGGCCATCATCCTCGGCATCCTCCTGCTGTTGCTGATCGTTCCCGCCGTGCTCATCGGCGGAACCCTGTGGGTCTCCCGTTCCAATCCAGCGCCGCCCATCACCCCGGTACCCGTCGAATTCCTAACCAAGTGAGCTCCGAGCCCTCCCAACACTTCGTCACCACCCGCTGGACCCGGGTGATGGCTGCCCGTGGCGATTCCGACTCGGCCCGGACCGCTTTGGCCGAACTCTGTTCCGCCTATTACGGACCGGTCGTCGCCTTCCTCACCCACACCGGATGTCACCCGGAGGAACCGCGCGAAGTCGCCCATGAGTTCTTCGCGACCTTGCTGGCCCGACCCGGATTGTCCGGTGCGGATCCGGACCGCGGACGTTTCCGCTCCTACCTGTTGGGTGCGCTCAAGCACTTCATCGTCAACCGTCGCCTCCATGCTTCGCGCGAAAAGCGCGGCGGAATGGCCGATCACCTCCCCATCGGTTCCTCCACCGACACCAGCCCCGAACTCAATCTCGCCGGTGAATCCCCGCGATTGGAGGCGATGTTCGATCATCATTGGGCGATGGCAGTGGTGGAACGCGCACTCGCACTCGTCGAATCCGATACCCTCGCCGCCGGTGCCGCCGAACAATTTCACGCGCTCAAACCCTGGCTTTCTTTCGAATCCGAGCCCGGTTCCCACGCCGTCGCCGCATCCCGGCTCGGCATCTCCGAAGGCGCCGTGCGGGTCGCCATCCATCGGCTCCGCTGCCGTTTCCGGGAACGGGTCCGCGCCGAGATCGCCCAGACCCTGCCGGCTGGTGAAGAAGTGGATGCCGAACTCCGACACCTGATCGAAGCCCTCGCCGCTCAATGGTAGCGGCACGGAGCGGCGACGTTAGGTCGCCGTTGAATTGTGCACAGCGAGGAACCCTCGCCGCTCCGATCCGTTCATTCGTTTCCGCGAAATCCTCCCCGGGGTTCAAAGTGAATCGCTGGTCCCTCAGATTCCCCCGTTGCCTTCCCAAGCGGGTTTCCCCAGAAACGGACCATGGCGTTCCCCCTGCTCAGAATCCTCATCGCTGCCGCCTTGATCCCCGCCTGTGCCTGGGCGGAAACGGTCGCGGACCGGCGCGGTGCCATCCTCAATGACCGCGCGAATCTCGAGAACGATCCGCGCTGGATCTACAACGACTTCAACCAGGGTTTCGCCAAAGCGAAACAGACCGGCAAACCCTTGCCCGTCACCCTGCGACGCGGGACCGCAACCCTGAACGTTCAACTCGAACTGGCCGAAGGTTGGCGCAATCGATCCGACATCTCGCGTCGGGTGGGAACCTGGAGCCTTCGGGCGATGGCACTGGGTGGACTTCAATTGGAAGACCTGACCGATGCCCAACGCCAACAGCGTGGACTCGAACCGGACCAGCTTGCGTTGTTGGTAAAACACGCCGGCGAATACGGTGAACACGCGGCTGCAAAACGCGCGGGCTTCCTCAAGGGCGATGTCCTCGTGGAGATCGATGGCGCCCGTCAACGCGCCACGGAAAGCACCTGGATCAGTCGCCTTCTCCGGGAGCATTCGATGGGCGAAACCGTCCCCGTCAGTGTCCTGCGCGAAGGTCGACGGATTGATCTGAAGCTCCCGATGCAGTGATCCCGGGGACGCTTTCGCGTTAAGGTTGGAATCTTGCGGAATCTGGAAGATTTGATGCGCTTTTGAGGTCCGCATCCGTTAACGAAGAACAAAATCCTGCGAGAGAACCCCTTGACGCATGGGAAGTCGGAGGAAGAGCCTTCGACCGACACCCCCCGCTAGACAGGCTCCGGCGAATTCTCCGCCCGCCCACCACCGGAGGCGGTGTCTTCAACCATATGAAAACCAAAACCAATTCCGGTCCGGGTCTGCCCGGACGGCTTCCTACGCACTTCAGGAAAGCATGCTGGACCACCGGTCTGCTGCTCGGGCTTTCGGCCTCCCAGGCCTTTGCCTCCGGCGGAGCCGTGCTCGTTACCGATCCCGCTGATCTCCCGGATCCTTCCGGCGACATCCGCAGCATCGGCGCCCAGGTCGTCGGCGATCATGTCCTGCTGTACATGACCACCCACGGCATTGCCGCACCAACGATCGAGCAGACCACCGACGGAAAGAACAACCGGTACTATTACCATTGGTTGCTCGACACCGACAACAACCCCGCCACCGGCCGCAGCAACGCCGAGTACGAAGGCAATTCCACCAACCTCCAGAAGCCTATCGGATCCGAACGCGTCGTCATGGTCGGTTGGCGCGATGGCAAACCGAACGGCGTCGAGATCTACGACCCGCTCGACGACGACACCCTGATCCTCGGCAACTACCCGTTCCTCGCCAGCGGCAACACCATCACCGCCCTGGTTCCGCTGTCAGCCCTCGGACTCGTCCCGGGCCAGGCCTTCTCCCTGGCCGCCTTTCAGGAAGGCGCCTCCGACGGTTGGATGGTCGACTGGACTGAATCCATGGAGATGACCGTCGAAAGCCCCAGCGGCGTTTCCATCGCCGCCGTATCCGATCCCGCCGATCTCGGCGATCCCAGCGGCGACATCCGCGGCATCGCCTCCTATGTGGTCGGAGATCAGATGGTCCTGTGGATGAACGTCCACAACATCGCCGCCCCCTCCATCGCCAACACCGCCGAGGGCAAGAACAACCGGTATTATTACCACTGGTTGATCGACACCGACAACAACCCCGCCACCGGCCGCAGCAACTCGGAATACGAAGGCAGCCCCACCAACCTCCAGGATCCCATCGGATCCGAACGCGTCGTCATGGTCGGTTGGCGCGATGGCAAACCCAATGGCGTCGAGGTGTACAATCCGCTCGACGACGACACCCTGATCCTCGGGAACTTCCCCTTCCAGGCCGGCGGCAATTCCCTCGTCGCCACCGTTCCCCTCTCCGCCCTCGGCATCCTCCGCGGCCAGACGGTCTCCGTCTCCGCCTTCCAGGAAGGCTCGTCCGACGGCTGGGCCGTCGATTGGATCGAGTCCAGGGAACTCACCCTCGACGGTCTCGACCTGCCCGTCGCGGCCGTCGCGGATCCCTCCGATCTCCCCGATCCCGCCGGTGACATTCGCGGCATCACCGCCCATGTCGTGGGCGACGAACTCCACCTGCGGATGACCGTGCATGGCATGGCCGCGCCGTCCCTCGAAAACACGGCCGAAGGTAAGAACAACCGGTACTACTACCACTGGCTGCTCGACACCGACAACAACCCCGCCACCGGCCGCAGCAACTCGGAATACGAAGGCAACCCCACCAACCTCCAGAAGCCCATCGGATCCGAACGCGTCATCATGATCGGTTGGCGCGATGGCAAGCCCAACGGTCTCGAAATCTATGATCCGCTCGACGACGACACCCTCATCCTCGGCAACTTCCCGTTCCAAGCCTCCGGCAACACCCTGAGCGCCATCGTTCCCCTCGCCAGCATCGGCCTGGTCCACGGCCAGACCATCGCCGTGTCCGCCTTCCAGGAAGGCGCTTCCGACGGTTGGATGGTTGATTGGATCGAATCCCAAAACCTCACCCTTGAACCCGGCCTCGGCTCCGAAGCCCCCGTTTCCTCCGTCGATGATCCCTCCGATCTCCCCGACTCCAGCGGCGACATCAAGCGCATCGAGATCACCGTCGCTGACGGTCAACTGGTCCTCCGCATGTCCGTCCACGGCATCATCCTTCCCACCGTCGAGCAGACCCCCGAGGGCAAGGTCAACCGGTACTATTACCATTGGTTGCTCGACACCGACAACAACCCCGCCACCGGTCGCAGCAATGCCGAATACGAGGGCAACTCCACCAACCTCCAGCGCCCCATCGGCGCCGAACGCGTCATCATGGTCGGTTGGCGCAATGGCGCTCCCAACGGCCTTGAGGTCTATGATCCTCTGGACGACGACACCGCCCTTCTTTCCGACTTCGCCTACACCGTCACCAACGGTGTCCTCGAAGTGAAACTGCCCTTCGCCCCCCTCGGCATCACCATGGGCCAGACCATCTCCTTCTCCGCCTTCCAGGAAGGCGCCTCGGATGGTTGGATGGTCGACTGGGTGGAATCCGCCGAGTTCACCGTCAGCGAAGGCGCCCTGCCCGGCATCAGCATCCCGAACTCCTTCGAGGGCGATGCCTACGGCTACTCCATCGTGCTGACCGATGAAGGCACCGAGACCGCCACCGCAGCTTCGGTCGCGGTCAAGCTCAACGGCACTGCCGCCACCGCCACCGCCACCAAGGTCGGCGGCATCACCACCATCACCGGTGTCCACTCCCAACTGCTCGCCCCCAATTCCACCCACACCCTCAACCTCAACGTCGAGGTCGGTGGCGAGAACCAGTCGCGCGACTACGTCTTCCAGGTCGGCACCTACACCATCCTGCCCCAGGACACCCGCCTCGCGACCGTCAACACTGCCGATCGCGGATTCGTGGTGTTCACCACTCAGATCTCCGAGGTCCAGACCGCGGACTCCGCCGGGAGCGTCCACACCAACATGGCTGCCCTCGCCGAGAAGCAACTCACCGGCACCATGACCTATGAGGACGGCACCACCCCCTATTACAATGAGGCCAACCTCGACGCCTTCGAACTCTGGAAGGGGCGTCCACACACCATCACCGGGCCCATCAACTGGTACGAACTCGCCCCCGCCGAATCCACCCTGCTCAACTTCTCCGGTGATGAACCCATCCCGGGCATCACGGGCTTCAACGCCAACGGACTCGTGGTCGAGATCATGACCTATCTCCACCTCACCCAGGGCGCCCACAAGCTCGGCCTCTACACCGAAGGCGGCCACAAGGTCACCGCCGGTCTCTCCCCCTCGTCACCCGTCATCAGCATGATCGACAACTCCGGCATCGTGGCTCCCGTTCCGAGCTACTTCGCCCGCAACCAGTTCTTCGACGTCGTTGCCCCGACCGAAGGCTATTATCCCCTGCGCGTCCTCTGGTTCCAGGCCCGGCGCAGTCAGGAGCCCGGCGCCCTGTTCGAACTGTTCTCGGTCCGCAACAAGGCCCTCCACCTCATGAACCAGACCGGCAACAGCTCCTCCATCATGGCCTATCGCGCCGCCTCGCTCCTCAATCCCACCGTCCCGGTGCCGGAATTGAGCATCACCCGCGGCACCGACTCCATCACCGTCACTTACACCGGCACCCTCTACGCTACCGATGCCATCGGCGGCACCTGGACCGCCGTCGGGACCCCCGCCCAGAGCCCCTTGACCCTGCCCACCACCGGCACCGCCCGGTTCCTCCGCAGCGGAAACTGAGCTCCCTCAAGACAACCAAGGCGGACCGGTTGATTCCGGTCGGCCTTTTTCATTTCACTGGGGATGGGAGATAGGTCGTATGAGACCTATAGGTCCTATGCCGCCCCCACCCTTCCCCCACCCACCCCCCTTCAAGGCACCCAACGCAGCCTGAAGAACCGGAACGGCTCCCCCGGATCCACCACCAGGCGCCGACCGTCCCCGGTGCTTTCCGGAGTACCCGGAACCGTCGACCAGGGTCCCGTCAACGCTGGCGCACCTTCCAGGACCGCGGCGGCCGGCTCGAATGGCCAACCCAACGCCACCCCTCCACCCACTAGCCGGGTCACCGTCACGCCCGGACGTCCCGGTGCCACCACCAGTTCCAATGTGTTGTTCGACAACACCGGGTCCGGTGTGTCCGATTGCACCTGGCCCGTCACCCGGACCGAGGCCACCGCTCCCATCCGCGCCGTCACCGTGACCAGCGCGGTCTCGTTTCGGCTCAGGTCGCCCGGCGAAAAGAAAACCGTGGAACCGAAGTTCTGAAAGCTTCCCCGGCTCGTGGTGGCCTCGACGAACGTCGCACCCGTCGGCAACACCACGCTCACCGAAGTGGCCGTGGCCGGGATGGGTCCATCGTTTCGTGCCGCAAAACTGAACACCACCTCCTGGCCCACCACCGGATCGGTCGGCAACACCTGCCCGGTCAATCCCAGGTCCGCCGTCGATCCCACCAGGAAATCACCCGTACTCTCCGCCACCCCGGACGGCGTTGTCACCCGCACCTTGCCCGACGTCGCTCCCACCGGCACCAGCGCCGTCACACTGCTCGCCCCGTTCACGTTGAACGATCCCGCCATCACCCCATTGAAACGGACTTCAGTCGCTTCTCCGAGGTTTGCCCCGGTGATCAGCACCGCCGATCCCACGTCGCCAAAACCCGGCGTCAGACCCGAGATCGACGGTGTGATCGGCGTGATGGTGAAGTTTCGCGGCGAAGCCACCACGCCACCCGGTGTCGTGATGCGGATCAGGCCGGAGACCGTGCCCACCGGCACGACGGCCGAGATCCGGTTCGAAGCGGTGACCACATACGAGGCGGCCAGGCCGGTGGCGAATTCCACCCGGGAAACATTGGTGAAATTCGCCCCCACCAACACCACCGTGTTGCCAGGTCGCCCCTGCGCCGGCGTCAGGTCGGTGAACCGCGGGGCCACAAAAAAAGGTGTGGCCGACTGACTGCTGCCATTCGGATTGGTGATTTCAATGGGCCCGGCAAACGCCCCCTGCGGCACCACCGCACGAACCAGATTCGCCGAAACATTGGTCACCGATTGCGCATTCACCCCGCCAAACCGCACCGCGTTCACCCCGGTCAATCCGTCCCCCAGGATCTCCACCAGCGTGCCCGGCTCACCTCCGGCCGGCGTGAACGTTGTCACCCGCGGCAACAGGACGAAGTTCGAGGTCGTCAGGAACGTTCCACCCGGTGCCACCAGGCTGATCCGCCCGGACTGGGTCAGGTGGGGGACCGTCACCACCACGTTGGTCGCCGTCACCAGGGACGGCACCGCCGCCACATTCCCGAACGAAACCTGGAACGTATCCAACAGACTCACCCCGGTGATCGTCACTGCATCCCCCACCCGCGCCGCCGCCGGACTGAACCCATTGATCACCGGCTGCAGATAGAATCGTCCCGCCGTGATCACGGATCCCGCCGGGTTCTCCACCCCCAACGACCCGCTCACCGCTCCCACCGGCACCTTCACCTGTATCGTGGTTGTCGATACCGACTCGCTCGGCGCCAGCACCCATCCGCCCGAGACATGCCGGAAATAGACTGCCGACGTGAACCCGGGATCGGACGGATCCACAAAATTATCCCCAAGGATCTGCACCGAGTTGCCCACGACGCCCGTGATGGAATCCGCCGGTGAGGTCGGGGGCGGAAACGAACGCGCCAGCGACGTCACCCGCGGCGACACCTGGAAATTGAAGTCCGTGGCAAAGAACAGACCGAAGGAATCGTAGAGCGAAACCGGCCCGATGGTGGCTCCCGCAGGAACGATGGCGATCACCCGCGATGCATTGCCACCGATGGCGGCGGTGGCGTTGCCGAACCGCACCTGTTGGACCAGGTGCAATGAACTCCCGAGGATCTCAACCTGGTCACCCGGTTGAACCCGGATCTGGTTGATCCCGGTGGCCGGTGGATTGAAACGGCGGATGGCCGTGACGGTCTGGGCGTGGGCGGCGAAGGCTGCGAAAGCCAACGATAGACAAAGGGCGTGCGCTGCACGCGAGGGGAGTGGATTCATGTAAGGCTCATTCCGACAGTGGGCATGCCGACTCAAGCCGGCGCTGTTCCCCCTGTCAAAACGGAATCCGGAATCAATCCACCGCCGTCCCCGCCCCGCTCCGCTTCCTTTGCTGCGGTTGACCAAAGCATTGCTCCAGGAAACGCGCCACAAACTGCACCTCAGCCCGGCCAGCCACCGTGTGTTCCTTGTCGAATTCCTGCCACGCCAGGTCGAACCCAGCCTCCTGCAACCGCTTCGCCTGCGGCCGGACATGCTCGATCCCCAACAACGGATCCATCGTCCCGTGCGTCATCAGGACCGGCACCAACCGCGCCTTCTCCGGGGCTCCCGCCACCAAACCCTCCGCATCATGCACCCATCCGCTGATCCCGATCAGGCCCGCCAACGGCTCCCGATATCGCAAACCGGCCTCCAACGCCATCAGGCAACCCTGGCTGAAGCCCAGCACTGCAATCTCCGACGCCGCCAATCCACGCCCCCGTTCTTCCTCCAGCAATTCCCACAGCAATCCCCGGGACCGGGCCACCCCACCGGCATCAATCGGCGGCAAGGTCCCGTCCGGCGGACCTCCGAGCGGAAACCGGATCCCGAACCAACTGCGCCCGTTGTAATAATCGTCGGGCGCATTCACCAACAGCACGTTCAACCACGGCAACCCCAGCTCACGCGGCAACCATTCCCATCCCGCCGCCGAATCTCCCAATCCATGCAACACCACCAACAACGGCCGTGACCCGGCGTCACGCGCCGGTATCCGCTTCCCGGTCAACATGGGCCAAACCCTGCCCGGCCAACCGCTCCGCCGGAAGCCGGGAATTGCTCAGCCGGACCCTCATCCCCCCACCTCGGCCCGAGCCTCCGCCGCCAACGCCGTCGACAGGTACCGTTCACCCGTCGAACACCCGATCGTCACGATCATCTTGCCCAGGTTCTCCGGACGCTTCGCCACCTGGATCGCCGCCCACACATTTGCCCCGGTCGAAATCCCGCCCAGGATCCCCTCCTCCTTCGCCAACCGTCGCGCCATCGCAAACGCGTCGTCGTTGCTCACCGTGATCGCCTCCACGATCTGCGGTTCACCCGACTCCGACTTCAGATGCAGGTTGCGCGGCACGAATCCCGCCCCGGTTCCCTGGATCTTGTGAGGGCCCGGCTTGACCGCCTGACCCGCCAGGGTCTGGGTGATCACCGGCGAATCCGACGGCTCCACCGCAATCGCCTGGAATCCCGGCCGACGCGGCTTCAACACCTCGCAACAGCCCGTGATCGTTCCACCCGTCCCGACGGCCGAGATCAGGATGTCCACCTGGCCTTCCGTATCATCCCAGATCTCCTCGGCCGTTGTGCGCCGGTGGACGTCCGGATTGTCCGGGTTTTCAAACTGCTGCGGAATCCACGAATGCGGCGTCTCCTTCGCCAGTTGCTCCGCCCGGGCAATCGCCCCGCGCATTCCTTCCGTCCCCGGCGTCAGTACCAGCTTGGCTCCCAGCATCGCCAGCAGGGTCCGCCGCTCCAGCGACATCGTCTCGGGCATGGTCAGGATCAGCTTGTAGCCCTTGGCCGCCGCCACAAAGGCCAGCGCGATCCCCGTGTTCCCCGAGGTCGGCTCGATGATCACCGTCTCCGGCTTCAACACCCCGCGCTTCTCCGCCTCCTCGATCATGTTCATCCCGATCCGGTCCTTCACCGATCCCAACGGATTGAAGAACTCACACTTCAACAGGATGGAAGTCGAAGGATCGATTCCGGCAGAGGCAGGGATCCGGTTCAGGCGGACCAGCGGGGTGCGGCCCACGGTCTCCACGATGTTGTTGTAAATGCGTCCCATGACTTGAAAGGAGGAGATTGAACTGTCGTTGCGAAGTGCGGAAACGCTGCGGACCACGGCAACCCATGGCAAGCCAAAGACTCCCCGGTCAGGCATCCGGCGGGAACACCCACAACACCGGTCGCCCCACGTTGCAATGCACCACCCGCCCCAGCGGCGTCAGGGTCGCCCACGAATAATAAAGGTTGTTCCGTGCCAGGCTCCCCAACAACCACCCGTCCCTCCCGCCGCCACCCTCCTGCAATCGTCCCAATCGCAGCGCCGTCGATGGGATCGGATAGAACACCGCCTGCACCGTCGCCCCGCTGCTTCCATCCTCGCCGGTCAACGCCGCAAACCTCCGGATCCACGGCCGCGGATCCCGATCCAGCTGCGTCACCGCCCGGTCCGCGGCATGGACCGAACCCCGACTGGCCGAAGGCAACACCAGCAACCCCACAAAACACCAGACCGTCATCCAGCATCCATAGGCCACCAGCGCGTTCCACTCCGGCATATCCCGGAATCCCAGCAGTCTCGAACCCAGCTCCACCCCGATCAGGTTCCATCCCAGCAACAGCCACCAGACCCGACGCGGCAATCGCTGCTCCAACTGCCATCGACGCCGCTCCAGTTCCACCCCGAGTTCCTCCTCCGAAACGGTCTTGAGCCAATGCCTCGGAATCAGTTCCTTTACCCGCCCCCATCCCCACATCACACCCCCCGTAAATCCCCGATCTTCCACCTCCACCACCTGCATCCGACGCCCCCCAACCGTCTCCCACCCCATCCGTCCCCCGGACATCAACCGCAACAACATCGGCCGGATCCACACCAGGATCACCGATCCCACCGCCACACCCCCGCAAAACCCTCCCGAAAACCGGAAGCTGCCCCATGCCAGCACACCCATCCCGGCCATCACCCCCGTCTGGATGAGCACCCCCCGGAACCATCCACCCAACCACGTCCCCAACCCGGGTCGCGGCTCCGGCATCAGGACCAGACCCCCGACCCAATCCAGGATCCCCTGCATCACAACCACCCCCATCACACCGGCCATCACCTCCCACCCCGTCAATGTCACCGGTTCGCCCCACTTCAGTCCCACCAACGCCACCAGGGCCAACCCCACCCACAATCCCACCCCGAAAATCCCAAGTCGGAGCCGTCCCCACGCAATCCGCTGCTGTTCCTCTGTCATCATGTCCCGGTCCAGCACCATGCCCCATTTCATCCATTCGCCAAATGCCACCCTCCATGCCGGATCCCCAACCCCGTTCCGACCCATCCACATGCCCAACTTGTCCCCTTGGGTTGTCTCCCGTCCCTGCATAGTCTCGCCCCATGCTTCGGATCACCTGCGCGTTCCCAGGGCGATGGCTCGCGTCCTGCCTGATTGCATGGACTCTGGTCTGCGGACTTTCACCCCTGCGCGCCCAGGTCACCTACCCCGGTCGCGCTCCCAATGCCACCTGGCGCACCAACGCCCTCGCTGCCATCGAACGGAATCGCACCGCCCGTCTCGCCTTCACCGTGCGTGACACCGACGGATTCCCCGTGCCCGGCGCCACCGTTGAAGTGCGCCTGGTGCGCCACGATTTCCGCTTCCTCCCCGATGCCTCCGGTTCAAATGCCTCACCGCCGGAGTGGCTTTCCCTCGATCCCGATGACGATCTCGGCGCCTCCTCCCGCGATGGATTGGTCCGGTATCGCGCCTTCGCCAATGACCAGCGCGAGCGCGGAAATCCAGTCGAACCCATGTCCCTCCGCGCCCGTTTCCAATCCCATCTGCCCGCCCCCGCCGAACTCATCGCCCGCTTCGATCTCATCTCCGGAATCCTCGGCGGATTCGACCCGCGCCCCCTCTGGATCACCGGACTGGAGGTCGGGGTCGGTGATGCCGCCCTGCAACGCGATTACACCCGGGATGTCCTCATCGCCGCGTTCAGTCACCCCGCTGTCCAGGGTGTGCAGGCAGGGCAGCAGGGCGAGGTTTCGCCTGGGTCCGACCTCTGGACCGAGCTGGTGGGCCAACGTTGGACCACCCGCACCAATGTCCGCACCACCTCCACCGGCCGCGCCCAACTCCGCGGATTCAAGGGCACCTACGAACTCACCGTCCTCCTCCCCGGCACCCGCCACGTCACCCGTCTCGACCTTGCCTCGGATCTCCATACAACCCTCAACGTCCCCACCATTCCTCCCAGCCTCACCGTCAATCCCGGCGATCTCTTCGAGTACACGTGGCCCCTGACCGCCTTCGGTTACCGACTCGAATCCGGCTCCAGCCCGGACGCCTCGGACTGGGAAACCGTCGATGGCATTGCCATGTCGACACCGCGCGGTTGGCGGATCCAGTTGCCGCCGCCCAACGGAGCCCAATACCTCCGGTTGCGTCGCCAGGGCCCGCCCCAGCAATAGCCTTCACCCTCCTTCCCCACGCATGGTCCCGCACTCCCTCCTGCGTCTGATCCTGTTTCTGGTTGGCTTCACCGCCGGCGCCGCCTCCACCAACCTCGTCTGGCGTTGGTCCAATCCGCTTCCCTTCGGTGCCAACATCGCCGACCTCGCGTTCCATTCGGGCCAACCCACCGCAGCCGTCGCCGAGTACGGCCAGGTCTTCCTCAGCACCGATCTCCTCAATTGGACCCGGGCCGAGACCGGCACCCGCAAGTGGCTGCGTTCCGCCGTCCATTTCGCCCCGCCCGACACCAACGCGCCCATCCGCCTCGTGGTCGTCGGTGAGGAAGGCTGCATCCTCATCTCCACCAACCTCACCAGCTTCATCCCCATTGATCTCGGCACCACCAACTGGCTCGAAGGGGTCACCGCCTCGGATTCACGCCTCGTCGCCGTCGGTGACCGGGGCGCCATCCTCACCTCCGAGGATGGCTTCAACTGGACCCCTCGCCCCGTTCCGTTTTCAACCTGGTTGCGCGGTGTCACCTGGCGCCCGGGCGGTCCATTCGTCGCCGTGGGCGAAAACGGATTCATCGCCACCAGTCCCGATGGCATCGACTGGACCCCTCAGATCTCCCGGACCGCCCACTCCCTGAACCGTGTGATCCCACTCGCCAATGGCTTCTGCGCCGTCGGTGAGAACGGCGCCGTCGTCGTCGATCCCTCCAGTTCCGCCACCAACTGGCGCCCGCTTTCAACCGGTGCCAATGGCGATCTCTATGCCGCCGCCCAGGAACATCGCACCGATCTCCCCGGTCAACCGGTCGGCGCACTCCTCGTTGCCGGCGATGCCATCCTCCGATCCGGAATCCCCACCCTCAACCTGTGGATCGATGAAACCGATCTACGCCGGTCCGCCCCCGCGCCGGGCGCCACCTATCTCGCCGGGTACTGGAACGGTACCGAAGCCGTCTTCGCCGGCCGCGCCGGCGTCATCGCCCTCGGCTTCCGTCCCACCGTCGCCTCCGCGTTTCGATGGACGGTGCCCCCGTCACCCCCACGCGGCTGGCTGTTCGATGTCGCCTCCCACTCCTTCCTCCAGACCAACGTCACCGCCTCCCTCGTCAACGACACCGTCACCCTCCACACCCGCGTCCTCACCAATGAATCCCTCGTCGCCGTCGGCGACGGTCCCGTCATCCTCCAGTCGGACCGCGGCATCTCCTGGACCACCGCCCTGCTCCCCACCAATGCCGCCAATATCGTCTATCTCGGCATCGCCACCGCCTCCGACCTCCTCGTTGCCGTTGGTTCCTCCGGCACCATCTCACACAGCCCTGCAAATCCCGTTCCCGTTCTCACCACGAATACCTTCACCAATTCCCTCGGCCACACGGTGGTCGTGATCCTCACCAACTTCGTCAGCACCCTCGGCCTCGCCTGGTACCCGTCCACTTCCCCCGTCACCACCCCGCTCCAGGGTGTCGACTGTTCCAATCACCACTGGATCGCTGCCGGCGCCGGAGGCGTCCTGCTCGCCTCCACCAACGCCATCCACTGGACCCCACTGTCGTCCCCGGTCTCTACTTACCTCTCGTCCGTCGCCGCTTCACCCCACGGTTGGGTTGTCTCCGGCGATTCCGGCACCCTCCTCACCTCGCCCGATGGCCTGACCTGGACCCCGCGCCATTCCGGCACAGCCAACTGGCTCGTGCGCACGCGCTGGCTCGGCGACCGTTTCCTGTCCGTCGGTCAGGCCGGCACCCTCCTCTCCTCCACCAACGCCCTCGACTGGACTCCCCTCGACTCCGGGATAACCCAGCAACTCAACGACGTCTTCCGCGTCAACAACACCTTCTATGCCGTCGGCAATCAGGGCGTGGTCATCGGCAGTACCGATGGCACCCGCTGGTCCCGGCTCCCCACCCTCACCCCGAAGGCCCTCCAGGGTCTCGCCCATGCCGATGGCCGACTCATTGCCGTCGGTGCCGATGGCTCAATCCTCCGCGCCGTTGTCGAACCCCTCCCCACCCCCTTGCGCCTCGCGGAATGGCCCCGGTCCAATTCCGAAAACGTGTTCCTCATCACCGGTGAACAGGATCACCGTTTCCATCTCGACCGCGGCACCAACCTCGTCGACTGGATCTCTTCTCCCGCCCTTGAAATCGAGGATCCCAACGGAACCCTGCTGCTCGTCGATCCCATGGCCAACGATCCCCACATCGGGCTCTTCCGGCTCCGGTAGATTCAGAAGGGGTTCTGACACCCCGCCCAGAAAAACGCGAAGCAGTCCTGGACTGCGGTCGTCCCCTGCCGCCTTTCCGTGCATCCCGACTTTTTGGGGATGGGAAATTTCGAGTACGAGTACGAACCCTTTGCACACGGGGTGCCACCCCTCGTGTTCGCCAACAACTTCGGGATGCCCCCTGCCGCCTTCCCCTCCCCGAGTCCGGGCTTGCCGAAACCGCGGCACTTCCCACGAAATGACCCCACACCATGGATTCCCCCTCTCTCTCCCGTCGTTCCTTCCTCACCACCACCACCCTCGCCGCCGCCAGCCTCGCCACCGGTCGCATCTCCGCCGCCGAGGTCGGCACCGGCGCCAGCTTCAAGGGCCCCATCGGTCTCCAACTCTACAGCCTTCGCGCCCAGTTCATGCGCGATGTCCCCGGCACCATCGCCAAGGTCGCCAGCTACGGCATCCGTGATGTCGAGTTGGCCGGCACCTACAACTTCAAACCCGATGCCTTCCTCGGGATGTTGACCAAGGCCGGTCTCAAACCCATCTCCCAACATGCCGGGTTCGAACGTTACGAAAAGGAGCCCGCTTCCGTCCTCGCCGAGGCAAAGGCCCTCGGACTCAAGTACACCGGCTGCGCCTGGATCCCGCACAAGGGCGACTTCGATGCCGCCCAGGCCCGGCACGCTGCCAAGGTGTTCAATGACGCCGGCAAGCTCTTCGCCGACTCCGGCATCAAGTGCTTCTATCACTGTCACGGCTTCGAATTCAAACCCGGTGCCGCAGGCGCCGGCACCACCGCCATGGACATCCTCATCCAGGAAACCGACCCCCGCTACGTCGCCTTCCAGATGGATACCCTCTGGGTCGTCTTCCCCGGCCAGGATCCCGCCGCCTGGCTCACCAAGTATCCCGGCCGCTGGGAACTCATGCATCTCAAGGACCTCAAGAAGGGCATCGCCACCGGCGATCACAAGGGCGGCACCGATCCCAACAACGACGTCATCCTCGGCTCCGGTCAGATGAACTGGCCCTCCATCCTCGCCGCCGCCAAGCGCAGCGGCGTGAAACACTATTTCATCGAGGACGAAAGCATCGGTGCCCCCGACCAGATCCCCCAGTCCCTGAGCTACCTCTCCAAGGTGTCGTTCTAGGCGGAAGCCTTTCAGCACGCCGGCGCGGCGACCGCCGGCCGCCGGCAGCACGCCGGTGGTGGTAGTCGACCGGCTACTCCCCCCTGGGTCCCGCCCCCTATCTTCTCGGCGTTCCTGGCGGCTTCGCGTGAAGCCCGTTCCGTCAACGCGCAGAAGGACAGGCTCCGCACCCTCCCTCATCCGGGGATCACGGAATCCTTTTCGTGTGTTTCGTGTGTTTCGTGGTTCAACAACCCGGAAAACCTCTGCCCACGAAACCACACGAAACCACACGAAAGCAGGGCAGGCACCAAGATTCCCACTTCTTCCCATGATCCATTCCATCCGTGCTCATCGGTGAAATCCGTGGTTCAAGAGTTCCCGATTTTAAACCACGGATGCCACGAATGGACCCGGATGGGAGCGAACCGGAAAAGGCCGGGCCGCTCATCCAGGGATCACGGAATCCCTTTCGTGTGTTTCGTGTGTTTCGTGGTTCAACAACCCCGGAAAACCTCTGCCCACGAAACACACGAAAAGACACGAAAGCAGGGCAGACCCGAAGATTCCCACTTCTTCCCATGATCCATTCCATCCGTGCTCATCGGTGAAATCCGTGGTTCAAGAGTTCCCGATTTTAAACCACGAATGTCACGGATGGACACGGATGGGAGCGAACCGGAAAGGGCCGGGCCGCTCTTCCGGGGATCACGGAATCCCTTTCGTGTGTTTCGTGTGTTTCGTGGTTCAACAACCCCGGAAAACCTCTGCCCACGAAACACACGAAACCACACGAAAGCAGGGCAGACCCGAAGATTCCCACTTCTTCCGATGATCCATTCCATCCGTGCTCATCGGTGAAATCCGTGGTTCAAGAGTTCCCGATTTTAAACCACGGATGCCACGAATGGACACGGATGGGAGCGAACCGGAAAGGGCCGGGCCGCTCATCCAGGGATCACGGAATCCCTTTCGTGTGTTTCGTGTGTTTCGTGGTTCAACAACCCGGAAAACTTCTTCACGCGAACCACACGAAACCACACGAAAACAGGGCAAGACGAAGGTCCCCACTTCTTCCGATGATCCATTCCATCCGTGGTCATCCGTGCATTCCGTGGTTCAAGAGGTCGGCTTTCAAACCACGGATTTCATGGGTGAACACGGATGGGAGTTCTCTCGTGCGGGGAGGGATCCCACTGGGGACAGGCTTCCCTCCCGAATCCGAACTGGTACCCCGACCGGTTTCGCGCTTCCTTCGTCCCGCTCATGGCTTCTCCTGCCGCCGTCCACCGATTCGATTTCCTCGTCCTGGGTACCGGCATGGCCGGCCTGACCTTCGCCCTGCGCGCCGCAGAACTCGGCACCGTGGCCATCGTCACCAAGAAGAACCGGGCCGATTCCAACACCAACTGGGCCCAGGGCGGCATCGCCTCGGTCTGGGGTCCCGACGACACCGTTGAACTCCATGTCCGTGACACCCTCGATGCCGGTGCCGGCCTGTGCCGCGAATCCGTGGTTCGCACCATCCTTTCAGAAGGCCCCGCGCGGATCGCCGACCTGATCGCGCTCGGCACACGCTTTGATGAACAGGGAGAAGGCGGCACTCCTGGCCAACGCACCCTGGACCTCACCCGCGAAGGCGGCCATTCACGCCGGCGCGTGTTGCACGCCAAGGATGCCACCGGCGCCGAAATCGAACGTGCCCTCCTCAAGGCCGTCAGCGCCGAACCCCGCATCCACGTCTTCGAAAACCAGGTCGCCGTCGATCTCATCACCACCTCCAAGCTCGGCCTGGATGGCGAAAACCGGTGCGTCGGAGCCTATGTCCTTAACGGCGCCACCCAACAGGTCGACACCTTCGCCGCCCGCGCCGTCATCCTCGCCACCGGCGGTTGCGGCAAGGTCTACCTCTATACCACCAACCCCGACATCGCGACCGGTGACGGCGTCGCCATGGCCTATCGCGCCGGGGCCTCCATCGCCAACATGGAGTTCATCCAGTTCCATCCCACCTGCCTCTTCCATCCCAAGGCCAAGACCTTCCTCGTCTCCGAAGCCGTGCGCGGCGAAGGCGGTCTCCTGCTCGGTGCCGATGGCCAACGGTTCATGGACCGTTACGACTCCCGCGCCGAACTCGCCCCGCGCGACATCGTCGCCCGGGCCATCGACTCGGAGATGAAGCGGACCGGTGCCGACTGCATGTTCCTCGACATCACCCACAAACCCGCCCGGTTCATCATCGATCACTTTCCCAACATCTACGCCCGCTGCCTCGAACATGGCATCGACATGACCAAGGAACCCATCCCGGTCGTTCCCGCCGCCCATTACCAATGCGGCGGTGTCGTCACCGATGTCGATGGACGGACCGGCATTCCCGGCCTGTTCGCCGTCGGTGAGGTCGCCTGCACCGGTCTTCACGGCGCCAATCGTCTCGCCAGCAATTCCCTCCTCGAAGCCCTAGTCTGCGCCCATCGCGCCGCCGATTCACTCCACTCCGAAACCCCGCCCCGTTTCGATGGCGACCTTCCCGCCTGGGAAACCGGTCAGGCCATCGATCCTGATGAACTGGTCGTCGTCTCCCACAACTGGGATGAAATCCGGCGCACCCTCTGGGATTACGTGGGCATCGTCCGCACCAACAAACGCCTGCGTCGCGCCGAGAAACGCCTCGGCAATCTCCAGGACGAGATCCGCGAGTATTACTGGAACTTCCGCGTCACCGCCGACCTCCTCGAACTCCGCAACATCGCCACCGTCTCCGAATTGATCGTCGCCTGCGCCCTGCAACGTCCCGAGAGCCGCGGCCTCCATTACAACCTGGATCATCCCGAACCCGATCCCGCCTGGAGCCAACGCGACACCGTCGTCCGCCGTCAGACCCATCCCCCGGATCCCACCCTGTCGCGTTGAAACGGGGAACCGAGGTGGGGGGCCATCGATCCGGAGATTCTCCACCCGATCAACCCGTCGCCAAGCGCCACTCGGATTCGAGTCCCAACCGCCAGCGGCCCCGCAAACAGCTCGATCAGGTCAGGTTCTGGCATGGGAGAAGATCTCCCGAACCGTGGCCTCGACTTGTTCCTGCGTCCAAAGTGGGATTCTGGCTCTGGATAAATGCCGCCTTGTGACGGCGCATGGTCCAGTACAAGCGGTGCGCGGCACGCCATCGTTGTTCCGGCGTCATCTGCCGCAGCACCGCGATCTGCTCCTCACTTGCCGGCTCGTCCGCCAACACAGCCGAAGGCTATTGCCGACGGTCGCGAGCGCAACGTCGATCTGGGAGACATTCCCGTTTCCAACTTCCCGGGTAGACGCCGAGCCGGGCACCCGCCGAATGCCGACCCACCCACCATTCCAAAATCACATCCCACCTCTCCATCTGCGTCATCTGCGCAATCTGCGGCCCCCCCTTCCCCGTCCCTCAGGTGGAATCGGTGGATCACGCCGCCGCGTCCGTCACCTGACCGTCCACCAGGTGAACCTCCCGGCCCGCCCGCGATGCCACCCGTGGATCATGCGTCGCCACCACCAACGTCACCGCGTGTTCCTCCCGCAATCCCAGCAACAACGACATCACCTCGTCGCCCGTGTGCGAATCCAGATTGCCCGTCGGTTCATCCGCCAGCACCAGCGCCGGTCGATTCATCAAACACCGCGCAATCGCCACCCGCTGCTGTTCCCCACCCGACATCTGGTTCGGCCGATGCCCCATCCTCTCCCCCAACCCCACCCGTTCCAACAATCCCTGCGCCCGTCGCCGTGCCTCACCCGCCGGCATCCGCGCCATCCGCCCCGGCAACGCCACGTTCTCCAGCGCCGTCAGGTCCGACAACAGATGGTACGCCTGGAAGATGATCCCCACCCGACGATTCCTGAATCCCGCCAGCGCCGACAATCCCCGGCCCGACAGCTTTTCCCCCTCGAAATGGATCGTCCCGGCATCCGGCACATCCAGCCCACCCAAGAGATGCAGCAGCGTGCTCTTCCCCGCCCCCGATGCCCCCCGCAACGCCACGAACTCCCCGCGTTGCACCGTCAGATCCACCCCGCGCAAAACCTCCAGAGACCGATCCCCCATCCGATAGGTCTTCCTCAGGCCACGCGCCGCGACGAGTTCCCCCGCGTCCGCTCCGCCGGATCGGCCGCCACCCTGGGATTCAATCTTCTCAATCATTGCGCAACGCCTCCACCGGCCGCATCGAGGCCGCTATCCACGCCGGCACCACCCCCGCCAGAAGACACATCACCAGCGACACCCCGCAGATCAGGATGAGATCCGACGGCAACACCAGCGCCGGCAATTCCGCGAAGCTGTAGATCGATTGCGGAAACAGTTCCCGCCCCGTGAACCGCCGCATGAAAAGCAGGAAATCGTTCCGGATCGCCACCATTCCCACTCCCGCACCCAGACCCGCCATCACCCCAAGCCCACCCACCATCACGCTCTGGGTCATGAAAACCGCCACCACCTGACCCGTCGTCGCTCCCAACCCCTTCAACATCCCGATCTCCCGCGTCTTCCGGATCACGAACGCGATCTGCGAACACACGATGCAGAACGCCGCCACCACCATCACAAAAAACAGGATGATCAACATGGCGTCCTTCTCCACTTCCAACGCCCCCAGGATGTCCCGGTTCTCATCCATCCAACTGATCACCCGGTAATCCTCGCCCAACATCTTCTCCAGGCTCCGTTGCCGGGCCCGCGTGTTCTCCATGCTCGAATCATCCAGCATCACCGACAATCCACTTACCCCTTCCCCCTGCCCGAACAGGTCCTGCGCATTCGCCAACGACACCGCCACGAAGTTGGCGTCGATCTGTTCGTATCCCACGTGGAAGATCCCGCGGACCTCGAAGTTCTCAGCCGGTACCACCTCCAGTTCCTTCCGATTCCGGCTCGCCAACATCCGGTCGATCGCCTTGGTCGAGTACAACGCCACCCGATCCCCGATGTTCAGGTTGAACTGGTCCGCCATCGAACTGCCCACCAGCAATCCCGAGCCGCGCAGGTCGAACCCGCCCTGCACCACCTTGTTGGTCAACTCACTCACCCGCCCCTCCAATCCGGCATCAATCCCCCGCACCACCGGCGCCAGGCTCTGCGGCCCCATCAACCGCGCATCCGGCTGCGTCTGCATCAACACCTGACCCAGGACGAACGGCGCCGCTCCCCGCACCCCGTCATGCGTTTCCACCTGGCGCATCACCGTCTCCCAATCCTCCAGGGGCGCCCCCGGCGTCCCCACCTTCAGATGCGCATTGAACCCGATCAGCTTCTGCCGCAACTCCCGATCAAACCCCGTCATCACCGCGATCACCACGATCAACACCGCCACCCCCAACGTCACCCCCAGCACACAAAGCAGCGTGATCATCGACACGAAGTTCCGCTTCGGTCGCAGATAACGCAGGGCCAACCCCAACTCGAACGGGAGATTCAGCACGGGCCGCGACGCTACCCGTCAGGCCCCCAATGACAAGATTCCTCCCGCCGGGTCGAAGCCGGGATCAGCACGCAGGCCGACACCGATTCCGATGCCGATGACAATGGAGTCTGTCTCCCCGGGGGCCTGTTCCCATCCCGGAGGGATGTCAGATGGTAGCCCGGGGTCGCGAAGCGCACCCCGGGTTCTGTCGGAGAAGGTGTTTTCCTGTGCGAGCGATCAACCAAGGGGCGCCGAGTCAGAAGCGTGGAGAGGAAATCCGGACGTGATCCCGGCGCTCTAGGGAGCGGCCTGTTCGGCTTCTTGACCCGGCGCTGGCTTATCGGAGAAATGCCGGAAGAGATCTCCCTTCAGTGGCACAGCTTATACGCAAAATTGAAATGTGAGCGGTGCGCCAAAAGAGGTGGGCGCTCCTGCAAACAGGATTCTGGCCGAAGCCGTCCTGACGCCGCGATACAAAGACCTCGAAATCGCAACTTGGACCATAGCTGCACCGCTCACGATTGGATCATTGACCAACCGTGGCTCCAGGCGAAAGCACGAAGTGATGGCACATCGTCGATCTCGCGATGCCGCCGGACAACAGGGCTCACCGACCGCCGATGGAACCGGCTGCTGGCAGCGAATCCAGCATCCGATCATCAGGGGCATCCGAAACGGAAGCGCGGGACTGCGGTTCGCGTGGCTCCATTGTCTCGGCCGCTTTTCTGTTCACGGTAGCACCTGCAGTCCTGTCGCGCAGCGCATCCGACTGGTCTTCTCGAGAGCCTCCTTGCTGTCGAGCTTTCGATCCAAAACATCCAGGACTTCGTGCAGCTGCTCAGCCCCGTATACGTCTGCAAGATATGAAGGGAAATCTGCCGCCTCCTTATTCCAACTGGGCAGGTGCCGTTCCAAAAGTGCCGCCAGTGGAAGGCGCGGCCGTGGTCGAAGTGCGCGCAGGAGCCCGTGAAGGTAGGTCTGCCTCCCCGGCATGTCCTCAGACACTTCCTCCAGGCACGCCAGAAGGGCCTCCGCAACCTTCTCCTGCTCCTCTGACTTCAACTTGCGATAGAGTTGATCCCAGCGCTGCGGGCTACAGCGGAAGCGAGTCATCGAAAGTCGGACTTCCTTGCAAATGTCGGCCACAGTGGAGGTCTTCATTGGCGGTGCGGGCTTAGGCTGAACGCCTCCGTGAGCGACAGGAGGCACCAGGATACGGTCACAAGCATTGAGGCGAGCGTGGAGGCTTCCTTCTGTTCGCTCGATGCAATGGTGACGGTGACGCGCTCCTTCAAGTGCATACCTTGCTGAAAAGTATGCACCACGGCAACCGCTGCCACTCCGTCCACACCCACCTCTTGATTTCTGCCTTCTTCGCGTCCTTCGCGGCTTGGCGTGAAACCCTCTTGCTTGTGTCTCAACCGCATAGCCGATCCGTGAAAACCTGCCCTCTTTCCCTGCACCATCCCCGCCTGGTAAGATCTTCGCCGTGAAAACAATGTCCTACGTCCTTTACCGGGAGGACGAGTTTGTCGTCGCGCAATGCCTTGAAGTGGACGTTTCCAGCTTTGGCGCCGACCACAAGGAGGCCGCGGCCAACCTGAAGGAGGCTGTGGAACTCTATTTCGAGGGCGAATCGGGTGCCGCCTACACTCCAGTCAGCGAAGTGGTCGTCGGGCAGGAGATGGTGAATGCCTAAACGCCTTGGCTCCTCCGAAGTCATCCGCGTCCTCCTGCATCACGGTTTCCTTCTCGCTTCCCAGAGAGGCAGCCACGCCAAGTACCGCAACGCTGCCGGACGCATCGCCATCGTGCCGCATCCGAAACAGGAACTGTCCATCGGCACCACCCGCTCCATCATCCGTCAGTCCGGATTGAACCCGCAAGACTTCGGGCTTTGACCAGTTTGCCGGGGGGATCGAACCAAAAGTCAGCCCCACGGCGCGGCGACGTCCGGTCGCCGTCCTGGATCCTCCCGGCGAACAAACCTCGCCGCTCCGCCCCCCTTCAACGGGCGCCGCTCAGACCACCAACGCCAGGAATGCCTTGGGTGCCAGCGCTGGAACCGCCGAGCGGCGGTAATCCGGCAGGTTGCGCGTGACCAGATGACGGGCACCAAACGAAAGTGCCGAAGCAACCTGCATGGCATCCTCCATGTCCTTCATCGGCAACCCGAGCGCAGCGCGCATGTCCGAGGTGCTGACCGGCGCGACTTCGATGAAATCGAGAAGGTCCGCGATGAAGGTCCGGGCATCCGGCTTCACGAGATAGGCCAGGTTGGAAAGGCTGTGCCACGCCACGGCAGCCTGGCCCGGATTGGCCTCTGCCCAGGACAAGACTGCCGCGGAATCCCCAAAGAACTCCGCGCGGCGCAAGGCCACATCCAACAGGATGTCGGTATCGATCAGGATCTTCACGCGAGCCGGTGTTTGGCCTTCAGCGCCTGGAGTCGAGGATCCTCGTTCCCGCCCTCCCGCACCGTAAACCTCCCTGCCCACCGTTCGACGAAGGAACCGGCAGGCCTCGTTCGGGGCGCCATCGAAGCCTGCAGTGAATGCTCCACCAGGCTCGACAGGCTGGTGCCCTGATGGTGGGCCAGAAGTTTGGCCCGGACGATCAGGTCCCGGTCCATGGTGACGGTGACTCGCTCCTTCATGTGCATACCTTGCTGAAAAGTATGCACCACGGCAACCGCTGGCACTCCGTCCACACCCACCTCTTGCCTTCTGCCTTCTTCGCTTTCTTCGCGTGAAAACTCTTCCTTCTGTCTTCCCCAATTACCCCACGGCGCGGCGACGTCCGGTCGCCGTCCAGGATGATCCCGGCGAGCAAACCTCGCCGCTCCAATTTCCCCCTTCTTGTCTTCTCCGCGTTCCCAGCACCTCTGCGCGAAACCTGCCCCAGTCCCTTCTCCTTTTCCTCACGCAACGACGCAAAGGCGCAACGCCTTCCAGAGGTCCAAGGGACAGGCTCCCCGACCCGGAGTCTTGAACCACGAAATTCACGAAACACACGAAAGGGAGGGGACAGGATTCCCGTCTCTTCCCTTTTGTGTTCTTCGCGTCCTTCGCGGCTCACCAACCCGCGGCGGCATCGGCCGCCTCCGCGTGGCGGAACTCGTCCCACGAAGGCGCCCTCCAGACATAGGCGCGTGGTGCCATGTCCGTGGTCGCCAACAAGGGGCTGCCGTCCTCGGAAATCCAGGTGTAGAATTAGCGGCAACGGTCCCGTCGCCGTCCTGGATGAACCCGGCGAGTGACACTCGCCGCTCCAACCCAAGTCAGGAACTGCCCATCGGCACCACCCGCTCCATCTTCCGTCAGTCCGTATAGAACCCGGAAGAATTCAGCTTCTGACAAGAGTCCCTGGGTCCTCACCGAACCATCCTGACCGAATCCGGACGGTACCCCAGCGCCACTGCCGGAGCAGGGGCCGTAGGGGGTGAACTGCGGAAAGCAGAAATGATTTCTACCCGGCACGAGTGCCCGGGGCGTGAGTTGGATAGAGCATCCGCCTTCGAGCGGCCGGTCATTGGTTCGAATCCAATCGGGCGCACCATTCCCTTTTCGGCCTGTTTCCAAAGCCCTGGGCTTGCCGTCGATGATCGTCCGTTAGGGATGGTGGACGGCCCGGAGCAAGAGCATCTCTGAGCCGGGGACGGTGGCCGGTTCCCTGTCGTGAACCCAGATCGGGTTCTTGAGGAGCAGGGTGGGAGATTCGGAACTCAATTCCACGTAAGCAACTTCCTTCCACGTGACTCCATTCACGGAGTATTGGACCTGGTAAGGTCCAGGCCTGCCGGTCAACCGGAAGATCGGTTCTCCATCCAGGATGCCGGATCCGAAGCGATGCACACCCAACTCGGGGCGGGCCTCGTCCCGGGACGGACCGACGACGAGGCAGTCGGCGGTGGCAGCGCCCTCGATCACTCCCTGAGGCGACGGTTGAAGGGTGGTCCGAAAGATCGCTGCCGAACCGGGCATCATGCCCGATCCATCGGGAAGAAAGACCTGCTTCTCGGTCTCTCCCGGTTCGAAGGTCAGGGGAATCGAAAATGAAGGGAGGTCTTGTGATGGAGCCGAGGCCATCGGTGTGATCCGGACCTCGAGTTGGGTCCGACGAGCCGAGCTCCCGAACCGCCGGACGACGAAGACGGGTGGCATGCTGAAGAAATCCCACGTGAACAGGTTCGTGAGGGTGGTGCCGGAGTGGGAGTGGAGGTCCAGGCGGGGGGCTCCATGCGTGACAATCCTTCCGTCGCCGAGTTCCACCAATTGGGAGATCGCGCCCTGGTTGGTCCCAAGGATCACCGCAAAGCCCGGGTCTGTTCCGCCGGATGCCCCGATCCGGAAGGCCCCGAATCGATTGGTTCCCAGACCCTCTACCTGGCTGAACGATCCCAGGGCATAGAGGTTTTCATCCTGCCTCACGAGGGACGCCAGATCTCCGATGAAGCCCGGTTCCTTGAACCGCCGGTCCACGGTCCCATCCGCCGTCAGCAGGACGATGCGCCGATGGTCGGCAAGGTAGGCACCCCCTTCGTCCGTGGCCTGGAGAAGGTGGGGCGAGAAGCCGGCCAGGGAGACCGTTGCATTCGCGGTGTAGGCAGCATTGCGAACGCCCTCGCCATCCAACCGGACCACTTCCGCCAGGTGCTCACCACCCACTTCGCGTTGCACCAGGGCGATGGATCCCCCCGCGGGAACGGGAGCGACGGCAATCACCCAGGATCCGTCAGGCGTCCCGGCCCGATACTCGGGGTCGAGAGTCAGATCCGGTCGGATGCGTCGCAGGATTGAGCTCGTCGATCCGACGGGATCCGAGAGGTACGAGACAAAATAGGCACCTCCGTCCGCCGTCGGCACAAACAGGTTGGGTGAGACCATTCCCCAGCTTCTGTCGAAGTAGGACTCTTCGAGCCGGAGTCCCGGGCCGCCCAGCGTTTCGAGGACCCCGTCACCGAAGAGGTACTCGTTATCCAGCAGGGGGTGCCAGAATTCCTGGGCAGGGAGTACAGCGGGATCCGCTGGAGAGCTCACCCGGAGCACCAGGGACCTTTCGGAATCCCTACTCGGCTCGGTGTCGTCGGGGACCTTGAGGGTGATCCACCGTGCGGGATCCCCGGGCCGGACCCATTCCACTCCTTCGGTGGGAGGCGGACTGTCCAGATCAGCACCCGCTCCATCGTGAGCCCGCGCCGAGATGCGCCACCGGACTTCCACGGCCGGGTCGGAGGTTCTTCCGCCGGTCGGGATGATCTGAAGCCGGACCTCGTCGTTCTCGCGGAGCGGTTGATGGGCCCATTCTTCGTCCTGTTGGAGGGAGATCCGGAATGGGGTGGTCGATTGTGCCGCAAGGCGGGTCAACGCGGCGAATGCCAGCAGGACGAGGATTCGCGGAAGCCAGGCTCGACCCGGTGGGCAAACTTGCAACTTCATACCAGATGCACACCCGAATCCCGGGAGAAGGATTCGCGAAAAGTGAAAACTGATTCCACCCGGCGCGGGTTGCTCCGACCACGATCACCGCCCCGCCACGGCATCCTGAGCTTCCGCCCGGCGGATCTCCTCCCAGCGGGGCGCCTGCCACAGGTAAATGCGACCATTGCGTCCCCCGACCAGGACCAGGCTGCCCTCGTTGGAAATGAAGGTCGCGGAGGGGAAGGCAAAATCAGGTTCCAATGTCAGCAGCATCCGACCGGTGACACGGTCGACAACCCGCACGCCGGCGAAGCCGATGCGATCCTCGTTGGGCCAGAACGCGCCGCCATGCGGGGCGGGCAGGTCCAGATTCGCAAATCGGTCGCGCGTCTGACCCGTCCGGGGGTCCACCACGCGCATCGGCCCGTCCGGCGAAGTGAGCAGAATACTGTGTCCGTCTGCGGACACTGCCAACCGATGCATGCCGTCGTGGTCGAGCGGTTGCCGGATCACCTGTTTCCGCACGACGTCATACCCGACCAACCACCCGTCGACGTGAACCTGCCAGAGCACTCCCTCCGGCGTGGCATCGCTCAGCTCACGTCCGGGAAGCAAGGGCACCTGCCAGACCCGTTGGTGCGACCGCAAATCCCAAGCCTCCAATTGATCATCCGACATCCGCAACCCGAGCACGTCCGCCTTCGGAACCCAGCAGGAGAAGGCGGTCGGCACATTTGTCGTTCCGGCGAAGCGACCCGTTTCCTCGAACGTGTCGGCTGCATGCAACGACACGGCGCCGCTTCTGCGGGTGATCACGAACTGGCCGGAGTCGGGAATCCGGGTAACCGCAGCCACCCCGGTCCCGAACGCGGGCACGGGGATCGGCTTGAAATCGGGAGCCACCATCCGATCCACCAGGCCGTTGGTCCGGACCAGCAACACGCCCTCGCCATCCGGCAGGAACAAGGCGCACACGGCGGCATTCCCCAGCGAAAACCCGCTCCGATGGGGCGGAGTCGAGCCCAACCGCCAACGCAACACCCCGCCGCTTCCATCCTCGGTCAGCAACGTATCGCCGTCCCCCAGCAACAATGCCGCCTTGAAGTTGGGGTCGATCCCGTCGAATTCGCGTTCCAAGGTAAACTCAGGTACCCGCCACACGCTCAAGCCCGTGACCAGGCGTCGGCCATCGGCGGAGAAATGCAGCGCGAACTGGCTGCTGGCGGGCAGTTCCATCTTCCGTTCACCGGTCTGCAGATCCCAGACCCACACCCGCGGCAGGCGGTCGTCAAAGCCGGCACCCGTGACCAGCCATCGACCATCGGGAGAGATTGCGGCGGTCAATGGAAAGTCCTGTCCGAGGGGAAACCGATGCAGGTCCCGGCCGGTGGCGATTTCCACCAACCGCAGGCACTTCGCCTTCTCATCTTCAAGACACAAGGCCTTGCTGTCGGCGGAGAACGCCAGGGTGTTGCAGACTGAATAGTTGGAAAACTCCGTCTCAAGACTGGCCAACGTCGCACCATCGCGCACGGCGAACACCAGCGTCCGACGGTCCGGCCACATCAGGCTGCACGCCACCTTGCTGCCGTCGGGACTGGCCGCCAGATGCCTCGGAATGCCAGGCACCGGGATCGAGCGGACAACTTCCCGGCGGGCGACGTGCCAGAGATGGACCCAACCGTTGGTCGGACTGCGGCAATCGGTATAGGCCAACAATCCGGTCCCCGGAACCACGGCCACCCGACACACCACCGGAGCGCCTCCCAGCAGGCTGGGATGCCGGATCCGGTTGATGACCTCCGGCAGTCGATACACCTCGCGTCCCGCGGTCACATCCCACAACGAAAACCCACCTTCCTTCTCTCCAAACACCACGGTCCGGCCATCCTCCAGGGCGGCCATGGAACCAATCGCATTGGTGCTGGCCCGAATCCGGCTTTCCACATCCAACCGGCTGGCCTGCCAAAGGTATCGCCATTCCCAACCGCGCAGGTCGGTCTGACCCGGCCCGGGCCGGGTGCGGTCCAGAATGGTTCGCACATCCTCCCATTTCCTTTCCTGTGCGGCGCGACTGGCGAGCGTCATTTCGGCCGCATAGGCGTTTCTCAGCGCCGCCAATTCGGAGGCCCGGGCGTTGACCGTCGCGCTGGCGGCAGCAGCGGCCTCCGCCTCGGCCCTTCGCCATTGCCACACGGTGGTGCCCAGGCCAACCAGCAGCGAAAGCACGACCGCCGCGATGAGGCCGGCGATGACCGGATGGCGGCGGATCCATTTGGCGAGCCTCTCGGCACCGGTGACCGGCCGTGCCCGGATCGGCTCATGACGTCGCCAGCGCTCCAGTTCCTCCGCCACCTCCTGCGCGCTGCCGTAACGCCGGCCCGGCTCCTTCTCCAGACACTTCAACGTGATGGTCTCCAGGTCCCGCGACAACGCCGGCCGCAGTTGCCGCGGCGCCACCGGCTCACCCGTCACCACGTTCCTCAACGTTTCGCTCAACGTCTCTCCCATCGCCGGCGGCCGGCCCGTCAGCAGGTAATAAAGGATCGCTCCCAACCCGAACACGTCCGTCGGCGTGCCCGTGCTGCCCAACGCGCTGTCCGCCTGCTCCGGCGCCATGAAGTTCGGTGAACCCGCCGACTCCACCGTCTGGGTCGGATCCACCAACGACTTGGTCAGGCCAAAGTCCGTCAGCTTCGGTTCGTCATCGGGACTGATCAGGACATTGGCCGGCTTCAGGTCCCGATGGATCACCCCGTGCTGGTGTGCGTAGTGCACCGCCCGCGCAAGTCGCTCGACATAACGCACCGCAGTGGCCACCGGCAGCAGCCCGTCCCGACAATGCTGGGCCAGGTTCCTGCCCGGAACATATTCCATGGCGAAGTACGGTCGGCCCTGATGTTCGCCCACCTCATGGATGGTGACGATGCCTGGATGGCTCAACCGTGCGGCGATACGGGCTTCGCGCAGCAGGCGTTCGCGGGTCCTGGCATCGGCGAATTCACCCGCCAACAACATCTTGATCGCCACCACCCGGTCGAGCCCCGGCTGACGCGCCTTGTAGATCACTCCCATTCCACCGCGCCCCACTTCCTCCATCAACTCATACGGACCGAAGCGCTGCACCAGCGCCACGTCCGACGTCAACTCGTGGTCGGCGGCCGGCTCGGCAAAGCCCTCCGCCGCCGACAATCCCTCCTCGAGCAGACAGGCCGCGCACACGCCGTCCCCCACATCACGACCCAGCGGAGTGCGGCAACGGGAACAATGTTTGGCGGGGGTGTTCATGCGATGGGAGACATCTCGGGGAGCGATTCCAGGTCGACCGTGAGGGTGGGAGCCTGCCCGCGGAAGCACTCACCAGATCTTGGCGCGATCCTCCGGTTTGCGGAACCACGTCGATTTGTCGCTCTGCGGCCACGCCTCGTAGAATTCCGGCAGATTCACATGCGGCCCGATTCCGCGCAACTGGCCGGGCGAATGCGGGTCCACCACAAGCCGCCGCCGCAGATCTGCTTCGCGCCAATTGACGCGGAACAATTGTGACAAGCTCAGGAAAAACCGCTGCTCCGGGGTGAAGCCATCCATGTTCTTCCGCTTGGACGGATCTTTTGCCAGTGCCCGTTGAAGTGCCTCGAACGCGATGCTCGTGCCGCCGAGATCGGCGATGTTTTCGCCGAGGGTGAGTTGCCCGTTGACCTTGCTGCCGGGCAATGCCTCGTAGGCTCCGTACTGTTCGACGAGCTTCTCGGCGCGGCGGTCGAACTCCTGGCCGTCGGCCGCGGTCCACCAGTCGCGCAGGTTGCCGTCGGCATCGAACTTCCGGCCCTCGGAATCGTAGCCATGCGTGATCTCGTGGCCGATCACCTGACCAATGGCGCCGGAGTTCACCGCATCATCCAACTCTGGGTCGAAAAACGGCGGCTGGAGAATGCCGGCCGGAAACACGATCTCGTTGAGCAAACGATGGTAGAAGGCGTTCACGGTCTGAGGTGTCCATGGCCATTCGCTTCGATCCACGGGCTTGCCAATCCGCGCGGCCTGACGCCGCGACTCGAACTCGCTCGCCCGTTGCACGTTGCCGAGATAGTCGTCGCGCCGAACGATCAACCCGGCGTAGTCGCGAAACTTCTCCGGATGCCCGATCTTCTGTGTCATGCGATCGAACTTCCGGATCGCTTCCTTGCGCGTCGCCTCGCTCATCCAATCGAGCCTGGTCAGGCGGTCGCGGAACACGGCACCGAGGTTCCCGATGAGTTCAACCATGCGCGCCCTTGCGGCGGGCGGGAAATGCTTCTCGACGTAGAGCTGGCCCAGGGCTTCGCCCACGCCGGCGTCCACCGCCTTCGCCGCACGCTGCCAGCGGGGTTCCGGCTGCGGCTGGCCGCTCAGGACTGTTCCGTGGAACTTGAAGGACTCGTCGTATGCCGCGGCGTGGAGCTGGTTCGCAGCGCCGTTGACCAGGTGCCATCGCAGGTAGGCGACCCACGCAAGACCGGCGGTCTCCTTTGAGAGCCGGTTCAGCGCCTGGAAACACACTCTCACCTTCCCTGACCGTGACGTGTTGGCCTGCCCACTCCACCATCATTTCCGCTTCATGGATCTCCGCGGGATACACCCGGATGTCGTCCAGCAGGACATTCAGATAAGGCTCCCTGGAAAAATCGAAGGTGACCCCGGAGGTTGTCGCCGAGGCTGTGAATCTCCGACTGGCATAAGCCCACCGCCTTCGCACCCTTGGTTGTTCCACCGATTTCACGGATTCCACCGATTCGATTCAGGAGGGAGGCAAGCCCCGGATTTCGCCGATTACGCAGATGAGGGTGAGGTGGCACGGGTGTCGGCTCTTCTCGGCACCCTTGGCCCTTGGTTGTTCAAACGAAAATGGTTGGATCCACCCCCTGTGCTGTCCATAGGGTTCCTCAGTCAAAGAGTCCTTCCACCGCATGAGCCCTCCGAAAGTCATCCGGCCCATTGTCACCCGATTCCCGTCCTTTGCAGAAATGGAGGCGGCGGACCGCGCGTGGCAACGTTCCCTGACCCCGCTCGAGCGACTGCGCCATCTGGAGCTTGCCCGCCAATTCGCCTATGGACCTTCGATATCTCAGCGACGACTTCCGCGAGTTCCTAACCTGTCTAAGCGTAGCTGGAGTTGAGTACCTGCTCGTGGGCGGGCATGCCGTCGCTTACCACGGATACTTCCGCCCCACGCAGGATCTGGATGTCTGGGTTGCCGTTTCCCACGACAACGCCAGTCGCCTTGTCCATGCGATCCAGGCTTTCTTCGGCGACCCGCTCGATGACTTGTCGCCGGAGTGGTTTCTTGACAGGGAAAACGTCACCCGATTCGGAGCAGTACCGAACCTGATTGAGATCCTACCGAGAATCTCCGGCGGAGATTTTCAACGGGCATTTGCACGTCGGGTGATCGTGATGATCGACGGACAGGCGGTGAACTTTATCAATCGTGAAGACCTGCTGGCCAACAAACAGGCCAGCGGGCGAATGAAGGACCTCGCGGACATCGAACAACTGACCCAACCAGAGCACCCCGGCGCTCCCGACAGTGTGAATAGTGAGAACTGACCCCTGACCCGGCGCCGTGGCTTACCCGTCGCGCAAGGCCTGCAGCAGTCCCCGCAATTCCTCGGCCACATCGCTGCGGGTGCCAACCGTCTGACCAACCTCGTCCATGAGCAGTTCCCGGTACCGCTGACGAAACCGGTGCAGGAGGGATTTGAAGGCGGGCAGCGTCAACCCAAGCTGGGCGGCGGCATCGGCCAGCGCCGGTGGCTCGTCGCCCGCTGCAAGAAAGGGTTTCAGCACGTCGAAGCGAACATCCCCCCGCGTGGCACATTCAGCGGACAACCGGGCCAGCACACGCGCGAGCAGCGTCTCGGCCCAGGCTCGTTGAAACAGATGCTCCGGGGTATCGGCGTGGGATGCCTCATCCAGGTAACTGGCCTCGCCACGCTCCGCGATCAGCGCATCCAGGGAGTCCGTGAACGCGTTGCCGCCGCGCTTCAGTCGCTGACCCTTTTGCCATTCATTGATGAGGAACCGACTGAGGGCAGTGAGCAGAAAGGAGCGGAAACGTCCAACTTCCGGGCGAATCGTCTGTGCGAAATCATTGCCCAGAAGTTTGGCAAAAAAACCCTGGGTCAAGTCCGCAGCATCTTCCGGGGAATGCCCTTTGCGGCGCACGTAGGCGTAAAGTGGATACCAGTAATCGGAACAAAGCTGCTCCAGCGCCGCATGGGCCTCCTCCGGGCTCGCCCCCCCGGCGCGCAGCACGACGCTCCAACGGGTGGTGGTGAATTCGCGGGGTGGAAGGGGGTTCGACATGGCCTCTGCGGAAGGTTTCGTCTCCCACCCATGGTGTTTGGGAATGCCCGGGTGCTCCTAGGATAAAATCGCGCGTTGAGAACCGGCCCGTGCGTCCCGAAGTTGTTGGCGATCCATGGAAGCGACGCTGCGAAGGCAGGCGGATCTGCTGAAGGATCCGCAACCTTCGGCTGCACCGCGTCGGGGACGGTTCAGTCCGGCCCCACCGGCCCAACGGTCCGGAAGATCACAGACCCGGGTTGAATTCCGGGTCTCCGTTGGGGACGAACTCCGGTCCCGTCGGCCTGAAGGGCCGGAGGATCAAAGCCCGGGGCTGAGGGAGTTCGACGACCGATGCCCCGGGGGATGCGTTGGGAAATCCCATGCGCCCTGAAGGGGCGCGGGAAATCCGATTTCTTGGCGTGGG
>DITU01000029.1 GCA_002422905.1 Verrucomicrobia bacterium UBA6176
CGAGTACGACGGGAGTGCGAACTTCGAATCCCGCCATCGTACTCGTACTCGTACTCGTACTCGAAATTGCAGGGGCGGGGGAATGGAGTCTCGTCACCTCGCCTTCTACGGCCTGAAGGGCCGGTGGAACAGAGCCCGGGGCTGAGGGAGTTCGACGACCGATGCACCCGGTGATGAGGCGAAATGTTCATGCGCCCTGAAGGGGCGCAGGAAATTCGATTGGTTTGCCGGGGACGGATGGGAACGGTTCCGGTGCCCCTTCAGGGCACGGCCCGGGGGCGGATCAACCCAGGGCATTGGTCGCCAGGCTCCCGCAGCCCTGGGCTGAATTCCGGGTCCCCGTTGGGGACGCATGCAGTCCGGGATGGTTGGCCATCCGCGGGGATCAGCGGCCCGGTGTGGCGCCGGGCGGGCGCGGAGGCAGGAGCTGGAGGAGATCCTGCTGGCGCAGATACCATTCGCGGAGGGGGCGGCTCAGGAGTGAATCCCGGAATTCCTTCAGGTTCGGGATATTGAGCGCCGCATCGACCTCATCCTTGAGCGCCTTGTTGAGATCGCCCTTGGCATCAGTGGCCCAACCGCGGAAGGAGCCCGTCTTGTCATTGAGCGCCTTGGCGGCGGCAAGCCGGGTCTCCTGCGAGTATTTGAAGTCGGGAACTTCCACGAGACTCTTGTCCAGCTTGCCGCGGATCCGGGCTGAATCATTGCGGGCCAGGAGCACGTGACGGGAGAGATCGATGATCCGGCGTTCCAACTGGGCGACGAGATCGTCATCGGCCAGTGCACTGATGGGGCTCGCTTCGCGGGAGAGGTCGCGCGGAGCATTTTCGAGCCGGGTGAGGATCTGCCGGAGCACGGCTTCCTCGAGTTCCTTGAAGTAGAGGCGACCACGTTGCGTGATGAGGGTGCGTTCGGCTTCGGTGAAGCTGTAGGACTGTTCGTCCAGCCCGACGAAGTTGGTGTAGGCAGGCGACACGAGAAGCTTTTCAAGGCGTCCGGCCAGGAGGTTGGCATCGAGCTTGGGAGCGGGTTCGACACCTTCGGGTTCCTTCTTGAGCTCGAGCTTGAGGTCGGCGGGCAGCGGCGCGAACAGGACGCGGTCCAATCCCCCAAGACGTTCGAACTCCCCGGCAAGCGCCTTCCAATGGGCTTCAGCCCGTTCCCGGCGATTGAGGTCGCCGATGAAGTCGAAGGCATTTTCCACGGAGATGGACCGGGTGCTGAACTGGAACCAGGGCAGGAGGGAAGTGAATCCGCTGGCGAGCTGGGCCGCGGTGCCGCTCACTGACAGGTTCACCTGCTCCAACGGGATGCGGTCGCGGGGATCGCGGGGTGCCCGGGCGCGGATGAAGCGTTCGATGACTTCATGCGGGAGATTCCGGAGATTGGCGGAGAGATCGGCGTAATTGGCGAGGATCGGGGTGGCACCGTAATCGAACGTGCGGACATCGCCGAAACGCGCGGCATCCTGGTCAGTGCCGAACAGGAGCTTCTTTTCCTGCGCTTCCTTGCTGTCGAAATAGCCCCATTGGATGGCGGCCTTGTCGTGGGGAAGGACCTGGTCGGTCTCGCGCATGAGCCAGCCGATGAACACGCCCGCCTTGAAGTTGCTGTATTCCATCATGGAGGAGCTGGACAGGCGATTGGTCCACGATTCGATGCCCTTGCCGGCGATGTAGGCCTGGAACCATTCGTCGAGTTCCTTCGGGTTCATGGTGGCGGCCAGGCTGCCGGCGAAGTTGTGGCGCAGGCCAAGCACGTGTCCGACCTCGTGGGCGACCACTTCCCGGACATAATCCTGGGAGGCGCGCAGCACGGCGGCATCGGTGAGGTCCTTGCTGGCGAGGAGTTCTTCCAGGCCCTGGGCGTATTGCTGGGCGAAGGCAATGGGATTGACCTGGCAGGCGTTGGCGGATTCGAGCATGGGAAGTCCGAGCTCGGGCCAAAGGAGTTTGGTTTCGCCACCCTTGGCATCCTTCCTGGCCTCGACCAGTTCACGCATGGATCGGAGTGCGGCACGGGCACGGGCACGGCCACTGACGGCGAACACGCTGGTCATGTAGGCCTGGCCATGGCGGGAGTCGCCCGTCCGGGGATCCACCAGGACGTCGGCGTAGGCCGAGCCCGCGGCATCCCACGGAACCCACTGCACGATGTTGTACCGGGGATCGGGAGCGGTGACGCCGTCCGGGGCTTTCTCAGCCCGGATGACATTGGTGCCGAAGGCGCGGTTCCAGTAGAGGATGCCGTCGCGCACGGCCTGGACATAGGGCTCGGGGGTGTTGGCGCTGTAATGGAAGGTGACGGGTTGGGAGATGTCGAACCGGGCCATGCGGGTGGCGCTGCGGCCGGAACTGGTTTCGAGCAGCGGCGCGGTTTCGAAGAAGCGGGCGTAACGGGTTTCGACAGCGGACTGTTCGCGGCTGCGATTGGGCGGTTCTTCGTAGGTGCTCAGGAAGTAACGGACCTCGAACCGCGATTCCACATTGGCTCCCGCGGCGAGATCGCGGGCCTGCACGCTCTGGCGGATGGCCAGGATGTCATCCCGTACCTCGGCGGCGAACACCCGACTCTGGGGGACTTCCAGCACCCGATCCCGGTTGCCGCTGCCGTACCAGATCTCGGTGAAGACCCGGCGCATGCCGCGGTTGAAATCAATGGTGATCGCGTTGTCGTCCTGCGCGGCGATGGGGAAGGTGGTGAGGAGGCGGCGGGCCGGGAGATCATCGGTGACCACGAGCCCCTTGGTGGATTCGTAAAGGTCGACTCCATCATGGAAGAGTTCGAATCGGACGATCTTGCCGGCCAGGCCGGTGCTGGTGGGTGAGGCCTGCTGGGGAATGAGGGAGGCGGAGAGCAGGTGTTCCTTGCCGAGGGCTGAACGCGGGATGACCACGTTGTAGTTGTTGCCGACCTTGAGTTCGAGCGGCGGAACCCGTCGGGGCGACTGGGCGAACGCGGCGAGACACGTGGAGAGCAGGGCCATCAACAGGCCGAGGAATCGGGCCGGACGGCGTGGTAAGGACGTCAATGTGAACATTGTCGGCGACCATTACCCTGTCTGCCAACCCCCTGCAATGAAGGGATCGGGGAGGGCAGCAGTTCGGGTGAACGACCGATCTGTTGAGCAGTCCCGGCGCTCCAACGGAGAGAATGTCGCTTCTCGCGGAATGCGCGTTGGCGCGGTCTTTCCAGAAGTCATCGAAGCGTCCGCCCAGCAGCAAGGCGGGTTTGCTCCATGACAGCTTGGCTCAACACGGAATGCCGACCGTGCGGCGAATAGCAGGATCAATCACCGCAGGAGGTGCGGTGATCCGGGTTGCCGGAGTGGTTGTTCCACGTTGCTCTCCCTTCCTGAGGTGCGGAGATGGCTCGCTACATCCATGAACTGCCGGGTTGGCCTGGGTTTGTCCGGAACCACAAGGGACTCGCCGGCAGGCTGGTGAAGGACGCCGGAGGCGGAGGAAGCACCAGCTACAACCTGCCCGAGGAGTAGCATCAACGAAGGACAAGAAGGGGTCCCGGCCATGAATCCGCCACGCATCACGCCGGCTGGACTGTGGGAATTCCTCCCGGCCGCCCTGTTGATCGTGGGTTGTGTGGGACTGGTGGTTGATTGACCATTCCATTCCTCAAGACAACCTGTCGCATGGCTGCCGCCAACCTCCTCTGCTCCGCCGGGCCAATCCTTCTGCTCATCTTCCTGATGACCAAGAAGACGCCGATGTCATCGGCCAGGGCGCTGCCACTCGCGGCGGCGGTAACGTATCTGCTTCAATTCGTTTGGTTCCGGGCAGACGCAGCGCAGGTCCATGCCTCGGTCCTCGCAGGCCTCCTGGTCGCCTGGACGCCGATCCTGATCGTCTGGGGCGCCATCTTCTTCTTCCGCACCATGGAACTCAGCGGCGCGCTGGAGACCATCCGCGCCTGGCTGAACCACGTGTCCCGCAACCGCGTCGCGCAAGTGGTCATCATCGGTTGGTCGTTCCAGTTCCTGATCGAGGGAGCCAGCGGATTCGGCACTCCGGCGGCCTTGGCCGCCCCGTTGCTGGTCGGTCTCGGATTCCCGGCGCTGCGGGTGGCCATGGCCTGCCTGATCCTGAACAGCGTGCCGGTTTCCTTCGGGGCGGTGGGGACCCCCACCTGGTTTGGTTTCGCGGAACTGGGACTGAGCGCGGAGGAGTTCGGCGCGGTGGCGTGGAAAAGCGCGCTCGTCCACAGCATCGCCGCCAGTGTCGTGCCGCTCCTGGCCTTCCGATTGCTCCTCACCTGGGAGGA
>DITU01000083.1 GCA_002422905.1 Verrucomicrobia bacterium UBA6176
CAGATCAAGGCGATGAAGCAGGTGGCCGGCAAGATCAAGCTGGACCTCGCCCAGTACCGTGAGTTGGCGGCGTTCGCCCAGTTCGGTTCGGACCTGGATGCAAAGACCCAGGCGACGCTGGAGCGCGGCAAGCGCATCGTGGAACTCTTCAAGCAGAGCCAGTACAACCCGATGCCGGTGGAGATCCAGTGCTCGATCCTGTGGACCATGCAGAATGGGCTTCTCGACGATGTCGCGGTGGACAAGGTGAAGGATTTCCAGAACAAGCTCGGCCAGTTCCTGCAGGACCGTAAGGCGACGGTGCTGGAGAAGATCCGCAACGAGAAGGCGTTCTCCGACGCCCTCGCCGCCGAACTCAAGGCTGCCGTCGTCGAGTTCAAGCAGAGCTACCGCTGATCGGTTGGTAACGGTCAATCAACTCTTCAACCGCCCATGCCCAGCACGCGCGACATCAGACGCCGGATCAAGTCGGTCAAGAACACCGCCCAGATCACGAAGGCGATGCAGATGGTGGCATCTGCCAAGATGCGCAAGGCGCAGCAGGCCGCGCTGGCCGGGCGTCCCTATGCGACTTTGATGAATGATGTCCTGGCGGCCGCGACGGCCGGGGCGGGGGAGTTCTCCCATCCGTTGATGGAGAAGCGCGAGGGCAAGAAGCGCGCGGTCATCCTGATCAGCACGGACAAGGGTTTGTGCGGTGCGCTCAACACCAACCTGCTGCGTGAGGCGCTGCGGTTCGACAAGGACACCACGGTGTTCGTCTGCGCGGGTCGCAAGGGTTCGCAATGGGCGTCGCGTTTGAAGCGGGATCTGGCGGCCGAGTTCACCTACCGGGACATCCCGGCGTTCAGTGAAGCCCGGGCCATTTCGAGATTTGCCCAGGAACTGTTCACCAGCGGCAAGGTCGACGCCGTCGATGTGGTCTTCACGAACTTCGTTTCGACCCTGGTCCAGAAGCCGGAGACACGGCAGTTGTTGCCCATCGGCAAGATCCAGAAACTGGAAGCAGACCTGAGCGGTGCGGGTACCGGGGAAGAACTCACGGCCAATGTCGGCTCGGAGTATCTGTTTGAGCCCGGCGCATCCGAGGTGCTCGGCAATCTTCTGCCGCACTACGTCAACTACCAGGTCTTCCAGTTCCTCCAGGAATCGAAGGCCTCGGAGCAATCGGCGCGGATGGTGGCGATGAAGAATGCCACCGACAACGCCAAGCAGCTCATCAAGGATCTCACCCTCGAATACAACAAGCTCCGCCAGGCCAACATCACCAAGGAGCTTTTGGAAATCACCAGCGCCGCGATGGCGATGGGCTGAAACTGACAATCCCTTTCGCAGCACCTTTCATTAAGCGCCCATGAACATCGGCAAAATCGTTCAGATCATCGGTCCCGTCGTGGACGTGGAATTTCCGGGCTCCCTGCCCGCGATCTACAACGCCCTCACGATCCAATTCACGCCGCCCGGCGGCAGTGACACCAAGCTCACCCTCGAAGTCCAGCAGCACCTCGGCGGCAACTGGGTTCGTGCCGTCGCCATGAGCACGACCGAAGGCCTGAAGCGCGGCCAGGAAGTGGTCGATGCCGGTGCGCCGATCTCGATGCCGGTGGGCGAGGCTGTGATGGGCCGGGTGTTCAACGTCACCGGCGACGCCGTGGACGAGCAGGGCCCGGTGAAGGCCGACAAGTATTATCCCATCCATCGCAATCCGCCGCCGTTGGTCGATCAATCCACCAACCCTCAGATCCTGACGACCGGCATCAAGGTCATCGATCTGATCTGTCCGTTCTTCAAGGGTGGCAAGGTCGGCGCATTCGGTGGCGCCGGCGTCGGCAAGACCGTCGTCATCATGGAACTGATCAACAACATCGCGAAGCTGCACGGCGGCATCTCGATGTTCGCAGGCGTCGGTGAGCGGACCCGTGAAGGCAACGATCTCTACAACGAGATGATCGAGGCCAACGTCATCAAGACGAAGAAGGACGCCAAGGGGCACTCCGAGATCGGCGAGAATGGAATGCCGATTCTTGAACCCGGCTCCCGGATCGGCCTGGTCTACGGCCAGATGAACGAGCCTCCCGGAGCCCGTCTGCGTGTAGCGCTTTCGGCCCTCGCCGTGACCGAGTATTTCCGCGACGAGAAGAACCAGGACGTGCTGCTGTTCGTCGACAACATCTTCCGTTTCTCGCAGGCCGGATCCGAGGTGTCCGCGCTCTTGGGCCGTACGCCGTCCGCCGTCGGTTACCAGCCGACGCTGGCTGCTGAGATGGGCAATCTCCAGGAACGGATCACCTCGACCAAGAAGGGTTCCATCACCTCCTTCCAGGCCGTCTATGTTCCCGCAGACGATCTCACTGATCCTGCACCGGCCACCACGTTCGCGCACCTGGATGCGACCATCGTGTTGGAACGGTCCATCGCCGAGTTGGGCATCTTCCCGGCCGTCGATCCGCTCGCTTCCAACTCCCGCGCCCTGGCGCCGGAGTTCGTCGGTGAAGAGCATTATGCCGTCGCCCGTGGCGTGCAGAAGGTGCTCCAGCGCTACAAGGATCTTCAGGACATCATCGCGATCCTCGGCATGGATGAGCTTTCGCCCGAGGACAAGACGACGGTGTTCCGCGCCCGCAAGATCCAGAAGTTCCTGAGCCAGCCGTTCACGGTCGCCGAACAGTTCACCGGCCGTCCCGGCAAGCAGGTGCCCGTCGCTGAAACCGTCCGCAGCTTCAAGGAGATCCTTGAGGGCAAGTTCGATGACGTCGCCGAAGCCAACTTCTACATGAAGGGTGGAATCGACGAGATCCGGGAATGATCCTTACTCCTGATCGCGATCTTCATCCGGATCGACCCTGCGGAATGAGTGGGGGCGCCGGGTGGGGTGAAGGACCGGGAAACTGACAACATGGCCACGCTCAAACTCGAAATCGTCACCCCGGAAGCGAAGATCTATTCCGAAGACGTCGACATGGTCACGCTTCCGGGCGTTGAGGGCGAAATGGGCATCTTCCCGATGCACATTCCCCTGATGACCCAGGTTGCGGCCGGCGAGATCACGGCCCGAAAAGGGGGACAGGACCATTTCCTTGCCATCGGAGAAGGATTTGTCGAAGTGACCGGCACACGGGTGGCCGTGTTGACGGACATGGCCATCAAGGCCGATGACATCGATGAGGCTCGCGCTGAGGAAGCGCGTAAACGGGCCGAAGCGCGTCTGGCGGAGAAGTTGACCGAGGAAGAGACGGCGACGGTGCAGGCTTCCCTGATGCATTCGTTGACGCAGTTGAACGTCAAGCGGCGGCGTCGGGTGTAGGGCGGGACAGTCTTCCCATTGGCGCTGCGACTCCTCCGCTGCTCCTTCCAACCGCTAAACTGTTCGGGTGTGGTCCTTCAATCGTGATCCGCGCCCTTCCTTGCCCGATCAATTGCGGTGATTGGTTCGGGATTTTTGATTTGCCCGGAAATTGCCGCTTCATACTTTTGAAGCAGGCTTGTTATATGAGGAGCGTAAGCCATGCCTGAGTAGATGTAGCGCCCCGATGCAATTACGCTTAGGCCAAATCCTGTAAACATCATGGCATTACCATCTTCGCTGATGAAGCAGCCATATAGGAAGGCTGCGACAGCTGCTGCGAGTACAATAGTCTCAAAAGATATGCCGCTGCCCAGTTTCGATTTGGCCAGGTAGTGGTCGCGGATCAACCGTTCTTCTGGGGTAAGGTTCATAGTGTGCCCACGAACTCGGCATTCAAAAGGGGCTCTCCCTCCTCGAGTAGCATGCCCAACACCTCCTCGAGATTCCCTCGCAATGAATCCAACGACTCTCCCTGAGAGTGGGCGCCAGCGAACCCGGGAACATACCCAACGTAAAGTCCGGTGTCCGCGCACTTCTCGACCACCGCCGTGAACGTTCTCATGGAAAAACGCTACGCCTGATACCCTTGTCCCGTCAAAGGCGGGGTATTCCAGCTCCCGAACCGAGGCTGCGTCGCAGCAGAAAGGTTGGAGCACGGCTCTGCGGCCAGGGCAGATCCCGTCCGCTTATTCACGAATGACACGAATCTCAGAAGGGAGGCAGGCGGCGGTCTCGGTTCGGATCAGGAGGCCAGCAGGCTTTGAAGGGCGCGGATGTTGAGTTCCGCCTTGGGCACAAAGGATCCGGGTAAAACGTATTCGGGCACCTTCGATCCGTCAGCGGAACGTTCGGAACAGTGATCGCAATCTCCGGATGGGCCGAGGCCGTCGAGGGTTGGGACGGCGTCCCAGAGGAAATTTCCATCGCTGAGACCTCCCCGTGATTCAGGAGCCAGGGGGAAGCCGAGTTCACGCGCGGCCTGATCCCAGTGTGCGTACAGGTTGTCGGTGCCGGTGTTGCGCGGCCACGGGCGGCTGCGGGAGAGAAGTTCCACTTCGACCTGGCAGGGAAAATTGTCGTTCCGGCTACGGACCGTTCCGGGGCCTGACAATGCCAGAAGTTGGTTGAGGGCCTCGTCCCAGACTTCCGGGGTGAACGCGCGGAATTCGCCCTCGGCCACAGCTTCCTCCGCCACCCGATTCAGGCCGGAGCCGCCGCGGATGGTTCCGATGTTGACGCTGAGATCGCGGGCGGGGTCGGCAAGGTTGTGGACGGATTCGAGGGTGCGGGCGAGTTGGGCGATGGCATTGGCGCCGCGCCCGGGTTGAACACCGGCGTGGGCGCCACGGCCGCGGACGGTGATGCGCCACGTGCCACGACCCTTGCGGGCCACGACCAGTTTCCGGAGGTCGTCCTGTCGACCTTCGGCTTCGAACACGAGGGCGGCACGGGTGCCCTGGGCGAACCGTTCACGGACACGGTCGCCGAAATCCGGCGACAGCATTTCTTCGGATGAATTGAGGAAGAGTTGCCAGGTGGTGCGTTCAAACAACGCCCGGTCGTGTTCGGCAAGGCCAGCCAGGGTCATCCACATGAGGACAGTCCCACCCTTGATGTCGTGGGTGCCAGGGCCGTAGATCCGATCTCCCTCCGGCAGCCAGCCGAATTGGTTCCGGGTCTCTTCTTCCGGAGAGAAAACGGTGTCGAGGTGGGAGACCATGGCGATGGCGTCGGGGCCTGTGCCGGGTCGGGTGAGGACCAGGTGCCGACCGAACTCGGGATTAGTGGAGGCGATGGTTTCCGCCGTGAAACCGAGAGAGGCGAAGACTTCGGCGGTGAGGGATCCGACGGCATCGACTCCGGCCGGATTGAGGGTCCAGGAATTGATCTCAACCATGCGCCGGAGATGGTCGAGGGCGGTCGGGAGCCTGGATTCCAACCACGGACGGAGCGGATCGTGCATGTGGGAACAGGATGAGCGGCCAGGGAGCCGCGGATCAATGTCGGAGGGATCGGAGCGGTGACGTTTGGTCGTCGAGGGGAATGAACGCAGGTGTGCGGGGGAAGGCTCACACGAAGTCACGAAGCCACGAAGGAGTTCTGGGGGCTGGGTCACCTGCGGGAACTGGCTCCGCGTCTCTGTGTCTCGGCGGGATCAATTCCCCAACCGGATGGGCTGTGATGCAGCGGAGGTTTTCGCACGGAGACGCAGCGAACGCCGAGGGGGAACAGGACTGACCCAATCCCGACCACGAAAAACACGAACGACACGAAAAGGGGTCGGAGCGGCGACGTTTGGTTGCCGACGGGAATGAACCGAAGGGCACGTTGTTCGGCCGGAGCGGACTCCCATCCGTGCCCATCCGTGTCATCCGTGGTTAAGAAAAATGGGATCTTTTGAACCACGGATTTCGCGGATGGGCACGGATGGAAGGAGGTGGGATCTGACGGGGTTCGGCTACCGGGAGCACTGGACTTAGTGGTGGCGCCTGGTTCCATTTTTTCCGGGAATCTCACCACAGAGGACACAGAGTTCACCGAGTTCACAGAGGTCTCCTCATTGCGCTGTTGCTTCATTCCCATCCGTGTCCATTCGTGTCATCCGTGGTTAAGAAAAACGGGATCTTTTGAACCACGGATTTCACGGATGAGGGCGGATAGGCTGCGACCCATGAGCTGCATTCCTTTCGTGGTTTTCACGAGTTTCGTGGTGAAAAAGCCGATGAAGGTCTCGGACCACGAAACACACCAAACACACGAAAAGGGATCGGCGTGGCGACGTTTTGGATCCCCCCCCCACCCGTTCTCAGGTTCCCGATGTTGGTCCGAGTCGGAGGCGGATCAGCAGGGTGTTGAGGGCGTTTCGTGTGGCGTCGGTGGGTACTTCGGGAAGCGGACTGGAGTCATGGGCGGCCTGGAGCAGGGCTCTCAGGCGTTCGTATTCCTGTTGATGAAAAGCGATCCCGGCCTCTTCGAGCGGGACATCCTCCCCGGATTGCTTGAGTTGGATGAGATCGGTGATCCAGGGGAGTCAGGCGGTCTCGTTCAATTCCGTCAGGTTGGCGTTCACCGCGCCGGTACGCATCAGGTCGATCAAGTCCGTCGATGACCCGCGAGTCCTGGACGGTTTCATCGTGGGGTTCGAGTCCGACGACCGACGAGAGCGGGAGGAGATGCACACCGCGCAGGTCGTAGTCGGAGTCGGGCGAGGGGAATCCGTAGAGATGGGCGCCGCTGATGGTGGCGAACAGGAGGGGGTAAGGTTGGGCGGCAACGATCCGTTGGAGGCTGGATGGGAGGCTCATGATTGATGGGATGAACTGAGATGAGGGGTGTCGACCATGGTCCGGCGTGCCTTGAGGAGGAATTGGTTGGCCCACGCATAGTCGGGCCGTTCGGGCAGACGGGTTGTGGAGAAGGCCTGATCGAATTCGCGATGCAGGCTGAGGCGCCAGGCATTGACTTCGGTCCAGGGTTGTTCGCCGCGTTTGATGGCGAGGAGGGCGGGGCGGTGTTCATCCAGGCACACGCGGAGTTCGCCTTCACGGAGTGCGCTGATGCCAGAGATCAGGAGGCGCATGAGGTGCATGGCATGTTTCCATTTGATCTCACCGCGGGCGCGAAGGTCCTGCTCCAGCTTCTTGAACTGGCTCATGACATAGCCGTTGTAGGTCTGGTAGATGAGCCGGGAGAGGAACACGCTGCGATGGTCGAGGAGTTCCCGGGCGAGTGGGGTTGCGTGTTCCACCAACGGTGTGTGGAGGCATTCGAGGATGTTGGGGTTGGCCTTCAGCGCCATGACCAGGAACTTCTGGAGTTCCCAATAGGCTTCCTGGGTGGCGTTTTCCTCGATCTGACCAGGGACGCCATAAAGCGACCAATGGAGGTCGGCCGGCGGCAGGTAAATGCCGCGGCGATCCACATCCGAATGGTCGTCGCTCAATCCGAAGGCCTGGGACCCAACGACACAGCGGTAGATGACGAACGGTGTCCATTGGCTGAACTCGGCTTCGTCCGGGGAAGGATCCACGGCGCCGGCTTCCTGGGCCTTGAACTCCTTCAGGATGGAGAAGGCGGCGCGGCGAAGCATGGCTTCGGTGCCGTCGTTGAGGCGGATCCGATAGGCGTGGTGGGCGTCGGTGGGTGAATCCGTGATGACTGCCACGGCGCCTGCGGGAATGGGTGGTCCACCGCCGAGACGACTGGCTTCGCTCCGGGTCACGATCCGTGTGCCGGGAGACAGGATCAGATGGATGGGGTGACTCACCGGCGGAGAGCATGAAGGAAAGGGAAATCCGGTCGCGAGCGCGGAGGGGTGCATCCTTACCGTGCCGTTGCCCGGGAATCCAAAGGACGGTCGACCGCGGTTTGATGTCGTCTCCCACAGAGCGTTGCCATTTACGCACGACCGGCGACCGGACCTCGCCGCTCCCATCAGGTGCCTGGGGGGCTGTTCCCGGGGGTTTGGCACACGGCAATGAACATGCTCTGCTGCCGATGTGTTCTTGAGTTGGAGAAAGTCGGGTTGGGCCGGGATGGGCCGTTGGATGACCGGGATCGGCGTGGCCGGCGGATTGCAGGCGGCCGTGGTGATCCATGAGATCCATCACAGCCCGTCACCCAAGCAGGATGCGGTGGAGTTCATCGAGTTGATGAACACCGGAACCGAGGTCGTGCAACTGGATGGCTGGGTGTTGTCCGGGGCGGTGGACATGGTATTTCCCGCAGGGACGGAGATTCCGGCGGGGGGATATCGGGTGGCGGCACAGGATCCAGCGGTGTTGGCCGCCCGGTTCGGGGTGACGAATGCGCTGGGTCCGTGGGCAAAGCGGCTGTCGGGCAGCGGGGAAAGGGTGGTGCTGTCGGATGCCGCTGGAGTGGAGGTGGATGAGGTGGATTACGGGTTGGGTTTTCCCTGGCCGACGGTGGGTGGGGGAGATGGGAACTCGATCGAACTGATCCATCCAGCCCTCGACAATTCCCTGGGTGGACATTGGCGCCCGTCCAGAAAGACGGGGCCGACGGGGTCGGAACATTTGGCAGTCACTGCCGGGAGCAGTTGGCGGATCTGGAAGGGGACCGCATTGCCTTCACCGACAGCGGCGGGTTGGCGCAACCCGGCCTTTGACGACTCCGGTTGGCAGGTGGGCGCGGCGCCGGTGGGATATGATCCCGAGGTGCTGGGCCCGACGGTGGCGGTGGGGACGCGCCTGTCGGACATGCGGGGGAGCTATACCTCGTTCTATCTGCGACGCGGGTTTTCGGTGGTGGAGCCGGCCCGGTTTGGATCGATGCGGGTGGAAGCGTTGTACGACGACGGCTTCAAGCTGTGGTTGAACGGGGTGTTGCTGATGTCGGTGGGGGTGCCTTCGGGGGAATTGGGACGGACTTCAACGGCGAGCCAGGCCATAGAAAGTAATGAATTCCATGCCTTCCAGGCGGCGTTGCCCCCCGGGTTGCTTCGGGCGGACGGCAACGTGATCGCGGTCCATGTGCTCAACGCGAATCTGTCGGACAGTTCGGACTGCTTCTTCGATGCCCGAATTGTCCTGGGACCTTCATCGGGGGATCAGGGTCCCACGCCGGGCAGGGCGAATCGGGCCTTTGCGGAAAACGCGCCGCCGGCGATCCGGCAGGTGACCCATTCACCCGAGCAGCCGCGGAGCGGGGAATCCGTGCGGGTCACGGCCCGGGTGACGGATCCGGATGGAGTCGGCCTGGTGCGATTGGAGTATCAGGTGGTTCGCCCTGGAAATTATATCCGGTTCGATTCAACGGCCTACGCACAGGATTGGACACCGGTGCCGATGACGGATGACGGGCAGGGGGGCGATGCAGTGGCGGGGGATGGCACCTATACGGTGCAATTGCCGGGATCACTCCAGCAGCATCGGAACCTGGTCCGATATCGGATCACGGTGATGGATGGGCGTGGGGAATCGGTCCGGGTGCCGTATGCGGAGGATGAGGGGAGGAACTTTGCATGGTTCTGCCATGACGGGGTCCCGGCGTGGACCGGCGCGGTGCGACCGGGTGTGGCGGGTGCGTTGGGGCAGAGTTTCACGGTCGAAGCGGCGGAGATGAATCGGTTGCCGGTCTATCACCTGATTGCGACCCGGCAAGATGTCGAGGCGGCGACGTGGCGGGATCGGTCGCGGGGCGATGCCTATTTCTGGACGGGAACCCTGGTTTATGACGGTAGGGTCTATGATCACATCCGGTTCCGACCGCGCGGCGGGGTGTGGCGATATGCGATGGGGAAGAACATGTGGAAGTTTGATTTCAACCGGGGCCGGGATTTCCGGGGCCGGGACAACTGGGGCCGGCGGTTTCGGGCAGATTGGACCAAGCTGAATCTCGGAGCATCGATCCAGCAGGGGGATTACCTGCATCGGGGTGAACAGGGGATGTTCGAGAGTGTGGGATTCCGGATGTTCGAGATGGTGGGGGCGACGGGAGCGGACACGGCCTATGTCCAGTTCCGGGTGGTGGACGATGTGGCGGAGGTTTCGCCGGCGAATCAATACGGGGGAGATTTCTGGGGAGTATACCTGGCAGTGGAACAATTGGACGGGCGTTATCTGGATGCGCGGGATCTGCCGGACGGAAACCTGTACAAGATGGAGGGTGGGTTCGGTGAGCCGAACAACCTGGGACCGGCGGGTCCGGTGGACTCGTCGGATCTCGGTGACTTCCTCTGGTCCTATAATTCGAACCTCGCGGCGTTGGATGAAAGCTGGTGGCGCAGTCAGCTGAATCTTCCGGCCTATTTCGGGTATCAGGCCATCGTTCAGGGCATCCATCACTACGACATCGCCGATGGTAAAAATTATTACTATTACCGCAACCCGGTGGATGGACGATGGCAGGTGATGCCGTGGGATCTTGACCTGACGTGGTCGGACAACATGTATCGGGCGGGAACGACGGGTGGGGATGAACCGTTCAAGTCGCGGGTGCTTTCCAACTTCAATCCAACCAACCCGCGTTATCCGGCGATCGCCATCGAGTTCAGGAACCGGGTCCGGGAGATCCGTGACCTGTTGTGGAATGGGGATGAAGCGTGGCGCTTGCTGGATGAACACGCGCGACTCTTGCGGGGCACGGCTGAACGGAGCGTGATCGATGCGGATCGGGCGCAGTGGGATTACAACCCGGTGATGGTGGACGGGTCGTTGAGCCTGGGCTCCAAGGCGGGTTTCGGTCGGTATTATCAGTCGGGGGTGGGCACCAGGGATTTCGCGGGGATGGTGCGCAAGATGAAGGACTATGTGCTGTATCGCGGCAATGGTCCGACGTTCTCCCTGGAGACGATGAGCCGTGATGCGGCGGTTCCGGCGCGCCCGACCGTGATCCGGTTGGGACCGGAAGGGTACGCGCTGGATACGCTGCGCTTTGGGGTTGGCAACTATACCGGGACAGCCGCGGGTGCATCGGTCCGGTGGCGGGTGGCGGAAGTCACCCGGCCGGATCATCCGGCCCATGATCCGGAGCGACCGTTGCCTTATGAGATCGATGCGGTGGCGGATTCGGGCGAATTGCCGTTGGGAACGGTGGAATGGCGGCCGGCGTCGGGTGAGCTGAGGGTGGGCCGGCTTTATCGGGCCCGGGTACGATTCAAGGATGTGACGGGACGGACGAGTCGATGGTCGGAGCCGTTGGAGTTCACGGCGGCAGCGGTGACGGGTACGGGGGCGGGCATGGCGGATCTGCGGATCAGCGAATTGATGTATGATCCGGCGGCGGACGGATATGAGTTCCTGGAGTTGCACAACCGGAATCCGGGATCGGGAATGCTGCTGACAGGCATGCGATTCACTTCGGGGATCCAGTTCGAGTTTGGTGAAGGTGCGGTGTTGGCGCCGGGGGGATACGGGGTGCTGATCCGGTCGACGAATGTGGCCGGATTCCGCAGTCATCATGGGTTGGACGATTCGGTGCAGGTGCTGGGAACCTATGCAGGTGCATTGGCCAATGAAGGCGAGCAATTGGTTCTGCGGGCGGCCGAAGGGGAGTCGGGCGAGATCCGCTTCACCTATGGGGTGGTGGCGCCGTGGCCGACCAGTGCGGCGGGCGGTGGATATTCGTTGGTACCGGATGAGGCCGGGTCGTCGGATCCGAATGACCCGATGCATTGGCGGGCGAGCACGGAACCGGGTGGGTCACCGGGTCGGGCGGATCTGTGGTCGGGCGAGTGGAGGATCTTGAAGGTGGGCAGGGTGGAGGGTGGGATCGAATTGGAATACCCGATGGGAACCGGACAGGTGGAGGTGTGGGTTTCCCTGGATCTGAAGGATTGGACCCTGCTTCGGACCACGGCGCGAACGGGGCGGGTGACGGTTTCGGAGGGGGGCGGGCAGGGTGCGTGGTTTGTGCGGTTGCGACGGGTCCCATGACCCGGAAGAATTGGTCAGGATGAAGCTCGCGTTGACGAATGTGCCCCCGGACCGCGCCGATGGCATGGCCCGGGTGTTGGTGGAGGAGGGATTGGCGGCGTGCGTGAACCTGATTCCGTTGCGCAGTGTTTACCGGTGGAAAGGCGAGGTGTGTGAGGAGGGGGAAGTGGCGTTGTTGATGAAGGTGGGCGACGCCGGAGTGGACCGGTTGCGGGAGCGGGTGCTGGCCCTGCATCCGTATGAGTTGCCCGAGTTCATCGTGTTGCCGGTCGAGACGGCGGGTTCGCTGGAGGCGTATCTGGAGTGGGTCGAAAGTGGGACCCGGGGCGGGTGAGGTTCTAATCGGGACGCAACGGGGGAGACTCACACGAAGTCACGAAGTCACGAAGGTTGAGGGAAGTTTTCTCCGCGCCTCCGCGTCTCAGCGGGATCAGTTCCCCGAATCGCATGGGAGGCGGTGGAATTGAGGTTTTCGCGCGAAGACGCAGGGAACGCCGAGGGGGAAAGGGCCGGACTGTGTTCGAACCACGAAACATACGAACGGCACGAAAAGGGATCGGAGTGGCGACGTCTGGTCGCCGTTGGGAATGAACGGATCCAAAGCGGGGGCATTGTTGGGGCATGGAGTCTGTCCGGCGGGTTTCCATCCGTGTCCATCCGTGAGATCCGTGGTTTGAAATTGGAG
>DITU01000101.1:0-44567 GCA_002422905.1 Verrucomicrobia bacterium UBA6176
CGCGACGGCGCAGGGAACGCGGAGGGGGGGAGGGTTTCACGCGACGGCGCAACGCTCGCAACGCAGGAGAAAGGGGTTGAGCGCGTTGGGGAATCCGGGTTCGAAAAGTTCAGTTGACCAGACCTTTGCTCGCGATGTCGCGACGCCACTGGGCGCCCTCGAAGTGGATGCGGTCGACGGCCTGATAGGCGCGGTCGCGGGCTGCCTGGAGGGTTGGGCCGAGGGCGGTGACGCCGAGGACCCGTCCGCCGGCGGTCACGATGTCACTGGATTGCCGGGCGGTTCCTGCGTGGAAGAGGTGGGTGTTGGGCAAGGCGGCGGCTTCGGCGAGACCGCGGATGGGAATGCCCTTGGTGGATGACGCCGGGTAACCGGCCGAGGCCATGACCACGCAGACGGCGGCATCCGGTTTCCATCGGAGTTCCATGCCGGCGAGACGCCCTTCGGCGCTGGCGAGGAGGAGTTCGGCGAGATCGTTTTCGAGGCGGGTCAGGTAAACCTGGGTTTCGGGATCCCCGAACCGGGCGTTGAACTCGAGGACACGGGGGCCGTCGGGAGTCAGCATGACGCCGGGATAAAGCAGGCCGCGGAAGTCGATGCCTTCGGCCGCACAACCCTTGAGCCAGGGGCCGAGGATCTGGCGCCCGACGGACTGGAGGGCGTCGTCGGAGAGGAACGGAGCCGGGGAATAGGTGCCCATGCCGCCGGTGTTGAGGCCGAGATCGCCGTCGAGGGCGCGTTTGTGGTCCTGGGCGGTGGGGAAGAGCAGGGCGTTGCGACCGTCGCAGAGGGCGTGCAGTGAGATTTCGACGCCGCTGAGGAGTTCCTGGATGACGAGGCGTGAACCGGCCGAACCGAAGGAGCGTTGGACGAGGATTTCGTCGACGGCACGGTCGGCTTCGGCGGGGGAATGGGTGAGCAGGACGCCTTTGCCGAGGGCGAGGCCATCGGCCTTGACGGCGCAACGCCCGTCGAGTTCGGCGCAGAAGCGTTTGGCAGCGATGGGATCGTCGAAGGTGCCGGAGCGGGCGGTGGGGATCCCGTGTCGCAACATGAAATCCTGGGAGAAGACCTTGGAGGATTCGAACTGGGCGGCCTGTTGGGTGGGACCCCAGATGGTGAAGCCGGCGGCGTTGAAGCGGTCGACAACGCCCAGGGCGAGGAGGTTGTCGGGACCAACGACGGTCAGGTCGGGTTTCTCGCGTTGGGCCCAGTCGAGGAGGGCATCGAACTGGTCGGGGGGGATGGGGAGGTTCTGGACGGGACGCCCATTGGGGAGGGAATGGGAGTCGGTGCCGGCATTGCCGGGGGCGCACCAGAGTTGGGACACCTGGGGAGACTGGGCGAGTTTCCAGACGAGGGCGTGTTCACGACCGCCCGAACCGAGGACGAGGACCTTCATGTTGTGGGCGGATTGAAGCGATTTGGCGGGGATGTGCCCAGAGCGGAAGCGGTCGGGCGGGGAAGGAAAGGAGATGGAGTCTCGTGACCTCGACTTCTACGGGAGTGGAAGCCGACGTGAGGAGGCTCTGGTTCTGGGATTGTCGGGAGGGGATGGAGACGGGGCGCGGAGGGGATGGAGTCTCGTGACCTCGACTTCTACGGGGTGGGGCGGGATCTCAGGCGATGAGGTCGCGGACGACCTTGCCGTGGACGTCGGTGAGGCGGAAATCGCGGCCGGCGTGGTGGAAGGTGAACTTCTCGTGATCGAATCCGAGGAGGGCGAGAAGGGTGGCGTGGAGGTCGTGGACGTGGACGACGTTTTCGGTGGCGGCGAAGCCGAATTCGTCGGTGGCGCCGTAGATGGTGCCGGCGCGGACGCCACCGCCGGCGACCCACATGGTGAAGCCGTGATTGTTGTGGTCGCGCCCGTTCTGTTTGCCGGCATTGGCGCCGGGGGTGGGCAGTTCCACGGTGGGAGTGCGACCGAATTCGCCGCCCCAGATCACGAGGGTGTCCTCGAGCATGCCGCGTTGCTTGAGGTCGGTGAGAAGGGCGCCGATGCCCTGGTCGCATTCGCGGGCGAGCTTCCGGTGGTTGACCTCGATGTCGTCGTGATTGTCCCAGGGTTGACCGGCCCCGTGCCAGACCTGGACGAAGCGCACACCGCGTTCGACGAGGCGACGGGCGATGAGGAGTTGTCGGGCCTGGGTGCCTTCGCCGTAGAGTTTCCGGATGCTTTCGGGTTCGCGGGTGATGTCGAAGGCATCGGCGGCATCCATCTGCATCCGGTAGGCGAGTTCGAAGGACTGGATGCGGGCTTCGAGTTGGGCATCGGCGGCGCGGGCCTGTTGATGGCGGGCGTTGAGTTGGTGAAGGAGATCGAGTTGGGCGCGTTGTTCGGGGAGGGAATGGTAGGCGTTGGTGATGTTCTCGATGAGGCGTTCGATGCGGGTGTGTTCGGTATTGATGTAGGTGCCCTGATAGACGCCGGGGAGGAAGGCGGACTGCCAGTTCTGGGATTCCTGGATGGGATAACCGCCCGGACACATGACGACGAACCCGGGCATGTTCTGGTTTTCGGAGCCGAGCCCGTAGGTGACCCAGGAACCGAAGCTGGGCCGGACCAGCCGGGCTTCGCCGCAGTTCATGAGGAGAAGGGAAGGTTCGTGATTGGGGACATCCGCCTTCATGGAACGGATGATGCACAGGTCGTCGACGTGGCGGGCGACGTTGGGGAAGAGGTCGGAGACGGGGATGCCGGACTGGCCGTACTGACGGAAGGCGAACGGGGATTTGTAGGCGGCGCCGGTGCGGCGTTCGGTCTTGAAGGTGATGGGGATCTCCTTGCCGTGCCATTGGTCGAGGGATGGCTTGGGATCGAAGGTGTCGACGTGGGAAGGGCCGCCGTTGGCGAAGATGTGGATGACGCGTTTGGCGCGGCCGACGAACTGGGGTTGGCGCGGGGTGAGGGGTTGATTGAAGCCGGGGTTGGCGCCGAGGGCGCGGCCGTCGAGCTGGCCCAGTGAACCCAGGAGGCCGGTCAACCCCACGGCGCCCATGCCCATGCCGCAGTTGCGGAGGAAATCGCGTCGGGTCAGGGCGAGGTGTGAAGGATCGGCGGCGTGATGATTCATGGCGACGGACGGGACGGATGACGGACGCTCAGGCCGATAGAACGGGGTTCTGCGGCGATGTCGAGGACCCTAGCCCGTTGGCGGGATGCTTCAACCCGGGAGTCGAAGGGAGTGGGGGGTTCCTCGATTTCGGGGGATTGCGGCCTGGGGGTAATGTCAGTAACGGGTGGTCATGAAGTGGATGAAACGGCGATGGAAGTGTGGGTGGGTGGGATGTGTTGCGGGGATGGCAGGAATGATGGGAACGGTGCTGGGGCAAGAGGGCGGCGGGTTGAAGCCGGGTGCGAAGGCGGTTTTTCCGTGTCCGGACGAGGAGGTGGCGCGTTACACGGTGTACCGGGTGAAGGAACCGATCCGGGTGGATGGAAAGCTGGATGAGGGAGCGTGGGTCATGGCGCCGAAGTCGCCGCGGTTTGTGGATATCCTGAGCGGGGCCCCGACGTTGCATGGGACGCACGCGATGGTGTTGTGGGACGAGGTGAACCTGTATGTGGCGTTCCGGGTGGAGGAACCGTTGGTGCGGGCGAAGTTCACGCAGCACAACGATCCGATCTACTACGACAACGACGTCGAATTCTTCTTCGCGGGGCGTGATGGCTACTATGAGTTCGAGATCAACGCGTTGAACACGAGTTACGAGGTGTTCTTCGTGTGGAAGGACGCCTGGGAGCGTGGGGCGTTTGCGGGGTTGCCGATGTTCGAGCGGACCGAGTTGGTGCCGTTCAACGGGGTTGGTTTCACGACGCATCCGCGCGGGGGACGCCTGGGCAATTTCAAGTCGGCATTTCCGGGAAAGCAGACGGGGGTGTGGGTGGACGGGACCTTGAACGATGACAAGGATCGTGACCGGGGCTGGACGGTGGAACTGGCGTTTCCGTGGAAGGGACTGGAGTGGTTGGCCAGGGCGGAGGGACGTGAGTTGCCGCCACGCGAGGGAGATGTCTGGCGCATGGATTTCTCGCGGTTCAATACCTACAAGGAAGCGGCGCCGGCGAAGGATTCGGGCGGCTGGGTGTGGACCCGGCACGGCGTCTGGGATTCGCACGTCCCGGAATGTTTTGCGCGGATGACCTTCAGCACGAACGACGTGTCGGCGGCGTTGTGGAGATCAAAGGAATCCGGGCGGTGAATAGAGGCCGCAACGTCGCCGATCCCTTCCCATTCCATGGAGCGGCGAGGGCCCCTCGCCGTCCTCGTACCCACGGCGACCGAACGTCGCCACTCCGGGCGGCATCTGGATCAGTCGCGGCGACGGAAGTAGCCGGCGGCGAACTGGCGCCACAGGGGCCAACCGATGCGGACGGTGTCGATGAGGAGATTGAGTTTGGAATTGCCGGGACGACGTGAGCGCAGGAGGTGGCTGGCGAACATGCCGGCGAGGGGGGCGAGGGCAGCGAGCAGGGGAGTGTGTTCGCGGGCGGAGTCGGCGGGTTCGGTCAACCAGGAGAAGTGGGCCTGGACGGCCTCGGCTTCGCGGCAGAGGTCGAGGCGGTTGAGGCTGCTCTCGATGAGGAGGGCCTGTTTGCGGAGGCGGAGGCTTTCGATGGGATCTACTTGAGACATTCGCGATCCTTTTTGAGTTCGCCGAGGGTGGCGGGGAAAGCCTGCCATTCGCGGACGAAACGGCGCAGTTGGAAGAATCCGGCGAGGGAGGCGGCCAGATGGAGCAGGAACAGGATGACGAGGGTGCCGACCCGATGTTCCCAGAAGATCACCACGATGGTGAGGTTGAGGAGGACCAGGGTGAGGGCGGAGGTGACGACCAGGCAGCCGGCGAGGAGGGCGACATGGACGACCCGATGCCGTTCCTCCTGGAGTTCGACCAGGAGAAGTTCGGCGCGATTGCTGAGGGTGGCCAGGACCGCGCGGCCCAACCGGCCAAGGGTGGCGGCGGTGGACGGCGGCGGTTCAGGGACTTCGTCAGGCACAGGGGCGAGGGGTCAGCGCCGGGTGATCACCACTCCGAGGAGAAGTCCGACACCGAAGGCGATGGCGAGGCTTTCGTAGGGATGATCGCGGATGACGCGGTCGGTTTGGCGGGCGCCTTCCTTGACGGAATCGAGGGCGCGGGCTTCGAGATCGGCGGCGGTGTCCTTGGCGGACTCGAGGGCGGAGGCGAGCCGCTTGCGGAGTTCGCGGACCTTTTCACCGGCGTCATCGGTGGTGGCGGCGAGGAGTTCCTCGGTGTCACGGACGAGGATGTGAAGGTCCTGGGCGAGTTTGTCGGCGCTGGCACTGGTTCGGCTCATGGTAATGAAATGGTTTGAAAAGGTTCGCGTGCTTTCTTTCCTCAATATCCCACAACCGGGCGCGGGAGCCAAGGCTCGTGATCTGGGGTGAAGGCCGGGGATTCGCCCCTCGGCGCGGTCGGTTCACCCCGCGTTTCTTGCGGTTGGACCCACAAGAACGGTGGGGGGAGGCGCATTCGGATATTTCATGCCTCCTCCCATGAAACGACTCGAATTGACGATTGGCCGTACCCTGGTCGCCGGTGCCCTGATCCTCACCGCGTCCACAGCCGCGGTCCATGGACAAGGTTGTGTGGTGGCCCGCGGTGCAGGCCCCTGCACCTCGCATCCCGGCAGCTTCACCAACCATCTCGACATGAAATGGCAGGTGGCACTCGCCTATCGCTGGCTGAACTCGGACCGACACTTCATCGGGGATGTGGAACAGACCCATCGGCATGTGACCGGCAATCAGGTCGTCAATGACTCCCACTTCATCGATCTCGGGATCAACTACCTCTTCACCCCGCGCTGGGGCGCCTCGTTGGCCCTGCCCTTCGTCCATCACGACCGCACCTCCTGGTATGAACACACGCGGACCAATCGGCATTCGAGCGGGTCGGGTGGACTGGGCGACGTCCGGTTGAGTTTCAACGGCTGGATCCTGGATCCGGAAAAGATGCCGTCGGGCAATCTCCAGATCGGGATCGGGTTCAAGGCGCCCACCGGCAGTTATGCGGCGACGGACACCTTCAACACGGTCAACGGTCCCGTGGTGGGATACGTGGATCAATCGATCCAGCCCGGCGACGGCGGCTGGGGGCTGACGATGGAGTTCAATGGATATCAGTTGATCGGGGGTGGCGTTTACGGTTTTGCGCAGGGGTTTTACCTGGCGAATCCGCGGGATGTGAACGGGACATCGACGCGGAGTGGGAATCCGCGGGGCAACCCGTATGAGCAGATCACCTCGGTGCCGGACTCGTATCTGGTGCGGGGTGGGGTGGGATATGCGGTGCCCTGGGTGAAGGGTTTGGTGGTGACCCTGGCGGGGCGGGTGGAAGGCGTGGCGGTCCGGGACCTGATCGGGAACGACAACGGCTTCCGACGACCGGGCTATGCGGTGTCGATTGAACCGGGCGTGGCCTGGATGACGGGGCGTTGGAGTGTGGCGTTGAGTGCCCCCGTGATGGTGTATGCGAATCGTCAGCGCAGCGTGGCGGATGAGCGTTGGACGGAGGACACGGGGGTGTATCGGCATGGCGACGCCGCCTTCGCGAGCTTCCTGCTTTCGGCGAGTGTGGCGCGGGCTTTCTGAGGCGGAGCTGGCGGTGGGGATGATCCACCGATCACGATCCGCAGATGACGCAGATGACGCAGATGGGGCAGTTGGGAGGGGTGCCAGCCAACGCCTGCTGAGCCCCCTCTGTGTCCTCTGTGGTGAACTTCTTTCTGCATCCGCGGGCTTCCGGGCAAATCCTCCGTTGAGGTCGGGGCAAGCCCATGGGAACCGGTGCAATCGGTTGACCTTCACCAGGTCGAACCGTGGGCGACCCAGAGGAGGAGATCGCGTCGGGAGAGGGAACCGACGATGCGGCGTGACTCGGTGGAATCCACCACGACGAGCCAGGGATCGTCGGTTTCGGTGAAGCGGGCGAGGGCGACACCGGGATCGGCGGCGGCGGTGATCCAGCGGGAGTTGGGCGAGATCAGTTCACCGGCGGTGACCAGGCGGGCCAGGTGGGGATCAGCGAGGTGCTGATGGACATCGGAGATCCGGATGCAGCCGGCGAGTTGGCCATTGTCCTCGATGACGGCGACGAGGCCGGCGGGAGCGTTCTTGAAGGCGATGGCGACCTGTTCGAGCGGGGCGTTGAAGGGGACGGACGGAGGAGGGAGTTGGAAGAGGGATTGGATCTGGCGGGCATCGCGTTGGCGGTTGGCGCGGGCGCGGAGGGAGGCGGAGTAGATGGAGTCTGAAGAGACGCTTCGGGCGACGGTCTGGGCGGCGACGGTGGCGATGAGGAGGGGAGCGATGGCGTCGGGATTGAGGGTGAGTTCGAAGACCATCACGACGGACATGAGGGGGGCGTGGGTGGTGGCGCCGAGGAAGGCGCCCATGCCGATGAGTGCGTAGGCGGCGGGGGTGCCGGTGTGGGTGGGCCAGAGGGAATGGAAGATGGCGCCGAGGAGCCATCCGCCGAGACCTCCCAGCAGCATGACGGGAGTGAACACGCCACCGACGGCGCCGGATCCGACGGAGGCAACGGTGGCGACGAGTTTGGCGCCGAGGAGGAGGCAGACGAACGTCCAGGTGGCGCTTTCGCCGCGGAGGATCGCCTGGAGGGATTCGAAGCCATTGCCCCAGACTTCTGGGACGGGGATGGAGATGGCGCCAACGAGCAGCCCGCCGAGGCCGAGTTGCCAGTAGGGGGGAAGTGCAAGGGCGGTGAACGCGGTGCGGGCGCGTTCGAGAAGTCGGACCACGATGGGCGCGAGACCGCCCAGGATGAGGCCCACGGCGAGGAAGAGGAGAAGTTCCCACGCGGATTGGAACCGGAAGACGGTGCCGGGGAACAGGGCCTGGGCGCCGAGGATGGGCCGGGTGACGGCCACGGCGACCACGGACGAGATGACGATGGGCCCGAAGGACTCGATGGCGATGGTGCCGAGGACGATTTCGGCGACGAAGAGGGCGCCGGCGAGGGGTGCGTGATAGGTGGCGGCGAGGGCGGCGGCGGCCGAACAGGCGACAACCAGGGGGAGTCGTGGCGGACCCAGCCCGAGATGTCGGCCAGCGGAAGAGACCAGGGCGGTGGTCAGTTGGAGCAGGGGACCTTCGCGTCCGAGGGATCCGCCGGAGCCAATGCTGAACAGTGCGGCGACACAGCGCAGGAGGGCGGGTCGGCCGCGGATGATGCCATCCCCGAGAGTGACGGCTTCCATGTAATCGACGGCGGGTTGATTCCCGGTGAAGCGGCGACCCCAGATGACGAGCCAACCGGCGGCGATGCCGCCGAGGGCGGGGGTGACGAGGCGGCGCCAGTCCGGGAGGTCGCGGGCGACCTCGATGATGGGAGCGATGGACTGGGTGAGGAGCCACTGGGCGCCTTCGAGGCCGACACGGACGGCGAGGACGCAACCGGCGGCGAGGATGCCGGCGAAAACGGCCCAAGTGTAGGTGGCGCGTTGTTCGGCCGGGGGCAGCCACCGTGCGAGCCAGGCGCGGCGCCGCAGCCAACGTCGGGCCCGTTCCAGACCGCCCGCGGTGGCCATCAAACCCTGAAGGCTCGCCATGGCCCGATGCTGCGCCACGACCCCCGATACGAACAGGTTCAAATCCGGAGGGTTTCCTGGGGGGGGGCCTGCTGACGCTGCCCCCTGGTCGGGAGCGGCGACGTTCGGTTGCTGGAAGCACGTGGAGGGGAGGAGGAGCTTCCCTGTGTCCTCTGTGGCTGGCCCAAGGCGCACTGGATCGGTGCCCGATCGTTTGGTTGAAAGATTCTCCGGTTTTGTTCCGATCTTACGGCATGCCAGTTGATGCCGGAGGTCCGTTCCCGGAAGAACGGCTGCTGCCCACGCGCCGCAGCCTCCTGGATCGTCTCCGCAACTGGGAGGATCACGCCGGTTGGCAGGAGTTCTTCACCACCTACTGGAAGTTCATCTATGGCGTCGCCATCCGTTCCGGGCTCAGCGATTCCGAAGCCGAGGAGGTCGTGCAGGAAACCGTGGTGTCGGTCGCGCGCAAGATGCCGGACTTTGTCTATGACCCGGCCCGATGCTCCTTCAAGGGGTGGCTCGTCCATGTCACCCGGCTCCGGATCATCGACCAATTCCGTCGCCGTCAACCCACCCATGGTCACACCCCGGAAGGTCCATACGATTCCCGGGCCACCCCGCTCATCGAGCGCATCCCGGACTCGGGCGTGAACCCCCCACTGGAATCGCTCTGGGAAGAGGAATGGGAGCGGAACCTCATCGATGCCGCCATGGAACGGGTAAAGCTTCGGGTCAAGCCGGCCCATTACCAGATCTTCCACCTGAGCGCCGTGAAAGGACTGGGGACCCTCGAAGTGGCGCGCATGCTCGAGGTCAATCCGGGCCAGGTTTACCTGGTGCGCCATCGCCTGGCCCGCGAGGTGAAACGCGAGGTGGAACGTCTGCGGGAGAAACCACTGTGAACCTTTTCCGGCACCTGTACGCCTGGCTGCGTGGACCGCGCTTCGACCGCTACCATCCCGCCCACCGCATCGGCAGCCGCTGCGTCGAACGGCGCCTTCTCCGTCGCCTCCAACTCCAGCTCGTCCGTTCCCCCCGCTGACCCCTGCACGCCGTGGCTGACGATCCGCAGACCGACCCCAACTTCCGGCAACCTTCGTGGGTGGCTCCGCTGACCCCGCTGGTGCCAGACCACCAACTGGTCCGGCGCATCGGCGGCGGAAGCTATGGCGATGTCTGGCTGGCCCGCACCGCCGTCGGCACCTGGCGCGCGGTCAAGGTCGTGTTCCGCGACCGCTTCACCGACGACCGTCCCTATGAGCGCGAGTTCTCCGGGATGCGTTCCTTTGAACCCCTGTCGCGTCGCAACGAAGCCTTCGTCGACATCCTCCAGGTCGGGCGCAACGACGCCAACGGCTATTTCTATTACGTGATGGAGTTGGCCGATGACATCCACCCGGAAGCCTTCGATCCGGAAACCTATATCCCGCGCACCCTGGCCAAGGTGCTGCTCGGGCGAAACCGGCTGCCGGTGGACGAGTGCCTTGAACTCGGGCTCACGCTGAACCTCGGCCTCGCCCAACTGCACCAGGCCGGGCTCATCCATCGGGACATCAAGCCCTCCAACATCATCTTTGTCGGAGACGTCCCCAAGCTCGCCGACATCGGCCTGGTCATCGAGATGAGCGAGGCACGCTCGTTCGTGGGCACCGACGGATTCATCCCGCCTGAAGGCCCCAACTCTGCCCAGGCCGACCTCTACAGCCTGGGCAAGGTCTTGTATGAGGCGGGCATGGGGAAGGATCGGAAGGATTTCCCCGAACCGTTCACGCGGATCGCCACCGATCCGGAAAGCACGCGGCTGCTGGAGTTCAACGCGATCCTCCTGAAGGCCTGTGCCGCGGACCGGGCCGAGCGCTACCGCTCCGCCGAGGAGATGAACGCCGACCTCGCCCTGCTTCGCAGCGGCGGATCCGTCCGACGCCAGCGTCGCCTGGCAGGCCAGTTGCGCCGCGTGCAGCGGGCGGGCGCACTGGTCACGGTCCTGGCGGCGGTGGTCGCCCTCGGTTGGTGGTGGCAGGCACGACAGACCGCCCGGGTACGGGAACTGGCGGAGGCCAACCTCAAGCTCGCCCAGGCTGCCGGATCCAGCGCCACCCAAGCCGCGGCAAGTGAGGCTGCCGCCCGCGAAAGCCTTTACGCTGCCGACATCCAACTCGCCCAACAGGCACTGCAATCCGACAACCTTCGCCTGGCCCGCGCCCTCCTCCAGAACCACGTCCCCCGCCCGGGGCAACCCGACCTGCGCGGTTTCGAGTGGCGTTACCTCTGGCACCAGAGCCGGAGCCAGGAAAAGTTCAGCCTCCCGGGCAACCGACACAGCGCCCTCGTCATTGCCGCCTCGCCGGACCATCGCCTCCTGGCCGTGGGCGGTTTTGACGGCGGCCGCATCCGGATCTTTGACCTGGCCACCCGCGCGGCTCCGATCGTGTTGCCCGATGACAACCGCATCCTTTCCCTCGCCTTTCCCCCGGGACAAAACCTTCTGGTCAGCGCTTCGCCCGAGGATGTCCGATGCTGGAACCTGACCACCTTTGAGGAGGTCCGACGCCTGCCAGGCGCCGCCGCGCCTGCGGTGCTGTCTCCCGACGGCCGCTTCCTGCTCACCGGCACCGGTCCATGGAACTCCGACTATTGGAACGCCCCCAAGGAACTCGTGGTCTGGGACACCGCCACCTGGACCCGGGTCGCATCCACCACATTGCCCGCCTCCGGGGGATTCAGCATCGCCCGTCACCTCTACCTGCAGGTGGCCTTCGGGAGCGACCCCGGTCGCGTGGCTGTGCTGGTGGGCGACCGGGTCCGGATCCTGACCTGCCCGGGACTGGAGGAGATCCGCACGCTGGCCGAACCGTTGCCGGCCAGCTCGGCATCCCGACCTTTCCTGGCGCTCTCTCCGGACAACCGAACCCTGGCCATTCCCAGCTCCCGGGGGTTTGGAATCCGCCTTTGGGACATCGGGCAGGATCGGGAAATCCGGGTGTTGCCGGGTCACTCGGACCACGTCTTCGCCGCCCGTTTCTCCCCGGACGGCCGCACCCTTGCCAGCGGCAGCCCCGACCAGACCACCCGCCTGTGGCAGGTTGAAACCGGTGACCTCGTCCACAGCTTCGCCGGGCAGGCGGATGAAGTCATCGACGTGGCATTTTCTTCCGATGGCTCCACGTTGTTTTCCCTGGGGGTGTCGGATTCCATCGTGATGGCGTGGGATCCCCGGGCCCGCCCCCGAAGCACCGTCCTGCGGGATCCGTTCTGGCCTTTCGGATTCGACCCCGGCGGCGGACTTGCCGGAGTGATGCAGGGTTCGGGCCAGGGAGTCCTGCTCGACCCGGCAACCCTCGAACAGGAACCGACGCCCATCCCGGCCCCACAATCCGGCATCCAACATGACAACGTCCTCAACAGCCTGTCCCGGGACGGCCGATACCAACACCTGTGGTCGGCCCGTGAACAGCAAACCGAGATCTGGGACCGGATCGAAGGTCGACGGGTCTGCACCCTGCCGGCCCTGTACGGACGGGCTTCCTTCGATACCGGCCTGGGACTGGTCACCACCTTCCATACCAACGCGGCCGGCGATCGGGTGCTCGCAGCCTGGCGACTGACCGACGGGCAACCCGCCTGGACCCTGCCCGATCAATGGGGTTATACGCCGGGTTTCGTGGGCACCCGCCAGGGCTCGTTCCTCCTCCTCACCCACGAGGAAAGCCTCCAACTCTTTCAGGTCGGCCCCGAGGGCCCCCGACCGGTCCTCCAGCTCGAAGGCGACACCTTCGCCACCGCCAGCCTGTCTCCCGACGCACGCTGGATCTGCGGCGGGACAGCCGACATCCGGATCCGGCGGATGCCCGACGGCGAACGGGTCGGTCTGCTGCGGGGGCACACCCGCAAGAACACCCGGCACCTCTTCAGCCCGGACAGCCGGACACTGGCCACCACTGCCGACGACCGCACCCTTCGGCTGTGGCATCTTGCCACGCAGCGGGAATTGCTGCGGTTCCAATCGCCTGAGGAAGATCGGGGCACTTATACCCACGAGTTTTCCCCGGACGGCCGGGCCCTGGCGTGTTTCCGGGTCGATGCCTCAGGCCCTGCCACCACACTTCTCTTCGCGCCTTCCTTCGCCGAGATCGCCGTGGTCGAGGGTGCAGACCATGAATCCCTTGCCGGGGACGATCCGGGACTGTGGCTGGCGGTCGCCGGCGAACTGGGGCGACGCGGACGACTCGACGAAGCGCTGGGGGCTTGCGACCGCGCCATTGAACTCTCCGCGAAAGATGCCGTCCACGCCTGGCTCCCTCCCCGCGCCCAACGCCTTCGCGAACGGCTCGTTCCCCGGAATCCGGGGCAATGATCCCGCGACCTGGCCGGTCGAAGGGTCGAGTCATGCGAATGGGTGGGGACAGGCCCGGAGGTCTTTTCGGCACATCCCGGTTTTTTTTTGAAAGAAGTGTCGGATGTCACCCGATTCCCTATCGACACATGAACCATCTCATCCCATCCCGCATGAACCTCCGCAGCCTCCGCAAACCTGCGATCGTCTGGCTCACCTGCATGACGATCGCGGGAAGTTCGCCAGTGTTCGCCATCGACCCGGTTTCATCGGCCGGCGTGTCGGTGTTCGCCGTCGTGCCCGCCGCCGGCAACACCATCGAAATCCTGGGCGATTCATTCCTCCGCGGAGCACCCCAGGTTCTCCTTGGCGACATTCCCCTGGCCCTCGTCAGCGCAACGCCCGGTCTGATCCGGGCCAGTCTTCCCCCAGGAATCGACCCGGGTACCCATCGCCTGGTGGTCACCTCGGGCAATGGCGCGGTCGGGCGTGCCGCCATCGACGTCACCTTTGGCGCCACCGGCTTGCAGGGACCCATCGGTCCACAAGGCGAGACCGGGCCCGCTGGACCCAAGGGTGACACCGGAGCACCTGGTGCCACCGGACCCCAGGGTGAAGCCGGGCCGGCCGGAATCGATGGAGCGGCAGGACCGCAGGGGCCGCAGGGACCCGTCGGTCCACAAGGCGAGACCGGGCCGGCCGGACCGCCCACCCCCAGGCAGATCACCTACCTGACCGGAAACCGGATCGAGCAGTTGGCGGGCAGCCCACAACCTCAGGGTCTGCCCTCCCGGATCCTGAACTTCACCAAACATTCGCAGACCAGCCGCCTGCGGATCCATTACACCGACACCTTGGGGGTCTCTGGAACTTCCAGCCAGGCACCCGGCGCCACCTGGGAGGTTCGTCTGGATGGTCTTTCGCTGCCCGCACCCCTGAAGACCGCCAACTACTTCCATGATACCAGCAGTTCGGGCTACGGATACCAGATCGTCCCGGGAAGCATCACGGGCTACGCATCCGGAGTTCCCGCCGGCCCACACACCCTGACCGTCATGATCAACAGTCTTGCACCGACGCAATGGCTGCTGACCGGTTGGTCACCCTTCGGCGCCGCGACGTTTCTTCTCGAAGTCGAGGAACTGGAGTGAACAACCGCCCAGCGTTCACCCCGCTTATGAAAGTTTCCCATCCCTCCTCCGCCGACTCGGTTGTCCAGCATCTCGAAGCGCGAATCGGGACGCTTTTCGAGGAGGTCCAGACGACCGACATGTGGCAGGTGTTGACGGCTCCGGACACCGAACCTGAGTTGGTTCGCTCGATCATGCGGGAGGTGTACCTCGAGATCTTCTCGTACAACGCCAGCATCGTGGAGGCGACCATTGCCCTCATCGGCCAGATGCCCCGCTCGATGCCTCCGCGCTGGCTCAAGTCGATGCTGCATCACCAGGCCGATGAGTTTGATCACGGCGAAATGGGGTTGAAGGATTACGTGGCGTTGGGTGGCGACGAGGCGATGGCCCGTGCCCGCCGGATCAGCCCGCAATCCAGTGCGGCGGCCGGGGTCTGGTGGATGATGGTGCATCAGCGGGATCCTTTCGCGTATCTCGGTGCCGAGTACCTCTTCGAAAGCCTGACGCCCATGCTGGCGGAGAGGGTCCAGCCGTTCCTCGAGAAAAAGGGCATGTCGGAGGAAAGTCTGGGCTTCATTGAGTTCCACGCGAAGGAGGACATCTCCCACACCAATCTGATGAGGCAGCTCATCCGGGATGTCGTGGGACGCTATCCGGAGGCGGCCGAGTCCATTGTGTACGGGCTGGAATGCTTCCTGGCCGTTTACCCCATCCCCGTGTGGCGCGCCGCCTATGACCGGGCAATGGCCGGGAGTGCCGGTACACTGGACCTGGTTTCCAACTGATCCACCTCCAATCCCCCACGGCATGAGCATCACCGTCACGCTCGCGACGTCCGCCGAGGAGCGGGCTCAACTCCATCGGTTTCGGTACTCCGTCTACGTGGAGGAGATGGGGCGCCGCCCCACTCATGCTAACCCGGTGGACCGTACGCTCACGGATCCCCTGGATGCCGCCGCCTGCAATTTCATCGCCCTGGATGGAGGACGGGTAATCGGGGCGTTGAGGGCCAATCTGGGCCGTGATTCGGACTTTGGCCCGTACAGCAGTCTTTACCAGATGGAGCGTGCGGGCCGCTGGTACCCGGATCATGTGAGCATGACGTCCAGGTTCATGATCGCCCCGGATTACCGGGGAACCTCCGTGGGGATGCGCCTCATCCTGGCCTGTTTCGAACTCGGCGTGGAGCGGGATGTGTACTTCGACTTCATGGACACCAATCGCCATCTCGAGGCGTTGTACACCCGCTTCGGCTACGTGCCGTATCGGGGGCGGGTCATCCATCCGGAATTCGGGGACGTCCTTCCAATGGTGCTCAACCTGACCGACACGCAACACCTTGAGTCCGTCGGATCCCCCTACGTGAGGGTCCGACGCCACCAACCGTGGATCGGTGTTCCAATTGCGTTTCCGAATGCAGGTCCGATTGGAAGCGAACCGGTGGATGGGTTGGATTCCACCCAACCGGGCCGGTCATCGGCGGCATCACCGGCCATGACATGGTCCTGACCGGCCAACGCCATGCATCCATCGATTCCTCCCTCGCGAGTCAGCCGCGCCGGTCCCGCCCAATTGATGACCCGTGGGTCCGATCTCCCGGGGCGGGAAGAACTTCGTCGACGTTGGCTGGCGATCACGACGGTCCTGGTCCCGCCGGTAGCGGTGGCTGCCTTGACCACCGCATTGTGGGGCCGTGTGGCAACCCCGTTGGACCTCGTCCTCTTCGCAGGACTTTACGTCGTCACAACGCTTGGACTGACAGCCGGCTTTCATCGGCATTTCACCCACCGAAGCTTCCAATGCGTGCCCTGGCTCCGGTGGTGCCTGGGCGTCGCTGGATCCATGGCCGCCGAGGGGCCAATCCAGTTCTGGGTCTCGGTCCACCGTAAGCACCATGCCGCGAGTGACACCGACCAGGATCCCCATTCGCCCCATCATGGTGGACCCGGAATCCGGGGTGCCCTGCTTGGGTGGTTTCACGCCCATCTCGGCTGGATGCTGAAGACACACCGACTGGCCCTGATGCGGCACGCCCCGGATCTGCGGCGGGATGCAGTGGTCCAGCGGTGCGACCGTCGCTATCTGCTCTGGGTGGCGATCGGCATCGTGCTGCCGGGAATCATCGGGGGCGTTGTCGGCGGCAGCCTGGCCTCGGCTCTTCGTGGTGCGTTGTGGGGTGGTTTCCTGCGGATTGTCGCGGTCCAGCATGTGACCTGGAGCATCAACTCGATCTGCCATCTATTCGGGGCGGCTCCATTCCAGACCGGAGATCACAGCCGCAATCATTTTACCTGTGCCCTGCTGGCCTTCGGCGAAGGTTGGCACAACAACCACCATGCATTTCCCCCGTCCGCGAGGCATGGCCTGTTGCCGCGGCAACCGGACATTGCCTGGTGGTTCATCCGAAGCTGCGAACGACTCGGATGGATCTGGGACGTCAGGCTCCCGACTCCGACCGACCTGGCCAACAAACGACTTCCAACCCGCTGATCGGATTCGCCAACAAACCAAAACCACCCTCACTCATGAACAACCTCGCATTGGAAACACCGGATGAAGCCAAGGATCTCCTGAACGACCGCTGTGATTCAGATCTCATCTCTTGGCTCGACCAGCGGATGGATTCCCTGGTGAAGGAGATCGAACAGCAGGAGTTCTGGATCATCCTGACCTCGCCAGAAACCGATCCCCGATTCCTTCAGACCATGATGCGGGAGATCTACATCGAGATCTTCTCCTACCAACCTCACGCCATCGAAGGGGCCATCACCGCCATCGCACAGATGCCCCGTTCGATGCCGGTTCGAATGATCAAGGCGATGCTGCGGCACCAGGCGGAAGAGTTCGATCATGGCGAGATGGCTTTGCGGGACTACGTCGCACTCGGCGGCGACGAACAGCATGCCCGAGAGCGGCACCGGATCAGCCCGGCCTCCTACGCGGTGGCTGCCCTTTGGAACATGATTGCGGATCAACGTGATCCATTTGCCTACCTCGGAGCACTATATCCGTTTGAGGGACTCACTCCCATCGTCTCGGCAAAGGCCAAAGACATCCTCCTTCGCCGAGGCTTCCCGGCTGAGGCACTCGAGTTTGTGGAGTTCCATTCCACCGAAGACCCCAAGCATACCGAACTGGTGCGGCACCTGATCGAGGAAACCGTCGGGCGTTACCCCGAGGCCGAGGCATCCATCCAAGCCGGACTCGACCGCTTCCTCGCCATTTACCCCATCCCCGTGTGGCGTACCGCCTACGAACGGGCGTGCGCTGCCCACTCCGCATCCCGGGGACCCGTCTTCTGAATCGTGCCCGTCCGGTGAGGTTTATGGCGGCGGGGATGACCGCACTTCGGGCCGCTTTGCGTCCTCCCGGGCGTGGGACTGCGTCAGGTCCTGGCGTGCGCCCGTCCTCTGTGGTGAAACTTCCGGGCAGGGTGAGTACCGGTTCGGGACCGAGTACGAGTACGAGGTCGAGTACGAACCCATCGGCAATCGGGGTGCGCCCCATCGTACTCGTACTCGCCAACAACGCGGTCCCGCCCCCTGTATCCGTCGCATCCGAGGGGACAGGCTCGGGGAGGTTCGGGACCGGGTACGAGTACGATGAAGGGGGCGGGTATGGTCGGAGCGGTGGTGACGACTGCGTTCCTGCTCGGGCAATGTTTGATGGGAAACGGTGAGGTTCGCGGCGGGGAGATTGCTTCGGGGAAGGGGGTCGCATACCACTCCGTGGCTTTATGGGGGAACCAATTGTCCAGGTGCGGGATCTCTCCAAGGTGTATCGGCAGGGGGATATCGATGTGGTGGCTTTGAACGGGGTGACGGTGGACATCCTGGCGGGAGAATTCATTGCCTTGATGGGGCCGTCGGGATCGGGGAAGTCGACGCTGCTGCACATCGTGGCGGGGATTGACCGGCCGACGACGGGGGATGTGTTGGTGCAGGGGATCAACGTGGGGAACCTGGGGGAATCGGACCTGGCAGAACCAGTATGTGGGCTTCGTGTTCCAGTCCTTCAACCTGATCCCGGTCCTGACGGCGGCGGAGAACGTCGAGTTGCCGTTGTTGCTCACCCGGTTGAGCCGGTCGGAGCGCCGGACCCAGGTGGGGGCGGCCCTGGATCTGGTGGGGTTGGGGGATCGGTCGCATCATCGGCCCGACCAGTTGTCGGGGGGCCAACAGCAACGGGTGGCGATTGCGCGGGCGTTGGTGACGGACCCGGTGCTGGTGGTGGCGGATGAGCCGACGGGCAATCTGGATGCGAAGTCGGCGACGGATGTGCTCGAGATCCTGAGATCGCTTTCGCAGGTGTCGGGTCGGACGGTGATCATGGTGACGCACGATCCAAAAGCGGCGGCGTATGCGACGCGCAGCCTGCATCTGGAGAAGGGAGAGATCGTGGCATGACGGTGACGAGCTTCATCCTGAAGAATGCGTTGAGGAACGGGCGACGTGCGTTCCTGACGGTGTGGAGCGTGGCGGTGAGCAGCGCATTGCTGGTGACGTTGATGACCCTGGAACGGGAATTGACGGTTCCACCGGAGGCGGCGGGGGCTTCGTTGCGGATCATTGCGCGGAACAAGGTTTCCCTGACCCAACCGCTGCCGGCGAAACAGTTGGGCACGATCCAGGCCATCCCGGGAATCGTGACGGTGACACCCTTCACGTACTTTGGCGGGTTGTACGGGGACGAGGAGTTCACGAGTTACCCGCAGTTCGCGGTGGATCCGGTGGGGTTCGAGGGGATGCTGGTGGAGTCGAAGGTGAGCGAGGGGAGCTTTGCGGATTGGATGAAGGATCGGAACACCTGCCTGGTGGGCCGGGACACGATGGATCGGTACGGGTTGAAGGTGGGGGACCCGATGAAGTTCCGGGGGACGATCTATCCGTGTGACCTGGACCTTCGGGTGGCGGCGGTGTTTGAGGGGACGGTGGATGACCGCGGGGTGTTCTTTCATCACAAGCTTCTGGATGAACTGCTGGGGGATCCGGGAACGGTGGGGACATGGTATCTGCGGGCGGAGTCGGCGGAGGTGGCGGACGACGTGATCCAGCGGTTGAACGCGGCGTTTGCGAACACGGCGGCGGAGGTGCGGGCGGAATCGGAGCGGGCCTTCCAGATGGGGTTTGTGAGCATGTGGGGGAACGTGAGCCAATTGATCGGGTCGGTGAACCTGGTGGTGGTGTTCACGCTGGCGTTGGTGACGGTGAGCACGATGAGCATGGCGGTGCGGGAACGGTTCCGGGAACTGGCGGTGTTGAAGGCGTTGGGATTCCATCGGGGAGAACTGTTCGGGTTCATTCTGGCGGAGGGATTCGGGTTGTCGTGCCTGGGCGGGTTGCTGGGGGTGGTGGGAGCCTGGGCGTTCTGGACGGGAATCGACGTGGGGAAGCTTTCGGGAGGGGTGCTGGTGATCTTCGAGGTGACGCTGAGGAACATGGCGTTGGCGGGATTGGTGGCGTCGGTCCTGGGGGTGGTTGCAGCGATCGGACCGGCGTGGACGGTGAACCGGATGAGTGTGGTGGAGGGATTGAAGACGTTGGATTGAGGGTGCGACATGGAGACACAGGGAGAATGGAAGGCGTGGTTGATGCTGGTGACGGCGGTGTTGGTGTCGTGTGGGGTGGTGTGGGGACTGGCGCGGGCGGTGGGGCTGCCGATCCAGTACAACCTGCGCAACGTGGTGGTGCGGTGGCGTTCCTCGATTGCCACGGTGCTGGGGATCGGTGCGGTGGTGGCGGTGTTCGTGGTGCTGCGGGCCGTCGCCCGGGGAATCGAGGCCAACTCGGGCAACACCGGTGACCCGGTCAATGTGTTGATCGTACGGAAAGGTTCCCAGGCCGAGTCCGGCAGTCTGGTGTCGCGGGACCAGTTCCAGACCCTGCGTTTCTTCGAGGAGATCCAGCGCAATGAACAGGGCGAACCGATGGCGTCGGCGGAGGTGATGTTGGTGGTGAATGCGCCGCGTCGGGACGGTACGGGAGAGGCCAACACCCTGTTGCGTGGGGTGACACCGCGCGGCGTGGATCTGAGGTCACAGGTGAGGTTGACCGGGGGGCGCTGGTTCGAGCCGGGCAAACGCGAGGTGGTCACGGCGCAACGGTTGGCCCAGCGCTTCGACGGATTCGAGATCGGTGGAACGATCAAGGCGGGGCCGACGCAGTTGCGGGTGGTGGGACAGATGGAGGCGGGCGGGAGTGCCTTTGATTCGGAGGTCTGGATGGATGCGGACGAGGCGCGTGCGATCTTTGATCGGGACCAGTACTCGAGCATCCTGGTGCGGCCGCGGGATGAGGAGTCGATGGCGGTGTTGATCGGCCGGGTGGATGCGGATCCGCGGCTGTCGCTGCGGGCGGAGCGGGAGACGGAGTATTACGCAAAACAGACCATGACCGCGAAGCCGATCAAGGTGGTGGCGGGGTTGTTGGGGGTGGCGATGTCGGTGGGCGCGGTGTTTGCAGCGATGAACACCATGTACGCGAGTGTGGCGTCGCGGACGCGCGAGGTGGGGACACTCCGGGTGCTGGGATATTCCCGGACGGCGGTGGTGATCTGTTTCCTGATCGAAGGGGCGTGTCTGTCGACCCTGGGCGGCATCCTGGGTTGCGCCGTGGCGCGGTCGACGGATGGATTCAGCACGGGCACCCTCGACTTCCAGTCTTTTGCGGAATCGGTCTTCCAGTTCCGGGTGACCCCGGACCTGATGGGGATGGGATTGTTGTTCGCGGTGGGGATCGGGGTGATCGGCAGTCTCCTGCCGGCGATCCGCGCCGCGCGCATCCCGGTGATCGCCGCATTGAAATCCATATGAGCCAGGATCCACTCGAACGTCTCCGGATCGCTTCCGAGAAGAAGCGGCGTCCAGCCAGTTCCACCGCGGGCATCGTGATCGGCGTGATCGCGGTGATTGCGGTGCTGGTGTACTTCGCGATTCCTCGGGCGAAGGACAATCAACGCGGGGAATCCGGGGAAACCACCGGGAAGAAGAACGCCGCGGGGTCGAAGGGTTCCGGTTCGGGTGGGGGGACAGGCGTGCCGACGGATGTGGGAACGGGTTCGGCGGCGACGGTGGTGGATTCGGTGTTGAGTGTGAGCGGACCGGTGGTGGCGCGGGAACGGATCGAGATCAGTCCGCGCTTCATGGGGGTGGTGAGCTGGATCGGGGTGCGCAAGGGGGACACGGTGACGAACGGACAGGAAGTGGTTCGACTGGATGACTCCGAGTATCGGGCGCGCCTGGCGGAGAGTGACGGGCAACTGGCGGTGGCCCAGGTGGTGTTGGATCGGGCGAAGATCGACCTGGCCCGGGCCGAGGGCCTTGTGGCGAGCCAGGTGGAGATGCAGAAGCTGTTGGATGACGCCCGATTGGCGGTGGCATCGGCGGAGGCAGGGATCCAACAGGTGACCGGCGCGCGGCGGTTGCTGGAGACGTGGATGGACTGGTGCGTGATCCGGTCGCCGGTGGATGGCGTGGTGTTGGAACGGATGGTGGATGCCAATGAGTTGGTGACGCCGCAATCGTTCGGGAGCGGGCGTGGGCCGAGCACTTCGTTGTTGGCGGTGGCGGACCTGAACGATCTCCAGGTCGAGGTGGACCTGGGTGCGTCGAGCCTGGCGCGGGTGTACCTGGGTCAACGTTGCGTGGTGCGGCCGGATGCCTATCCGGACCGGCGTTATGACGGCGTGGTGGCCGAGATGGCTCCGGAAGCGAACCGCCAGAAGGGCACGCTCCAGGTGAAGGTCCAGGTGTTGAAGCCGGATTCCTTCCTGACACCGGAACTCAATGCCACGGTGGATTTCATCGGGAAAAAATGAAGCCGGTGGGAAAGACCTGTTGGGTGACGGGCGCGGGCGGATTGATCGGGTCAGCCCTGATGCGGAGTGCCTGGCGGCCGCGGGATTGGGAGGTGATCGGGTTGGGTCGCCCGGATCTGGAATTGACCGATTCCACGGCGGTGAGCCGACGGTTTGAACGGGATCAACCCGACGTGGTGATCCATTGCGCGGCGTTGAGTCGGGGACCGACGTGTGAGGCGGACCCGGATCGGGCCTGGCGCTGCAATGTGGAGGTGGTGCGATGCCTGGCGGAATTGTGCGGGGATCGTCGCCTGTTGTTGATGTCGACGGACCTGGTTTTCGACGGAAGGCAGGGGCGGTATCGGGAGGGGGATGAGGTCCATCCGTTGACGGTGTATGCGCGGACCAAGGTGGCGGCGGAGGAACGGGTGCGGGCCCTGGCGGATGGGTTGGTGATCCGGACGTCGTTGAATCATGGGAGATCGGATGAGGGCAACCGGGCGTTCAATGAGGAGATGCGGTTGGCGTGGCAGGCGGGTCGGAGTTTGAAGCTGTTCACGGATGAGTTTCGTAACCCGATCGGGGTGCCGGTGACGGTGCGGGCGTTGTGGGAACTGGCGCAGGGAAGGGAGACCGGAGTGCTGCATGTGGCGGGGGAAGAACGGTTGTCGCGTTGGGAGATCGGGGAGCGGTTGGCGGAGGTTTACGGTGTGGGCAAGGATTTGATGGAGCGGTCCAGTCTGAAGGATTACGTGGGCGCACCGCGGTCGCCGGATACGTCGTTGGACACTGGTCGGGCCCAGGGATTGTTGGGGTTCCGGTTGCCGGGTTATTCGGAGTGGCTTCGGGAGGCGGGGGATTCGTTGTGAAGGTCGGGACGGGATATCGGGGGAGGTTGGCACCGTCACCCACGGGGTATCTGCATCTGGGTCATGCGCGGACGTTCTGGACGGCCTGGAAACGGGCGCGGACGGCAGGGGGACGCGTGGTGTTGCGCAATGACGACCTGGATCGGGACCGGGTGCGGCCGGAGTTCATCTCGGGTTTTCTGGAGGATCTGAAATGGCTGGGCCTGGACTGGGATGAAGGGCCGGACGTGGGGGGAGCGTATCGGCCGTATTCGCAATCGGAGCGCATGGGACGCTATGCGGCGGCGTTGGGACGGTTGAGGCAGGGCGGTTGGATCTATCCGTGCACGTGTTCGAGGAAGGAGATCCAGGCGGTGGTGGGAGCGCCGCATGCGGGAGAGGACGAACCGCTTTATCCGGGGCGTTGTCGGGGACAACGGTTGGAGGATATCCCGAGTGGGAAACGGTTCAGTTGGCGATTCCGGGTTCCGGACGGGGAAAAGGTGGGGTTCGAGGATGGGTCGAAGGGACGGCAGGAGTACCGGTGCGGGGAGGATTTCGGGGATTTCGTGGTGTGGCGTCCGGATGGGGTGCCGGCGTATCAACTGGCGTGTGTGGTGGATGACGCGGAGATGGCGATCTCGGAGGTGGTGCGGGGGGAGGACCTGTTGGCGAGTACGGCGCGGCAGTTGTTGGTGTACCGGGCGCTGGGTTGGGCGCCGCCGGCTTTCCATCATTGTCCGCTGGTCCTGGATGATACCGGAGCGCGCCTGGCAAAGCGTCATGCGGCCTTGAGCCTGCGCGAACTGCGGGCCCAGGGACGGACCCCGGCGGAATTGTTGGCCGGGTTTGAGGGGGCATCCGTTCTGGACGGGAAGGCGTGAGAGGTGGAGAAAACGTCATGCAATGGAGTGATCTGGATCAGGAACATCGCCTGGCCTTGTTGGACCTGGCGGTGTTGGGGATGTACGCGGATGGACACCTGGCAGCGGTGGAAGACCGGAGGATCGACCGGCTTCTCGGTCTGCTGGGGATGGTGGGTGAAGTGGAGCGGAATCGGGAATACGACGCCTCGGTGGCACGCGTGCGGGCCCACGTGGGGGACCCGGCGGCGGCGATCGAGCACGGGGTGGAATTGGCGAGTCTGTTCCGGGGAAGGGACGAGCGTCGATGGGTGTCGGATGCGCTCCGGGACCTGTTGGCGAGTGATGGCCGGGTGAGCGAACGGGAAGAGGAATTTGTGGAAGCCGTGTGCGACAGCCTGGAAGAGGAGTGAGCCGCAGATTCGGCAGAAAACCGGGATGAATGAGCCGCAGATTGCGCAGATGACGCAGATGAAAGGAAGGTGGAGCGGGACTGGTGGGTGGGGTTGGATCCTGTTCCGTGGATGATCGTCTCCCCGTCTTCCGCATCCTGAAAAAATCTGCGAAATCTGCGGCTTAACCCACTTACGTTTGTCTCTGCGTAATCTCGGCTTCAGTCCCCGGTTGGATTCATCCCGTTTCAATCGGTGGATTGATTACAACGTGAGGGCGCCAATGGCGGCGGCGAGGAGCCAGAGGACGACAACGGCACCAGGCTTGCCGAGCGGGGTGCGGGAGAGGCGATGGGACAGGTGGTTGGTGTCGCCGATCCAGAACGGGATGCCGCGGGCAGTGCGGTAAAGGGCGACCTGGGCGACGTCGAGAAGAGGGACGGCGAGGACGATGAGGGGATTGAGGACGGCGAGACGCTCGGTCGCGTCGTACCGGGTGGAATAGAAGTGCGGAAGGATGGCGAGTACCGCGAGGAGGAATCCGACGAGGTGTGAACCGGCGTCGCCAAGGAAGACCGATGCGCGCGGGAAATTGAAGGGGAGATAGCCGAGGAGTGCGCCCAGGATGGTGAAGCCGAGGATGGCGACGAGGTATTGGCCGTGGCGGGCGGCGAAGAGGGCGAGATAGAAGGCGGCGACGGCGCCCAGACCGGCGCACAGGCCGTTCATGTTGTCGGACAGGTTCAGGGCGTTGGTGACAGTCAGGATCCAGAGGACGGTGATGAAGTAACTGAAGAGGGTGCTGGGAATGAAGAGGGTGATGCGGACGCCGGCGGCGGCGACGGCAAGGGCGACCAAGGCCTGGAGGGTGAACTTGAGCGCGGGACGGAGTTCCGAATGATCGTCCCAGGCGCCAATACCGAGCATGGCGGCCGCCCCGAAGAGGATGGCGGCGAGTTGGGGGGCGCGTCGACCGAGGCCGTAGGCCAATCGTTCGACGGCGATGGGATCGATCCAATGCGCGGCGACGGCGACCATGCCGGCGAGAAGGACGGTGAAGAGGCCGGTGAACAGCGCCCAACCGCCGGCCAGTGGGATGGGGGACGAATGGATCTTGCGATGGCCCGGGTCATCAACCCACCCCCAGCGCTGGCAGAGGTGACGCCAGAGCGGAACGGAGAAGGCGGTGGCAAGCAGGGCGCCGAGGCCGGCGAGGAGATAGGCGTTGGTCGGAAAGGAGGGCACCGGGCTACATGAGCTTGAGCCGGGGCAGATCCTGGCTGTCGACGAGTCCGATGGGTTCGCGTCGGGCGTTCACCACGATGAGGTCGTCGATGTTGCGTTCGTTGAAGATCCGGACGGCTTCGACAGCAAGGGCGTCGTCGCGGATGGAAATCGGGCGCCGGGTCATCACCTGTCGCAGGTTTCGCAGGAGGACATCGTCGTCGACGGCCATGCGGCGTCGGAGATCGCCATCGGTGAACACGCCGACGAGACGGCCGGTTTTGTTGACGACGGACACGGAGCCGGACTTGGCGCGGGTCATGGCGAGAAGGGCTTCCTTCACCGAAAGGGTTTCGGCGGCGACCGGGTTGCGGTTGCCGTGCCGCATGATGTCGGAGACGCGAAGGAGGAGGGCTCGGCCGATGGCGCCGGAGGGATGGCGTTGGGCGAAATCGCGTTGCTTGAATCCGCGGGCGTCGAGGACGGCCATGGCGAAGGCATCGCCCAGGACGAGGGTGGCGGTGGTGCTGCTGGTGGGGGCGAGATTGAAGGGACAGGCCTCGCGGGGAACGGCGATGTTGAGGGTGAGATCGCTGTGGCGGGCGAGGGTGGAACGGGGGGCGGCGGTGAAGGCAATGATCCGGATGGAGAAACGGCGGAGGGCGGGGAGCAGGTTGAGGAGTTCCTCGGATTCACCCGAGTAGGAAAGGGCGAGGACCAGGTCGCCGTCGCTGACGATGCCGAGATCGCCGTGGAGGGCATCGACGGAATCGAGGACGACGGCGGTGGAACCGGTGGAGCTGAGGGTGGCGGCGATCTTGCGGCCGATGATCCCGGATTTGCCGATGCCGACGACGATGATCTTGTGGTGATGGACAAGGGTGTCGACGGCGAGATCGACGGCCTTGGTGAAGGATTCGTCGAGGTGCCGTTCGACCGCACGCAGCGCCGCGATCTCGGTGCGGAAGACGTCCCGGGCGCGCTGGAGGTGGGAGGCCACGGCGGTGGCGGCTAACCAAGGAAGGCCTGATGGACGGCGCGCAGGGCGCGGTCGCCATCGGGCAGATCAATCACCACCGAGATCTTGATCTCGCTGGTGGAGATCATGCCGATGTTGATGTTCTCGTGGGCGAGGACATCGAACATGCGGGCGGCGACCCCGGCATGGGAACGCATGCCGACACCCACGATGGACAGCTTGCAGATGTTTTCGTCGGCGGTGACCTCGGTGAAGCTGAGGTCGGGCTTGAGCCCCTCGATGACGTGGGTCGCCTTGAGGAGATCGGGTTTGTCGACGGTGAAGGAGATGTCGGTCACGCGGAGGCCGCCGGCATGGCTGACGTTCTGGACGATCATGTCGACATTGATGGCCGCCGTGGCCAGGGCTCGGAAGATGCGGGCGGCCTGGCCGGGTTGATCGGGGACGCCGAGCACGGTGACTTCGGCCTGGTTCTTGTCGATGGACACGCCACGGACGACGACGTTCTCCATGCTCTGGGTTTCCTCTTTCACGATGGTGCCGGGGTTGTCGTTCTGACTGGAACGGACTTCGAAGATGACATTGAACTTCTTGGCGAACTCGACGGAGCGGAGTTGCATGACCTTGGCGCCCGCGCCCGCCAGTTCGAGCATTTCGTCATAGGAAATCTCGGGAAGCTTCTGCGCGGTCGGCACGATCCGGGGATCGGCGGTGTAGACACCATCGACGTCGGTGTAGATCTGGCAGAGATCGGCCTTGAGGGCGGCGGCGAGGGCGATGGCGGTGAGGTCGGATCCGCCACGGCCGAGGGTGGTGATCTGGCCATCGTTGGTCTGGCCCTGAAAACCGGCGACGATCACAACATTGCCGGCATCGAGGAGTTGATGGACCTGGGCGGGGGAAATGTTGCGGATCTTGGCCTTGGTATGGACGCCATCGGTGACGATGCCGGCCTGGGCTCCGGTGAGGGAGACGGCGGGGATGCCGAGGGCGTGGAGGGCAATGGCGGTGAGGGCGATGGTCTGCTGTTCGCCGGTGGCGAGGAGCATGTCCATCTCGCGCTCGGCGGGGAGGGAGGTGATCTCCTTGGCGAGTCGGATGAGGCCGTCGGTGACCCCGGACATGGCGGAGACGACCACGACGATCTGGTCGCCCTGAGCGCGGGCCCGGGCGACGCGTTGGGCCACATTCCGGATGCGCTCGGTGTTGCCGACGGAGGTTCCGCCGAATTTCTGGACGATCAGTGCCATTGCGGTTGCGCGGGGTTTCTGCCGGAAAGGACGGGTGGGGACAAAGCAAAAGTGATTTCAACGGTGTCGGGGGAGGGGGCTGTGGAGCGGGAAGGGCGGCTTCTGGGGAATGGTTTGGGGGCGCGGATGCCGGGGACGATGGCGCTTTGGCGAAGGAGTCCCGATGGATAAAAGCCACGGGTGCTGGTTCAGGAGAGTGGGTCGTTCAAAGACGAAAGGGATTCACCACAGAGGACACAGAGAGCACAGAGTAGGACAGGGCAGGGGACGATGTGATCGTTCTGGTGGGAAGCGACATTCCCGGCATCCCGTGGAAGTACAAAAGGATTGCGGTACGCCTTGGGGCGGTTGACGAACAGGGTCGACGCCGTGGGCACCACCAAGTACACCTATTCCAATGGCCTGTTGGCGACCGAAGACGGTCCGTGGGCCAATGACACCGTGGCCTGGGATTACAACAACGCCCGGATGCGCAGCGCCCTCCGGCTTCAACAGACCGCCACCCATTGGTGGACCAACAGCTATGCATGGGACGCCTCGCATCGGTTGGCCTCCGTGACCAGTCCCGCCGGCACCTTCACCTACGGCTACACGGGCCCGGGACAGCTTCGCTCCGGCTACAGCGCACCGGGGGGAAGCGTGACCAACCTGTATGACAGCCTTGGCCGGCTCACCCTCACCGCGTGGAGGAACACCTCCGGGACGGTGTTGAACGCGCATGGTTATGAACTCGACGCAGCCCAGCAACGGACCCGCCAGATGCGGACCAACAGTGCGGCGAGCCACAGTCATACCCTGGGTTACCAGTACGATGGCATGGGTCAGGTGACCCATGCCCGGGCGACGAACAACGCGACCGGATTGCCGGTGACGGGAGAATTGCTGGGATTGACCTACGACGCGGCATGGAACATGACCGCGCGGACCAATGGAGGAACGGTCAATTATGGGGTCAACAATCTGAATCAGGTGACCGGGGATGGGGGCACATACACCTACACCTACGACAACAATGGCAATCGAACGTACCGGACAGCGAGCGGCGGCGGCTACGTGTTGATGGTGTACGACGACGAAAACCAGTTGATCCGTCAGGAGACGGACACCAGCACCACGTGGGAATCGTACCGGTTCAAGCTGGAATATGTGTATGACGGCAAGCTGCGGTTGAGGGAGCGGAAGTATTACACGTGGTTGAGCGGAAGCTGGTATCCGACATCGACGGAACGCTACGTGTACGATGGGATGTTGCTGGTGCAGGAAAGGCCCAGTTCGCCCTCGGTCTGCTACACGCGCGGTGTGGACCTGTCCGGGAGCCTGGACGGTGCCGGTGGCATCGGCGGATTGCTGGCCCGCAGCCATGGATTCAATTCCGGGACCGGAGCATGGAGCACCCACAGCGCGTATCACGCCGACGGCAACGGCAATGTGACCGCATTGTTCAGCACCTCGACGGGCTCACAGGTGGCCTGGTACCGATACGACGCCTTTGGTCGGCAGTTGCAAAGCTCCGGGACCCTGTCTGGTGCGAACCGGATGCGCTTCAGCAGCAAGCCGTGGATGGCGCCGGCAGTGGATGACAGTGCTGGGATGTATTACTACGGGTATCGGTTTTATGATCCGTTGACGCAGAGGTGGGTGAATCGGGATCCCGTTGAAGAGGGTGGTGGTCTGAATGTTTATGGATTTGTCGGAAACTCTGCCTCACAGTTAGTCGATCCACTTGGCAAGAAGTCACTATCAACCGTCAAGAATTTGGGTGATTTTTGGATTGCTGAGGCAATGGCCGGTGCGTTTCTGGATTGTATTGATACCGTAAGGGACGCGCTTCGTTTGCCGGGTGAGACAAACAACGACAAGCGAAATCATTGCGTGGCCTCCTGCCTTATCACAGCTAAGTGTGGAACCTATGCGGCTATATCGCTTGGCAATATTAAAGAAGGGCGCGATGTATTTATGGGAATCGTTCAGGGAGTTGGCGTGGTGATCGTCAACGACCTGATTGTCGATACGAATAGACGTAATGATATCGAGGATTGGTTGGAAGACAACATACAGGGGCATGGCTTGATTGAGGCATTTTGGGATCAAGTGGCCAACATGGTGGGAAGGTCGTTCGCTGGGTGTGGCGTTGATTGCAGGAAAAAGTGCGGGGTGATATATGGTGAGTAGTAGTGTTGGAAAGTGTGCGCTGTTTATAAGCGCTGGATTTGGGATCATTCTGATGATTGATGCCTTTGTCCCCAGAAGTCAGTACACTGGCCGTGATGTAGTATGGGAGGAGTTATGTGCTGGGGTGGTAATATTTGGTGTTAGTGTAACGACTTATATTCTCCGGAAGCCCAGAGGAAGTGGGAGGGCCGTTCCGAGATCTTGAGGTTCCTCGCTGTGTAGTGGGTCAGTCCCGCAAGTTTGATAGAAGTTGGACCTGTCGATGCGTTTTGGGAGGGTTCGATTTTCGCCGATCCCCGTGTCGGAGTAGGAGGCAATGGGGTCGGTCCCATAGTTTCGACAATTGAAGTTGCCCCGTGGTGTTGCGGCATTCTACCTGCCGTTCCTGGTCCACCACCTACGGCGACGGCGGTGTGTCCAACTTCTCATGGACCGGTCCTCGCCTCGCTCAATCCCCGGATTGCGAAGGAATCTGCTGCGCCATCATTTCCCTCCCAACCGGATCGCTGCGGTTCAGGATGTGACCCGATTGGCTTTTGCGAGTGTCAGCCGGACCGGGCTACCGTGATGTCCGGGTTGAGAGAGTTGGTTCCATCCTTTGGATGTCGCGAAAGCGGTCAAAATCCCGATCCAATGAGGCGACCGGAACCCCCTGGGCGGCAGCAATCGACGCGACGAGCGCATCGGGGAAATCCACCGGGTGATCCCTGAACCTCGACAGAGCGTCCGAGGTGATTTCGGGTTCGGCCACCTTGATTCGACACCCGGTAATCAGGTCACGGAGGGCATCGGACACCTCGGGTTGTCTCTGCTTGTAGAAGCTGGTCAGCACGAAGGCCGCTTCGGCGATGATGGCGGCGTCCAGGTACAGTTCCGCCTTCCCTTGGGCACTCTGATGGAACAACTCCGCCGCTGCCGCACTCATGGTCGGGTGGTCATTCCGTAGGAACCGGACCACGACGTTGGTGTCGAGTATGTAGCGGGTCAGGGCCTCCGGTTCCTGGCGGCGTAGTGTTTGGCGCGCTGGGCGGCGACAGCCGCTTTCTCCGCCTCGGCACCCGGGAACGGGACGTTGGACGTCAGGCACCCCTGCAATTCCTTCACTCCCCGGATGCGGCGTGCCACGAGCGAGTCGCCTTCGACCGACCAGGAGAGGCGGGATCCGGCTTCGACAGGGAAGATGCGACGAATCTCCTCAGGAATGGTTACCTGCATCTTGGTGGTTACGGTCGTGATTGTGCTTGCCACTCCTCCAAGCTTGCTGTGCCACACGGTAGGGAGCAAGCAGCCGGTAATACAGATGGCCTGTTTCCCCGGGCTGGGATGGATTTCCCGGCGGCGAGCCTCTTTCCACTGGTTCCTTGATCATCTGCGAAGTCTGCGGACAACTTGCGACTGATTTGATTATGAAGTTCCTCAGCCTCATTGCCGCGGTCGGAGCGGCGGTCCAGATCACCGCTGCATCCCCGGGCTCTGGTTCGCTCTGGATCCTGACCACTTCCGACGGTGCCGCCCTTCCCGCCGGCAGATCCGTCGAGGGTTTCCCGCTGCTGGTCCGACTCAACGGCGATTCGTTCCGGTTTGCCGATGCCCTGCCGGACGGTGCGGACCTGCGCTTCACCTCCGTCGACGGCACCGCCCTCGCCCACCAGATCGAGGAGTGGGATCCCGCGAGCCAACGTGCCGCCGTGTGGGTGCGCATCCCGGTGATCCGCGGAGATGACCAACAGGAAATCCGGATCCATTGGGGCACGGCCTCCACGGCCCCCCCGGCAACCGGTCCCGTGTTCGACGCGTCGAACGGTTACGCCGCGGTCTGGCATCTGGGCGCCACTCCACGCGACGAAGTCTCTGGAGCCACCGCGAAGGACTCCGGGACCACCGCCACGCGCGGCATCATCGGTTCCGCCCGCCGATTCGACGGAGAACACGGCATCGCCGGCGGGAACCAGCCCACGAATTTCCCCTCTGGTTCCGCCCCGCATTCGACCGAGGCCTGGATCCGCCCACTCCGCGCCAACGCCAACATTGTCGGGTGGGGCGCCGAGAAGGCCCAGAGCAAGGTGGTCCTCCTGTTCCGGAGTCCGCCCCACATCGTGGTCGATGCCTACTTTTCCGACGCCAGTGTGGACGGGAAGACCCGCATCCCGACGGGCGAGTGGAACCACGTCCTGCAAACGTACGAGAAGGGCATTCCGCGCATCTACGTGAACGGGCGACTCGACATCGGGTCCCCGGTCCGCGCCACGCCCCTCAACATTCCTTCGCCCGCCCGCCTGTGGATCGGCGGCTGGTACGACAACTTCGACTTCGAGGGCGACATCGACGAGGTCCGCATCTCCCGCGTCACCCGGTCCGCCGAATGGGCGAAGCTCCAGTACAACAACCAAAAGCCCTTCCAGACGCTCGTCGGCCATGTGGTCCAACCCGGGAACCGGTTCCGCGTCTCCACCGGACGCCTCACCCTCGACGAAGGCTCCGAAGGCACGGTCACCGCCGAAGCCGGCGGCGCCCGCAAGATCTCCTGGACGCTCCTGCGCGACGGCCACGAATCCATCCTCGCCGTTGATCAACTCCGTTGCACCATCCCCGCGCCCCGTGTGACCGGGAACGCCAGGGCGACCGTGCGCTGTACGGCAGTGTACGACGGCGGCGTCCGCACCCAGGACATCGATGTCACCTTCAAGGATACGATCCCGGATCCGGCCTTTACGCTCAGCGCACCGGCACGGTGGGATGGCCGCAGTCCGATTGAAGTCCTTCCACAGATCTCGAACAGCAAACGGCTGACGTCAGCCAGGGCGCCCGCCCTCCGTTACTCCTGGAAGGCCGGCGAGATTGCCACCACCCGCGAGGTCGCCCCCGACCGGCTCCGTCTCCTGCGCGCGGAATGCGACGGCACGCTCACCATCACCGCCACCCTGGACAACGGTGGTGAGCCGATTACCCGCACCTGCTCGATCGAGGTCACCACGCCGGAGTCACAACCGTGGATCACGCGCGCGCCTGGGCCGGACGAATTCCCCGTCGACAACCAGTTCTACATCCGCGAACCCAGCGGCTTCGGCACCGTCATCTGGACCGGCCGCGTCACCAACCATGTGGACACGCTGTTCCTCCGCTTCCGCGACGACTCCACCGGCAGCCTGGAAACCACCATTGCCCCCGATTCCACCGGTACGTTCCAGCTTTCCGCCCGGGTCACCGCCGGTCTGGTGCGATACCGATTCGAGATGGGCACGCGGACCGGCGGCCAGGAAACGATTCTCCGCACCGCGACCAATGTTGTGTGCGGCGATGCCTACCTGATCCAGGGCCAGTCCAACGCCGTCGCCACCGACTGGGGCAAGGAGGAACCCGACTTCCTCAGCCCGTGGGTTCGCACCTACGGCACGATGTCGGGTGATCCGAACGAACTCCGCCTCTGGGGCGAGGCGGTCCCCCGCAACCACGAGGGCGGACGCTTCCAGATCGGCTACTGGGGGATGCTGCTCGCACGTCAGTTGGTCGAATCGAATGGCGTTCCCGTCTGCATCCTCAACGGGGCCGTTGGCGGCACGCGCATCGACCAGCACCAGCGCAACCCTGCCAACCCCACCGATCCGAAGACGATCTACGGTCGGCTTCTAGACCGCGCCCGGCAGGCCCGACTCACCCACGGCATTCGCGCCGTGTTCTGGCATCAGGGCGAGAACGATCAGGGTGCCGACGGCCCCACCGGCGGCTTCGGCTGGGAGAACTATCGCGACTTCTTCATCGATCTCACCGCCGCCTGGAAGCAGGACTTTCCCAACATCTCCCGCTACTACGTGTTCCAGATCTGGCCCAAGTCCTGTGCCATGGGGATCGACGGATCCGACAACCGCCTGCGTGAAGTCCAGCGGACCCTTGGCTCCGGCTACAACAACCTCACCGTCCTCTCCACCCTCGGCATCGATCCGCCCGGCGGCTGCCACTATCCCGCTGCCGGATACGCCGAGTTCGCCCGCATGCTGTTTCCCCTCGTCCAGCGCGACCATTACGGAAAGCCCCTGCACCAAAGGGCGACGCCGCCGAGCCTGTCCAAAGCGTATTTCGCGAACGCCGGCCGCACGCAAGTCGTCCTCACCTTCGATCAGCCCGTCGAGTGGGCTGCCAACCTCACCAACGAATTCCGCATCCCCGGCAGCCCCGCCCGCGTCATCGCCGGCCGCGCCAACAGAGATCAACTCCACCTCGACCTCGACCTCGCCGTCTCGATCCCCAAGGCCACGATCACCTACCTCGACTCCAACAAATGGAGCCAGTCCCGGCTGTTGAAGGGGACCAACCACCTCGCCGCCCTCACCTTCTGCGAAGTCCCCATCGCGGCCGCGCCATGAGGACTGGATCAGGGGGAACAATGGGGAGGAGGCAATGGGGTCGGTCCCAGTTGTGAACGGTCGTCCCACCACTCTACCCAGCGTCGGAACAGCGTCGGCACCCAGATCGGTCGGGTGACAGGCGCTTACGATCCCGACGGGCGCATGGCGCCGTTGACCGATGATCGCAACGGCAGCACTGCCTGGCAGTATTGGACCACCGACGTTTTCGTCCGCGTTTCGACCGATGGCGCCTTCTTCCAGGAGCGCACCCCTTGACGGGTTGAAGGCTCGCATTCTTGACACCATCGATCGATCAACCGACCGTCATACGCATGGAATCCGTCACCGTCTCGCCCAAGTTCCAGGTCGTTATCCCACAGAGCATTCGAGAGCGTCTTGGAATCCGTTCCGGGGAGAAGGTCCACGTGATGGCCTTTCAGAACCGGATCGAGATGATCCCCTTGCGGAGCATGCGCAGCATGCGNNGCTGTGAACGTGGTGGATTCTTCTGCATGGCTGGAGTGGTTCACGGACGGAGCCGACGCCGATTCGTTTGCCGCGGTGATTGAGGACACGGATTTCCTGGTCGTCCCCTCGGTCTGCATCCTGGAGGTATTCCGGTTTATCCGACGGGAACGGGGTGAAGACGCCGCCCTTGAGGCCGTGTCCCTCATGCAACGCGGATCGGTTGTCGACCTCGACGCCACGCTGGCGATGGATTCGGCGGAGATCGGGTTGACCGAAGGGTTGGCGATGGCGGACGCGATCATTTACGCGACGACCCGCCTTGTGGAGGGCACGCTCTGGACTCAGGACGCGCATTTCAGGGACAAGGCGCACGTTCGCTACTTTGCAAGGAAGAGCATCGCCCAGGGCAAGGATGTGTTGTGAAGGGGCAGTGCATTCCAGCTCGGAGCAACGCTCTGGATACGCGAGCGAGGAATGATTTTCGCGTCCTGAAGGGACGGGGGATTGTGGGAGCCAATCGGGACGATTCTGGATCGACCGGCCTTCCTCGGATTGGCGTCTGAACGTTCTCATGCTCCGAACTGCGCGTTGGCCGATGGGAATGCGGGGGGAGTGATCGGTGGATGCAAAGCGCCGCGGAGCTGCGCACTCCAAATCTTTCGTCGCAGCACTCCGGGGAGTTTTTAGACGGGCTCTGGATCGGGGAGTGAGGGTACGGTGTACGCCAGTCATCATGAGCGAGAATTTGAACATCGGATTGGAATCCACGGCCCGGGCCGGGGTGGTGTCGTTGCTGCAACCGTTGCTGTCGGATCTGGTGGTGTTGTCCGCGAAGTCGCGTGCGGCGCACTGGGGAATCCATGGGCTGCATTTCGCGCCCCTGCACGCCCTGTTCGGGAGCCAGTACGAAGCGATTGAATCGGAGATCGACGAGGTGGCCGAACGGATCCGGTCTCTGGGACATGTACCGGTGGCGACGTTGGGTGGGCTGCTGGCGGGAGCGCGGTTGTCGGATGCCGAAGTCATTGGGTTGTCGGCGGTGGAACAGGTGAAGGCGTTGTTGGCGGATCATGAGGCGTTGATCCGGTCGCTGCGGGCGGCGGCGGTGCGGGCGGATGAAGAGTTTGGCGATGCCGGCACGAATGATTTCCTCGTGGGGTTGATGGCGGCGCATGAGAAGACCGCCTGGATGTTGCGGGCATCAGCGGCGTGAGGGTCCGTTTCGTCGTTTGACCCGGGACCGGTCGGCAGCACTGTGGCAGCCATGTTGAGACTGGAAGATCTGGCGGATCTGGCGACGGCGCACGGGGCGGAGTTGAAGGCGTCGGTGCCGGCATTCGAGGTGGGCGGTCAACGGTTCGATCCCGACCAGCGTCCAGCCTTGATGGGCGTGATCAATCTGTCGGCGGATTCGTGGTATCGGGAGAGCGTGTGCCTATCGGCGGATGCCGCGATCCGGCGTGGAAGGATCCTGGCGGCGCAAGGGGCGCACATCCTGGACATCGGTGCGGAATCGACGTTGGCGCAGGCGGAGCGCGCGGATGAAGCGGTGCAGAACAGCCGGTTGTTGCCGGTGGTCCGGGAGCTGGCTGGGGAAGGCCGGTTGGTGTCGGTGGAGACGTATCATCCGTCGGTGACCCGGGCCTGTTTTGAGGCGGGGGCACGGGTGTTGAACCTGACCGGGACACGGGGTGCGGCGGAGATGTATCGGATGGTGGCGGAGCACGACGGGGCGGTGATCCTGTGTCACGTGCAGGGGGCGCACGTGCGGGAGGTGGGCGACTTTGATTTCGGGGCGGACCCGATCGCGATGTTGTACGAGTACTTTGCGCGGCATACGGAGGAGGCGGTGCGCAACGGGGTGACGCGGATCTGGATCGATCCGGGTCTGGGTTTCTATTATCGGAACCTGGGGGATTCCACGGTGCGGATCCGGCACCAGATGAAGGTGTTTTTGAACAGCTTCCGGCTGCGACGGCTGGGATTCCCGGTGTGCAACGCCCTGCCTCATGCGTTCGAATGTTTCGAAGACGAGGTGCGGTCGGCCGAACCGTTCTTTGCGGTATTGGCGGCGTTGGGTCGGACGGATCTGTTCCGGACGCATGAAGTGCCGCGGACGCGGGCGGTACTGGAAGCGATGGGGTGTTGGTGACCCGCAGATGGCGCAGATGATGGGGAGACGGAAGGGGTGGAGCCGCAGATGACGCAGATGACGCAGATGAGTACTTGTTCGGAAAAGGGACGCGTTCACCCGCCAGAAGAAGCCCAACTCGACACCACCAACCCAATCCGCGCCGTCTCCATCTGTGAAATCTGCGAAATCTGCGGCCCACCTTCCGCCTGGAACATGAACGCGGCTTGCGATGGGGCGTTGGGCGGTTGAAAACGGGGGGCATGAAACTGGGTTTTGTCTCGGCGATCCTGCCGGAATTCGATCTCGATCAGGTGCTGGGCTTCGCGGCGCGCGAGGGGTTTTCGGCGGTGGAAGTCATGTGTTGGCCGAGCGGCAAGGCCGAACGGCGGTTTGCGGGGGTGACGCATCTCGATGTGTGCAATCCCGGCGCCGGATGGGCCGATGAGGTGCATGGGTTGTGTGAGCGGCATGGGGTCGAGATCTCGGCACTGGGATATTATCCGAATCCGTTGGATCCGGATCCGGAGGTGTCGGGGGCGGCGGTGGAGCACTTGAGACAGGTGATCCGGGCGGCGTCGGTGCTGGGATTGAAGACGGTGAACACGTTTGTGGGCCGGGATTGGCGACGCAGCGTGGATGAGAACTGGCCGCGCTTCCTGGAGACCTGGCGACCGCTGATCCGCCATGCGGAAGACCATGGGGTGCGGGTGGGGATCGAGAACTGTCCCATGCTCTTCACGGGTGATGAATGGCCCGGGGGCAAGAACCTGGCGACCAGTCCGGTGATCTGGCGTCGGATGTTTTCCGACATCCCGAGCGACCACTTCGGATTGAACTATGACCCCTCGCACCTGGTGTTGCAGCAGATGGATCCGGCGGGGCCGTTGCAGGAGTTCCAGGACCGGATTTTCCATCTGCATGCGAAGGACGTGAAGATGAAGCGGGATCGGTTGAATGAGGTGGGGATCTTTGCCGCACCGCTGGAATGGCATGCGCCGCGGATTCCGGGATTTGGGGAGATGGACTGGGGCCGGTTCCTGGGTTGCGTGATGGAGACCCGTTATCGCGGTCCGGTGTGCATCGAGGTGGAGGACGACACGTTTGGTCGGACGTTGGAGGGACGTCAGCAGGCGTTGCGGGTGGCGGGTCGTGTCCTGCGACCGTATCTGGATTGACGCCAAATCTCTCGTCGCAGCACCCCTCGGAGTTTTCAGGCGGGCTCTGACGGGGCTTCCGGCGCAGGGTGGGGGACGATGAACGATCCGATTCCGAGCGAGGTGCGGCGTCCGCGAGAATGGTTCCGGTTCTGTCCGAAGTGCGGTGGCGACGTGGGATTGAAGGAGGGGGAAGTGCCGGGGCGGTTGAAGTGCGGGGGATGCGGGTTCCTGTATTACTTCAATCCGACGGTGGCCGCGGTGGCGTTTGCATTTCGGCCGGATGGCCGCGTGTTGTTGATCCGGCGGGCGAAGGAACCGGGCAAGGGGATGCTGGCGCCGCCGGGGGGATTCATCGATGCGGGTGAACGGGCGGAGACGGCGGTGGAACGGGAGGTTCGCGAGGAGGTGAATGTGGAACTGCGCGAGGTGCGTTTCCTGTGTTCACAGGTGAATGCCTATGCGTACGGCGGAGTGGAATATCCGGTGCTCGACCTGTTCTTCACCGCCCGGGTGTTGGATCCGGAGAAGGCGGAATCCCTGGACGACGTGGAAGGCTATGAATGGCGCGATCCGATGGGGGTGGAGGAATCCGAGTTGGCGTTTCCGTCGATGCGGGCGGCGTTGCGGTTGTTGAAGCAGGGAATGGAAACGGGTCTGGGGATTCGACACTTCAGTCCCTGATGCCCGGAGCTGCCGATTGCGCCGATTGCATGGGGAAATTGGAAGGGGGTGAGCCGCAGATTGCGCCGATTCCGCAGATGGGACGGACATCCTGATCGTTGGCGATGGGGAAGCCGATGCGGGGTCAGCGGGCCGGCAGGGCGGGGTAATCGGTATAACCTTCGGCGTCCTGGGAATAGAACAGGTTTGCCCGGGGCGGATTGAGCGGGGCGTTGGCGGCGAACCGGGCGGGGAGATCGGGGTTGGCGAGAAACGGAACGCCGAAGGCGACGGCATCCAGTTGGTTCGACTGGATCGCCTGGGTGGCCTCGTCCTTGGAGTATCCCATGTTGCCGATGAGCACCCCCTTGTAATGGGAACGGGCGGGGGTGAGGACATCGCCGGATTGCTGCTGGAAGAAATCGCCGCGCATGAGGTGGAGGTAGGCGAGGGACATGTTGTTGAGGCGATTGACCAGCCAGGTGGTGAGCCCGACGGGGTCGCTGTCGATCATGCTGTTGTAACTGTTCAACGGCGAGATGCGGAGTCCGACCCGGTCGGCGCCCCAGACCCGGATGGTGGCTTCGAGGACTTCGAGGAGGAGACGGGCGCGATTCTCGACGGGGCCGCCGTAGGGACCGGTGCGTTTGTTGGCGCCGTCGCGCAGGAATTCATCCAGGAGATAACCGTTGGCGCCGTGGATCTCGACGCCGTCGAAACCGGCGGCGAGGGCGTTGCAGGCGGCCCGATGAAATCCGGCGACGATGCCGGGGATCTCGGCATCGCCCAGTTCACGGGGTGTCACGTAGGGTTTCTTGCCTTCGGGAGTGTGGACTTCATCGCCAACGATGGGGATGGAGCTGGGGGCGACGGGTTGGGAGCCGTTGTTGAGGAGGGGATGACAGGCCCGACCGCCGTGCCAGATCTGGAGGAAGATGCGGCCGCCGGCGGAATGCACGGCATTGGTGATATTGCGCCAGCCGACGACCTGGGCGGGCGAATGGATGCCGGGTTCGCGCCAGAAGGCGGAGTTGCCCTCCAAGGCCATGGTGGCCTCGGCAATGATCAGGCCGGCGCTGGCCCGTTGGACGTAGTACTCGGCCATCAACGGGGTGGGCACATGTTGGGCATCCGCACGGCACCGGGTCAGGGGAGCCATGACGATGCGATTGGGCAGGGTGAGGGCGCCGAGGGCCAGGGGGCTGAACAGATCCATGGTCGTAGGCTATCGGATTGAAGGATCGGGAACAGGTCGAACACGTCACGGATGGGGAAACGGGTAAAGAACCGGAGTTGGATGTTGGCGAACGGAGTGGTGGCGGGGTGGGGAAGGCAAGCTCTTCGCCCCGAAAATCGGGCGATTCGCCCCGGGGAACTTCTATGGAGGGGTTGAGGCGTTAGGGAATGGGCTCCCGCATGGGAACCGAACAGGAATCGGGTGGAGGCACCGGGGCGACGGGCGCCGTGAAGCGCCGGTATGTCCGGGCGGTGGGACCGCGACTGCGTTGGGTGTTGAATGCGGTGTGGGCATTGCTGGCGTTGTTGGGAGCCAACTCGGCCTATCTGCTGACCATCACCACGATGGACTGGCTGCAGCGCGGGTCGGGGGTCAGTTACCAGAACTACTTTTACCAGATCCAGTTCCTCGCGCACCTGGTTCTCGGACTGCTCTTTGTCGTTCCCTTTCTCGCCTTCAACATCCAGCACATCCGGAACACCTGGAATCGCCCCAACCGCAAGGCTGTCTGGGTGGGATGGATTCTGTTCGCGATGAGCCTGGTGGTGCTGGTCTCGGGGGTGGTGCTGGTCCGCTTCGACGGCCTGGAGATGCTGATGGTGAAGTCCCGGGAAGGTCGTGGGGTGGCCTATTGGGCGCATGTGGTGGCCCCGCTGTTCTGCGTTTGGTTGTACATCCTCCATCGCCTGGCCGGGCCTCGGATGAAGTGGAAGGTCGGCATCGGTTGGGCCGGTGCGGTCGCGGCCGCGGTGGCGGTCATGGTCGGATTGCATCGGCACGATCCCCGGGTGTGGAACGTCCGCGGGCCGGTGGAAGGGGAGAAGTACTTTCATCCGAGCGCGTCCCGGACGGCGAACGGCAAGTTCATTCCGGCGGACCGGTTGATGAACAACCAATACTGTTTGGAATGCCATCCGGACGCCTATAACAGCTGGGTTCATTCGGCACACCGCTTCAGTTCCTTCAACAATCCGTTCTATCTCTTCACCATCCAACAGACGCGGGAGCTGGCCCTGCAACGGGATGGCTCGGTGCAGATGTCGCGTTGGTGTGCGGGTTGCCATGATCCGGCCCCGTTCTTCAGCGGGGCGTTTGATGATCCGGAGTTCGACATGAAGAACCATCCGACGTCCCAGGCCGGGATCACGTGTGTGGCGTGTCATTCGATCACGTCGCTGCATGGGGCGGAGGCCGGGATGGTGGGCAACGGGAACTATACGATCGAGGAACCGATCCATTACCCGTTCGTGGCGTCCCCGACCAACAGCCTGGCGTTCTGGGTCAACAAACAGTTGGTGAAGGGAAAGCCTGAGTTTCACAAACAGACCTTCCTCAAACCGTTCCACAAGACGGCCGAGTTCTGTTCGGTGTGCCACAAGGTCGGGATCCCGTATGAGGTCAACAACTACAAGGAGTTCCTCCGCGGCCAGAACCATTATGACACCTACCTCCTCAGCGGTGTGTCCGGGGTGAACGCACGCGCGTTCTATTATCCCGACACCGCCCGGTTGAACTGTGCGGAATGCCACATGCCCTTGCAGAAGTCCGACGACTTCGCCGCGCGTCAATACGGCACCAACGAGTTCCGGGCGGTCCACGATCACCTGTTTCCGTCGGCCAACACCGGGATGGCGGCGGTCCGGGACGAGTCGCCTGAGGACCGGGCGGAGGTCATCCGACGCCACCAGGAGTTCATGAAGGACTCGATCCGGGTCGACCTGTTCGGATTGAAGGAGGACGGGGGAATTGATGGACGCTTGATTGCCCCGATCCGTCCCACGACACCGGCGGTGGAGCCGGGCCGGAGCTACCTGCTGGAGACGGTGATCCGGACGGTGAAACTGGGACATCCGTTGACCCAGGGAACGGTGGACAGCAATGAACTGTGGGCGGAGATGACGGTGACGGATGCGGACGGGCGGGTGATCGGACGGAGTGGCGGTCGTGGGCCGCATGAGGAGGTGGATCCGTGGTCGCACTTCCTGAATGTCTATATGCTGGACCGGGACGGGTACCGGATCGATCACCGGAACGCGCAGGACATCTTCGTGCCGCTCTACAACAACCAGATTCCGCCGGGAGCGGCGGCGGTGTTGCACTACCGGTTCACCGTGCCGGCGGAGGCAAAGGGACCGTTGCGGGTGCAGGCGCAGGTCAACTACCGGAAGTTCGACACCATCTATTACAATTATGTCTTTGGAGGGACGAATTATCGGCGGGGTGCACCGTTCATCCTGACCAATCCCTTGCCGATCACGGTGATGGCGACGGACAGCATCGTGTTGCCGGTGACGGGTGGCGCATCGGCGACCAACGCACCGTCGGCGATCCCGCTTTGGCAGCGATGGAACGACTATGGCATTGGCCTGTTCCTGAAGGGGGATCGGGGCAGTGAGAAGGGCGAGTTGATCCAGTCCGCCGAAGCCTTTCGTGAAGTGGAGAAGCTGGGACGCGCCGATGGGCCGTTGAACCTGGCCCGGGTCCACTTCAAGGAAGGACGCCTGACGGATGCCGTGGGGGCGTTGCAACGGGCCAATGACACCAACCGCTTCAATCCGGCGGGGAACCGCTGGACGATCGCGTGGTTGAATGGGTTGGTGAACAAGCAGAACGGGGTTCTCGACGACGCCATCCGCGAATTCACCAGCATTCTCGAAGACCGCTATCCGGAGTTGGAGAAGCGCGGATTCAACTTCAGTCGCGATTACGAGGTCATCAATGAGCTGGGCCAGACCCTGTTCGAACGCGCCAAGATGGAACGTTCCGATCCCGAACGGCAACGCGGCTTCCTCAACGAAGCGGTGCGCCGGTTCAACGCCACCCTGGCGGTCGATTCGGAGAATGTGACCGCGCACTACAATCTCGCCCTGATCCATGCCCAGTTGGGCGATCGCGAAAAGGCCGCGCATCATCGTCGGCTCCATGAACGGTATCGGCCCGATGACAATGCCCGCGACCGTGCTGTCTCCATTGCGCGCCGCAATGATCCGGCGGCGGATCGGGCGGCACAGGCGACGGTTCTTTACGATCTGCAGCGTCCCGGCGCCTTTGGCTTGCCTCCGGTGCCGCGCGGCAACGCATCGGCCTCCAACCTTCCTGCCCAACCCTGAATCCCAGTTCCACCCGTGAGTTCAACCCCCAATCCACCGCAGGGTCCCGAGGATCCCGAAGAGTATGAAGTGGCCGATGACTCGGTGATCGGCCGGGCGGCGGCCTGGTCGGGAATCGTCTTGCTGACGGTGGCGGTGATCGGCGGCGGGGTGTGGTGGTGGTTGCGCAATCAACAGGTCCAACGGGCCGTGCAGGTCACCCCGTTGTCCGCACCGCAATCGGTGACGAATCGGGCGGCGGCTGAAGTTCCCCGGATGACCTTCACGGATGTCACGGCGGCGGCGGGAATCACGTTCCGGCATGAAACGGGTGCGACGGGCGAGAAGCTGTTGCCGGAGACGATGGGCGGCGGGGTGGGATTGGCGGACCTGGATGGGGATGGGGATCCGGACCTGGTGTTGGTGAATGGTTCCCATTGGCCCTGGGGTAAACCCGCAGGAGCAGGGGATCCGCCGCCCGGTGTGGTGCTGTACAAGAACGAATCGGCGGCCGGCACGATCCGGTTTACCGATGTCACCGCGGGCAGCGGGTTGGAATCGCCGTTCCAGGGAATGGGCGTGGCCATTGGCGATGCCGACGGGGACGGACGTCCGGACCTGTTGATCACGGGGGTGGGCGGGGCACGGCTTTATTTGAACCGGGGAGATTTGCGGTTTGAAGAGGCGACCGCCACGGCGGGTGTGGGGGGTGATCCGACGGATTGGAGTTCGGCGGCGGTGTGGTTCGACATGGATCGGGACGGCGACCTGGACCTGTTCGTGGCGAATTATGTGAAGTGGTCACGGGAGGAGGATGCCCGGGTTGGATATAAGATCGATGGGGTGAACCGGGCTTATGGACCGCCCATGAACTTCCAGGGATCCATGCCGCGATTGTATAGGAACGAGGGGAACGGGAAGTTCACCGAGGTGTCGGAGGCGGCGGGGGTGAGGGTGAAGAACCCGGCCACCGGCATGCCGGCGGCCAAGACGCTGGGAGTGATGGCGGTGGATGTGAACCGGGATGGCTGGCCGGATCTGTTGGCCGCCAATGACACGGTGCAGAACTTCCTGTTCATCAATCAACGGAACGGGACGTTTCGTGAAACCGGCGCTGAATCCGGCGTGGCTTTCGACAGCTATGGCAATCCGCGCGGTGCGATGGGTGTGGACGCAGCATGGTTCACGTCCGAGGGCCGCCTGGGCCTGGCCATTGGAAACTTCGCCAATGAGATGACCGCGTTGTATGTCGAGTCGACGATGTCCTCCCCGGAGTTGCCGCAATACACGGACGAGGCGATTTCCTGGGGGATTGGTGGCATCAGCCGCGATCCCTTGAAGTTCGGCGTGTTCTTCTTCGATTACGACCTGGATGGCCGCCTGGATCTGCTGACGGTGAACGGACATCTCGAAGAGGAAATCGCCAAGCTCCAGCACGGACAACAGTATCGGCAGGCGGCACAACTGTTCTGGAATGCGGGCGAGGCGGGGTTCATCCCGGTGAAGGCGGATCGCGCCGGGGCGGACCTGTTCCAGTTGTTGGTCGGGCGCGGCAGCGCGTTTGCCGACATTGATGGCGATGGCGACCTCGACTGTGTCATTTCGAATCTGGGCGGCAGCCCGGTGCTGTTGCGCAACGACCAGCAACTCGGCCACGGCTGGTTGCGGGTCCGGTTGGAAGGCGGGGGATCGAATCGGCAGGGCCTGGGCGCGGTGCTGAAGATCAAGGCTGGCGGACGCGAACAATGGCGTCGGATCGGTACCACGCGGAGTTATCTGAGTTCGAGCGAACCCGTGGCGACGTTTGGACTGGGCAAGGCGACCGCAGTGGAATCGTTGTCGATCACCTGGCCGGATGGACACCAGCAACAGGTGGAGGTTCCCGCCATCAACCGGGAACTGGT
>DITU01000101.1:44575-72627 GCA_002422905.1 Verrucomicrobia bacterium UBA6176
CACAGAGGCTTGGTGGAGGAATCCGTCGGCAAGTGGTACCGACAGTGGTCGTGGCTCTGTGTCCTCTGTGAACTCTGTGGTGGGATCGGCTGACTCAAATGCGGCTGTGAGTCGCCCCGGTTTTCCCGGCTCAGTCCCTTTTCGCGGCCCTGGTCTTCAGGGCGGCGCGGATGGCATCGGCGATGGGGCGTGCGATCACCTTGGAGCCTTCGGGGGTGAAATGGACATTCCGGGGGATCTGGAGGTCGCCGGGTTGGGATTGGACGAAGGCGTGGAGATCGTTGATGGGAATGTCGAGTTCGAGCATCACGCGATGGGCGACTTCGTTGTAGCGCGGGGGATCGGCAGGATCCCGGGCGACGCCCCGCACTGCCCTGGGCACCGGAGTGGTGGTGGCAAAGATCAGGTGCGCGCCCGTGCGTTTCAGGCGGATGGCCAGTTCGCGAAGATTGGATTCGTATCGTTCCGGCGAGACGATGCGCGTGCCGCTGGGACTGAGTTTGAGGTCGTGAAGGCCCCAGTTGAAATGGATGACATCCCATGGCTTGGATCCGAGCCATTCGTCGAGGTGTTCCAGGCCGCGCACGGTGGATTCCCCATTGGCGGGGATCCGATGGACATTGGCGACGCCTTCGAGCAGGGCGCGGACGGCGAGGGTATAGTCGATGGAAATGGAGTCCCCGATGAGGAGGACGCGGGGCAGGCCGGGTTGGTCCTCGATGGGGATCAAGGCGGGATTGCGGGGGCGCTGGCCGGGATCGGCAACCTGGGCCAACACCACCGATGAGGCCGGGACGATCGAAGAAAGCCCGAGGGCGAGATGGGAGAGGAAGCTTCGGCGGGTGGTGTTCATGAGGGGGGATATCCGCCCGTTGCAGGCGTGAGCCGGTTCATGCAGCGTCGCCGCCGATATGTCCAAACTGATCCTGGTCGTGATTGCGATTTTCCTTCCCCCATTGGCCGCCTACCTGGCCACCAAGTCGGTGAAGGACACCCTCATCAATCTCGTTCTCACTTTCCTGTTCTATATCCCCGGCCTGCTGCACGCCGTGTATCTCGTCATGAAGTAAGGGCGAATTGGGTCACGTTCCGTCGCTGATGCGCCGCAAACGGCTTTCGTTGGTTCCAGGGGGTGATGAAGGCGGTTTCGGCCTGCCGAGGGACGATTGATGAGCCGGGGCGTTGAGGGTTCTGCCATGCGTCTTCCAGTTATAGGTGGTCTGATCCGTCGCCGGTTGCTCATCAATTTCCGGGTGGATCCAGACGTCATGGGCCGCGTGCTGCCTGCGCCGTTCCGTCCCAAACTTCAGGGTGATCATGCGATTGCCGGAATCTGTCTGATCCGCCTGGAGCAGATCCGCCCCGGATGGCTTCCCCGTTTCTGCGGTATTTCCAGTGAGAACGCGGCTCATCGGATCGCCGTCCTCTGGGATGGCCCGTCTGGTGAAAGGTGCGAGGGTGTGTTTGTTCCCCGTCGCGATACCGGTTCCCTGCTCAACCATCTTGCGGGGGGACGCGTTTTTCCGGGCGAGCACCACCTGGCTGATTTCGAAGTCACCGACGATGGGTCACGGATTGACATGTCGGTTCGGTCGCGCGACGGCTTCATGAGTCTTCGGCTCCGTGGCCGTGAGAGTGAGTTGCTGCCGGATTCCTCCTGTTTCGGGTCGTTGGCTGAGTCTTCCGCCTATTTCGAGGGTGGCAGTATTGGGTACTCGGTCACCCGTGATCGATGCCGCTTGGATGGCATCCGACTTGAGACCGAAAGTTGGCGGGTGCGTCCGTTGGCGGTTGAGCAGGTGGAATCTTCCTACTTCGCCGACGAAGCCATGTTTCCCCGGGGCAGCGTGACCTTCGATCACGCGCTCATCATGCGCGACGTCTCCCATCGATGGCGTGGAGAGCCGGATAGGGTTGCTGGGCCGTCCATCAACGAGAAGGCGCCGCGGGTTTCAAACGGCCATGTGGATTGCGAATCACTTCGGCCGATACACCTGCTCGCCGGGCCTGGGGGGGAGCTGAACCGCTGATGAACGTCCCCAGATCCAGGCGTTGGGTGTGGCTGATCCTGGGATTTGGGATGTTGGTGGTATTGGCTGTGTTCCTCCTGGGGCCGAGTCGCCGTTCGCCTGACATCCTTCGGGATCATCTGGACTCCGCCTGGATGTCGGTGGGGCGGGCGTTTACCCGGGAACCGTTGGAACCCACTGCAGACGTCTACCCATTTCTTGAAACGGATCTCGGCGGCGCGTTGAAGGTGCTATTGGCCAAGGCTGAAGCGGACGGGCTCTCTGCCTACGACGAAATCTCCAAGGAAGCATGGCCTCCCGATATCCAGCGTCTGAACCCGGTTGCTGTCCTCCACTTCGATTCCATGCGTCAACCCGACGGAGACGGGGTGATCCTGGTTGTTGAACGGCGTCGGGGTTGGGATGGCGGATTGCTGATCTGTCGACAGAGGAATTCGGATTGGCAGGGGGAACACCTCAGCGGGCAGGTGGTGAAGGCCGGACCGGATGCCGGATTCCGGCGCCTGCGGGAGAACGGCACCTTCTGGCACTGGTATCCCAGCAGGACCGGCAAGAAACCAGCTGTGGCTCCTGTAGACGGGCGCGAGCAGCAGCCCGCAGGGACAAACCGGGCGCCATCTGCAGACAGCAATGTCCTGGAGATTCCCGTGGGAGATGAGCGGGGTGGGGCTGTGTTCTTTGTCGATGAATGCCTGACGCGCGGACTGACCAATTCGATCTCGATTGGTGAACTCCGCCGGTGGGCCACGAATACAATCCAGACTTATCGGGTGAAGGGAATCGGGTCCGAAGACCCGATCAGCGCCCGGACTGGAGAGGTTGCCTCGTCCGATGTTCCCTCTGCGATTCGATCCATGCAGGCACGCATTCCTTCCTGTCGCCGCAGGGGACACATGGACGGAGTGGAGTCAGTTGAGTTGGTGAAGGTGTACAGTCAATCGCTTGGAATCTCTGAAGAAGAGGCTGAAAAACGGCTGTCGACGATTGCGCCGGATCCGAGTCCGCCCCAGGTGGGGTTTCATCGGACACAGGACGGGATCCTGGCCGTGACCATCACGTGGTATGCGTATGGAATCGTTGTCGGGCCGGAATCGTTTGAGCCAGAAAGATTGTCCCCGCCCTGGTATCAGCGAAAGCTGGCGGATGGGGTCTTCCTTTGGCATGGCTACAAATAGCCTTGGCCGCGGTTGCATGATTCGATCGGAGCCCGCACGCCAGAATGCAGCAGGGAGATCCATCCAAGCCGGACTGCATTGGTTCTGGGTTGGGCGCCTTGTGACGCTGACTCTGGCAGTGGAACGCGACACGTGGATGGCGACAGTTTGAGCCGGCCTATGCGCCTTCCCCGTCCATGCGCTGTCGACGACCGGACGTCGCCGCTCCGGTCTGGGCTCGGCCCGACGACGAGTGCTTGCCAAGGCTTGATGGGTTCGGTGAGCGTGTTCGTGCCGGTTTCCATATATGAATACGCAAATGGTGGGTGAAGCGGCCAGGGCAACCCTGGCGGGAACCATGCCCTTTCCGGAAATCGTGGGGAATCTGATCGGGGCTGGGGTGCAGGCTTACATTGCATTCCTGCGTGGGAAACGGGTGACTGATTGGGGTCGGGGCGGAGATCAGCATACCGAGTGGTTTCCCGGTGCAGCACCGACCGGGTCCAGGTGACGGATGGAGATCGAAATCTGAATGGAAGCCCATGGACGCGATTGGATTGAAGCGACGGTTCAGATTCGTGCTGACCTTGTTCATCGTGGGGTTGGTCCTGAGCGGCATCACCGCGTTTCCCCTCCGATGGGAATTGAAGACATTGGCATCCTGGATGGGACTGAGTGTCGAGGCGGACCTGTCTTTGCTCAGCGGAATCCGGTATTGGATAGCCTATGTCCATATCGGGCTGGAGAAGTCGTACGAAGCCTATCCTTTTCTGGCTTATGGAACGGATTGGCTGGCATTCGCGCATCTCATGATCGCCGTGTTCTTCATCGGCCCCCTGCGCGAACCCACCCGCCACGACTGGATCCTGATTTCGGGCATCATCGCCTGTGCAGGGGTGGTGCCGTTGGCCCTGATCTGTGGGCCGTTGCGTGGGATCCCGTTCTACTGGCAAATGATCGACTGCTCTTTCGGCGTGATCGGAGTCCTTCCGCTGCTGTACTGCCTGAGGATCAGTCGTCGGTTGCAGGAGATGGGTGTGGCACCGGAAGGTGTGGGGACGGGTATAACAACCTCGACTTCTGCCCCGATTCGATGACTGGTTCCAAGCGGATCATCCACTTTTATGGCACTCAATCCCAATGATGACGAGAAGAGCCCCTTGATGCAGATGTTGCTGGATGTTGTCCGTGAGAGTTTCCGGGATGCTCCTCAGGATCCGAATGTTCCAGGAAAGGCGCGAAGACCGTGGAATTCGCCAGGGGGGAACGAACAGAGACTCAAAAGGTTCGGAATGCGGTTTCGGAAGGTGGTTGATCGAGTTGCGGAATCGTGACCTGTGCGAGTTGTGGATGTCGTCGGCGATGGGGCAGGCTGGTGACGTGAGACAGGCGCAAGGAATGCGGTTGGGCGGTGGAAGGGCATTGAGATCCAAGGGTGGATTCACCCTGATCGAGTTGTTGGTGGTGATCGCCATCATTGCGATCCTTGCCGGGATGCTCATGCCCGCGTTGGGCAAGGCGAAGGCGCAGGCGAAGGGTGTGCGCTGCAAGAGCAACATGCGGCAGATCCAGTTGGGCATGCTCATGTACCAGAACGACCACGGCGGTCGTGGGCATCCGCATCGCAACTGGATGCGATGGATCCGGGATGGTGGGGACATGCGGAGGCCGACGGGAGCGGATGACGGGCAGGTGATTGATCCGGCCCATATCCATGCCTACTGGGGGGTGGCCTATTTTCGGCATGCCGGGAGGAGCAAACAGATCTTTGCGTGTCCCGAGGCCAAGGCGGTGGATGATCAATACAACGGTCCCCCCAACAACGACGGACTTTTCAAGAACGGTCACATCTATGTGACTTATGGATTCAATGGGTATCGGGCTTCATCGAACCGCCGGGCGCGTGGATTGGAGATGGCGATGTTCGAGGGGTTGCTCGGGAGTCTTCCTGATGTGGCGCGGCGGTTTGAGACCCTGCCGCAGCCTTCGATGACGCTGGTGTTCCAGGATGCGTGGGAATCGATGTTGGACGGTGCGGAGGACACGCCCCTTGAACTGAACCAATGGGCGGCCTGGCCGGAGCGGCTGCGTGAGTATTACCGGCATGGTGGCGACCGTGGGAACATCATGTGGGCGGATGGCCATGCCTCGGAGGCGCGGCGGGGGAAGACCCAGTGGAATGAGGAATGGTATATAGGTCAGCCGCTGCGCTGAGGAGGAACTGGGTGGGAAGGGTGGGCGTGGAAGAGCTATTTCGATTGGAGTGAACGTGGGTTTGCTGGAATGAACATGAACAAAGAGCGGATGCGTAACGTGGTCCCGCGCGGGACAGGTTTCCGGAGTTGGGGATTGGGGCTGATGCTGGTGGCCGGGGCGATGATGAACCCGGACGCAGTGATGGCCCAGGTGACGGGGCAATGGGATTTCCTGCAGGGAGATCTCAGGGCAACGGTCGGGTCGGATCTGGGATACTTCGATGGGGTTGGCGGAGCGACCTCATTGGCCGCCCGATTCGGAACGACGGCGAGCTTTGGCATAGCGGGAATCGAGGGGCAGACGCCGGCGGTGATGCAGGTTCCGAAGAACACTTCGGGGATGGGTCTGGTGTTGTACCCGGACATGGCGGCGAACGGTGGTGGTTCGGGGGTGAACCGGTATTCCATCGTGATGGATGTCCTTTTTCCGGCGGGATCGTCGGGGAGGAACCGGTCGCTGTTGCAGTTGGAGGATCCGTTTGTGAACGCGGTGGATGCGGCGTTGCTGGTGGGGACATCGAATGGGGTTGGGGCGAACGGGGTGTTTCACGGAACACTGGCTCCGGACGCGTGGAACCGGTTGGTGCTGACGGTGGACCTTGAAGCCACGCCGCCGAGCCTGACCAAGTACATCAATGGGGCGTGGGTGGGGAGCCAGTCGTTGAGCCAGGGAATCGATGGGCGCTGGGCGATGAACGACCGGACCGGGGCATTGGGATCGGATGCGGCCCTGATGTTCACGGATCGGAACGGAGCCTCGGAGATCGTGTATCTGAGCAGTCTGCAGGTTCACAACGACGTGCTGGCGCCGACCTATGTGGCGGCGCTGGGCGGGGTCTCCGCGGGAAAAATCCCGGCGACGGTGGTTCCGAAGGCCTTGGTGGGCCCGCTTCAACCGGTGCCGGGCGATCTGTTGGCGGAGCCCGGGCAGCGGATCGAGGCGCAGATCTTTGAAGGCGCCCAACCCGTCCCGGTGGAGGGGATTGAGTGGAAGCTGGATGGCGTGGCGATCACACCGGAGGTCAGCCGACCGAGTCCCGGGGTGTTGGTCCTGCGGCACGACCCGGGATTGCTGGCGCCGTCGAGCCAGCATGAGTTGACCCTGCGATTCAACGATCCGAGTTCGGGTGAGATGGTGGATGCGGGCGCGTGGACCTTCACGATGGCGCCCTACAATCTGCCTCCGTTGAATCCGGCGATTGGTTCGCTGTTGTATCTGCCCTTTGATGAGGAGACGGCGCCGCAGGGTGGGTCGGTGCAGGATTTTTCGTCGGAGGGAAATCACGGGATTGTGCGTCTGGTGGAAGAGACGGGTGACCACAAGGTGAGCGGGATCATTGGGCGGGCGTTCGATTTCAAGGAAGAGACGGCGGACTACGTTGAGCTGACGAAGCCATGGTCGGATCTGCCGAACAGTTTTTCGGTATGGGTAAAGGTGCCGACGACGATTCCGGATGGCACCCGGGTTGGGGTGATCCTGGGAACGTTTGATGCGCCCAACAACATCAACTGGGAGCTGCATACGTCAGGCCGACCGCGCATCTATTGGAATGTGGGAGCACCTGACTGGAACGTATCCGGACAGGATTTCCGGACGGATCGCTGGGAGCATCTGGCCTTCGTGCGCAATCCCGACACCGACACCCTGGTGCTCTACAGGAATGGACGTCGGATTGCGACGCGCACGGGAGTCGGAGCCAATGTCCGTCCGACGGTTCCGTCCTATGTGGGGGCGGATCGGCGTGCGTCCGGGACGCCGCAATTTCGCGGGGCGCTGGATGAGTTGGTGGTGTATCCGAGGCCGTTGAGCGACACGGAAGTCTGGCGTCTGTACGCCCGGGCGCTGACGCTGCCGAAGTATGTTTTTGCTTCGCCTCAGGTGATTGAAGTCGTGCCGGCTGAAGGAGCGCGTCGGCAGGCCTTGCAACCGGTCATCCTGGCCCGGATCGACGAGGTGAACAGCCAGACGTTGGTGGATCGGACGTCGGTGCAGATGAGTCTGAACGGAACGAATGTCGCGGTGCAGTTGGTGGATGAGGGTGGTTACCTGAATGTCCGGCACACCCCGTCGGCCAGTCTGGCGCCGGGGTCGACCAACCGGGTGGTGGTGACCTATCGAAGCGCCGGGGTTGAACCGGTGGAAGGGCGGAGCGAATGGACGTTCTTTGCGGCGTTGCTTCCCACGATTTCGTCGGAGCCCACCGACCGTTCGGTGGTGGCGGGATCGACGGTGTCGTTCCAGGCCGCCGTGGAATCCACGCCCCCGGTGATGGTCCAATGGCGACAGGGAACGGTCGACCTGCCCGGGGCAACCAATGCGACCCTGACACTGACGAATGTCCAGTCGGCGCAGGCGGGGATCTATACGCTGCGGGTGCGGGATGCGATCGGGGAAGTGACGAGTCGGGGAGCGCGGTTGGAGGTTCGTGGATCGTTGCCGGACAATCCTGCGGACTCGTTGCGGGTTGGGTTGGCGGCACATTGGCCATTTGATACGGACCTGACCTCCCCGGTGTTTGGATTTGATGCAACGGCGCGGAACGGGGCTGGGGTTGCGGCGCCGGGCCGCATTGGTGCTGGCGCACTTCAGGTTTCGCAGGCGCAGTCGCAATCGGTGGGGGTAACGCGCCAGGTGATCGCGAACAATTCGCTGACTTATACGGTCGCGGGCTGGTTCAAGTTGGTGGGTGGCACGGGCCGCCGGTTCCTGTGGGAGACTTCGCCGGCCAACTGGGCGATTTCCACTGAGATCACCGCGGGCGGAACGCTGCGGGTTTTCGTGCGGAACGCGAATGCGGTGTCGCGCGATGTCGACACCTTGATCGTGCCGGAGCCGGACGTCTGGCATCATGTGGCGGTGGTGTTCGACGCCGCATTGGGTGAGGCGGCGGTCTATTACGAAGGCGTACGATTCGAGCAACCGCTTCTGCTCGAAGTGGGGATCGGTACGGGTGATACCACCGGGTTCAACATCGGCACCTATAGGGCGGCTGACGGACGGTTCTTCGACGGTTTCCTGGACGATGTGGCCGTGTGGGATCGGGTGCTGTTCGATGCTGAGGTTGCCTGGCTGGCGGCGGGCAATGGAGTTCCCCCACCGCTGACTTCCTCGCTGGATCCGTTGGTATTTGTGGAGTCACCCCAGGGATCCACCAATCCGGTGGGCTCGACATTGTTCCTTTCCGGTTACGCGACCGGCACGGCGCCGCTGGACTATCAATGGCGTAGGAACGGAGTGGACATTGATGGTGCCAAGTCGACGAACCTGGTGTTTGGACTGACCAATGTGCTGAGCGGAGGGCGGTTCACGCTGGTGGTGCGCGATTCCGAGAAGCACCTGGAGAGCAGTGCGGCGGAGGTGATCGTCGTCGCGCTTCCGACTGAGCCGGCGGAGTCGTTGGCGGTGGGATTGTCATCGCGCTGGAGCTTCGATGCGGATTTCAGCGGTTCGACACCGGCGCTGGATGGCGTTCCGATCCGGGGCGCATCACTGACGAATGTGGCCCGGGTGGGTGCCGGATCCCTGAGTGTGAGCCAGGCGGCCCAGCAGTATGTCGATGTGACGGCCCCGGTGATTCAGGATGGAACATTGACCTATTCGGTGGCGGGTTGGTTCCGGGTGGGTGGTGGGAGCGGGCGACGGTTCCTCTGGGAGACATCGCCTTCGAACTGGGCGATCTCGGCGGAGATATCGGCGGCGGGCCAGCTTCAGATCTTCGTCCGTCAATCGATCCTGAATTCGCTCAGCCTGAACACCGGCCTGACGCCGGTGATTGGCGAGTGGCATCATGTCGCTGCGGTGTTTGATGCGGTGGTGGGTGAGGTCCGGGTGTTTGTGGACGGCATCCCGACCGCGAGTCCGCTGGTGATTCCGGCGGGTTCGGGGACTGCTCCCACCACCGGGTTCCATATCGGTTCCTATAGGGCGGGCGATGGCCGGTTCTTCGAGGGGCAACTGGACGAGGTTGGGGTCTGGACCCGACACCTGACAGCGCCCGAGATCCAGTACCTGGCTTCCGGCAATGCGATTGTTGCGCCGATTGGCGGGGCGATTGAGATCACCGAGGTCGGGATGACGCCACAGGGATTCCGCCTGGTATGGCGCGGCGGCAATGCTCCCTACCGGGTTCAGTGGCGCGCCGCCTTGGGCACTGGCGACTGGATGGAGGCTGGTGCGCCAACTGCTGAGTTGGATTGGACTGATTCAACCAGCGGATTGGATGCCCGGTTCTTCCGGGTGCTTGGATCGCCTTGAGCCGGACCTCAAGGCGTCGAACGAAGCGGGGTTGCCGAGGGGCGGCCCCGCTTTTTCTTGGAGGGATGTCACGGAAGCCACGGATGGGATGGGGCCGGGAACATCCCGGGGACGCCGGCGTTCTGACCACAACGAATAGCGTTCCCATGGGTTCGCGGGTTTCACCACAGAGAGCACAGAGGACACAGAGTCGGGGAGGGGTGGATCGCTATTGGGTTGGCGGGGCTGGGGCCGGATTGGCTTTGCGCCGGAGCAACAGCACGCCGTTCCAGTCGCCGGGGGATTGATGGAGGTTGGGCCATTGGTTCAGGACGGCGTTCCGGGTGGAGGCGGTGGTTGACCAGGGCGCATTGGTGGTTTCTGCCGTGCCCAGCAATCGGGTCCGACTCAGCAGGCCCGCGACGTCGGCGGGACTGGCATTGGTCGATGCGATGACGCGCACGGTGTGGTCGCGGCCTTTGCCTTCGATCCGGCTGGGTTCGAGATGGAATCCCGGGGCATCGATCAGCTCCAGTCGGATGGGTCCGTTCCACGCCCGACGGTTCACGGTGAGCTTCAGTTCGGTCCCCTTGCCGGCGGGGACATCGAGTTGGTTGCGGTCGATGCCCAGGGTGAATCCGACATTGCCTGGCAGAAGGTCGCACTCGAATCCGGATCGGGATCCGGCTTGTCGTGAGAGCTCATGGACCTGGATGGAGTGCAGTCCGGAACGTTGGAATGGGATGTCCAACAGGCCGTCCTCGGAACCGGTGGAATCGAGGTTGGCGATCCGTTTGCCATCGGGATCGAAGACGCGGACTCCGAGGTCGGCTGCGAGTCCGATGGATCGGGCGTGGAACTGGAGATGGATGGGTTGGCCGGGTTCGCCCGGGACCTGCCAGGTGACGGGTTGACCCGGTTGAAGGAATCGGCCGGTGATGTGGGCGGGGATGGGGACCACCGGGGAATTGGAGGTGATGCCCTGGGGTGGAGTGAACCGGGGGTTGGATTGGATCGGGGGAATCGGCCAACCGGATGCGAGGGGCAGGAGGGAATGGGGTTCGGCGGGGCCTTCGTGGATCCGGAGATGGAACGGAGCGGCCGGGCCGGGCTCGGGTGAGGAATCGGTGAGTTCGATCCGATGGATGCCGTTGGTGGGAGCGACGAATTCGAGGATGGCATCGCGGTCGGCGCCGGGAGAGTCGTCGAGGGTGAGCCAGGGTTGGCCGGCAGGGTTGAAGAGGCGGAGATGGGGATCGACGCGGGAACCGATGCGGCGGGCGATGGTTTCGATGGTGTAGGTCTGGCCCTGGCGGAGGGTGATGAGGTAGTGGCGTTGGTCGGTGGAAGCGAGGTTGCCCTGGATGGCGATGGGCGGGGACAGGGGTTGGGCGGAGCGGGCTTTTGAATTGGTGGTGGCGTCGGGCAACAGGGGGAAGGTTTCGACCCACACGAGGTTGGGGGAGGTGAATCCGGAGACGGGATCGTGGGCGAAGACGACGACGCGGCCGGCAGGGGTGTCGAGGGGAAGGGCGATGCGGGCGAAGTAGGGTGCCTGGGGATTGGTTGGATCGAGTTCGAGGGGGATTGGATCGCTGAGGGCGGAGCAGAGAGCAATGGCGTTGGTGGAGAGTTTGGGGAAGGGGACGATGATGGATTGTCCGGGTTGGAGGGGCGGGAGGGCGGAGGCGAGTTGGGTGAGGAGAAGGGAGAGGAGGAGTCTCGTGATCCTGGTGGGCAAGGGACTGGGGAGAGGATGGAGTCTCGTGACCTCGACTGCCACGGGGGTGGGGTCAGGCGATGATCTCATGGAGGACGCGGCCGCCGGAGATGGCGACGGGGCGGTCGCCCTGGCCGCGGACTTCGGTGGCGGGATCGATGCCGAGGAGATGGAACACGGTGGCGGCGAGGTCATCGGGTCGGACGAGGTGTTCGGTGGGATAGGCGGCGTGTTGATCGGAGGCGCCGAAGGCGAACCCGCGTTTCACCCCGCCGCCGGCGAGCAGGACGGTGTAGCAATCGGGCCAGTGATCGCGGCTGATGTTGCCGTTGATGCGTGGGGTGCGGCCGAATTCGCCCATCCACAGGACGAGGGTGGTGTCGAGCAGACCGCGCTCGTCGAGATCGGTGAGCAGGGTGGGCAGGGTCTGATCCATCAGGGGCAGGTGCCGGCCCTCGATGATGGGGAACATGCGGGTATTGTTGAATCCGTGGGTGTCCCAGCCGCCGTTCTCGGTGTTCTGACCGCCGATGCTCTGGTCGAAGTAGACGGTGACGAACTTGACCCCGACCTCGACGAGGCGTCGGGCGAGCAGACAGGACTGGCCGTAAGTCGAACGACCGAAACCGTCGCGGACGGGATCGGGTTCGTTGCCGATCTGGAAGGCGTTGCGCAGGGCTTCGGAATCGAGCAGGGCGAGGGCCTTGTCGTAGTGGGCGTCGAGACCGCGCGCGACCGACGCGTGTTCGAGCAGCCGGGATTGGCGGTCGACGAGTTGCATCATCTCGCGTCGGGCGGCGAGTCGGGCGGGATCGATGCCGGCGGGCAGGCTGAGTTCGGGGAGTGAGAAGTCGGCAGCATTGGGATCGCGTCGGACGAGGAAGGGATCGTGTTGTTTGCCGAGGAAACTGGCGTGTTGGCCCGGGGTGACGGAGCCGTCGCTGATGACATGGGGAAAGGCGACGGAAGTGGGGAGTTCGGGTCGGGAGGACGGGGCGAGTTTGTCGACGAAGGAGCCGTAGGCAGGGAAGAGTTCCTGGGAATCCTTGAGGCGGATGTCATCGAGCGGGGGTGCGTGACCGGTGAGGGCGTAGTAGGCGGCGGAATTGTGGTTCCGCATGGTGTGATGGACGGATCGGACGAGACAGACCTTGTCCATGACCCTGGCCATGCGGGGAAGACGTTCATTGACCCACAGACCGGGGACGTTCGACGGGATGGGTTTGTGGAGACCGCGGATGCCTTCGGGGGCATCGGGTTTCATGTCGAAGGTTTCGAGCTGGCTGGGGCCGCCCCATTGAAAGAGGAAGATGACGGAGCGGGCGCGGGGGGCGATGCGGCGGAGGGCGGCCCTGGCGGTGATCTCGCCGTGGAGCAGTCCGGGCAGGGTGAGGCCGAGCATGCCGAGACCTCCGACGCGGAGTGCGGCGCGCCGGTTGAGGACGTGGCGGACCTGATCGCGGGAGGGTTGGCGTGGAGAAGGGTGCGGGTTCATGGGGATCAATGGCGCAGGATGAACTCCTTGGAATTGAGCAGGGCCCAGGCGAAGTCCTCGAGGGTGGCGCGGCGGTCGGTGGAGTTGGCGAGGATGCGGGTGAAGCGTTCCTTTTCGTCCGGACCCGGCGGACGGGTGAGGACGGACCAGAAGAGGTCGTCGATGACGCGTTCGGCGGGGAGTTCGGGATCGGCCCAGCGGGCGAGTTGATTGTCGCGTCGGGTGATGAGTTCGTGGAGGACGGGACCGCTGATGAGTTGGAGGGCCTGGGCGAGGGTGGAAGCTTCGGACCGTTCGCATTCGCAGGTGAGGAGGCGGGGTGGTTTGCCGAAGGCTTCGAGGAAGCGGTCGGTGGGGGTTTTCCGGCCTTCCTTCTGGGGAGCGCCACCGGGGAGTTGTGCGGCGCGGGTGCCGGCGGGCCAGCCCTTGAACTGGAGTTCAGCGCCGAGGACGCGGGCCTGGGCGTCGAGCAATGGTTCGGCCGCGAGGCGTCGCGGCCGGGTGTGGGAATGGTTCACTTCATCACCGGCTGCGGTGGGATCGGGCACACTGGAAAACTGATAGGTGCGTGACCGGAGCATCAGGCGCAGCAGATGACGGAGGTCATGGCCCGAGCGCACGGATTCGGCGGCGAGGGCGTCGAGGAGTTCGGGGTGCGAAGCCGGGTTGGTGGAGCGGAAGTCATCGATGGGATCGACGAGTCCGCGGCCGAAGAGATGGAACCAGATGCGGTTGACCTGGACCCGGGCGAACTGGGGATGACGGGTGAGCCATTCGCCGAGGGCGTCGAGTTCGTCGCGGGCAGGATCGGCACCTGGATCGAGGGGGATGGTTTCGCCGAGCAACCGTGGTCGGGCGGGTTGACCGGTGCGGGGATTGGGGACTTCGCCGTTGGAAGAGACGAACACGATCTGTTCGCCGCTGAACTCATGGGAATCGTTTTCGTCGCGTCGATCATTGCGCAGGACCTTGGTCTGGACCCGGGCGAACACGGCGGCCCAGTCGTGGTAATCGTCCTGGGACCAGCGGTCGAACGGATGGTTGTGGCATTGGGCGCAATTGAGGCGGGTGCCGAGGAACACCTGGGAGACGGCGAGGGCGCGGTCGATGGGAGTGCGGTTGGCGCGATGAAAGTTGGCGGGTGGATGGCTGTAGGTGCTGCCGCGGGCGGAGACCAGTTCGCGGGCCATGACATCGAGGGGTTGATTGCGGGCGATGCCATCGCGGATCCAGCGGTGGAAGACGACCATGCCCTTGCGGTCGAGGGTGCGTTCCTCGACGCGCAGGAGATCGGACCATTTCAACGCCCAGAAATCGGCGAACTCGGGACGTTCGAGGGCGGCGTCGATGGCGCGTGCCCGTTTGTCAGGGGAAGGATCGTGGACGAAGGCGCGGGCTTCGAGTGCGGTGGGTGGCAGGCCGAGGAGATCCAGGTGAAGACGACGGAGGAACAGGGCATCGGAGACATCGCCGGCCGGCAATTGTTGGCGGGTGCGGAGTTTCGCGAAGATGTGGTCGTCGATGAAGTTGGCGGGGGCGGGACCGTTCCAGGTGAATCCCGGTCGATCGGGGATGAAGGCGAGTCGGACGGGTTGTTGGTGGTCGAGGTAGCGGACCAGCACGACGGATTCGCCGTCCTTCAACCGTTGGACCGTGCCGTCTGGCTGCGCCTGGACATCGGCAGCGACGGGTTCATAGACGGCTTCGCGGGTGACATCGCGCCGGGTGCCGTCGGTGAAGTGGGCGATGGCCTGGATGAAGGCGTTGGTCTGGGGAGCAGCAATGACGAGTTCGCGTGGGGAGACTTCGAGGCGTGCGAGGACGGGAGCGCGGGAGGCGTCGTCCATGGCGCCGTCGGTGATCCATTGGGCGAGGCTGGTGTATTCCCAGGAAGCAGGATCGAAACGACGTCCGCCCTCGTGGGCGAGGGTGGCGGTGGCCTTGAGGAGGAGAAGGCTGTTGGTGGGGATGAAGGGATCGATGCGGCGTCCGCCCCATTCCTCGGTCAGGGCGCGGTGATCGGCGGCGGGATCTTCGCCGCGAAGGGAGAGTTTGAAGCCGCCCTTGCCATTGGCGTTGCCGTGGCAGGGCCCGGCATTGCAACCGGCCCGGGACAGGATCTGACGGATGTCCCTCCGATACGACACGTCGCCGGAGTCGGGTTCGGCGGCTGCACCCCGGTTGGACAGCGCGAGGACCAGCAGGATCACCCATCGGGCGGATCCTGCCGGGCACCGGAGCGGCACGGGGAGGGGCATGTCGAAGGGTGTACCCGTCGATGGCGGATGTCCCAAGGGGAAAGTGGGATGGGGAACCGGCCGGGGAAGGGGATCCGTCCGGGCGAACGGCAGGGGTTTCACTTCCGGAGAGACCATCCGATCCACAAGCCGACATGCAGGAGTACCGACAGCCAGAAGACGGTCTGGAAGACGGGTTTGCGGGTCTTGTGGTGAAAGGTCCGCTGGGCGGTCAACGCTCCCGGCCAACCTCCGGCGAACGACAGCAGGTGCAGGGTCTTTTCAGGGATGCGCCATCCACCGTTCTTCGCCCGAAACTTGTCCAGGCCGTACACCGCGAAGGTCCCGATGCTGATCAGCAGATACCATCCGGCGACGTACCACATGGCGTGAGCGTGGGGAATCCGGTGGGGAAGCGCAGCCGGGATCTTCAACGGAGGAACGGGGAATCGGGGGCGTAGTCTGAATCCGGTGACTTTGCATCGAGGCGCAATGGCGACCGGACGTCGCCGCTCCGGTCAGGGTCTTGGGTGGTACTGGGGGAATGTCCGGACTTGCCAGTAAGGGTGGGACTGGATTGGCTGATGGAATGAGAAACGGGTGTCGGCGGATGGGTTTGCTGTGGCGTTATTGGGTGTTGTTGGGGGTGGGCCTGTGGATGGCGGGATGTACGACGGTGCCGGTGACCGGGCGCAGTCAGTTCAACTTCATGGGGGAGGGACAGGAGATGCAGTTGGGGTTTTCCGAGTTTGAAAAGATGAAGAAGGAGTTGCCGGTGTCGAAGGATGCGCAGGCGAACGCGATGGTGGAGCGGGTGGGACGCCGGATCGCGGCGGTGGCGCAGTCGGACATGCCGAAGGCGCAGTGGGAATTCATCCTGTTTGAGTCGCCGGATGCCAACGCGTTCTGTCTGCCGGGAGGCAAGGTGGGGATTTACACGGGGATCCTGCCGATCACGAAGGACGAGGCGGGGTTGGCGACGGTGATGGGGCATGAGGTGGCGCATGCGGTGGCGCGACACGGGGGAGCGCGGATGAGTCAGGCGGCGGGGTTGCAGGTGTTGGGGGTGGGGGTGGGATTGGCATCGGCGAGTTCGAAGTATCGCGACCTGTTCAATGCGGGTTACGGGATGGGATCGCAGTTGGCGGTGGCACTGCCGCACAGCCGGATGCAGGAGGCGGAGGCGGATGAGATCGGGTTGCAGTACATGGCGCTGGCAGGTTATCCGCCTTCGGCGTCGATCGGGTTCTGGCAACGGTTCGGTGAGTTCAACCGGTCGAAGGGTGGGAACACTGCCTGGTTCCTGCGGACCCATCCGACGGATGAACAGCGCGTGGAGAATCTCCGGCGGTTGCTGCCCAAGGCCGAATCCATGTACCGTCCCCAGCCGTGACGCGACGAATTCACTTTTCGACCATGAACCGGGTCATTCTAGGAACTTCCCTGCTGGTATTGTTGGCCACCGGAGTTGGGTGCCGGAATCGACCGGGAGCCCAGGGATCCAGCACCACCACCGGATTGCCCTATCGACCGCCGGGCGATCCCACCTATGTGGAGCTGACCCCGAGTTTCCGGGTTTTTCCCTCCCCGCAACCTGCGTCGAATTGATCGTTCCCGGACGGTGGAGGCGGGTGCGTTTTACCGGAAGAAGGCAATCTGCATGAAATCCCTGTTGATCGGTTTGGTGTGGGTCGGCGTGGTGTCGACCGGATGCGCAACGCGCCAGGCGGCGGACACCGATACCAGCACCGGGCTGCCGTATCGTTCGCCTGCATGGAAGGTGTCAGGTGGGAAACCTGCGGGGGGTAGGGTGATGACCTTTCCGGCGCCGACACGGGCAACGGCGATGTCGGCCGGACCGGTGACCAAGCCGGTGGGGCCGGTGGTGCAGGGCGGGACCGAATGGCGGGGCAAGATGATCACCGACACCGACTGGCGGTTGGCGGCGGGGGATTGGTTGGGGACGCCCTATCAATTTGGGGGCGAGACCCGGAACGGTGCGGATTGTTCGGGTTTCGTGAAGACGTTGTACCGGGAATTGGCCGGATTCGATCTGCCGCGGACGACCTCGGCCCAGTGGCAGCAGGGGCGGGATGTGGAACCGAACCAGTTGAGATCAGGGGATCTGGTTTTCTTTTCAGGCGGCGAAGCCGGCAATGGGGTGAACCATGTCGGGGTCATCATCGGCCCGGGGGAATTCGCGCACGCGAGTTCGAGCCAGGGCGTGCGCTTTGCCTCGTATGACCGTGGCTATTGGCAGAAGCGCTGGCTGGGATCACGTCGGTTCCTGCCCTGAGCCGGCGTGCGGGTTCCACGCCGGAGACGCATCAGTGACCAGCCGGGCCAATGGCTTCGAACCCCTCCGGCGTAAGGGGCGGGGTTGAAAAGGGGACGGCGGTCGTCGGGGTCAGCGGGGTACGGCGCGGATGAATTCGAAATCCTGGAGGGCGGGCAATTCGACATCGGCCAGGCCGGAGCGGTTGGCCTGGATTTCATGGACGGTTTCCCAGCGGTCGAGTGCGCGTGAGGTTTCGATCCGGTAAAACGCGCCGGCGGTGCCCAGCAGTTGGAAGTGGAATCGGCCGTCGGACCAACGGGGCAGGGCAAGGGTGGCGGGTTCCCCCGGGGCGGGCAGTTGATAGGGGATCACGCCGAAGCGGACCCGTTGATCCGGGCTTTCGATCGAGGCATCGGATCCGGCCAGTCTGTAGGTGACCCGGAACACGACTTCGAAGAGTCCGTCGGAAGTGAAGCCCAGGTTGAAGTGCTGGTGACTGCCGCTGGGGATCACCAGCTGGTCGTCGGGATTGATGCCATCCCGGGAATTCATGGCCATGGCCAGTTCTCCGGAGAGATCGAATTGCCAGGCAAAGAAATCCCCGGGTCCATCCACCTGGACTAGCTGGACGACGAAGTCCCGGTTGAAGACTCCCGTTGGCAGGCCTTCGGCAGAGAATCCGAGATACAGCAGTTGGGGATCCTGGCTTTGTGGAAGGATCCACAAGGGTGAACCCACCGCACCGAAGACTTCGAAGCCGGGTGGGATTTCGTTCCGGGCCGATTCACCGACTTCCAACACGGCCTCGTGGAGCCCGTACCGGGTGCCCGTGTCGGCATCGCGGATCTTCAGGCTGATGCGATTGGTGGCGGTAGGGTCATCGGAGATCCGGATGTCGACATGGGCCAGGTTGAGGCGGACGGGATCGGCGGCGAGGGCGATGCCACCGGCGAGGAGGATGGCGAAAGGGGGCTTCATTCAAGTGGGGCAGTGATGCAGACGATCCGGGAATTGAAAAATCCGTTGCCAGAGATGCGGAGGGATTTCTGGCAACGGACAGTTCGACCACGAACTTGCGCCGGCTCAGCGGCGACGGTTGGCGACCATCCAGCCGAGGGCAACCGTGCCGAGGCCCAGCAGGGCCCAGGTGGAAGGTTCGGGCACGACTTCGAAGGTATAGGTGGCAGGTCCGCTGAGGATGGCCCCGTCGGTGGCGTGGGTGCCACTCGCGGTGAAGGAGACCTCGTAGGTGCCCGGCGCGGTGAAACCGAGGTTGTAGTGGGCGTGGCTGCCGGAAATGAGGGACAGGGAATTGGGCGCACCCGCGCCCTCCGCAGAGCTCATGAAAAGGGTCGGAGCCCCAAAGCTGTCCACGTTCCACAGGGAGAAGCTTCCCGGACCGGAGACCGAGGCGAGCGACAGGGTGATGTTGCCGAGCCAGTCGCTGGCTTCGAGTTCCTCGGTGCCGAAACCGATGAAGGGAAGGTTGGCCACCTCAGAGGTGGGGAGGACCCAGATGGGGCTTCCGGCGGCGCCGAGGAATCCGGAGTAGGCGCCCCCGGGAGAAACGGTGGCGGCGGCGTTGCCGATGAGGAACACGACTTCATCCGGTTCGTATTCCATTTCAAACGGATCCTCCTGATGCACATGGAGGTCGAAACCGCTGGGTTTGTATCCGATGCCGATGTCGACGTGGCCTGAGCCGATATAGGTCTGGGCTTGGGCGGTGAGGGTGGAGGCGGCTGCAAGGGCGATGATGAGTTGTTTTTTCATGATGACCATTGGACTTGGGGTCCGGTTGTTGTGGGAACCGAAATCAGTGGGCGGGCAGGGCGATGTTCTCGCCATTGTCGACCCGGCGTTTGAGGGCGGCGGCCTGGATGGGGACAACATGGCCGCAAACAAAGAGGTAATTGGCCCGGCCGGAGCTGTGGTCCGGGTTGGCGGAACCGGTCCGATGCCGGTCGGGTTGGATGTCATCGAGGACCGCCTTCCAGCCCTTGGACCAGTTTCGGGAATGGGTGTGGTCGTTGTAGACGCTGGGGTCTTTGGAGTCGGCGATCTCGAAGACGCTGATGGTCTCGGCGGGATTCCGGATGAGGTCGAGACGGCGGAAGGATTCCAGGGGGCGCCCAAAGCCATCGACACGGTCGACGGCGAGGTACTCGTTGGGGATGTAGCTGGAGGCGTTGTTGGTGAGACGGGCGCGGCCCTGGGGATCGGTGGGACAGATCCGGATGGCGGCGACGTTTCCGACGTAGGGAGCGAGGGTGAAGATCCAGGATCGGTTGGTGGCGGAAGTGCCGTGGGTGGTCTCGGGGAAGAGCCCGTGGAAGTCCTCGCTGTACATCTGGATGCCGAGACCGGCCTGACGGAGATTGGAGATGCAGGCGGTCTGACGGGCGCGGGACTTGGCGGAGGAGAGGGCGGGGAGGAGCATGCCGGCGAGGACGGCGATGATGGCGATGACGACGAGGAGTTCGATGAGGGTAAAGGCGCGGAGGCGAGGGATGGACCGCTGGATGGCGGGCCGGAACCGGGAGGAGTGGAGGAGTGCCTGCAAAGCGATTGCAATTAAACGTCGGGCGTCGTCGGCTTCAAGCGGTTTTTATGTTTTCAATGGGCTTCCGGGCTGGATTCGCGCCCTTTGCACCCGCGTCCTTCGAGCCCTTCCGATTCCCAAGGAAATCTTCAAAGGCTTTTTCTCCATCGACGTTGTCCGGATGAAATCGATCCCCAATGAGTTCGCCTGATCCGTCGCCCCAATCCGAGTGGATCCGTGAGGCCCTCGAGAAACATGAGGCCTCGCTGATCCGCTATGCGCAGTCCCTGTCGGGAGATCCGGAGCAGGCGCGTGATGCGGTGCAGGACACGTTCCTGCGGTTGTGTCAGCAGGATCGGGCGGAGGTGACCGGGCACCTGGCGGCGTGGTTGTTCACGGTGTGCCGGAACCGGGTGTTGGATGTGCAGCGAAAGGAACGACGCATGAGCCCCCTGTCCGAACTGGATCTTGAAACGCGGGAAGCGGCGGATCCCCACCCCGACGCCGCGGCCGCCACGGCGGATGCGTCCGGGCAGTTGCTGGTCTTCCTGGCCGAACTTCCCCCCAACCAACGCGACGTGGTCCGTCTGCGGTTCCAGGCCCAGATGAGTTATGAAGAGATCGCCGAAGTCACCGCCCTGAGCGTCGGTAATGTCGGTTTCCTCCTCCATACCGCCATCAAGGCCCTGCGGCGTTGCATGGAAGACCTGGAGAAACCGAATCCCGCCCGATCCATCCGTCCCCGAACCGCCTGACCCCATGGAGGAACCAATGAACCTGACCCCAGATTCCCCCGAGCTGACCGCCTACGCGCTGGGAGCGCTGGATCCGGATACCCGGGCCAGGGTGGAGGCTGCAGTGGCATCGGACCCGGCGTTGCAGGCCGAAGTGGATGCGATCCGGGCCTGCGCGATGCAATTGACGGATGAATTGTCGCGGGAACCGGCCCCGGCCCTGGACGAACGGCAACGGGAAAGGATCCGGGCGGCTTCCCGGAATGGTTCCGGGGAAGCCTTGGATCTTGAGATGGAAGGGACGCGGAAGCCTGCCCGGCGCGGATCTTCTGGAGCCTGGTGGCGTGATCTCTGGAACCCGGCCTGGGGTTTGGCATTGGCCGGTGCGGCGGCGGTGGCATTGACCCTGTGGCTGCGGCCGCCGACGGCAGGGGAGCCTGCGCAGTCGGAGGCGGAGATCGCGGGGAATGGACTTCGATATCAGCCCGGGCGCAGCGATGCGGCAACGGTCACCAACGCTCCGGCATTGGCAGCAGTGGAAACCCGGGAACGGAAGGTGTCGGCGGACCGAAGTGCGCCGGTTCGCCGGATGGAATCCAGATCCGTGCCGGTGGACTCCTTGCAGGTTCCGACCGCGCCGCTGCCCTCGCCAGCGCCCGTGGCGCCACAGGCCCAGGTTCAGGTGAGTCGCAGGACGGTGGGCGGCGATGGGGCGATGCCCCAGGCGAGCAGCAGCGGGGTGGGTGGGGTGGCCCCGGGATCAGTCCAAACCCCGTCCGCATCGGTGCCCCCTTTGGGCGGGTCCCGGGCCATGGAATCGCGGGGTGAAGCGCCCCAGCTTTACCAGGAACCGGTCCTGATGAAGCGATACGGATTGGTGCCCCGGGAAATGTCGACGGCAGTCCAGCCGCCGGTGGAGAATCCGCTCCGCTCACCGCTGGAAACTCCACTGTCGACCTTCGCCCTCGACGTCGACACGGCGAGCTATGCGATTGTCCGGCGTCACTTGAATGCGGGCCGGCGGCCCCCGGCGGATGCGGTTCGCCTGGAGGAGATGGTGAACTACTTCACCTATACCCATCGCCAACCGGCCGGGGACCATCCGATCGGGATCGAGACGGAGTTGGCGGATTCGCCTTACACGTGGGGTAACCGCCTGGTGCGGATCGCGCTCAAGGCACGGGACATTCCTCGATCGGAACGTCCGCCGGCCAACCTGGTGTTCCTCGTGGATGTCAGCGGATCCATGGAACCCCAGGATCGGTTGCCGCTGATCCAGCGTTCCCTCCGGATGCTGACCGAAAGCCTGACGGCACGGGACCGGGTGTCCCTGGTGACTTATTCGGGCGAAGCGGGGGTACGGTTGCCATCGTCGAGCGGGGCGGAGAAGGAGCTCATTGTGAAGGCGATTGATACGCTCCGTTCGGGTGGATCCACGCATGGGTCGGCGGGCATCCGGCTGGCTTATGAACAGGCCCGTGCTCATTTCAATGCGGAAGGCATCAATCGCGTGATCCTGTGTACGGATGGCGATTTCAATGTGGGGCTGACCTCGCGCGAGGCGTTGCTGGAACTGATCGCGGGAGAAGCGAAGACGGGTGTGTACCTGACGGTGCTGGGTTTCGGCATGGACAATTACAAGGATGCCACCACCGAGTTGCTCGCCGACCGCGGGAACGGGAATTACGCCTATATCGATTCCTTCCGTGAAGCCCGGAAGGTGTTGTCGGAGCAGCTGGAATCCACGTTGGTGACGGTGGCCCGGGATGTGAAGTTGCAGGTGGAGTTCAATCCGGCGCGGGTCCTGAGCTGGCGCTTGCTGGGCTATGAGAACCGGGCGCTGGCGGATCGCGATTTCAATGATGACACCAAGGACGCAGGCGAACTCGGGGCGGGCCACACGGTGACGGCGCTCTATGAGTTGGTGATGGCGGGTGGCGCCGGTCCGGGAGTGGATCCGCTGCGCTATGGACGTGCGACCCCCATGGCTGGCCCATCCGGAACCGGGGTCCATACCAACGAACTGTTGCACATCAAGCTGCGGTATAAGACCCCGGACGACGACCGCAGTCGGTTGTTGCAGCTGTCGGTGACGGATGTGTCCCGGACCTTGGAACAGGCGGGGGACGATTTCCGGTTCAGCGCGGCGGCGGCGGGTCTTGCCATGCTGCTGCGCAATTCACCCCACAAGGGGACGTTGACCTACGATCAGGTGCTTCGGATGGCCGAGTCCGCCCTGGGCCGGGATCCGGGCGGGTACCGGGCGGAGTTCGTGGACCTGGTCCAACGCGCGCGCCAGTTGAATGGCGGACGTTGAGCCCCGGGCCCGCCGATCCGTCACCGTTTCACACAACGGAATCCGACATGGGTCGATCCCGTGTCGGCAGCGCCGCGACCGCGGGTTCCCACCCGGTACCGCGCGCAGTATTGATCCGAGCAAAGATAGGAACCGCCCCGTTGCACCCGCTTGGGAATGCCGGGTTCATCCGGATCAAAGCTGTCGCCGGGACCGGTGGGATTCACCAGGACGACCGTACCCGCACGATTCCTATAGGTGTCGGGCCTATACCAGTCGGCGCACCATTCCCAGGTGTTGCCGGCCATGTCGAACAGCCCATAGCCATTGGCGGGGTAACGGCCGACCGGGCCGAGTCCCTGGGTGCCATCCTCCGCGGTGTCGAGCACGGGAAACTGGCCCTGGAATGAATTGGCCATCCAACGACCGCCCGGACGCGGGTCATCGCCCCAGGGATAGGTCGCGCGATCCAGTCCGCCCCGGGCTGCGAACTCCCATTCGGCCTCGGTGGGCAGGCGTTTGCCGGCCCAGCGGCAATAGGCCATGGCATCGTCGTGACTGACGTGGACGACGGGGAACTTCTCCTTGCCGTGCAGGTTGCTTCCCGGGCCGGCGGGATGCCGCCAGTCGGCACCCGGAACGTAGCTCCACCAGGCGAGAGCGTTGTCGAGGGCGACGGGTTCGTCCGGAGGCGCGAACACCACGGAACCGGCGACGAGCATCGATGGGTCGGCTCCGGGGTATTGTTCAGCGGTGGGAACCCTCTCCGCGAAGGTCACGTAGCCGGTGGCGCGGACGAAGCGCTCGAACTGTTCGTTGGTCACTTCCGTTGCATCCATCCAGAACCCATCCACCCGGACCTGATGGGCGGGTTGGGCATCCGGAAATCCGGCCAACAATCCCGAGCACACCGGTTCAGAGGGTTTCAACACGGACCGTTCCCGCGCGCCCAGGTCGGTTGCCGGCCCGCCCATCCAGAACTGACCGCCGGGAATCCACACCATGCCTTCCGGAACAGGGCCTGGGGGTTGGGCCGGAACCGGATTCGTCCCGGCAGAATTGTTCACGGCCTGGGCCGGGCCGGCAGGGACCGTTGGGTCCGGGGCCTTGGAGCGGTCGCAACCGGTCACTGCGAGGAGCACAACACCGGCGAGTGCGAGATCCCACTTCACTTGGCGGCCTTGGCGAGGGCTTCCAGATAGTCGAGGACCGACGCGAATTCGCGCACGGTCCACGTGGCGGCGAGCCCTTCGGGCATCAGCGATTTCTGGAGCTTCTCGCGTCGGACGATGTCCCCGACAGGGATACGCTGTTCCTGGGCGGTGACGGTGCGGATGGTGACGGCGTCGGCGGCTTCCTGGACGACGAAGCCGTCCACCTCGGTTTCGTCCTTGAGTTCGAAGTGCTGGGTGACGAAGCCCTGGGCGAGGGTCTTGTCGGGGATGAGGATGGCTTCAGCGAGATCGCGACGCCGATAGGTGTTGGCGATGGTGCCGAGGTAAGGGCCCTTGAGGGGTTCATCGGCACGGACGGTGTGGCAGCCGTTGCAGCCGGCCTGGACGAAGAGTTGGGCGCCCCGGGCTTCATCCCCGCGGGTTTCCAATACCTGACGGATGCTTTCTTCAATGCCCAGGTCGCCGACCCGCGGCGCCTTGGCTTCTTCTGCAAACTTTGCCGGATCGATCTTCAATTGTTGGATGGTCTTTTTGGCCGCGGCAGCGACGGCTTCATCGGCATCCGTCAAGGCGGCGACGAACTGGGCGGCGCGAGTGCTGTCCCCGGCCACTGCGGCAGCGCGCAGGATCTGGGCGCGTCGCCGGCTTTCCTTCCAGCCTTCGTCCAGGGCGTTGTTGATGGCGGTCCGGGCTTCGGCAGAACCGTTCTTGCGCGAAGCCACCCGCAACAGCGCCACATCCGCCCATTGCGATCCTTCGCCGGATACCCGCGCAGCCTCGGTGATCAGCACGTCGTGACGGGTCTCCATGTGGGGCGAATTGAAGAATGCCGAACGCGCCTTTTCCGCCTGATGATTTTCAGTGCGGGTCGCCAAGGCCCGCGGCAAGCCCACCAGCAACGCGCGCCACGCTTCAGGCCGATCTGATTTCGCCAACGCCTGCACCGCCTGGCATCGCGCTGCTTCGGGAACGTCCGGAAGCGTCGCCGCCCGCGCGAGCGCCGGGATGGCATCCGCCGGGACGAACTCCGCCGTGGCCAACTGGGCGGCAATGGCGGGCAACAACGCCGTGTCGGTGTCGGCCAACCGGATCAACTTGCGCAGGGCAGCGCCCGACTGCACCCGATGCCGCGACAGTTCGCGTCCGAGATAGGCGGCCTCGTTGGCATCGGCCGATTCAATCGCGCCCTGGAGGGCGTCGAGGATGCGCGGCGAGGCTTCCCATTCCTCCGGTTGATAGAAGGGTCCGCGCGTGTCGGGACGCGTGCCCCACGAGTCGCCCTTCCATTTCCCATCCACATGATAGAGCCGGCACAACGCCGTCAGCAGGCCCTGGCGTCGGGCGAAGTCCTTTTCCTTTTCCAGCCGTTCGATCAACCCGTCCACGACTTCCAATCGCGGCATGGATTGCAACACGCGAAGTGCTCCCCGCCGGACCGCCGCCGCCGCATCAGCCTGGTCGGTCACCGCGAATGCCGCCTTCGCCGGTTGCAATCGGACCAACGCCTCCACCGCCGTGTGCGCCACGATCGGGTCGGAATCTCCCGTCAACGGCAGCATGGCCGGCGCCGTCTCCACCCGACCCAGTCGGGCCAGCGCGATCACGGCTTCCTTGCGGGTCCGGGCATCTGCGGATTTCAGCGCGGCGACCAGTCGGGCCTCGGGCACGCCGGTTGCCTGGTCCGGGCGGTCGCCCAAGGCCCGCAGGATCCACGGAGCAATGGTGGCGTTGTCGAGCAGCGGGACCAGGTGGGGATGGGCACCTGCGCCGAGACCCTGCTTCAGGGCAAACACGGCGGCGACCCGGGTGGAAAGGGGAGCGCTGTCCTGGGCCGCCAGGCGGGTCAGGGCGGTGGTGGTTTCACCAGCGAGATTGCGGCGGATCAGTTGACGTTGGGATTCGAGGCGACGCCGGTGGGAGTTCGAGCTGAGGAGTTCGACTAGGGTGGTCGGGGATGCGTTGGCGAAGTCGGGCAGGGGATCCGGGGTGTAGCCCTTGGGAGTGGCGCGGACGATGAATCCGACCTCGGGTCCGACCCAGGTGAACGAGGCACCCTTCCAACTGGCGGCATAGACCGCGCTGCGGGCGTCCACGTCGAGATCGGTGACGCGTGGCAACTTGATGAACTCCTCCTGGGACGCGGTGTAAGTCGCCCCGTTTGGCGTCAGGCCATGGTGATAGACCCAGTCGCGTCCCCAGTCGGCTGTGAACGGCGCGTTGTTCCAGCGGGCCGGGATTCCTGGTTCATCGATCCAACCGCCGCCGCATCCGGATCCGCCGCCGTAATCCGCCAGCGGCGTGATGATTTCATCGCCGAAGTTCTTGAACAGGCGCGGATACCCGTGCTGGGTCATTCCGGAGAAATGATGGAGCCGGACATCCCAGCCGCCGCCGTCATTGGTGTTGTCCCGGGCGAATCCATCCAGCAAGGGACTGACCGCCACTTCCAGGATGTTGCGCGTGCCGTCCGCCCACAGTTCGAGCCCGGTTCCGTCCGGTCGCACCCGGACCACGCCGCCGCCGCGGAGTTGCAGCTTCTTTCCATCCGTACCGGTCGCCTCCATGAACCCGAAATCGCCGATGGCCGCGTAGAGCCAGCCATCGACACCCAGTTCCAGCCCGTTGGAGGAATGGTCCGCCGGCCGGTCCTTGAACCCGAAGGCAATTCCCGTCACGAGCGTCTTCCGTTCCTCCGCCACACCGTCGCCGTCCCGATCGAAGAACACACTGATGTCGGGCGGATGCAGCAGGTAAAGCCGGTCGTGATCCCAGACCAGACCGCGTGGCGAATCCACATCCGGCACCAACGCCCGGACCTCGTCGGCCTGGCCGTCGCCATTGGTGTCCCGCACCCGCAATACCCGGCCCAGATGAGGCTTGCGATCCAGGGAACCGTTGCCATCGGACGAGACGTAGAGCGTGCCGTCCGGTGCGGCGGCGACGTACACGGGATAATTGACCGCGGGCGGCGTGGCGAAGATGGAGACTTCGAAGTCGTCGGGAACCCGGACATCGCGCAACAGGGTGCGCGCCTTTTCGTCCGAAGCCACGGCCGGCATGCCGATGAGTTCTTCAGGGGTCGGTTGACGATCCTTGGCGGTGAAGGGGGCGGCGGTCGCGGCGAGGCCGGGGATCAACGACAGGACAATGCAGCGCAGGGAAATGACAGGCATGAAGGAATCCTTTCCCCCAGCCTATCGGAGCCCGACCGCAGCCGGCCAGTTCCGTTCTGGCTGATCGCTGCCGTGGCAGCGCGTCTGAATGAAGTGCTTCCACGTGGTTCGGGGAGGATTCTGTCCTTCACCACGGAACACCCATCAGCCAATCCCCCTTCGAGATCCCTTCGCGGCTTCGCGTGAACCCCGCCTTCGCGTGAACCCTTCCTCGCTCGACCTCAACTCACCCTGGCAGTGTCGTTACGCTCAACTTTCTGTTGCAGGTGCAACACAGAGTTGAGCGGCGGCAGGCGACGACTCCGGCTCTCCGAGCCGGCCACCGGATCTCCCACAGCCCTCCAAACTCCGGATCGCTCGCCCTCTGGCTGGGATTCCAAGACCCACCGCGGATTGGTGCCGCGGATGACACGGATCAGCAGGGACTTGGCTTGGGCTTGCCGCACACCTGCGGGGTGAGCGTTCGACCGGGATGGAAACCTCCATTCCAGCCCCGTCCATCCGTGGAACCTGTGAAATCCGTGGTCAAATCAACTGCCGCTCTCAGGTTCTTTCCTTCACCACAGAACACCCATCAGCCAATCCCCTTTCGAGATCCCTTCGCGTCTTCGCGTGAACCCCGCCTTCGCGTGAACCCTTCCTCGCCCGACCTCAACTCACCCTGGCAGTGTCGTTACGCTCAACTTTCTGTTGCAGGTGCAACACAGAGTTGAGCGTTGGCGGGCGACG
>DITU01000090.1:0-30368 GCA_002422905.1 Verrucomicrobia bacterium UBA6176
GGAGGAGCCTGTCCCCAGAAATTTCGTCCCCAGAAATTTCGCTCCTGGATGAAAACTCCATCCGTAGTTCTGCCCCGGGGCCGGCCTCAGAATGGGGCGGGAGTGTGGGCGCGACTGGTCCTCAGTTGGTGTCCCGGAAATACTGTTGAGGAAACCCCCCTGGGATGGGAGGAGCCTGTCCCTTGGAATGGAGCGGCCTGTCCCCACGAATGGGATCCCGGAGCGATGACAGCACTTTTCGGGGTGGGCAGAACTTTCTTGGGGACAGGCTCGTGGGTTTGATCGGGCTTTGGGGGACGGTTTCTGGGTTTTAGACCCCGGGAGCCTGTCCCCAGGGATTCGGGAGCCTGTCCCCAAGGATTGTCCCCGATCCGCCTGGGACTTGGTCAGGAGCAGGGAGGAGGGGATGGGAGGAGCCTGTCCCCAGAAATTTCACTCCTGGATGAAAACTCCATCCGTAGCTCTGCCCCGGGGCCGGCCTCAGAATGGGGCGGGAGTGTGGGCGCGACTGGTCCTCAGTTGGTGTCCCGGAAATACTGTTGAGGAAACCCCCTGAGTTTCCTCAGGAGGAGATCGGTGTGGATGAGGGTTGCCTCGTGACATGTGGAAGGAATGCGGGGGAATCGAGGTCCACCTGGGCAAACGCCTTGGGGTCCAGCGGCGTCGCCGCCTTTCGAGGTCGGGGACGACCACCGGACTTCAAGGCGAAGGTGAAGAGGGCACCGTCGCGATGCCGGATTTCGATGACCTCACCCTCGCGAGCCCTCGCGACAAACCGGGGGAACTCGCGGACAAACTCGCGGGCAAAGACGGGTTTCATGGCAGACCCATGACGGGATGCGGTGGGAGGGGCAATTGTGATGTTGAACCGAACCTGACGTTTGCCGGTTGGGCCTGTGGGGGTAGGGTGGGCGGGCTTTGGAGACGCTGAGTTCAACTGTTCCGCCCGGTGCCGTGCTGGAATGCCGGGATGTCCGGAAGGCCTACGGTGGTCGGGCGGTGCTCGATGGAGTGAGCTTCCAATTGGATCCGGGCGAGCGACTGGCGCTGGTGGGGCCGTCTGGAAGTGGGAAGACCACGCTGCTCAACTGCCTCGGCGGGGTGGACCGACCGGACTCGGGTTCGATCCGGCTTCATGGGGAATCGATGGAGACCCTGTCGTCGGATGGACTCGCGCAATTGCGTCGGCGTCGGGTGGGGACGGTGTTCCAGTTCTTCCATCTGCTGCCCACGTTGACGGCGGCGGAGAACATCGAGTTTCCCTTGCAGTTGTTGGGTATATCGCCGGGTGAACGCGGGGCGCGGGTGCAGTTCCTGTTGGAACGGGTGGGTGTGGCGCATCGGGCGGGGGCGCTTCCCTCGCAGCTTTCCGGGGGTGAAATGCAGCGGGTGGCGATTGCGCGGGCGTTGGTGCACCGGCCTGAATTGCTGTTGGCTGATGAACCGACCGGCAACCTGGACACGGCGAACGGGGCGAACGTGCTGGCCTTGCTGGAGGAGTTGGGGGACGAGACCGGCACCGCGTTGGTGATGGTCACGCACAGCCTGGCGGCGACCCGTATCTGTCATCGGGTGATCCACTTGCGGGATGGCCGGGTGGAACGGGAGGAACGTCGGGTGACGGGTGCAGTGGGGGCGGTCTGAGTTCGTGCCCATGGACACTCCCACCCTGAGCCTGTTGCTGACGCGGACGACATTCCGGCACTGGCGGGCGCAGCCGCGTCAGACCGCGCTGCTGGTGTTCATCATCGCGCTGGGGATTGCGGTCTATTTCGCCATCCGCCTCGCGAACCGTGCCGCGGTGGCGAGCTTCCAGAACTTCACCGAACTGGTCACCGGCGAGAGTGACTGGATCGTGACCGCGCCCAGCGGGGGGCTTCCGGATTCAACCCTGGACGAGATCCGGACGGCGTTGGGATCGCGTGCGGTGGATCTGTTTCCGGTGATTGAAACCACGGCGACGCGTCCGCGGGCGAGCGATGCGGAGGCGATTGGTGAACGGTCCACGTTCAACCTGCTGGGGATCGATCTGTTGGCGGTGCAGAACGCGGCGGTGGGGCGTCGGCCCGACCGCGCGTGGTTCGGGCAATCGACGTCGGGGTCGGTGCAGGACGGGGGAACGCCGGATCCGCTGGGGTTCTGGGGTGTGTTCACCAATCCCGCCTCGGTGTTTGTCCCGGAAGCCCTTGCCCGGCGGGAATCGTTGGCGCCGGGCAACCGGTTGCGGGTGTTGATCAATGAGAACCTGGTCGACCTCGACATCGCCGGCATCATTCCGACTTCGGCGGAGGGGCCAAATCCGCCGGACAGCCTCTTGATCCTGGATCTGCCGGCCTTGCAACAGCTCACGGCCCGGACCGGGCGGCTGGATCGGATTGAGCTTCGGGTTGGGCCCGGGCCGGATGCGGCGGGGCGGCGTGCGGATCTGCGGAAGGTATTGGACGGATTGGATGGGGGACGATGGCGGGTGATGGCGCCATCGGATCGGAGGGAGGCGGGGGCGATGATGACCCGGGCGTTCCGATTGAACCTGACGATCCTGTCGTTGCTGGCCTTGTTGGTGGGGTTGTACCTCGTGTTCCAGGCGTTGGACGGGGCGGTGGTCCGGCGGAGGGAAGAGATAGGAATCCTGCGTTCGTTGGGGGTGACGGCGGGGGCGATCCGGACGGCATGGCTGGCGGANNGGGCGGGTTGGTGGGGGCGTTGCTGGGTTGGGCGGGTGCGCAGGGAGCGGTGCGGTTGGTGGGGCAGACGGTGAACGCGTTGTATTACGCGACCAGCGCAAGGTCGGCGTCGATGTCGCTTGGGGAATTGCTGGGGGCGTTGGGATTGGCGTTGGGATCGGCGGTGGTGGCGGGATGGTTGCCATCGCGTTCGGCGGCGGCCACGCCACCGGCCCAGATCCTGGTGAGGAATCCGCCGCAGATCCGGGCGCGGAGTTTCTGGTCCCATGCCGGGACAGGCCTGGTGCTGGTGTGTCTGGGCGGGTTGCTGACCCTGGCGGGCCCGTTGCGGTTGGAGGGAGGCACGCGGATACCGGTGGCGGGATATCTGGCGGCCTTGCTGCTGGTGTTGGGGGGCGGTGTGCTGGCGGGTTCGGCCTTGGGGATGCTGGCACGGATCGGGGCGCCGTGGGTCCGACGTTTTCCCACGTTGCACCTGGCGATCACCCATTTGCGGCAACCATCAGGGCGGCATCGGTTGGCGGCGGCGGGATTGCTGTGCGCGGTGGCGATGACGGCGGGCATGGCGATCCTGGTGGCCTCGTTCGACCGCACCATGCGGGGTTGGATCGAGCGGACCTTCCAGGCGGATCTGTATCTGTCGAGTGACGGTGCCCAGAGCGCATCCACGCAGAACCGGATCTCGGCTGAAACGTGGCGTGCGGTGACGTCGCATCCGGCGGTGGCGGACTGGAACGTGATCCAGGTGGCGGAACTGGTCCTGCCGGGAGGCGACACGATGTTGGTGGGGGCGGAACTGGGGTTTGCGCGGCGTCACACGCCGTTGGCGTGGCGGAACGAGCCGCGGGACGACGCCATCTGGGATCCTGGATTGAACGAGGGACTGGTGCTGGTGAGCGAGGCGTTCCTGTCGCGTTTCCAGGTGGATTCGGGCGACACCCTGGTCCTGCCCACGCCGACGGGCCCGAAGACGGTGACGATTGCCGGGGTGTTTTCGGATTACGGCAACGAGCGGGGGTCGGTGGTGGTGGACCGTCGCCATTTTGTGAAGTGGTTCGGGGATGAAATGGCATCGAGCCTGATCCTGTTGTTGAAGCCCGGTGCAGCGGATGAAGGGGTGCGGGCGGAACTGCGGGCGGCGCACCCGGGATTGCAGATCCTGACCAACGCGCATCTGCGGCGGGAAGTGCTGCGGATCTTCCGCCAGACCTTTGCCATCACGTACGCGTTGGAATTCATCGGGGTGGTGGTGGCGGTGGCGGGACTGGGGATGACGTTGGCGGCGGTGCTGTTGGAGCGTCGATCCGAGTTGACCACGCTGCGGGCCCTGGGAATGGCGCATGGCGAGATCGCACGGGCGACCGCGGCGGAGGGGGCGCTGCTGGCTTTGGTGGGCGGTGTGGGAGGGATCGGGATCAGCCTGGGGTTGGGAGCGTTGCTGATCTTCGTGGTCAACCGGCAAACGTTTGGGTGGACGCTTCAATACACGGTTCCGGCGGGGCAATTGAGTCTGCTGGCGTTGCTGGTGTTCGTGAGCGGGACGGCGGTCGCGTATGGCGTTGGTCGATGGGGAGCGGTGTTGCCCGCGGATCGGGAGGAATGAAAGCCATGGATATCAGGAACACGGATGCGGGGCGGCAGCGGGGAGCGGCGGCAATCTTCAGGGCGGGCATTGGGGTGCTGCTGGGCTGTTGGGCAGTATGGATGCAGGCGTCGATGGCACGGGCGGNNGGTGGCAGCGGAGTTGCCGGGAGGATTCCTGGTGCCTGAACCGGGCCGGGTCTTCCGGTTTCCGGAGGATCACGGGAGTCATCCGGGGTTCAAGATCGAGTGGTGGTACGTGACCGGACATCTGACGGGGGAAGATGGGAGGGAGTTTGGATTCCAGGTGACGTTCTTTCGCAATGGCGGCCCGGTGGCGGTGCTGGAGGCGCCGTTCAATCCGCGGTTTGCCCATGCACCCATTCACCTTGCCCATTGCGCCCTGCTCGATGTCCGGGCCGGACGTTTCCTGCATCAATCGAGGTTGAATCGGGAAGGTTGGGATGCGGGCGCGAAGGTGGGGACGCTGGATGTGCGCAACGGCAACTGGTCGTTGGGCTGGGATGGGGCGGGAGAGGGGGCGATGCGCCTGCGTGGAGGAGTGGATGCGGAGGCGGGATTGGATCTTCGGATGGAAGCGTTGAAGCCGTTGGTGGTGTTTGGGACAAACGGGGTTTCGCGGAAGGCGGCGACGGCATCGGCGTCGTCGCATTACCTGACGTTCAGTCGTTTGCAGGTGACGGGGGAAGTGCGGTTGGGGGTGGAGAGGGTGGCGGTGAAGGGGTTGGCCTGGATGGATCACGAGTTCAGTTCGAGTCAACTGGAGGAGGGACAGGCTGGCTGGGACTGGGCGAGCATGCAGTTGGATGACGGGACGGAGGCGATGGCGTATCGGATGCGGCGGGATGACGGCAGCACGGATCCGTACTCGACGTTTGCGTGGGTGGATGAGGGGGGAGGGGTGCGGCAATGGGGACCGGACCGGTTCCGATGGGAGCCGACGGGGACGTGGACCAGTCCATTGACGGGGGCGAAGTATCCGAACCGGGTCCGGATCACGGCGCCGGATCCTGGGGGTGGAAAGGATCGGGTGTTGGAACTGGAGCCGCTGGTGGATGGACAGGAACTGGCGGATCCGCTGGGCGGGGTGGCGTATTGGGAAGGGGCGTGTCGGGTGAAGGAACCCGGGGGACGTGTGGTGGGGAAGGCGTATCTGGAACTGACGGGGTATGTGGGACGGTTGAAGGACAAGTTCCGGTGAGGGGGAGGGCGGCTACCAATTGACGGGGACGCTGAGTTTGGCGCCGAACCGGTTCTTGTAGAAAAGCTGGCGATGCCGGGCGCCGTATTCGTGGACGAGTTTGGTGAGCTTGACGTCGTAGCAGCAGTACTCGGCCACTTCGTAGAGCCGCCCTTCTCGGAACCATTGGATGGCCTGGAGACCTTCGCTGGTCTTTTCGAGCCCGAAGGTGGCGTTGGCGATGGAATCGAGTGAGAGCCGGTGTTTGAGCGTTTCGGCCACGACCAGGAGCATGTCGAGGGTGGGGATCTGGGTGAGGTCGAACACCGTGTAGCCGTGCAGGACCTCGTAGTCGAAACGCACGACATTGAAGCCGACCACGAGATCGGCGCGCTGCAATTCGCGGATCAGGGCGTCCACCTCCTTCTCCTGATAGACCCGGTATCCCTGCCGCGCCGAGCTGTAGGTCACCCCCACACTCATCTTCAGGTCCCGCACATGATCCCAGCCACCGACCTCATCGGCGGATTTCTGGGTCTCGAGATCGAAGTAGACGATGTTCTTCACCACCGCCGGTTTCGGGCAAAGTGGATTGGGGGGCAAGACGGGATTCGTCCCTGGAGGGCTGCGACCCCCGGAAAAGCCCTTGGGTCTTGCGGCTGTTCCATGCGTTGATGACGGACAACAATGCGGATCACGAATCTGAATCCCGATCACGATATCGGAGCGAGCGCCTGGCATGTGAATTTCGAGGGGCATGGCCTGCTGCTGGATGCCGGGGTGCATCCCAAGCGGGAGGGTCATGCGTCACTGCCCCTGTTGGGAAAGCTCAAGGACGACGACGTCGATGCGATCGTGATCAGCCATTGTCATCATGATCACGTGGGAGGATTGCCGGTGGCGGTGCGCAAGTTTCCGCAGGCGCATGTGATGATGACCGAGCTCAGCTATTTCCTGGTGGAACGGGTGCTGCACAACTCGGTGAACGTGATGGAACGGCAGAAGACGGAGCTCGGCATCCGGGAGTATCCATTGTTCACCCATGAGGAGGTCGACGACTACGCAGCGGTCTTCCAGGGATTCAAATACCGTCGACCGATCGACTGGGCGCCGTTTCATCGGACGCGGGGAAAGGCCAATGCGCCGACGCTTGAGTTCGTGGATGCGGGGCACACGCTGGGTTCGGCGGGGGTGTTGGTGCGGGGTGCGAGGGAGACGCTGTTTTATTCGGGCGATGTCTGTTTCCACGACCAGACGATGTTGCGGGGTGCGCAATATGGGGATGTGCGGGCGGATGTGCTGATCCTGGAGACCACGCGAGGGGCCCGGGATGTTCCCAAGGGATTCACCCGGGCGAAGGAACTGGATCGGTTGTGTGAGGCGATGCGGGGTGTGTTGAAGCGGAATGGATCGGTGTTGATCCCGGCGTTTGCGCTGGGCCGGACCCAGGAATTGCTGGCGCAGCTGTCGATCTGGATGGATCAGGGGCGTTTGCCGCGGAAGACGGTTCATCTGGGGGGATTGGGACGGGTCTTCACCGAGATCTATGACCTCGAGTCGCATCGGGCCAACCGGAACCTCAGCGGACTGCGGTTGACCGAAGCCCTCGACCTGCGGGTGACGTCGCCGAACCATGTGCAGTCGATGCGCCTTGGGGGCGGGCAGATCTTTGTGATCACGGCGGGAATGATGAACGCGAACACGGCGGCGCATGATCTGGCGGCGCGGATGGCGGGGGATGAGCGGCACGGGATCTTTTTTGTGGGATATGCGGATCCGGACGCGCCGGGTGGGCGTTTCAAACAGAGCCGATTCGGGGAACCCTTCTTCTTCAGTGACGCGGCCGGGGACGTGACGCGACGGTGTCAGATGGAGGATTTTGATCTGACGGCGCATGCGAATCGGGATGAGTTGGTGCAGTTGGTGGAGACGGTGGATCCGAAGGTGGTGATCCTGGGGCATGGGGACGGGCCGGCGCGGGCATGGATGGCGGCGGAGATCCGGCGGCGGTATCCGCGGGTGAAGGTGGTGGAACCGGGGCCGGGTGAATCGGTGGAAGGATGATTTGCGCGGGAAACTGCGGAAACGCGGGGATAATTGGCAAAAAATGCTGTTGCCTTGCGGACAGCCGCGGAACAATGTGCCGCGCAAACTGCGCCATTACGGCGGCGGAACGGACGGTGTCCGGACCGTGTTGTATGACCAGTAAATCGTTTACAGCGAAACAACAGTCAGGAGGAACAAGATGAAGTTCAACAAGTGGACAATGGCCCTCGCCGCTTCCGGCGTGGTCGGTGCCGTTCAGGCCGAAGAGTCGCACCCGGTGAACACCCTGCTCAGCAGCACCACGCTGAGCGGTTTTGTGGACACGGCGGCGATCTGGAATCTCGGAACCGGCAGCACGGTTGCGAACCGCTTCGCCAACACGGGCTCGGATCGTCAGGACGGTTTCAACCTCAACTACGTCAAGGTCCAGCTCGAGAAGCCGGTTGACGAAGGCACCTGGAGCGCCGGCTACAAGACCGAACTGATGTTCGGCCCTGACGCCGTCGTGATGCCCGGCCGCCTCGGTGGTGGTTCGGAAATCGCCATCAAGCAGGCCTACGTCGCCCTGCGCGCTCCGGTCGGCAATGGCATCGACTTCAAGGTCGGCCAGTTCGACCCGATCGTTGGTTACGAAGTGACCGATTCCTACGCCAACCCGAACTTCAGCCGCTCGCTGGCGTTCAACAACCTCGAGCCGTTCGGTCATCAGGGCATCCTCGCCAGCTACCAGTTCAGCGAGGTGTTCGGTCTCTCCCTCGGTGTGGCCAACAGCGCCAACAACGGCGTGGGCTTCAACGGCGGCGGATCCACCGCTGGCAGCATCAATGCCAAGAGCCAGACCTTCGGTCGCCCCGAGTCCTACAAGTCCTACATGGCGGGCATCGTCCTCCAGGCTCCCGAGAGCTGGGGTTGGCTCGCTGGCTCCTCCCTGTACGGCGGTATCGTCAAGGGTCTGGAGACCGGTAGCGACAACGATCCCGTGACCTACTACGTCGGTGTGTCGGTGGCGACCCCGATCGAGGCCCTGACCGTCGGCGCCGCGTATGATTACCTCGCCAACGGAATCGCCCCCAGCAGCTACGGCAACGCGGTTTCCCTCTACGTCAACTATCAGCTGACCGAGAAGCTCAAGCTGAACAACCGCGTTGAGTACGCCACCTCCTCCGGCGGCGTGTTCGTTCCGGGCAACATTGATGACGAGCGCATCTTCGCCATCACTTCGACCCTCGACTACGCCTTGTTCGCGAATGTCGTGACCCGGCTCGAAGTTCGTTGGGACACCGTCATCGGTGGTTCCAGCCTCCGTCCCTTCGACGGACACAAGAACGACGTCAGCCTCGCGGCGAACGTGATCTACAAGTTCTGATCGAGCCCTGCTCGACCAACCCCTGCCGGCCATGCCGGCAGGGGTTTTTTTGTTTCTTTTGAGGTGCCGATTCGCGCCGGGCCATTGTTTCACCACCGAGGGCACGGAGGACACAGAGGGGACGAACGGAGAGGGATGCGGGATGAATCCCGCGGTCCTGGTGAATGGAGCGGCGACGTTCGGTCGCCGAGCAACAACCTCGGGATGCGCCGCGTCTGTTGGTGACCTCAACTTCGTGGCTGCAGACGCCTTCAACCCGATGGACCTTTGGAGTCCTCAGACGGGCCCTGAACGATCCGGAGGGAGTATTGACGCTCAACGATCAAGGAGAGTGAATAAGACAGGATCGTCGGTTCCGTGAGGGTCATGGGAATGACACGAATCGACGCAGGAGGGGACGTCTGAACGCCTGAGTCATGAAGATGCTTCGTTTGTTGGTTTTGGGGTGGTTGATGCTGGGATTGTGGCGACCGGTTCTGGGTGAAGTCTTCCACATCGAACTACCCGGACTGACCACCGAGGTCTCCCTCGATGATCCCGCGGAAGGGGCGGGCAACATCGGGGTGATCGGTGAAGAGGACGAGTACCGGTTCACCCTGAGCGAGCCGGGCAACTTCTACTTCCGCGAGATCAGCAGTGGAGGTGCGTTTGAGTGGCGCCTGATTGATCCGGACGGCAACACGTCCTTTGTTGACTGGTTCGACGGGTTTGGGCTTGGGCGGATCGGACTCTGGGTGATGGGCGATTACCGGTTGATCGTTCGGGCGCGTCCGGAACAGCCCAGTGCGACGGGTCAGTATTCCTTCTCGATTGAGCCCATCACGCCCGACGGATGGTTCTGGATCGAACTGGGTGAAGTGGTGTCGGACGGAATGCCGGATGTGGGGGCGGGGAACCTGGAATCGGCGGGAGCACTGGACACCTATGCGTTTGAGGGGACGGCGGGACAGGAAATCTTGCTGGATGACCTGACATCGGTTGGCTGCTGCCGGTTGGGGATCCAGATTTTCGACCCGGACTGGAATGTCGTTTTCCAGGACTACCTATATGGGGCTGGGACACGGTTGATCAGCCTGTCGATGGATGGGCAGCACCACATCCAGATTCTGTCGGAAGACAGGTTGGATCCCTATGTTGGAGAGTACTCATTTGGTTTGAGAAACCCTCCGGTGCCGGATGAGTTTGATTTGGGGGAGGTGACGGGAACGGTTGAGGTATCCGAGGGAGATCCTGGGGAAGGAGCCGGGCTGTTGGATGGACCGTTTGATTCGGACGTGTATCGGTTTCAGGCGAATGCCGGTGATGCGTTGGTATTCTTGGACAACGGCTGGGATGATCCGATTGGACAGTATCTGGCGCAACTGCAGTGGAGTCTGGTGAGTCCGACGGGAGAACAGGTATTTGGAGAATCGCTGGATGGATGGGGGCTGGGGGTGCGATTGATGCCGGAGACGGGTGAGTATCGACTGCGGGTGTGGAACACGGGAGCGGGAATGGCGCGATACCGATTCCGGATTGAGGTGGCACCGGCTCCCCGGGTGTATGAAGTGGCGATTGGCGAGGTGATTGAACCGGACGATGACACTGGCAAGGGGATTATTGATGAGGACTGGGAGATCCACATCTATGAATTTGAGGGGAGTGAAGGGGAGCAGATCTATGTGGATGAGCGTGGAATGGAAGACGGATGCTGTCTGGTGTACAGCCTGGAGGATCCGAGCGGACAGCGGATCATTTCGCGCTCCCGCTTTTACGATGGCGACATTGGTTTCCTGACGTTACCTGAGACAGGCACCTATCGGTTGGTGATCCAGAGTGAGGAGGATAGTTATTCCTATCATGGACGATTCCGGATTGCGCTTCTGCCCGGGGTCGAAACGGAGTTTGCCATTGAGGTTGACGAGGAAGTCTCTGTGAACGTGCCGGGAGTGGGTGCGGGGTTGATCGGGGCGGTGAACGAGCGGGATGTGTTTGTGATGGCGGGGTTGGCCGGGCAGGTGATCTATGTGGATCGGACGGTGGCGACGACCGGGGAACTGGAGTGGGAGTTATTGGATCCGGACGGGAACGTGTTGTTCCAGATGTGGTACAACAACCAGTCGCCCGGCAGGTTCGAATTGAGTCGGAACGGTGACTATCGGATCCGGGTGTTCGGGTATCGGTACGGGAGTGGACTGGGTGGTGACTATGGTTTTGTGGTGAGGACGGTGGTGGATGATCCGCCGGTGGCGATAGCGATAGGGGACACGGTCAGTGACGGAGTGCCGGTGGTGGGGGCGGGGCGGATAGGAACGCTGGGGCAGGTGGATCGGTATCTGTTGGCGCTGACCGCGGGGGAAGTCTTCTATCTGGCGGATTACAATTCGGCGGATTCGTCGATGGATCTGCGATTGGATGCACCGAGCGGCGGGACATGGTTGTTTGACAGATTGAATGGGTCGGGCGGGCAACGTTTTGTGGTACCGACGACGGGAACGTGGACGATCGACGTAAGGGCGCCTTGGTGGAGTCCAAGTTCGACTGGGACCTACTCATTCGGGGTAATGGCGGTGAACGACGATGGGCCGATGGCATTGACGTTGTCGGCGGTGGTGGGTGACGGGGTGCCGGAAGCTGGAGCTGGCAACATAGAGGTGCCGGGGTCGTTGGATGGCTATATTTTTGAAGGAGTGGCAGGCCGGGTCATCTATGTGGATGACCGGCAGGTTTCGGGTGTGGGGAACTTTGTGATGCGCATCTTTCAGCCATCCGGAGGACAGATCCGGACCGATGTGCTGGAAGGATCGGACTCGGGACGGTTGGAATTGAGTGAGACGGGGACATATCGGGTGACGGTACAGGCCGCGGAAAACCGGTCTGGGAGCGTCGGGACCTATGATTTTGCGTTGTTGACGGTGGCGGACCAGGGACCGTTTGCGCTGACGTTGCCGGCGACGGTGAGCGAAGGGGTTCCGGCGGCGGGAGCTGGGAACCTAGGGGAGTTGGGTTCGCAGGATGTGTACACGTTCATGGGAGTGGCGGGGGCGGTGCATTACTTTGACGACCTGGGATCGGTATCCAACGGAGCGTGGTGGTATGTGTACCGTCCGGATGGAGGGACACTCTTTGCGGATCGGCTGGACAACCTGGATCCGGGGCGCTGGGTGTTGCCGGTGACGGGTGAGTATCGGATCGAGGTGTGGTCGAATGTGACGCCGACGGCGATCAACGGAGCGTATTCCTTTGCGATCCTGGATGTGAACGACCAGGGACCGTTCGCACTCGCTTTGGGACAGACGGTGATTCCCGGCTTTCCGGGCGCGGGAGCCGGGGTGATTGAGAGGCCGGGCAGCCGGGACACGTATGAGATGGTGGTGTCATCTCCGCAGTGGCTGTACCTCGATGACAATGCGGGGCAATCGGGCTTTCCGCTGGTGGGCATGAGCCTCCAGTTGTGGCATCCGGACGGATATGTGGTGATGACGGACGTCCTGAACGGCGGAGATCGAACGTACTACGCGGGCCAACCGGGCACTTATACCGTCACGGTGACCGGTGGCAACACTTCCACGAGCGTGGGGGATTATTCGTTCAAGTTCTGGGGAGCGGCACCGGAGATCGCAGATCAACCGGATGATCTATCCGTGCCATCCGGTGGAACGGCGGAGTTTGTGGTGGGGGCAAGCAGTCCATTCCTGCCGTTGACCTATCAATGGTTTTTTGAGGGTGCCCCGGTGACGGGGGCGGATGTGCAGGGGGCATTGACAGCCACCCTGCGTCTGAGTCCGGCGGCGGTGGGGCGGTCGGGTGAGTATTACTGTGTGGTGGCCAATCCGTATGGGCCGAGGACCTCGGCGGTGGTGACCCTGACGGTGACGGCGGCCGAGTTTTTTGTGGCCTCGATCACCCCGAACCGGACGGCGCAGCAATTGAGCGAGTTCGAGGTCCGTTTCAGCGCACCGGTGGATCCATCAACCCTGAGCGTGGCGGATTTCCGGGTAGTGGGACCGGACGGCCCGGTGGATCCGGCTGGATTCACATTGATGACGTTGGGGGAGGATCGGTATCGGCTGTCGTTCCCGGAGCAGACATTGGCGGGGGTGTATCAGGTGGAAGTGGGACCTGACATCCTGGGGTCGGAAGGCCAGCCGATGTTGGCGGGAGCCTATACGCCATTTTACGGGACGGATTTTGAGGCGGATGTGGACGGCTACTGGGATCCGCTGACGACGACGACTTCGGCGACGAGCACGCGGTTCCTGGGACGGTATGGAAACGACCGGGTGACCTTGACCCTGCCGACATTGCCTCCCCATGAGTCGATCCGTGTCTTGTGGGACGGGATGATCATTGACACTTGGGACGGGAATGGGCCGGCGTCGGGGCCGGACTATCTGGGAGTGGAAGTGGATGGCCCGGGAGCGCCGGTGTGGGAGTATACCTTTCATGCGTCGAGTCGGGAGAACCAGAGTTATACCCTGACCGAGCCGGAGGTCTATGGGGTGAACTTTGCGGGGGGTGGGAGCGGCGACGCGATCTATAGAGGGATGGGTTTCACGACGGCGCACACGGAGGGATCGCTGTCCCTGACGTTCCGTGGGCGGGGCCTGCAGGCGTTGGGAGATGAGAGCTGGGGCATCGACAATGTGCGGGTGATGCTGCCCAGCGCGGCGGACGGGACCTTCCGGACGGCGGTGTTGCTGGATGGGGAGGCGCCGACGGTGGAGATGATATCGGCGAGTGGAATACTGACGGTACCGCTGAGTCAGATAACGGTGACGTTCAGCGAGGCGATGACGGGGAGCTCGTTTGGAACGGAGGATTTCGGGTTGGAGCGACCGGACGGAGCTGGGGTGTCGATCAGTTCCATCACGATCCTGAATGGGACCCAGGTGCAGGTGAACTTTGCGTCCCAGCGGATGAACGGAATCTACACGTTCCGGGTGGGTCCTGGAGTGACGGATCTGGCGGGGAACCTGATGGATGAGGACGGGGACGGAACTCCGGGTGATGCGATGGAAGATCGTTGGGAAGGGACGTTTGAAATGCGGACACCGCCGCAGATCACGGTGAACCCGGTGAGCCAGACGGTGCTCCGGGGCTCGACGGCAAACTTCTCAGTGACGGCATTGGCGACGGCGCCGGTGAGTTATCAATGGCAGGTGGGAAGCCAGGATCTGGAGGGGGAGACGAACGCGACGTTGGTGTTGTCGGCGGTGCAGGTGGCAAATGCCGGGGTTTACCGATGCCTGGTGACCGATGCGGGGGGGACCACGCCCAGCGGTGGCGCGACCCTGACAGTGCAGCAGAACTATGGGACATTGATACCATTGGCAGTGGCGACGCGGACGACGTTGCCGCCGGTGCCGGGGAACGGGGTGTCGATCGAGTTGTTCAATGGAATTGGGGGCGGGGCGACGCCGACACCGACCTTCCTGAGTGGACGGACTCCAAGCGGGACCACGCTGAGTCCGGTGATTGATTTTCCGAGCCCGGGCTCGGTGATCAATGTGGGGAGCAGCTTCAATGGATTCTTTCAGGGAACGACCACACCGCCCGAACAGGTGTTGGGATTGGCGGCCAGCAACTTCATCCTGCGTCATCGGTTCCATCTGAGGGTGTCCCAGGATCTGGACCTTGCTCCGGGCACGCCTGAGATCGACATCCAGTTGGGGGTGGGCAGTGATGATGGATTCTGGTTGGTGGTTGGTGACCAGTTCCTGGGGTCGGCGAGTGACCGTGGGTTCACCTACAGTTGGATGAACCTGAGTTTCGAGAGTGAGGGGCTGTATCCGGTGGAGCTCCTGTTTGCGGCCAATTCAGCGGGGCAAAGCGGACTGGAGTTTTCCTGGCGCCACCAGTTGATGCCGGGCGGTGTGATTGTCCCGCAGTCGAGCCTGTACGTGACACCGGACCAGGGTGATCGGCTGATCACATTTGAGGAAGTGCCGGCCGACAGTGTGTTGACGGGCCAATACGCAGGAGAAGGGGTGATTTTTGAAACGCTGTCGGGCAGTCCAATCACCACCTCGGCGAATCCCGGGACCTTCGTGCCGGTATCTGCGCCGCGGGTGTTGGGGGATCCGACGGCCGGATCGGAAATTGAGATCCGGTTTGTGCAACCGGGCACGTTGACCCCGGCGACAACTCCCTTCGTGGCATTCTTCCTGATTGATGCAGCGGCTCCGGGTTCGTTGGTGCGGGCCTTCAACGCGGCCGGCACCGAGATCTTCAACCAGACCGCGCAGGCCGGTGCTGGAAGCCAGGAACTCATCAGCATCAGCACCCCCGGCATTGCGTCGGTGCGGATCGCATTGGGTGCGGGTGCGGAGACGGCGGCCATCGACAATTTTGCCTATCTCACTCCGGTCGCCTTGCCGGACCTGGTGGTGTCGGCGGTGTCGGCTCCGGCGACAGCCGGGGTGGGAACGGAGATCGATGTGACTTATACCGTGACCAATCTCGGGACCGTGCCGGCGGTGGGTCCGTGGAATGAACGGGTGGACCTGTCGACCGACAACGGGATCGGGTCGGACACCCTGTTGGCGAATTTCGCGGTGGAGGGTCCTCTGGCGCCGGGGGCGTCGGTGCAGGTGACGCGTCGGGTGACTTTGCCGGCCGGGGCATCGGGCAACCGCTGGATGGTGGTGACGGTGGATTCCGGGGACGCCGTATTGGAGACGGGAACCACGGCCAATAATACCGGCATCTCCGCGGATCCGACGGACATCCTGTTGTCGGATCTGGTGATCGACTCGGTGACGACACCGGACCTGGCGACGTTTGGGTCGTCGATCAATGTGACCTGGGAAGTGCGGAATGCGGGGAATGCGCCGGCGATGAACTGGGTGGATATGGTGACCTTGCAGACCGGCGGCGGAGTCTATTCCGCGAACCTGGGTCTGCGACCTGCGGGTGCGGCGGCACCCTTGCCCCCGGGCGCTTCGGTGGTCTTGAATGCAACCGTGACATTGCCGGCGCTGGGACTGGCTCCGGGCGATTTCCGGGTGGTGGTGACGACGGATTCGACGGGTCTCTTGGGCGAGGTGGATGAGGGGAACAATGTGACGGAGGGCAACCTGCTGGCGTTGGTGTTGCCGCCGCGGCCCGATCTGACGGTCGAAGACATTGTGATCCCGGCGGAGGTGATTCCCGGGGTACCGTTCACGGTGGGTTGGACCACGCGCAACACGGGCGCGGTCGTGGCCACCGGGGCGTGGTCGGAGACGGTGGCCCTGTCGACGGATGCGGTGATCGGGGCTGACACGGTGGTGGTGACGCTGCCGGTGAACACGCCGTTGCCGGCCGGAGGAACGGTCGGGCGCTCTGTCACGGTGCTGATTCCCCACGACGGAGTGGTAGGTAATTTCCATGCGGTGATCCAGGTGGATTCCGCCGGGCAACTGATTGAGGAGAACGAGGCCAACAATTCGGGAATCAGTGCGACCGCCTTCACCGTGCCGCAACAACTGCGGTTGGTCCCGGTCCTTGGCCAGGTAACTGAAGGCGGAGCACCGATGCATTTCACGGTCACCCGCAACGGGGATCGGACGGCGCCGTTGTCGGTGCTGTTGACCACGTCCGATGGCAGCGAGTTGTCGGTTCCTGCGACGGTCGAGATCCCGGCCGGATCAGCCACCACCACCTTCGAGGGAACTCCGCTGACCGACGGCGAAGTGGATCCCGATGTGGCGGTGACGGTGACGGCTTCGGCGGCGGCCTTCACCTCGGCTTCGTCCCAGGTGACGGTGCGCAATGTGGACATCCCGGTGCTGTCGCTGTCATTGGCGGCGTCGGAGGTCCGGGAGGGGTTGACCGTTGCGGCGACGGTTTCGCGGGGAACGGCGGCGGCGTCTCCGTTGACTGTCAATGTCACCACAGCGCATCCGGGCCAGATCATTGTTCCCACCACGGTCACGATTCCGGCCGGGGCCAGTTCGGTGATGTTCACGGTGATTGCCGCGGCGGACACGGTGATCGAGCCTGACCTGCTTTCCTCGGTATCAGTGGAGTCGACGGGATATACGGGTGACAGCGAGGCTTTGACGGTGATCGACGATGACCTGCCGGAGTTGGCGTTGGTGTTGAACTCGGCGTCGGTGAGCGAGGGGGCGGGCCCGAATGCGACCTTGGGAACGGTGACGCGCTCGTTCTCGAGCGATAGGGCGTTGACGGTGCGTCTGACTTCATCAGATACGACGGCGGCGACCGTGCCTGCGACGGTGACGATTCCGGCGGGCCAGGCGTCGGTGGGATTTGGAGTGGGAGCGGTGGATGACGCGCTGGTGGATGGGAGCCAACCGGTGACGGTGACGGCGGTGATCCTGGTGGGTGGAGTGCCGACGGGTGTGGCGGTGGAAGCGGGGTTGGTGGTGACGGATGATGACGGTCCGACGTTGGGGTTGAGTTTCAGTGCGGTGACGCTTGCGGAGGGTGTGCCGGCGGCAACGGTGGGAACAGTGCGCCGGAACACGGACACCTCGGGGCCGCTGGAAGTGGCACTGGGCGTGGATATCGAGGGCGAACTGGTGTTGCCTGCGACGGTGCTGATTCCGGCCGGCAGTGCGACCGCGGAGTTTCCAGTGGGAACTTTGGATGATGGGGAGCCGGATGGATCGAAGCGGGTGACGGTAACGGCAGGTGCGGCCGGGTTCACTGCGGGTGCGGCGCAGTTGGTGGTGACGGATATCAACCTGCCGGATCTGGTGGTGGCGTCGGTGACGGGACCTGCGACGGCGGAGACGGAGAGTTGGGTGACGGCAACGTACCGGATTGAGAATCGCGGTTTGCGCGCGGCGACGGCGTTCAGCGTGCGTTTGTTTGTGTCGACGGACGCGGTGCTGGGGGCGGATGACGTCCTGGCGGGTCAGTTCACGTTCCCCGGCGATTTCCCGGCGGGCGGATTCTTTGAGGTGACACCGACTTTCCGACTGCCGCGGACGGTCGGCACATACCGGTTGATTGCGCAGGCGGATCCGAACCTGGTGGTGACGGAGATCGATGAGAACAACAACACGACGGTGTCGGGACCGGTGGAAGTGTTGCCGGCCTATTCGGCGACGGTGGCGACCGCGTTGGATGTGGAACCGGCCGGCACGGTGATCCCGATGCAGGGTCGTGCGCTGCTGAACAACGGGGTGCCGGTGCCTTCGGTGCTGGTGAACATCCACATTGTCACGCGGGGTACGCGTCGTGTGATCTCAGCATTGACGGATTCGGCGGGTGAATTCCGCGCGAACTTCACCCCGCTGCCAGGTGAGGCCGGCCGATACGAGATCGCGGCGGCGCACCCCGGGGTCTCCAATCCGGGAACGCAGGACGAGTTTGTGCTGCTGGGATTGCGGGTGCAGGGGGCGGGCGGACTGAGTCTGATCGAGGGGGGATCCGCCAGTGGCTCGACCACGGTGGAGAACCTGAGCGAGGTCGGGTTGACCGGGTTGGCGGTGGAGGTTGTGTCCGGGCCGGCGGGAGTGAATGTGACGGCGAACCTGTCGGGCGCGGTGTTGGCGGGGAACGGAACGTTGACGCTCGGCTATGCGGCGACTGCGCCGTTGGGAACCACGCAGGGCGGCACGGCCCGATTGCGGGTGATTTCGGCGGAAGGGCCTTCCGCGGTGGTGGATGTGCCCATCCGGGTGGATGTGCTTCGGCCGCGCCTGGTGGCGACTCCGGGTGAGATCGTGACCGGGATGCGACGCGGGACGCAGGTGAGTGTGGCGTTCGAGGTGTCGAACCAGGGCGGGTTGGCCACGGGTCCCTTGAGGGTGCTGTTGCCGCCGTTCCCGTGGCTGAGCAGTGCATCGGGAGCGGAACTGCCTTCACTGGCCCCGGGCGAAACCACGGCGGTATCGCTGTTGCTCACGCCACCGGCGGATCTGCCCCTAGGACCGTACCCGGGAACCATCGTGATCGCGTCGGAGAACTCCCAGGTGATTGTTCCGTTCACGTTCCGTTGCCTGTCGGATTCGATCGGGGGATTGAGCGTGGAGGTGACGGACGAGTACACATTCTATGCAGAGGGATCGCCGAGGGTGGCGAACGCGAACATCCGGTTGCTGGATGGATTCACCGGATTGCCGGTGCTGGAGACGACGTCCGGCCCGACCGGCCTGGTGGACATCCCGAATCTGGCTGAGAACTACTACCGGTTGGAAGTCACCGCGGATCAGCACGGGGCGTACTCCCAGATCCATCTGGTGCCGGCGGGCGGCACGACCAACGTGGTGGTCTTCATCACGCGCCAGGCGGTCCGATACAGTTGGAAGGTCGAGCCCACCGAGATCGAGGACCGCACCAAGATTGTCATCGAGACCGTGTTCGAGACCGCGGTTCCGCTCCCGGTGATCATCATCGAACCGGCGTCCGTGGATCTCGCGGAGATTGTCGGGCCGGAAGGTCAGGTGAACTTCCGGATCACCAACCATGGATTGATCGCGGCGAAGAACAGCCGGCTGGAGGTCCCGTCCCATCCCGACTGGATCTTCGAGCCCTTGATCTCGGAGTTCGGCGATCTGCCGGCGAAGACATCGCTCACCGTGCCCATGACCATCCGTCGGGCTTCAGCCGTAGGCGGTGGAGCGGCGGTGCGCCGGGCGGCGGCGGTGGCGGCGGGTGGAGGACCCTGTGTGACGGCGGGTCTGACGACTTATGAGTTGGTGTGCGGTGAACAGACCAACAAGTACACGGTGCCCTATGTGATGTTCAACGCGGGTGCCGGCTGCGGTGGGGACCGGGGCGGAACAGTGCCGCGCCTGGATTTCCGGGGTGAACCGGGTGGTGGCCCTGGCCCGGGCGGCGGCGGCACCTGTTTCCTGTGCACCGTTCCGTACTACGGCGTGCCCATCACACCGGAGTCGACGCCTCAGGCGTGCGATCCCTGCAAGCTCAACCTCGGCATCGGGATTGCGGAGTGCATCGTGGATCAGTTGGCCAACAAGTTCCCTTTGGTGAAGCTGCTCAACTGCGTTTACGCACTGTCCAAGTGCGGCGGAAAGATTTCGGACAAGGGCGTCATCTCCGGCGGACTTTCGTTGGACTGCCTGAACACCATCCCCAGTTGTTCCCCGATCGAGATTCCCGGCCTGTCCGAGTTCTCGTGCATCCGCGGGCTGCTCTGCGCCTGTGTGAACGACAACAGTGCGACCCTGTTGAGGTGCGCCTGTCAGATCACCGACACTCCGTTCTCCCGCGACACCGTCGACAAGTGCGGCGGTGGATCGGGTTCGGGCGGGTCGGTGGCGCGTCGGGGCGCGGGCACGGCGACCGGCCCGGATCATGACCAGGCTTACCTGCGCCTGAATCCGTTGCCGCCGCTTCCCGACAACGTTCCCGAGTTGGCCGAGCTGCGACTCCGGGCGGATCGCCTGGGTCGGATGATGGCGCCGATGGTTTACATGCTGGATGACGAAGCCTGGGTGATGGCGAACGCGGCGGATCCATCCAACATCGCCTTCTGGGCGGCGTTCGCGGAACGTTCCTCAGCGGGTTCGACCGACGAACACCTGTTGACCCCGGCTGAGCTGGACGAGTTGCGCAGCCTGACACCTCCTGTGCCGGCTCCGAGCATCGAGAAGTTCCTGGCGCGATGGAATCGCACCGTCGAGTACCGTCGCCAGGAGATCACCAACTGGACCGATCTGCCGGCGGGTTGGGATGAGGACTTCATCGCGGACGACATTCTGGGCGGGTTGCTGGCGGATGCGGCTGCGGCGCGTGAGGAGAATCTGGCGGAAGGGTTCAACGACGAATACACCGCGGTGAAGGATGCGCGGGACCGGTTGAACAACCTGTTGCTGAACGGCGGCGGGGTGTGTGCCCGGGTGAAGCTGCGGTTGGAACAGGAAGCGGTGATCACCCGGGACGCCTTCAAGGCGACGCTCGAAGTGGAGAACAACACCGCCGGCCCGCTCGAGTTCGTTGGCGTCGAATTGCGCATCGAAAGTGAGGACGGAGCGGAGTCCACGGTGGACTTCGGGATCCGTGCGCCGGAGTTGTCCGGAATCGGTGCAGTGGACGGAACCGGGACGATCGGGGCCAGTTCCACGGGACGCGCGACCTGGATCCTGGTGCCGACCAGCGACGCTGCGCCGACGGGTCCGGTGGTCCACTACGTGAGCGGCACACTGACCTACCGGCAGGATGGGGTGATGATCACGGTGCCGCTGGCGCCGAGCCGGATCGAGGTGTTGCCGAACCCAAGCCTGGTGGTGCAGTACTTCCACCAGCGCGATGTGTTCTCGGATGATCCGTTCACGGATCCGATCGAGCCTTCGATCCCGTATTCGCTGGCGGTGTTGGTGCGCAACGACGGGTTTGGAACGGCGCGCAACTTCCGCATCATCAGCGGCCAGCCGCAGATCGTGGAGAACGAGCGCGGGTTGTTGATCGACTTCCAGTTGATTGCGACCGAGGTGGCGGGACAGAACCTGACACCGTCGCTGACGGCCAACTTTGGGAATGTGGGTCCGGGCGAGCTGGTGATTGGCCGGTGGCTGTTCACGTCGTCGCTCCAGGGCAATTTCCGGGAGTACACGGCGTCCTTCGCCCATCAGGATGAACTCGGCGACCCACGCCTCTCGCTGATCGAAGACGTCACCATCCATGAGATGATCCGTCTGGTGGAGGTCGGGGCGCCGTTCGATGACGGGAAGCCGGACTTCCTGGTGAACGATATAGGTGATCCGCGCAACATGCCGGACACGCTCTATCTGAGTGACGGCACCACCAACTCGGTGGCGACGGTTGAATTGGCGATGGTGGACGGTGTGCCGGGTGGCCCCGTCACCGAGGTGGACGTGGTAGCGGAGATGCCCGCCGGATGGGCTTACCTCCGCATTCCCGAGCCATCCGCCGGCAGTCTCCGGTTGCATCGGGTGATCCGTTCCGACGGTGTCGAGCTGGGGTTGGATCGCCAGTTCTGGGTGACGGACCGGACCTTCCCGGGCCTGGGCGCGCGCCCGATCTACGAGACGATGCTCCACATCCTCGACTACAACAGCACCGGCGAATACACGCTGGTCTATGTGGCGCCGCCGCCATCCGATGACGTAGCCCCGGTGAGCTCGGTGTTGCCGTTGCCGGCCCAGAGCTCGGCGAGCATTGGGGTGACCTGGAGTGGTTCAGATGCCGGATCGGGCATCGCTGGCTATGACATCCTGGTTTCCGAGAACGGGGGACCATTCGTCGCCTGGATCACGGGGACGACCCAGACCGGAGCGATCTATGCCGGGCAGGTGGGTCAGAGCTATGCCTTCTATAGCCGGGCCCGTGACAATGCCGGCAATCTGGAAGCACCGCCTGCGGAAGCCGATGCCACCACGACGGTCGCCTTTGAGTCCGGAGCACCGACCTTGTCGGTGATTCCCGACCAGACCACGACGGCCGGTGTTGGAATTGCAGGCATCGCCTTCACGGTTGCCGATCCCGACACCGCCCTGGGCGAACTCACCTTCAACATTGGCTCGTCCAACCCCGGGCTGATCCCGTCGGCATCCGTGCAGATCGTCGGCGACGGCGCGAACCGGACGCTGTCGCTGGTACCGGTCGCCGGCCAGGCGGGCAACGCGGTGTTGACCGTCACCGTCAATGACGGGTCGGCATCGGCCAACCGCACGTTCCTCGTGACCGTGACTTCACAGAATGGTTCGCCGGTGGCGGGTCCGGATGTGGTGTTCCGCAATCCCGGCACGGACGTGAAGGTGGCCATCCTGGATCTCTTGGCGAACGACACGGATCCGGACTTCGATCCCCTGGTCTTTTCCAGTGTGGCATCGCTGAGCGCCAATGGCGGGACGGTCCGGCGTTCGGGTCCATGGATCCTTTACATCCCGCCACCCGGGAACAACTCCGACGATTCCTTCACCTATCAGGTGTCGGATGGACAGGGCGGCACCGGGATTGGTGTTGTCCAGATCCGGGTGACCGGAGGGGATCCGACCCCAAGCCGAAACGTACTCACCCTGGTGCCGGAGACGGGCGGTCGCATGACCATCCGGTTCGCGGGCATCCCGGGTCGGACGTATCGGATCGAGGCGGCGACGGGCCTGACCACGCCGGATTGGACTTCGTTGGGNNCGCTATTACCGCAGTGTTGAACCCGGAACGCCCTGAACGCCCTGAACCATGCAATCGACCTCAACTGTCATGAAGACCCTGACCCTGGCCCTGGCCCTGGCCGGAGCGCCTGCACTGGCCCAGTCGTTCCTGTTCAACGTCAACAACGGGTTCATTCCCGATGCCAGTGGTGCCGGCTTGGCTGACATCCGCACCGTGGAGACTACGACGCTGTCCATCGACACGCTCGAAGTCCGCGTGAACCTGTCCGGGGTGGGGAGCGGCGCCTATAACGGCGACCTCTACCTGTCACTTCAACACGACAGCGGCTTCGCCGTGCTGCTCAACCGTTCGGGTCGGACGACCGAGGATCCGTTTGGTGCCTGGGACAACGGATTCAACGTCACCTTCGCCTTGGCCGACACGTTGGGAGACGTCCACAACTACCGGTCAGTCCTGGAATTGGGGAATGACGATGTGCTGTCGCCGCTGACCGGGCGTTGGCAGGCGGATGGGCGCAATGTGGATCCGTCGGTGGTGCTCGATTCCAGTGCGCGAACGGCGGGGCTCGAGAGCTTTCACGGGGTCAATCCCAATGGTGAATGGACCTTGTTCGTCGCGGACCTCTCCAGTGGGGGGTTGGCGCAGATCCAATCGTGGGAACTGGTGATCGAACCGTTGGCCGTGATTCCGGAGCCGTCCACCACGGCCGCGTTGGCCGGGGCCGCACTGGCCGCGTTCGCCGTGTGGCGCAAGCGACGGTCGGGATTGAAGGGTTGAGTGGAACGGAGCGGCGACGCTGGGTCGCCGGGTTGCCTGAATCGAATGGGGCATTGTTTCACCACAGAGAGCACAGAGGACACAGAGGGGGCGGCGGAGTGTGGGAGGGGTTTGCCCTTTCAGGGCGTGGAGACGCTTTCGGGTTTCAACCCAACGCGTTGCGCCGGGATGAGGAGTGGATGCTTCTTCGGGTCGTCGGATTTTCCTGGGTCAGGCTCTGTGTCCTCTGTGAACTCTGTGGTGAAAATTCCGGGGGGGCGAATGGAAAGAGATGGAGAATGAAGGTAAGCGCGCCCTAGGGGATGGAGCGGCGACGTTTGGTCGCCGATGGGGCAGGAACTGCGAGGGGCCCTCGCCGCCCCGCGAATTGAGGACGGCGAGTGAATCTCGCCGCCCCGACTTGGTTCAACGCCACTGGAAGACAGGCCAGATGGCGGAGCGTTGATCGGTCCACACAGGGGTGTTCGCGGGGATTTCCGGGACATTCCACGGCGCCTTTCTTGCGAGTGCGCCGAGTGCTGCCTCATCCCGCGCCAGGACCATCCAGTGTGATGCCTCCTGACCGGGCGCAGAGGCGTCGTCGTCTTCGAGTCCGCGACAGGCCATGCCGGCGTCCCGCGCCAGGGCACCGACGATGGGCCCCAGCCCGAGGTAACGGTTCGACAGGTGGACCACCAGCCAGCCGTCCGGCTTGAGCCGGGCCCGATACAACGCCAGGGCTTCACGCGTCAGCAGATGCATGGGGATGGCGTCTGAACTGAAGGCGTCGAGCACGAGGAGATCGAAGGTTCCGTCCGGTTCTTCAGCGAGGCGGAGTCGGGCGTCGCCCTCAATGATCCGCGGCATGCCGGCAGGACAATCGTGGAGGAAGGTGAACCAACGCGGATCGCGGGCCACGCGGATGACGGCGGGATCGATCTCGTAGAAGGTGATGGTGTCGCCCGGGCGTCCATAGGCCGCCAGGGATCCCACACCGAGCCCGATCATGCCCAGATGGGCGCCTTGGCCATCGCGTGAACGAATCCGGAAGGTGTCGAACAGGGCGCCAACCGGTCCCAGCCGATGGTAATAGGTGAGGGGTTCGCTTCGGAGATCGGGGTCGCGGTGTTGTCGGCCGTGGAAGGTGTTTCCGTGGACGAGTTGATGGAAGAGGCCGGCGGGATCACGGGTGACGCGCGTGATTCCGAAGAAATTGCGTTCGGCGAACTGGTCATCGGCCCAGCGGGATTGGAGACCGATTCCGACGGTGAACGCCGCGAGGAGGGAAAGGGTGAGGCGCCGGGGTTGATCCAGACCGGTCCAACAAGCGATGGCGGCGAGTCCGAACAACAGGTTGTCGCGAAGCCGATCCTGATCGGGCAACAGCCGGTCCAGCACCACGCCGACGCCGAGGGTTCCCGCGCCAATGATCGTTGCCACCACCAGGTCACGTCGCCAACCGCTCCATCTGTTCGAGTCCGGGGTGGTCTGCCGGCGGGTGAGTGCGACACAGGCGATGGCGATGGCGATGGGATATTCGGCGATGGAATTGAAGAGGTGCGGTGCGAGCAGGGCGTTGAAGGCGCCTCCGAGCACACCGCCGAGGGAGAGCGCGAGATAGAATCGGGTGAGATGGGCGGCGGCAGGTCGGAGTTCGACCAGTCGACCGTGACAGGCAAGACCGGCGGTGAAGAGGAATCCGAGGTGGAGCCCGATGAGGAGAAGGACGGGTTGGGTGGCGCGGGTCAGGATGGCGAAGAGCAGTCCTACGGCGAGGTAAGGCAGGGCAAGGCGTGCGAGACGCACGGGGGTCCGGGTCCGGACATCGAAGGCGAGGATGAAGGTCATCAGGTAGATCCCCAGTGGGATCACCCACAGCAGGGGAATGCTGGCGAGATCGGTGGTAAGGAACAGGGTGCAGCCCTGGAGAAGGCTGGCGGGGATTGCGCCCAGTCCGATCCACGCGAGCCAACGACCGGTGGACGGTGGGGGTTCGGCGGGCAGGACTGGGGTCGGGGATGCGGGGGAGGCGAGCGGCGAGGGAGATGGGGTGCGGGGTTGGAAGAACTGGAGGATGAGGATGAGGAATCCCCAGACGGCATAGGCGCCGCGCCAGGCATGGGTCTGGGCGTCGAGGGCCAGGGCGGGTTCGATCCAGGCGGGGTAGGCGATCAAGGCGCCGAGGCTGCCAACATTGCTGGCGGCGTAGAGGAAGTAGGGATCGTGTCCATCGACCCGATTGAACCAGCGTTGGAGGAGTGGGCTGGCGGTGGCGAGGACCAGGGCGGGCAATCCGGCTTCGATCAACAGGCGGATCAACAGCCAGCTGGCGGGTGATCCCGACGGCTGGATGTTGGCGGGGACTAGTTGAATGGGCAGGGTCAGGAATCCGATGACGACCAGGGTGGTGAACGCGAGCACCTGGGTGCGGTGACGGCATCGGGTGGCGAGGAGATGCGCGAGGGTGTATCCGGCGAGCACGGCGGCCTGAAAGAACACCATGCAGGTGTTCCAGACCGAAGGGGTGCCGCCGAGGACGGGCAGGCCCATGCGGGCCACCATGGGTTGCACGGAGAACAACAGGGCGGCGCTGAGGATCAACGCCGCGGCATACGGCACCGCGACCAGGGCGCGCGAGCGGTTTGGATGAGGGCCGGGCACCGTCAGGCGAGGATGGACCGGATGACCTCACCGCGGACATCGGTGAGGCGATGATCACGTCCGTCGTGGCGGAAGGTGAGCTGTTCGTGATCGAGACCGAGCAGGTGGAGGAGGGTGGCGTGCAGATCGTGCATGTGGACCTTGCCATCCACGGCGAGGTGCCCGAAGTCGTCGGTGGCGCCCCACGAGAACCCGGGTTTCACGCCACCCCCGGCCAGCCAGGAGGTGAAGCCGCCGGGATTGTGATCGCGACCGGTTCCATTCTTTTCCGCGTAAGGCGTGCGACCGAATTCAGCGCCCCACCATACGAGGGTGTCTTCGAGGAGCCCGCGTCGATGGAGATCGGCGAGGAGACCGGCGACGGGTTTGTCGGTGGCGCGGGCGTGTTGGGCGTGGCGTGGAAGGTCGCTGTGTTGATCCCAGCGTGGGTTGGCGGTGTTGTCGCCGTAGGTGACCTGGATGAAGCGGACGCCGGCCTCGCACAGGCGGCGGGCCACAAGACATTGGCGGCCGAATTCGTCGGTGGCGTCCTCCCCGATTCCGTACAGGGCGCGGGTGGCGTCGGATTCACCGGCGATATCGAGCAGGGCGGGCGCGGTGGACTGCATGCGCCAGGCGAGTTCGTAGGAATGGATGACCGCTTCGGTGGCGGCCTGGTCCGGGGAGAGTCGGGCCTGCTCGTGATTGATCTGCTGGAGGAGATCGAACTGGCGTCGGCGTGCGACGGGATCGGAGCCGGGAGCGGGGAGGGAACGGAGGGCCATTTCGCGGGCGGGTCGACCGGCGACGCCGAAGGGGGTTCCCTGATGAATGGGGGGAAGGAAGGCGGAACCCCAGTTGCGGGCGCCGCCATTGCCGAGGCTGGGGGAGAGGGTGACGAAGGCGGGCAGATTGGCGTTTTCGGTGCCGAGCCCGTAGCTGACCCAGGCGCCGACGCTGGGTCGGATGAAGGTGGTGGAGCCGCAATGGAGGAAGAGGGTGGCGGGACCGTGTGCGACGCCTTCGGTCTGCATGCCGTGCAGGAAGCAGAGTTGGTCCACCCATTGGGCGGTGTGCGGGAAAAGTTCACTGACCCAGTGCCCGGACTGGCCATGACGCGCGAACTTCCAGGGCGAACGCATCACGCGTTGACCCGAGGCCAGCGCACCCGTGTTGGCGAAAACCCGGGCGTCATCGAAGGGCATCTGCTGCCCTTCATGCCGGTCGAGCAGGGGTTTGTAATCGTAGGTGTCGACCTGACTCGGGCCGCCCTGCATGAAGAGGAAGATCACCCGGCGCACCCGCGGTCGGATGAGCGGGGGTCGCGAGGCCAGGGGACGGCCGGCGAGCCCGGTGATTCCGGCGAGGGCGAGTCCGCCAAAGCCACAGGCCAACCGCTGGAGGGCGGCCCGGCGTGAGAGGTTTGAAAACGGATCCATCGGAATCAGCGGAGGTTTCGGAACTCGACCGATCCCATCACGGCATGGGCCAGTTCGGCGAGTGCGGTATTGGGATCGGGAACGTCGGCGAGATGGGTTTTGGCGAGGTGCCGTTCCCCGGGAGTGGGCGGACGACCGAGGGCGAGTCGCCAGAGTTGATCTGCCGGATCCGGGGAGGTGGCGAGGATCCGGGCGGTGGCGGCGGCTTGTTCGATGACGAACGGATGGTTGAGCAGGTAGAGGGCCTGGGGAGCGATGGTGGAACGTTCCCGGGCACCGGTGACGCGGCCGGGATCGGCGAGATCGAACACGGTGAGCGCCTCAGTCAGGGCATTGCGGAAGACCGGCAGATAGACGCTGCGCCAGGATTGCGTGGGAGAATGTCCGTAATCCGCCGCCAACCTTTCCGGGAACGAAGCCCCCAGGGGTCCGGTGAAATCGAGTTGGCCGGAGACCGACAGCAAGGCGTCGCGCAGCACTTCCGCTTCGAGTCGGCGCACCCGCCAGCGGCCGAGCCAACGGTTCTCCGGATCGGCAACAATCAACCGGGCCACGGCGGGATCGGCAGGATCGCTGGCGAGTCGGAAGGCGCGGGAAGTGACGAGGCGTCGGACCAGGCGTTTGGTGGACCAACCGTCGGCGATGAAATCCGAGGCGAGGGTATCGAGGAGTTCGGGGTGGGTCGGCAGATCGCCGGTGGTGCCGAAGTTGTCGACGGATTGAACCAGGCCGGATCCGAAGACCCAGTGCCAGGTGCGGTTGACCCAGACCCGGGCGGTCAACGGGTTGTCGGGATGGACGAGCCATTCGGCGAGGCTGCGTCGTCCGCTTTCACCGTTGTCGAGGTCGGCTGAGGGAGTGGTGAAGGCGGCATTCCAGACGCCGCGCGGAACGGCTTCGCCCGGTTGTCGCCAATTGCCGCGACGCAACACGGGCAGGTTGGTGGCACCGACTTCGGCAGGAGCCATCACCCGGGGACGTCGCGACTTCACCCGGGCCTGGGCGAGTGCGGATTCCAGCTCGGGAATGGACGGGCCGGATGGGACCGATGGGGCGGGAGTGGCCTGGGCAATCGACGGGGATGGGTTCTGGAGTTCGTCGACGGGCAGGAACTGGACGGCATCGACCACCACATGTCCGACGGTTCCTTCATTCGAAACGAGGACGAACCCGGCGCCCTCACGTTCGAATCGGTGTTGGCCGAGCGATACGAACCGGCCTTCAACCGGGGGTGGAAGCTGGAGATTGACGTGGACCACGCGGTCGCCGTCGGCGCTGAACACGGTCACGGGGACGGACGGGGCGCGATTGTCGCCATGGGTATAGGCGAGACGCACCTCGTAGGTGGTGGTGCGCGGGAGGGTGGGTTGGAAGGTCAGGGTCCGGGTGCCCTTGCCGGCATTCCCATCGTGACGGTAACCGGAACCAAGGAAGGGTTTCATCGCGGTGGAATGGGTCCATTCACCGACCGCGCGGGCCTGGTCGTCGTCGATCACAATGCCCCGGGGTGGCTGGGTGGCGGGGATGGATTGGGTGGCCTTGCGCGCGGATTGCAGACCCGCTTCCAGCCGTTTCACTTCCTGATCCGCCGCAGCCCATGCCGCCTCTTCCTCCGGGGTGCCGGGCAACGGCAGTTCGACCCACTCGGACACATTGGCATGCTTCAGCTGGTTCATTCCCGACAGGATCCCCGCCATGGCGTGGTAATCGCGGGCCGGGATGGGATCGAACTTGTGATCGTGGCAACGGGCGCAGGCGATGGTCTGGCCGAGGAACGCCTTGCTCAGGACATCGAGTTGTTCGTCGATGCGATCGAGTTCGAGCTGACGCTTGTCCTGCTCTTCGAGATTGGTGTCGCCCAACATCCAGAAGGTGGTCGCCACCAGGCCGCGTCGACGTTCTTCCAAGGTTTCCCAGGCATACAGGTCTCCGGCCACCTGTTCCCGTATCAGGTCATCGAAGGGACGGTCAGCATTGAAGCTTTCGATGATGTAATCCCGGTAGCGCCACGCTTCCTTGAACAGGAAACCGCGCAGGGTCACCGAGTCGGCGTAACGCACGACATCGAGCCAGTGGCGTCCCCAGCGTTCACCAAATCGGGGCGAAGCCAGCAATTGATCGGTCAACGTCGCCACCGGGTCCGGCGACGTGTCCCGGTTGAAGGACTCCAATTCCGCCAAGCTGGGCGGGAGTCCGGTCAACACCAGGTACAAACGTCGACACAACGTGGCGCGGTCCGCTTCGGCGGCGGTCGGAAGGTTTTCGGCCTTCAACCGGGCGGCGAGGAATTGATCGAGCGGATCGTGGAAGTTGTTGGTGCCAGCGACCTGGGGCGGCGGTGTGGGACGGAGTTTCTGATAGGCCCAATGCGGGTTCGGATCGGATGCCCGGACGGCCCACGCCATGCCGAGTCCGATGAGGACGCCAAGACATTGGTGGAAAGCGCGGGACACACCTCCATCTAGGCCGTTGCAGCGCCCGGAATCAATGCAGAGGTGGCGACGGAAACGGGTGCATGGACACTGCCCCCGACCGCGAAGCCGATGGAGGACCTCCAACGGATTGTTTCCGTCCCATCGCGCCTTCCCCTCCACGCACTTCCGGCGACCGAACGTCGCCGC
>DITU01000090.1:30434-35512 GCA_002422905.1 Verrucomicrobia bacterium UBA6176
TGTTGTTACGGCTGCCGGGTGTTGGGGGCGGAAGGGGGATCGGCCGGGGCGGTGTCGGATGTTACAACGGGTGTGGATCGACCTTGGTTCCGGATCGGGTTGGGGGCGTTGTTGGCGTCGCAATCCATGGTGATCGGGTTGGCGGTGAATGTGGGGAAGCCGGAGGGCTGGGTGCGGGATGTGTTGCATGCGGGTCTGGCGGGATCGGCGTTGGGGGTGTTGGGGGTGTTGGGTTGGCCGTTGATTCGGGAGGCGTGCGCCTGTGCACGGGACCGGCGTTGGGCGGTGGAATGGTTGTTCCTGCTGGGGATCGTGGGTGCCTTGGGGGCGTCGATTCACGCGAGCCTGACGGGACGCGGGGCGATCTATTACGAGGTGGTGGCCGTGTTGCTCACCGTGTACACGGCGGGCAAGGCGTTGATGGCTTCGGCACGAAGCCGGGCCCTGGCCGAGAGCCAACGGTTCGCACGGATGTTCTCCGAGGCCGAGGTGGAAGTGGGGGAAGCCCGATTCGAGATCCGGCCGGTTGGGGACGTGCAGGTCGGGGATCGGATCCGGGTCCTGGCGGGCGGAGCGATCCCGGTGGATGGACGCATAAGGAGCGGAATGGCGCTGGTGCGGGAGACGCCGATCACGGGTGAGGCGATGCCGGTGTGTCGACGGGAAGGGGATGCGGTGCATGCGGGATCATTGAGTGAGGATGGGGAGTTGTTGGTGGAGGCGACGGTGCCGGGCGGGAAACGGAAGCTGGATGAATTGCTGGCGCGGACGGATGCGGCGCGGTTGGGGCTCGAAGAGACGCGGATCCGGGGGATGACGGATCGGATCACGGCGTGGTTTTTGCCGGCGGTGATGCTGGTGGCGACGGCGACCTGGTTGGGGTGGGCGTGGCAGGGGCGTGCGGGTGAGGGGTTGTATCATGCGTTGTGCGTGTTGCTGGTGGCCTGTCCCTGCGCGTTGGGATTGGCGGCGCCATTGGCGTTCTGGAATGCGCTGACCCTGTTGGCGGCGGAAGGGGTCCGGCTCCGTTCGGCTTCAGCACTGGAACGGTTGGGGTTGGTGGACCACGTCTGCTTCGACAAGACGGGAACCTTGACCGATGCGGAACCGGTCCTGGTGGATTTCGTGACACGCGACGGCGATCGCGAGCGACGTCGGTGGATGGCCTGGGTGACCCAGTTGGAGCGACGGAGCAGTCATCCGTTTGCCCGCGCGTTCCGTCGGATCGAGGTCGATGCGGCGGATGCCGTGGAGGTGCAGGATTTCCGGGTGCACGCCGGGAAAGGAATCGAGGCGGAGATCGTGGGTGCCGGAGGTGTGCGGTCGACGTTGCGGGTGGGTCGATTGGACTGGGTGGATGAGCCGAAGGGAGCGGCGAGTGCCACTCGCCGACTCGATGCCGAGGATGATCCAGGATTGTCCTGGATGACGGGTGCAGGGGTTGAATCCGATGCGCGGGTGGGGGTGGCGGTGGATGGGGAGTTGAAAGCAGTGGCCGTGTTGCGCGAGGCGTTGCGTCCCGGTTGGAGCGAGGTGGTGAAGCGATTGGAACGATTGGGTTGCCGGGTCGAGATCCTGAGCGGGGATCGGATGGACCGGGTGGAGCGATTGGGAGAAGTCGGCTCGGTGAGGTTGTCGGCGGGATTGAGTCCGGCGGAGAAGGCGGATCGGATCGGGGAATTGCAGCGGGCGGGTCGGACGGTGCTGTTCGTCGGGGATGGCATCAATGATGCCCCGGCCCTGGCGACGGCGTCCGTGGCGATGGCGGTGGGGACGGGATCGGATCTGGCGCGGGCGACAGCGGATGCGGAGTGGGTGGGGACGGATGTGGGGCAGGTGGTGCGGGCGATTGAACTGGCGCGTGGAGTGCGCGGGGTGGTGACGGGGAGTCTCTGGTTTGCGGGAGTATATAATCTGGGGGCGATGCTGTTGGCAGCGGTGGGGGTGTTGCATCCGGTGACGGCGGCGTTGCTGATGGTGGGATCGAGTGTGCTGGTGTCGTGGCGTTCGGTGCGGATGGATGCGGCGTTGTGTCATCGGGAGAATGAATTGCCGGCCATTTTGAAATGGGGATGGGCGGCGACGTTCGTGGTACAGGCATGGTTGGGCTCGTGGTTGGGGGCATTGCCGGTGGCAGGTTGGATTGCGGTGGGGATGTTCCAGGCGACCTGCGCGGCGCTGGTGCTGACCGGTGCGGGACGTTCGGTGGTGTCGACTATGACGCTGGCAATGTTGGGCCCGGGCAATCTGGGGATGTTGTTGGGTTGGTGGGTGGATGCGGGATTCGGTCCGGTGATGCGCGAAGGAGTGTGTCTGTGTTGTCAGTCGCATCATTATTTCGAACTGGGCCAAGGCGTGCCGTGGATGCATGTGGGGATGTTGGCGGCAGGATTGCCGGCGATGTGGGGAAGTCTGCCGCGATGGCGGGGATGGCTGGGACGCGTCCCGGCGGCGTTGCTGGCGTCGGTGGGAATGTTGGTGGGGATGAATTGGGGCGGCGACGTGGTGCTGGGGTGGGCCGGGCCAGGGCATCCGCTGCAGTTTTTGGCAGCATGGAGCGGTATGAGTGCCGGTATGCTGGCGGGCATGGGCTTGGGATGTGGGCTGGCGGTGGTGGTGGGGAGGGGGAGATAAGTCGTATGAGACTTATAGGACGTACATCGAGACCCGCTCGGCGGAGGTGGTGGCGAACATCCTCATCTGCCTCATTCACCAGGCGAATTACCTGCTGGATCGGCAGATCCGCCAGTTGGAGAAGGCGTTTCTGGCGGAGGGCGGGCTGTGGGAGCGAATGATGCGGGCGCGGTTGGAGGCAAGGCAGCGGGGGGATGGCGGGGTGTGATTTGGCATCGACCCCGATGCAGGCTTGTAGATCCTCCCGATGACACATGCGTACCGGCGATCCAGGGTGGATTAAATGGGTGGTTCTGGGGTGCTGGTTTTGGGTGGGGGTGGGTGGCGCGGGTTGGGCCGATGTTTTCGATGGGTTTCGGGATGCACCCGCGCCGGAGGTGATCCGGGAAGTGGCCGATCCGGCGGCAGACCTTGAGGCAGGGGCGGATGTCCGGGTGCGGAGACTGGTGTTCCGGTCGGTGCCGGCGGCGGGTTGGACCAATGAGATCTATGCGGTGGTGGCTCGACCGGCCTCGGAGGGGATGCATCCAGGGGTGTTGATCTGCCATGGGGGATTGGGGCGGGCGGCGGAGGATCAGGCAGTGGAGTGGGCGCGGTTGGGATATGTCGCGGTGACTCTGGATCTGCCGGGCATAGCGGATCCGCTCCTGGCGACACGGTCGGTGGGAGCCTGGCGACATCGGCCGTATGGCTCGGGACATTGGCGACCCTTTCCGTCGGGGGAACCGGTGGTGATCCAGCAGGCGGTGGTGGGGGCGATGCAGGCGTTCGCGCTGTTGCGGGATCAGCGGGATGTGGATGCGGAACGGATCGGGGTGATGGGATGGTCGTGGGGTGGATACATGACGACGATGTTGTGCGGGTTGTTGGGGGATCGGGTGGCGGCGGGTTTCTCCTATTTCGGGTCGGGGTTTTACGAGTTGACCTCCTTCAGCCTGCAATTGGGGAGTGTGTCGGCCGAGTTGCGGGAATCGTGGCTGGCAACCTTGGATGCAGGACGACGGGCTGGGGGAATCACGGCGCCGTTCTTCATCGGCTCGCCGGCGAACGATCTGTTTTTTTATCCGCCAGCGGTGGAAACGACGTTGTCGGCGATTTCCGGGACAGCATCCCGGGTGTATTCGCCGAACTCACATCACTGGTTGGGGGTTCCTGGCGGGATGCGCTGGAGTGGAGACCGGCAGATGGCGGTGCGTTGGCTGGATTGGAACATGCGGGGACTGGGGGATCCGTTTCCGAACGTGACGTGGGAGGAGGCGTCGGATCCGGACGTGGTGACGTTCCGGGTGACGGGTCCGCGACCGTTCCTGGCCGTGACGTTGTGGCATAGCCTGCCGTTGTTTCCGGAGCATTGGCCGGATCGGGTTTGGACGGAGGTGCCGGTTCGGCGGCGGGGCGAAGGCGTGTTCGAAGCGGTGTTGCCGCGGCACATGCGTCCGGTGGGTGCCGCATGGTTTGCCACGGCTTCAGATGACCGGCCAATTTCGGTCTCGGCCCCGATGCGGTTTGCTGCCGATGGGTTCGGTGCCGGGGTATTTTTCTGGGAAGATTTCCAGCGGGGGACAGTGGGTGAAGCGGGGTTGGGTTGGTCGGGTAACCTCAGGGCGATGGCGGATCCCACCGGCGACGGAGGAAATCGGGTGGGCCAGGTCGGGACCGGGGATGAGCAAGGGCAACGGGAGGGCGTGTGGGAGATGCCGGTCTTTCATGCGGCGACGAACGGGCTCCAGATGGGCTTCCGATTCCGTGTCGGAGATGTGGGTGCGGGTTGGAGGACGGAATGGATGGTGTCGGGGAATGGGGCTGGGCGCGGATTCCGGATTTCAGCGGGCGGCATCGGTTTTGTGGGATTGGGGGAGGCGGGGCAGGTGATGTTGTTGGGGGAAATCATTGGGTTCGGCGAGTCGGTGGGGATCCGGACGGACGCATGGAACGAGGTGGAGTTCATGTGGCGGGCCAGCGGGACGATGGAATTGCAGTTGAACGGTGCGTTCGCGGCGCGGTTGTGGAATCCGGGGGGAGAATCCGGGGCCGGACCGGGATTTCCTCTGGGCTTTGGGAAGGTGCGGATGACGGATCGGGGTGGGGAGAACGGCGGAAGGTTGGTCTATGACGACATCGGGGTCTGGCCCTGGACCGGACCGGCGACCCCGCCCTTGACGTTGAATCTGCTCTGGATCGGCTCGCCGACGAAGGAGGGTGACCGGTGGCGGATCCTGCACGGATTCGAGGGCGTTCCCGGTCGGGTCTACGGAATGGAAACGAGGCGGACATTGCGCGAAGGGGAGTGGGAGGAATTGGGCGAATTTCCCACGGGCGAGACCGGGGTGTTCGTGGTGCCGGTGGAGGTTGGGAATCCGGAGGGGGAAGACACACGCTATTTCCGGGCGACGCGGTTGGGGGATTGAGGGGATTCTCAGAATGGAGCCTGTCCCCTGAATGGA